>JAQTNV010000005.1 GCA_028713675.1 bacterium
CTGCTTAAAGCCCAGTTGGAGAATAACGCTTCCGACCTCCATCTTTCCGTGGGCATGCCCCCGGTTTTCCGGATCCACGGGGATCTCGTTCCTTTGAAATCCCGTGAACTTTCCGCCCAGGACGCAGAGGTTCTCCTGACCGAGATCCTCAACGACAAGCAGAAAGCCGACCTGAAGAAGGACTGGGAGATCGACCTGGCCTACGAAATCGAGGGGGGGCGCTTCCGGGTGAATATCTTCACCGAGCGCAAGGGCCTGGGGGCGGCCTTCCGGACGATCCCGATCAAGATCGCCACCGTCGAGGAACTCGGCCTACCGCAGGCCGTGAAGAGGTTTGCGGACCTGGCCAAGGGCCTGGTGCTCGTCACCGGAGCCACCGGAAGCGGCAAATCCACCACCCTGGCCGCCCTGATCGACTACATCAACGTCAACCGCAACGAGCATATCATCACGGTCGAAGATCCGATCGAGTTCGTTCATGGCAATAAAAAGTCCCTGATCCACCAGCGCGAGGTCGGACAGCACACCCACAGTTTCGCCAACGCCCTGCGTTCCGCCCTCCGCGAGGACCCCGACATCATCTTGGTCGGCGAAATGCGCGACCTGGAAACCATCGAGCTGGCCATCACCGCGGCGGAAACCGGCCACTTGGTTTTCGGCACCCTCCATACCAGCTCGGCCGCCCGGACCATTGACCGGATCATCAACGTTTTCCCCATGGGCCAGCAGGACCAGATCCGGATGATGCTCTCGGAATCCCTGAAGGGCGTGGTTTCCCAGAACCTCTGTCGACGGTGCGATGTCAAGGGCCGGGTGGCCGCGCTCGAAATCATGGTCGGCACGCACGCCCTGTCCAACCTGATCCGCGAAGGCAAGACTTACCAGATCCTCTCCGTAATCCAGACCGGGAAAAAAGAGGGGATGCAGACCATGGACCAGGCCCTGATGGACCTCCTGATGAGCAAGAAGATCAGCCGCGACGAAGCCTTTTCTTACGCGGTGGAGAAGAAGAATTTCGAATCTTTGCCGGGTGCGCGGCCGGCCGGACCTCCTCCTCCGGGGGGACCGCCCCAGTCATGACGGGAAGAATACGAATAATTCATTTTTTCATATTCGTCATTCCTGTGGAAGCAGGAATCCAGATTTATAAATAATTAGATTCCGCATCAAGCGCGGAATGACAGAATCGAGGAGTAAATCATGTCTTTCATCGACCTTCTGAAAAAAAGCCCGCTCTTTCAAAGCCTGAACGTGAAGGAAACCAATCTCCTGGGTTCCATCTGCAAGACGGAGAAATATCCGGCCGGCACGACCATCATCGAAGAAAATACCAACGGCCGGGCCCTCTTCATCATTAAAAACGGTGAGGTCAAAGTTTCCAAGATCGACGAGAGCGGCAAGGAAAGATCCATCGGGATGCTCTCCCCCGGCGAGCATTTCGGGGAAATGGCCCTGATCGAGGACCAGCATACCTCGGCCCGGATCGTGGCCGACAGCGACGTGGAACTCCTGACAATTTCCCGGGCCGACCTGGTCAAGCTCCTGGAAAACACTCCCGAGCTGGCCGCCAAGATCTATTACTCCATCTGCAAGACTCTCTCCGAGCGCCTCCGCCGCGCCGACACCTATATCCTCCTGCTTCAGTAGTAATCTTTTCGCCCGTCATTCCCACTTCTTTTTTCGTCATTCCGGCGAAAGCCGGAATCCAGAAGAGCCCCTTCGGGGCTCTTTTTAATTTGTTGATATCCCCTCTTTATTGGAAGAGGGGCCAGGGGAGATTTTCATTTAATCCCCTCTCCTATCTTTTTATATGAATGTTTTCAAATAATTTTCTTAGGTGGTAGGCTTATAAGGGATGAAATTCATTGCCAAAATTATTTTCGTAGGCATTTTCTTATTGCCCGCCATAAGCTTAGCGGAAAGCGCCAACCCACCCACTTTCCCCCCGAGCCCGACCCCAACCCTGAACCTGCAAAATCAGACTAACCCGGGAAACCTTCCAGATGCTTATGCCTTTTTCACCCCGGAACAGGTCATCCGGGCGAAGTCCTACCAGCGAGCCCGGCTCTTCCTTGGGTTGAACCGGATCTTTCTGGAGATCGCGTTCCTGTTGTTCCTGGTGTTATCCGGGGTTTCACTTTTCTTTGAGTCAATATTTCACCGGCTGGCCGGGGGAAGATATTTCCTGAAGTTAATTTTCTTTGCCGCCGCGGCTATCCTGGTTTATTTCATAATCTCCTTTCCCCTGGATTGGCAAAGCTTCCGGGTGGAACAGGCTTTTCAACTTTCCCACCAGAACGTTTCCGCCTGGATAACTGACCTCTTAAAATCCAAATTGATCTTTCTGGTCTTTTTTCTGATTACCATCGTCATTCTTTACCGTTTCATCATCTGGGACCAGGACAAATGGTGGATCCCGGCCGGGATCGTGGTCTCGGCCCTGATCCTTTTCCTGATCTTCCTGGCCCCGGTAATCCTCGATCCCCTTTTCGGAAATTTCGATCCCCTGCCCTCCGGGTCTTTGAAAACCCGGATTGAACTTCTGACCCATAAGGCAGGGATCGATAATCCCCTGATTCTGGTCGAGGATTCCCACCGCCGCACCGCCAAAGCCAACGCCTATTTCACCGGGCTCGGGAAAACTCAAAGAGTGGTTTTATACGACAATCTGATTGAGCAATTCTTTCCGGAAGAGGTTGAATCCGTCCTGGCCCATGAACTGGGGCATTATAAAAAACACCACACCTGGAAGGGGGGAATACTCGCCGCTCTCCTGACGTTTCCTCTTTTTTACTTTTTATCCCTGGTCTTAAAATTTGCCCGTCGGATCCCGCGGTTGGGAATCCACAACAGCTGGGAAGTCTCCGGGCTTCCCCTGATGCTCCTGGCCCTGGTCCTGGTCACCCTACTCTCGCTCCCCGCCCAGAACTGGGTTTCGCGGACCTGGGAGCGCGAAGCGGACTGTTACGCCCTGGAATTGACCCGGGATGCGGACTCGTTCATCTCCTCCGAGAGACGCCTGGCCCTGAAAAATCTTTCAGATCCCGCACCTTCGCCCCTGATCGTGAATATTTTTTACACCCATCCCCCGGTGATGGAAAGGATTAGGATGGCAGCAGAATGGGGAAAATAATGCGGAAACAAATTGACGATTGACGAATGGAAACCAAAGAAAACAGATTAACATGCTTTTACTTATGCTCTAACAAACTGCCGGCATTGAACAAAACAAATAAAATCTTCAATACTTTTTTACTGATTGCCTTTATTGTCACGAGTTGCGGAAACGATTCAGGATTGCCGGCGCAGAAGACCCGGGCTGAAGCGATTCCTGTCAACGCCGTGAAGCAAACCCCGGCGGATGACCTCTTCCCCCCGCATCTCCAGTCCGGCGAATGGGAAGATCCCATTCCCCTGCCCGGGCCGTTCAACACCGCCGGCGCTGAGGATTCACCTTTTATCACCCCCGACGGGAACCGCTTTTTCTTCTTTTTTACTCCTGACCTGAATATTCCCGCCAATGAACAGCTTTCCGACGGGGTCACCGGCATCTGGTGGTCGCGGAAAGTGGCCGGGCAATGGACCGAGCCGGAGCGGATCATTTTAAACGATGATGTTTCCCTGGATGGCTGTGAATTTGTCCAGGATAATGTCATGTGGTTCTGCTCCGCCCGGGCCGGCAATTACCGGGAAATAGATTATTACCGGGCCGTCTATAAAAACGATAAATGGACTGACTGGGAAAACGCGGGCCCCCGATTGAATTCTGAGGAATTCGGCATCGGGGAAATTCATATCAGCACGGATGGAAACACCATGTATTTCGGCTCCAGCCGGCCGGGCGGCCGGGGGGGAATGGACCTCTGGAAATCGGTGAAAGCCAACGGGGAATGGGGAGACCCGATTAATCTCGGGTCCCCGGTCAACAGCGTCGCGGATGAGTACATGCCGTTTTTGTCGTCGGATGGCAACGAACTCTGGTTCAACCGCCCAAGCGTGAGTTATTCGGGACCGGCGATCCTGCGGAGCAAAATATTAAATAACGGTGAATGGGGGAATCCCGAGGAGATTATTTCAGAATTCGCCGGCGAGCCGACTCTGGATGACCAGGGAAACATATATTTGGTCCATCATTTTTATGATTCCAATGGGAAAATGATCGAGGCGGACATATACATGGCTCGCCGGAAATAACAATTTCACAATCATATCGTCATTCCCGCGAAAGCGGGAATCCAGGAAAGACTGGATTCCGGGTCAAGCCCGGAATGACAAGATTAATTTACCGGCGCAAATAGTTTTTCCATTGTTTATAATAAAGCAAATAAGGAGGTTATTTTATGGAACTAAAAACCGTCAAGGTGGACAAGCCGGCCGAATTGAACGTCATTGTCGGCCAGTCCCACTTCATCAAAACCGTCGAGGACCTTTACGAGGCCCTGGTCAGCGCGATGCCGGAAATAAAGTTCGGGATCGCCTTCTGCGAGTCTTCCGGCAAATGCCTGGTTCGCGCCGACGGCAATGACGAAGGCCTGAAAAAGCTCGCCGCGGACAATGCCCTGAAAATCGGGGCCGGCCACAGCTTTATTATCATTCTTAAGGACGCCTTCCCCATCAATGTCCTCAAGGCGGTCCAGCAGGTCCCGGAAATCTGCTCCATTTTCTGCGCCACCGCCAACCCGGTTGAGCTCATAATCGCTGAAACCGAACAAGGCCGGGGCATCCTGGGCGTAATTGACGGGGAAAAACCGAGAGGGATCGAGGGACCGGAAGAAATCTCCTGGCGGAAGGATTTTCTCAGGAAGATAGGATATAAGCGTTAAAAGTAATGAGTTAACAGTTTGGAGTTAGTAGCGAATTTAATGGGTTTAATACTTCTTTATATTGTTATTGAATCCGTCATTCCCGCGAAAGCGGGAATCTAGGAGAATAAAAACTGGATTCCGCATCAAGTGCGGAATGACAGAAATAAGGTAACCCCATGGCCAGAACAAGGGGAATTACAAGTTAAATGGATTGGATTAAATTTCTCGGCACTGCCGGAGCCCGCTTCGTCGTTTCCAAGCAGCTCCGCTCCTCCGGAGGCATCTGGATGTCCCTGGCCGGCCAGCAGATCCTGATCGACCCCGGCCCGGGGACCCTGGTTCACTGCCTGAAAAGCCGTCCCAAACTTGACCCCGGAAAACTCGACGCCATTATCCTGACCCACAAGCATCTCGATCATACCGGGGACATAAACGTGATGATCGAAGCGATGACCGAGGGCCGGCTCCGGAAACGGGGCGTGATTTTCGCCACCGCCGACGCTTTCGAAAAAGACCCGGTCATCTTCAGCTACCTGAAAGACTACCCGGAAAAAATCGAGATCCTGAAAGAAAAAGAGGAATACCGCCTGGGCGACCTGACCATTAAAACCCCGGTCAAGCATATCCACCACGGAGTGGAATGCTACGGTTTGAACCTTGAAGGCGGAAAGAAAAGCGTCTCCTTAATCGCCGACACCCGCTATTTCGAGGGAATCGAAAGCTTCTATCCGGGAGAAATCCTGATCCTTTACGTGGTTCTCCTCCAATCTTTCCCCGACCGGGTGATCGACCATTTGAATCTCGGCGACGTGGAAACTATCGTCCGGGCCAACCGGCCCGGGCTTACCCTCCTGACCCATTTCGGCATGACCATGTTAAGGTCGAAGCCCTGGAAACTGGCCGAAGGACTCAGTAAAAAACATAAGTTGAAAGTTCAGGCGGCGCGGGACGGGATGAGTGTTGAACTGTAAAGTCAGATCAAATCAAATTGATGATTGTAGCCTCCGGCCCTGTAGGGCCTACGGCCCGGAGGGATTGACGATTGGCGAATGAAAACCCTAAAAATCCAAGCAGCAGATCAGAACTTAAACTCCTGAATTCCTTTTTTTGAAAACCTATCACCCATCACCTAACACCCTGCGCAATTAAAGTCTTGAGGCAAAAAACTTTACCCAGGCCAGGACGATGATCGGGCCCATGGTGAAGGCGCCGATGAAAATCGGCAGCGTGATCCCGAGGGCAAGCAAGGTCCCGGCCACGGCGAAAAACCAGAGGGTATAGAAGCTGACCAGGAAAAGCGAGAGATTTTCGATCGGTTGTTTATAGCGGGCCTTGCGGGCGAAGACGGCCCGGTAGGTAAAGCTGATCACGAACACCGCGCTGAACCATCCGAAATAATTGCTCAGGGGCACGCCCCCGTGAAGGTCCTTGAAATACGCTCCTCCCTGGTGCCAGATCCACCACCGGAGATGGACCGCCATCGGGTCGGTCATGAGATCCCAGACCGTGGTGAAAAGCGCCGTGGCCGTGGCGGCCAGAAAGGCAACGATCACGCTTCCCAACGGTCCGAAATCATATCCCTTTTTATCCAACCCGGCGAGCCAATCCACCAGGACATGCGAGGGATAGATTATCCCCTCCCAGCAGACGATGATCAGGAAAGGCACGCCGTAAGCCATCGGCCCGAGAGCATTGGTGTAGTTATAGCTTCCGAACCAGAGGCCGTAATTCACGCCCAGCCATTCCGTCAGAAAGGAAATGACAAAGGAAAAGACCACGAAAATCAGGGTATGAAACCATCCCTTGAGCAGGATGGAGTGGATGATCCCGAAAATCAGCAGGAAGATGATCCCCGCGGCCACCGTGGGAGTCCCGAAAACCGGGGTGGCGAAAAAAAGACCGTAGATAAACTGGATCGCGGAGAGAATCACCGCGAGGACTATTAATATGGTTATGCGCAGTCCCATAAAATCCGAAGCCCGGCTCATTTGCCTCCTCCTTTGTTTTCCCCTTTATCCCCTGCTGGAGCGGAAAAAGACGGGGTATTTTCTTTGTTTGCTTTATTTACTTTTAATATTGCCCAGATCAGAAGCACCCAGACCGGAATGGTAACCACAAAAATTATTAAATAATAGGGATTATGAAGCCGAATCGCCCCTCCCGGCAGACTGAGTAAAATGCCGAAAACCGTGAACAGGGGCAGATAGTCCAGATATTTTTGCAGAAAAGCCCTCATTTTCATTCTCAAAGTCATATTTTTTTATTCCGCAATCGGCAATCAACAATCGTCAATTGTTAGATTCCCCCAATGGTCAGATTTATTCCCCCCAGCAACGGATTTATTATAAAAATCCATGATAGGTATAACAAAGCAAAGAGAAAGATATCCAGGATGGGGATCAAGAGGAAAAATCTTAAGGTCGCCCGCCGATAACCGATTTCCTTGGCCCAGTCTCCGGTTTTCTCCCAGAGCAGGGCGAAAATGAAAATCAGGCCGAACCAGCCGAGAAAATTGGTCAGCGGAATTGAAAAAATCAAAAAGGTATTTTCCATCAGCCAGGTCCAGGAGTGGTTCAAGTGATGAGAGGCCAGGGGATCCATGTAGAGGTCGATATTCATCGCCAGAAAAGCCCCGACAAAAGCGTTAAGCAGGCGCTTTTGGGGACCGAAAACCACCTCGCTGATGTAGACGCATGAATAGGCGAAGACAAACCAGCCCACGCAGACCGAGACGGGAATTTCGAGGAACCAGAGGATTCCCATATTGGAAAAATAGTAGGTCGGGGGCGTCAACCCGAAACGCCCGGAAAGGATCCAGATGTTTTCCTGGATCCCGGTAATGAGAAAAGACCCGGAAAGGAAAAGCATAAGCTGCCAGAGCCCCCGCCTATGCAGGCAGTGATATCCGCAGAGAAATCCCAGGAAATAAGTCCCAGGTTCTTCCAAAGGGGGAAAAGGCCAGAGAAAACGGGGAAGATCGGTTTCCTGGGGCACCCGGAGAATTCCCGGGGCAATGTAATGGAGGTAAGTGTTGACTCCGATCGCAACCAGGAAAAACCCCAGAAGCCCCCAGAGCAGCCGCTTTTCAAACTGTGGGTCAGGTTCCTTTGTCATATGACGACGTGTTTAATTCCGGGTCCCCTTCCCCGCTGGTTTTCTTCATCCTTTTGATTTTCAGGGCCGCCATAATCAAAAAGATCCAGACCGGTAAGGTGACCAAGCCGAGGACAAAAAAATAGATGTGATCAAGCCGGCGCGCCGCGCCGATAAAACTTAATAAAAAGCCAAGAATGGGAATCAGGGGAAGATATTCGAGCCATTTCTCCAGACAGGTTTTGGATTTCAATTTATCCTCAAAGGCATAATGTCCAGGTTCAATCCTCCGAGCAGCGGATTGATCAGAAACCTCCAGGAAGTATATAACAACAGGGCAAGCATTATGTCCAGAATCGGGATCCAGAGGAAAAACTTCCAGGTCGCCCGGCGGTAGCCTTGGCTTCGGCCCCAGTCCGCGCTTTTATCCCAGAGCAGGGCCAGAAGAAAAATCAATCCGAACCAGCCGAGGAAATTGGACAGCGGGATCGTGAAAATGCAGAAGGTATTCTCCGTCAGCCAGGTCCAGGAGTGCATCGCGGGATGCGAGGCCAGGGGATCCATCCAGAGATCGATATTCACGGCCAGGGCGGACCCGGCCAAAGCGTTCCAAACGCGTCTTTTCGGACCGAACAGGACTTCAACAATATAGATGCAGGAATAGGCGAAGATGAACCAACCCGTGCACACCGCGACCGGGACTTCCCCCAGCCAGAGGATTCCCATGTTCGAAAAGTAATAGGTCGGGGGCACCAGCCCGAATCGTCCGGAAAGGATCAGGATATTTTCCAGAATCCCGGTAAACAGAAATGATCCGAAAAGAACAAGCATGGTTTGCCAGAGCCCCCGCGTCCGGAAGCAGTGGTAACAGCAGAGAAAACCGAAAATATACCCCCCCGGCTCCGACAGCACGGGAACAGGCCAGAGATACTCGGGCAGACCGGTTTCCTGCGGGACCCGAAGAAATTCCGGAACGAAGAAATGCAAATAAGAGCTGACTCCGATCGCAACCAGGAAAAACCCCAGGAGCCCCCAGAACAGCCGCTTTTCAAACTGCCGATCAGATTCCTTGATCATTTGATAATTAATTTCACCCGCGTTTATGGCCTACCATTATATTTAAATATTTGCGGTTTCCAATACCCGGGCCCGATGTGACGGACAACACTTGAGTAATGGAATATCAATCCGTTAATATTTTATCGGGAATAATTGTCATCATAAGCCAATGCGAAAAAGGATTTTTTTCTCAGTCTGCCTGGCGGCGCTGATCTGGTTCACCAACGGGCCTGCCCGGGCCTCGATGGCCTCCGAACTGGCCTACACCAAGGGGCTTTCACATGTCCAGGACAAAGAGTGGAACGAGGCCGTTTCCGAGTTCCGTGCGGTCAAGGAAAAAGACACGGAATGGGAGGATGCCCAGTATTACCTGGGGATGTGCTACAACCAGCTCAATCAATATGAAAAAGCTTCCCGGGTCCTGAAAAATCTCCTCCAGGCCAACCCGGACCAGGCTGATGCCCGGCGGGAGCTTGCCTATACCCTTTCCCGGACGGGCAAAGAAGAGGAAGCCGGCCAGGAACTGGCCAAAGCCGGAGAGACCGGGGCGGCCCCGCGTCCCGGGCGGGCCGGGAAATACGAAGTCGAGAAAGAAAGATTCATCCGGGCCCAGGCGGCCACCGGAACCCAATATGACTCCAACGTCATCCTCGCTCCGAGCGACTCGACCCTTTCCCAGAATATTTCCAATGAATGGGGAGTCCGGCAGAACTTTCTCGGGTTCATCGAAGTTGCACCCTGGATTCTCCCGGAGCTCCAGGTCGGGGGGAATTACACCTTTTTCCACAGTCTTAACATCGATTTCGGCAGGTTCATGGAAGACCAGAGCTACAAACCTTCCGATTACAACCTTCAGGATCACCGCTTCGGGATTTTCGGGACCTACGGTTACGGCAAGTTTTTCTTCAATCTTCCCTATACCCTGGACATCATGCTCAAGGGCGGCGGGCTGGACCATTACTGGACCGGGAATTCCCTGTCCCCGAACGTGGTCTACCCGCTGACTTCTTCTCTTTACCTGAAGGGATATTTCCGGTTCCGCAACGATAATTTCAACGGAAGCTCCGCCGATTCCCGCCGCAACCAGGACGCCAACAATGTCGCCTTCGGGGCCGAGCCTTCCCTTCTTTTTTCCGGCGGAAAGAATGGATACCTCACCCTCGCCTACTGGCTGGACATCAACCGGGCCGCGGGTTCGGACTGGGATTATGTCGGGAACCTGCTCAAGGCCGACATCAAATATAAATTATTCTCCCATTTCATCTCTCTCGGCACCGCGCTCCAGTTCCGGAACTTCGGCAATGCCAACAGCCTGGGCAACGGCAACGATTCCCGGACGGACAAGGAATTCAACCTGGGGGCTGACCTCGGCCGGGAGGGAAAGATTTTCCAATATTCCCTGGGATTTTCCTACACGATTAATTCGTCCAACATAAAAATGTTTTCCTATCAAAGATTAATCGGTTCCCTGAATCTGGGTTTGAGCATTTAAGATGAAGCGTCGGATCATCATAAGTTTTCTACTCTGCCTGGTGCTGTCGCTGGGTTCTCGGGCCCAGGTCCAGGCGGCGCCCTCTCCCATTGTCGGCAAAGCCGTCCAGGTGGAAGGAGAGGCGCTGGTATCCCATGACGGACAGGATAAATTCGAGCCGCTCGCGGAAGGCAATCCGGTATTTTCCAACGACCAGATCAAAACCGGGGATGATTCGCGGGTGAAAATCCTTTTCCAGGACGATTCCATTATCGTGGTGGGCCCGGAAAGCGTCTTTCAGATCAACGAGAACGTCTATTCCGCTTCCGGCCGGAACCGGCAATCCTCGTTCAAGCTCCTGACGGGAAAAATCAGGGTTCTGGTCACCAAGCATCTCGCTGCTTCAGGCTCGAAGTTCGAGATCCAGACCACCACCGCGGTGACCGGGGTGCGGGGCACCCATTTCGCCATCGAAGCCAAGTCTGACGACGAAACCAACGTCTTCACCATTGAGGGCGAGTTAAATGTGCGTAACTCCCATAACGAGATCAGCGGTTCGGTTAATGTTTCCAGCAACATGATGACCCGGATCAAAACCGGACTGGCTCCTTCCTCCCCGGAACAGATCCCCGGCGAATTGATGAATAACCTGATGAAAAATCTGTCTCCCCAGTCAAAACGCATCCAGGCGGCCGGTCTGTCCAAACAGTGGCTGGAGCAGAGATCCGGGAAGAAAATCGAACCCGCCTCCCGGAAGGTTTTCGGCGCGATTTTCCGGACCGGGGAGCGGTCTTCATCCCGGGTGAGTGACCTCCCCCTGCCCAAGGGACCGGAAGGATGGCGGTCGGTGACCCCCTGGAACCCGGAGGTCGCTCTGCGGGCGCAATTCCCCACCAGTACCGTATATCTTCTTCTGCAGAATAATTCTTTCTGGAGATTTCTCGGTTCTTCCGGAATCCTATTTTAGGGTAGAGAACCAGTATGATTAATAAAGCACGGTCAAATTTCAAAACGGCTCTTAAAACCGGGAAGGCTTTGGTCATACTGGCGCTCGCCCTGCTGGTCCTGGCCCCGGCTTGCGGGACCACGGAGCCGGAAGAAGGTCTCAGCTCCGTCTCCATTGGCTTTTCTCCCATGCAGTTCGGCCAGGGATTGGGGAATGTCTTTTCAAAATTTCAGGACGCCTACAACCCCTACCCATCGGTGATCTCGGAAATGGTGGTTACGGTTACCTACCGGGATCCGGGTTTGAAAACAATCCGGAAGAAGATCCCCGGAAAAAACGTCTCCGGTTCCATGCGCATTTTTCTGGAGGTTCCTTCCGGCCCGGACCGCACCTTCCGGATCGAGGCTTATGACCGCGTCGGAAAACTGATGTTCAGCGGCGAAACCACCGTGGATCTCTCCTCCGACCGGGTCGTAACCCCGGTTGACCTCACCTTGGCATTTTCCTGCCAGGGCACCGCTTGGGATGCCGAGCGCGATACCCTGCCCCGGCTGGCGAAAAAAATAGGCCTGGACTCCCTGGGGCTGGGGTTTCTGGCAGGTCAGATAGATTTTGATATTACCGAAGAGTATGACCTGATCTCCCTGGCGCTGGTAAAAACCGCTACCGGGATTCGGATCATCGCGGATTTCAATGACACTTTGGACTCGGGGAACTTCTCCGGCGCCGTCCTCCTGGACACCGATAACAACATCAGCACGCCCGCCAATGGCAACGCCGTTTCCCAGCTCTTTGCCGGAATGCCCCTGGGGGCGGATTTTCTCGTCCTGATCCAGCCGGACGAAAACGCCGTTTTGATCGATCTCTCGACCTTCACCGGAATCCTGGCGGAACTGCCGGATGCCGGCTCAGCGGTTTCAATTGACATAAGAAACCAGAGGGCCACGATCGATGTCCCTCAGAATCTGACCGGAAATATCCCCGGAGTTGTGGGATTTTTCGGGATTTTTGGATCCGACGGCATTCCCACCGATCTCGCCCCTGACTGGGGCGTCTGCCTCTCCGAATAAAAAAGTTTCGAGTTTGAAGTTTCGGGTTTCTAGTTTTTCAAAACCAAAATAAATCAACTAATTAATCACCGTTTCAAAATCCATTTGGATCATACAGCTCGTCTGGTTTAACTCGAAACCAGAAACCCGGAACATCCATTAGTTTCTAGTTTGTAGTTTCTGGTTTCTAGTTGTGTTTTTTTCGCTCTTTATTTCTTTTAACTCGAAACCAGAGACTCGAAACTCGAAACTGGTTTTAAACCTCTTGAATCTTTGACCGCCTGAATTAAAATTCACCCGATGAAGTTTTCTGATCTCGACGCGGTTTTCCGCCCGAAAAGCGCGGCCCTGATCGGGGCCTCCCGCGATTCCAGGAAGTGGGGATTTAAAATCGGGCTCAATGTGATCGCCGAAAAATTCCGCGGCGATTTTTACCTCGTAAACCCCCGGGAAACCGAATTCCTCTCCCGCCGGGTTTATCCCAGTGTTCTGGATATTCCCGGCCCGGTCGAGCTGGCCATAATCGTCATCCCCGCCCCGCTCGTCCCGCCCGTGCTGAAAGAATGCGGGAAAAAAGGCGTTAAAGCCGCGGTGGTGATCACCTCCGGGTTCAGCGAGTTCTCCCCGGAAGGTGGAAAGCTGGAAACGGAAATCACCCGGATCGCCAATGATCACGGGATTATCCTGGTGGGACCCAATACCATGGGCATTTACTCCTCGGACGTGAAACTCCACGCCCTCATGGTTCCGGTGGCGCCGCTTCCCGGGAAAATATCCTTCGTCTCGCAGAGCGGAAACCTGGGGGTCCAGCTTCTGACCGAAAGCCTGGCCCACGAGGTGGGCTTCCAAAAGTTCGTTTCCAACGGCAATGAAGCCATGCTGCACTCCGAATATTATCTCGAGTATTTCGGCGACGACCCCGAAACCCGGACGATCATGGTTTACCTGGAAGGTTTCAAGAATCCGACTCGTTTCCTGGAGATCGCCCGCCGGGTTTCCCGCAAAAAGCCGATTGTGCTTTTAAAGGGGGGCAAAACCGATTCCGGGGCGCGGGCCGCCCTTTCCCATACCGGGGCAATGAGATCAGCGCGGGAAATCTCGAGCGCGATTTTCCGCCAGGCCGGGATCATCGAGGTGGATGACACCACCGAGCTTCTGGACGTCGCCAAGGGCTTCGAACGCCTGCCCCTGCCCCGAGGACCGAACGTGGGGATTATCACCGGGGGCGGCGGCTGGGGGGTAATCACCACTGATGCCTGCGAACTTCACGGGCTTCGGGTCCCGCCCCTGTCCGCCGGACTGACCGGGGAATTGCGGAAAATCATGCCGGATTTCTGGCCCGGAGGGAATCCCATCGACCTGGTTGCCACCGTCAAAAGTCCGGTCGTTCAGGCCAGTATTAAAAAGCTCGCAGCCGAGCCCTATATTGACGCCGTGATTGGCCTCGGGGTGGCCAACCGGGCCAGGGCTTTAACGGAAATTCCCGAAGCGGTCGCCCGTACCATGCCCCCGGAAATGCTCCGGGAAAAAACCCGGGCAATGGAAGAAGGAGACCGCCAGCTCGCCGAGTTGGTCCGCGATCTGATTGAGCACCACCGGAAGCCTATCATCGCGGTCAGCATATACCGAACCGGGTCGAAAGACAGGGAAATTTCCCCGATCGTTACCTATCCCACTCCAGAGAGAGCTGTCCGGGTCCTGGCCCGGATGTACCAGTACCGCCAACTCCAGCAGAAGAAAGACTGAAAGAGCGCACAGCTGCCCGCGCCGATGCAATCTTATTATTAGGAAAATTCAGGAAAGCAGAGATGTTTTATCACCCTCTCCCTTCCCTCCCCCCTCAAGGGGGAGGAAAACTGGACAGGAAAGGGAAAATTATTTTGTTGGAAGACTAGCCGGTTCCTTGGCGCTTTCAACTGGAGCCATTTTATTTGATCCCGGCAGGGGTTCAATCGAATCTCTCACCGACTGCAGGGACGCGATCAGCTTGTCAAAAAAGCTGATGTAGGCATCCTTTATATTCTGGGTCTGGGCATCAAAGATCGCCAGGATCTTGCCTTCCAAAGCCACGTAAGTGTGATATTCCTTGGCGTTAGGGAGCCGGAAAGCCTCAAGATATTTGCCAGTCCAGTCGGGGACCATGACGAACCGGAGTTTTTCCGAGTTGATGGAAACCCCCTTGCTGGCGTAAGTCTCTTGCATTTGTTCGGTGGATCGCCGGTTAATCAGGCGCAGGATCGGGGTTACCAGGTGGCGCAAGGAATAGGGCACGATGGTAACGTCGGCGAAATTAATATAGACAATCTTGGCTTCCGGATGGGCTTTGGCCACCCCAATCCCGGCGTCACTGATCCAGCCGATCAGGTCTTTATTGTTTTTTCGATCCGCGAACGAATAAATAATGATCCAGTCCTTATAATCATCGGTGCTTCCTTTTTTCCCATCAATGTCCTCAAAATCTAGGCTCTTGACCAGTTCCCCCACCCCGATTGTTTTGGCATTTTCAGACGATTCATTTTCGTGTTTATTCTTGGCCTGGCAAACTCCGGCAACAAAAAATAATAGCGCAATAATAGAAACCAGAATGGACCAAGTTTTGATTTTCAAGGCTCCCCCTTTGATATAGTATTTAATATTGAAGTAGGAATTAAATACCCTAAAAAAAAGAATATATCAACAATTTAATTCCTGAAAATTTAAAATTTAATGTGAATAAATTTATTGACAGTTACTATTTTTACATATATTATCTGACTGGTCAAATAAAAAGTTGGGCGATTGGTCAAACTAGAAGGGATTCAGATGATTTTTCCTTTTAACTATTTAATATAACTGTAATTTTTACTTTATTGATTTATAGAAATTTCATATTATTTAAGGAGGAGTAACAATGGACTTTGAATTTTCCAGCGAACAGGAAATGCTTCGCAATGAGTCCCGGAAATTTCTGGAAAAAAACTGTTCCCTGGAAAAGGTCCGCGAGGTTATGGAAGGCAAAAAGGGGTTCTCCCCGGAGATGTGGAAACAGGTAACCGAACTGGGTTGGACTGCTCTGGTTATTCCGGAAAATTACGGCGGGATCGGAATGACGCTGGTTGATCTGGTGGTGGTGATGGAAGAAATGGGGAGAGCGCTCTTTCCCTCTCCTTTTCTTTTTAACCTGATGGCCACCTTCGCGCTCCTGGAGGCGGGTTCAGAGGAACAGAAACAAAAATATCTTCCCGCGATCGCCAGCGGGGAATGCGTTTCCACTTTCGCTTTTGCCGAACCCGGTGACCTGGTTGATATCCACGGGATTAACGCCGAGGCCAAACCCGACGGTGATGGATTTGTCCTGAACGGCACCAAGATGTTTGTCGGCTACGCGCATGCAGCCAAGCTGATAATCGCCCCTTTCCAGACATCGAAAACCGAAAAATCGGGTGACGGAATCACGCTCTTCCTGATAGATCCCCAGGACCCCGGAGTAAAAATCACCATGCTCAAGGGGCTGGATCTGACCCGGAAAAACTGCGAAGTAACCTTTACCGATGTCAAAATGGGAAAAGAGAGAATCCTGGGAGGAAAAGACCAGGGCGGGCTGGTTTTCAAAAAGGTCCTAAATAAAGGCACTATCTCCCTCTGCGCCGAGATGATCGGAGGTGCCGAGGGAGTTTTCGCCAAGAGCGTCGAATATGCCAAGATCCGGGAGCAGTTCGGCCGGCCGATCGGGAGTTTCCAGGGAATCAAGCACCCGTTGGCGGAAACCTATGTCGAGATCGAGCTGGCCAAGGGACTCACCTACTATACCGCCTTGGCCCTGGAACAGGACCTGCCTGACGTGGATATCTCGGTTTCCCAGGCCAAGGCCGCGATCAGCGATACCTTCACCCGGGCGGGAATGGATTCCATCCTTATCCACGGGGGGGTCGGGTATACCTGGGAATGCGATGTCCACCTTTTCCTCCGCCGGGCCAAGTGGAGCGAGTATACCCTGGGTGACGCTACTTACCACCGGGAACGGATCGCGCAGCTTATGGGAATGTGAAAAAAGAGCATAGAGCAAAGGGTATGGAATTTAACGATATGAGCTATTTGCCATAGGAGGTTGAGATGGATCTGAAAGATTCCCCCGCAGAAGCGGCATTCCGGCAGGAAGTCAGGGATTGGATCAAGGAGAATCTCCCCCAGGAATGGCAGGAAAAGGGATTCCGGAAGATGCTGGCCACAGATCCTTATGGTTTCGTCGGTTTCTTTACCGAGTGGAACAAGCGGCTCCTGGAGAAAGGCTGGCTGGGTTTCGGCTGGCCCAAGGAAGTGGGTGGAGGCGGCGCCTCACCTATTATGCAGGCCATCCTCAACGAGGAAATGACCCGGCATAACGCCCCTCCCCTCGGAATCAGCCTGATGGGACTCGGATGGGTCGGTCCCTCCATCGTCCTCTATGGCAACGAGGAGCAGAAAAAGCGTTTTCTCCCCGGGATCTTCGGCGGCACGGACCAATGGTGCCAGGGATTTTCCGAGCCGGGAGCCGGGAGCGACCTGGCTTCCCTGAAGTGCCGGGCCGTCCGCCAGGGCGATCATTACATCGTCAACGGCCAGAAGATCTGGACCTCCATCGCCAACCTGGCCAACTGGATCATGCTCCTGGTCCGCACCGACCCCAGCGCCCCCAAGCGTGACGGCATTACCTGCCTGATGGTGGATATGACTTCCCCCGGGATCACCGCCCGGACGATCAAACAGATGAACCGGCACGAGGAATACTCCGAGGTGTTTTTCGAAGACGTGAAGGTGCCGGTGGAAAACCGCATCGGGGAAGAAAACAAGGGCTGGAAAGTGGCCAAGTCCACCCTGGTCTTCGAGCGGTCGGGAATTTCGGAGACCATCGAGCTGGACCGCGGGCTCGAGGCGCTGAAGGAAGCTTCCAGAAAACTGAAAAAGAACGGCAGGCCCTTGAATGAAGACCCTGTTTTTCGGCAGAGGGTCGCCCAGGTAAATCTGGAACTCCGGGCGCTCAAACTCCTGGGGCTGCGCATCCTCTCCAAGCAGAACCGGGGCAAGGACGTCCGGAACGATTCCTCGGTGACCAAGCTGGGAAGATTAAACGTGGGTTATAAGCTCGACTGCCTGGGGATGGATCTTCTCGGAACCTACTCCCAGCTCCTGCGCGGCTCCGAAGGCGTGATTGACCAGGGCAAGTGGACCAACCGGTTCCTGGCTTGGCCGGGTTACGTCATCGGCGGCGGCACTCCCCACATTCAGAAAAACATCATCGGGGAACGGATCCTGGGCCTCCCTCCGGACGAAAAGTAAATCACCCTGCCCTTGCGGGCTAGTCATTACTTCTTCAAAACCCGTTCGAACATCGGCTATGATGCCGAAAATTGGGCGAGATTTCCATCGTCACATATACCGTTTACAAATCATTTTCTATCCAACTCAATTGACAATAAAAAACAGGAAAGGTATAAGAGGTTTCATATAAAAACCTAAATATCCAAAACCTGTTGTCTGAGGGGATTAAAGAGAAAGGCATCCGATATGAGTAACAGATACTCTTTTTCTATTGGTAAGCTTCCTCAAAAACATCCTTCGCAGTGCTTATCTAAATCGGCCCTGATTTTTTATTTCCCGATAATTATTACGTTTTTTTTAGCAATGTTATCATTCCCTTATAAATCTTATAGTTGGTGTGACGGGCCGGGCGAAAAGCGGTGTATAGCGGATCCAGGTTATTCTTGCTGTTGTTGGTCCGATTGTAATTGCGAAAATTATCCAACCAGTTGTTCCCATGGCAATTGGTACGGTTACGACTTAGATGGAGATAATTATGCCGATGGAGGGCTGGGGTGCGTTGCGGATTGTTCTTGCGGAATTTGCGACCCGGATATTCATCCTGGAGTTCCTCCTAAAATTGGCTGCTCGCCAAGAGAAACCGATAATGCCATTAATATTATTGCCACAGGAAGTAAGTTCTGCCGTCCCGATCAAGCTTTTTTCTTAACCGCAGTAAATACGACTACAGGCAATTCTATTGGCGGCGGCGGTAGCGGAAGAACAAATTGCAATGAAGGCACTGCAAGCATGACTATCAATAAATGTGGTGCGGAGCCAGGGAATTATTCGGTTTATGTTCATACATATGTGATTGATTATCCCGGCGAGTCAGTCTCTTCATGTGGTGGTTTCACGATCCAAGGTGATCCCACGGTATTTTTCTGGGATATTAAAAAGCCAAGCGTTCTGAATCCCTCCCGGAACAAGGTCACCGTTAATGATTTTGATAATCCTCATGCTTCGGGCGATACCGGGATTCCCAACGAACACCCCACCGACAATCTTCACCGATTGATTGAGCGAGGTTATACCCTCGCGGCCACGGGGGCCGTTATCCACTATGAATACACCAATACTTACGAATTTGAACAAAAATACTCGGCTTTATCCCTTCCGTTTCTGGCCGGGACTGATGCCGACGGGAATATTTACATTTATGAGATTTTCGAAGGCGGGGGCTTGGGCTCCCGCACCTGGGTGGGAAAAATAGATCTTATCCCCCCATATCAATATCCTTACCCCGCCATCGCGGATTTCGATCAGGACGGGAATTTGGATATAGCCGTGAACGACCAGCAAAATGTTTATATTTTGGTTAATGAGGGTTTGAATTCCTTTTCCTCGCCCGTGCTGATTGCTTCAGGTCTCACCCTTAATCCTGAGTGGTATTGGGGAACAATGATGGTGCCGGGGGATTTTGATAATAACGGTCTTGACGATATCGCGATCAAGACCGCCTCTGGCGGTCCTTTGATTCTTCTTCTTAATAAAGAAAACCTGATCTTTCAGGTTTCCGCTCCAATCACCCTTCCCTCCTATGGCAACCAAACAAGCATAGCGGCTGGGGATTTTAATGAGGATAAAAACCTGGATTTAGTGATTTCGTATTATCAAGGCACGATGTACATCTTGTTCGGAAATGGAAGCGGGAATTTCCCTACCGGCGCATGGGTCCCAATGGTCTACGGGGATTGCCCGAGTGTGGGGTTTTATACGGATATTATGGCGACGGTGGCGGGGGATTTTAATGGTGACGGTCATGTGGATGTGCTGGCGGGGCAGAATGACGATATTGACTCGGGGCAAGCTTATTTGTTCCTAGGAGACGGGTTGGGGAATTTAATCCTTTCGGGAATTCCTTGCGGCACTTACTACCCATATCTAGGCTACGACACCAATCCTTGGGCGGAATACTATAGCAATAACCAGCCCGGAAGCGGGTTTGCGTGCGCTTATGATTTTAATAATGACAGAGTTTTAGACATCATGGCCCAGGCCTACAATTGGCTGATGACCTTTACCGGGAATGGGGACGGGAGTTTTGAAACTTTGGAGCTTTTCGATCAGATCGGGGTGAAAATCGCAGCCCCGGCCTATCCGCCAAAATATGGAATTAAGGAAGGAAAATTGCTAAAGATTGACGGCCCCCGGACGGATGTGAACGACACAACCATTTTCAGGTATTATCCTGACATACCGGTCCAAGGTAATAATCGTTATCAACTCAAATCCTCGACCGACGCGCTCGGGCATGAAACCATTTACGAAAATTATGATGCTAACGGCAACCCGGAAAAGATCTCCGACCCCAACGGAAACGTCACCCACTACATATACAATTCCGACAAGAAAATCACCTCCCTCACCCAGGCCGAAGCCGGCCCTAATGGGGAGGATGTAATAACCCAGTTCTTTTATGACGCGAATAAGAACCTGGATTACATCATTTTGCCGAAGGGGAACGTGATTGATTATACCTACGATTCGAGCAACAACCTGACCGATATTGAACTCCAGTCCAACCTATCCGCTTCTCCTTCTGAACGCATCCACTTCACTTACAGCGGCGCCAACCGGATCAAAGAGGAATATTTCGACGGGAACGGTGTTTTACGGAAAAAGGCGGAATATACTTACGATTCACAAAACCGTCTTCAGAGCGTTAAGAATCCCATTACGGGAACCTCCACATCTTTTACTTACGATGCCAACGGCAACCGTGACTCGATGACCGATGATAAAGGCAACCTGACTTCTTACCTTTACAATATCAATAATCTAATTAAAGTAACCCAACCAACGGTCCCGGGCGGGTTGCCGACAACCAATTACCAATACGATTCCCAGAATAATTTAGATCAGGTCGCCGACGCCCGGGGAAAATCAACTCCTTACCTTTATGATGACATGGGACGGCTGGTGGAATCGGCTTCGCCGGATACGGGGTTAACGAACTACTGGTATGACGAGGCTGGCAATCTCATCGGCAAGCTGGATGCCAACGGCGCCGAAATTCATTATCAATACGACGCCCTTAATCGTCTTATTGTCATCCTAAGCGTCAGCGAAGGATCTCAGGTCACCTACATCTACGACGAGCCAGACCATTCCGACGAACCCACCAAAGGCATCGGAAGATTGACAACTATTACCGATGAATCAGGTACGACCAGATATTTTTATGATAAACGGGGAAATCTGGTCAAGGAAATCAGGACCACGGGATCCCTGACCCTGACCACCGAATACCGGTATGATTTGAACGGAAACCTGGAAAAGGTCATCTATCCCTCCGGTCGGGAAGTGGATTATTCATATACTCAGGACCGGGTTTCCTCCGTACAGATGATCAAGGATTCGGTCTTAAGTGATTTGGCATCGGGCATTTCTTATTATCCCTTCGGCGATATTGCATCTTTTAATTACGGTAACGGCTTGAATTACACCATCGTCCGGGACCTTCTTTATCAACCCACTTCCATCCAGTCCGGTTCGATCTTAAATCGTGCCTACACCTACGACCCGGCTGGAAATATTCTCGGGATAGATGAGCCCGGCAATTCCTCAGACCAAACTTTCACCTATGATGCACTTTATCGGCTTACAAAAGCGGCCGGAACATACGGGGATTTTTCATTTGGTTATGACTTAACGGGAAACCGAACCCAAAAGGTTGAAGATGAAAGAAGCTACGCTTATTGCTATTACCCTGGGACCGACCGGCTTCAAGAAACGGCCGAGGGTTCTTGTGTCTCCGGGGCATCAATTTTAACTTCCCAGATTTCGAGCGGCTCGTCCGGTTCTTCTAGCTCATTTTCTTATGGCGTAGGGGAGACCCTCCGCGGTCTCCCATCTGGATCGGCAAATCATAATAGTTTTCCCTCTCCCCTCGCGGGAGAGGGCGGGCCTGCCCACCCTAGCCTTGGTGAAGGTGGAGGTGAGGAGGGCATAAATTCCTCCCTTCAACTTCCACGCCTTCCCGATAATTTCGACGATTTGGACGAAAACGGCCTATCAAAACTACGCGATCGTTTTGATGGTTTTTGTCATAAACAGCGGCACGAAATTCCTGAAGATATTTTTATTCAAATGAAATATTTTAGGATGCTGACCGAAATTCGTCTTTATGTTTTCCAAGTTGAATCTGCTTTTGGAAATGGTTGGGGGTTCTTCGGCGGTCAAGGTCGTGGACCCAGCCATCACCCTACCCCACCGCAGATTACCGCCGGTGAATTCGTTGAAAAAGTCCAGGAGATTGTGAACCAAGGCGGGCTGAACGTCCCCCTGATGTTCCGAACTTGGATGAAGAATACGGAATTGGCCGGGATGGCCCAGGGGCTTTTAAGCCTTTCTGGGGATGACCCAGCTTCCCTAGTCACCCGGGATGAATTAGGCCACGTAAAGCTATTTATCCGGGCGGCGATGAAGATTAAAATCGCCGAAGCAATGCGGGGAGGAACCGTTTACTCATATGACGAGAATGGAAATATTATTTCCGCCGATAACATTTCCTACGTCTATGATTCGCAAAATCGGATGACAAAGGCTTTGGTTAACGATGAGCCCGTCGGGGAATATACTTATGACGCGATGAACCGAAGGGTTAAAAAAACCGCCAACGGGGTCACAACCAATTATGTTTATGACCAATTCGGCAATCTCATCGCCGAGGCAGATGAGAGTGGAAACGTCAGAAAAGAATACATTTATCTGAACGGCAGGCCCCTCGCCCTCATTGACCTGCCCCTGCCCTCTATGGCCCCTTCCCCCACCATCACCCAGCAGGTTGGCCGGGTGTGTTCCACTATCGGTTTCGGCCCGGCCGGCAAAGACCAAATCATTCTTTTCTGCCTGATCCTCTCGCCCTTTTTCGGACTTATTATTTTCCGCTCGGTTCGGGATAAAAAATGGATTTTCCTTTTTATTTTCAGTCTCGGCTGCCTGGGAGGCATAGCCGTGCTTGGCTTCCTGGCTTCGACTCCTCGCGTGGCGCAAGCTCAGGCAGGCTCGGAGGAGATTTATTTCTACCATCTGGATCACTTGGGAGCGCCGGTGCGTATGACCAATTCGAGCGGGGCGGTGGTCTGGCGCTGGCAATATGGCCCCTTCGGGGAAGAGCCCCTGACGATGGAGCCCAATACCATTAACCAAAACCTCAGATTTCCAGGGCAATATTATGACGCGGAGACGGGATTGAATTATAATATATATCGTTATTATTTCTCATCTCTGGGCATGTATATCCAACCTGATCCAATTTGTGTTGGAAACAATCAACTTGAAATCGAAATAATTGGAAGTATCAGTTTTTCAAGAAAACAATTAATTATAGAACCTCAAAGACAGAATTCGTATGTTTTTGTCACAAATAATCCTTCAAACTTTTCAGATCCGCTTGGTCTATGCAAATCCGGAGCATGTGAAGATTGCCCGAGAGGAAATTGGTTTGGAAGTTCGTTTAGTGCTGGTGGTGAATTTATAAAAGGTGCTTCAATCTCAATTCAGTCTGTTACTTGTGGCGCAAAAAATGGCTTGTCTTGCACAATAATTTATTCGTGCAAATCTAAAGGTATCGCATTTTCAATAGGTGTATCAATAGGGCCGGTAAACTGTTTTGGGATGAAATGCAAAGAAGATGTGGGCAATTCAAACACGGGTTATGGCATAACAATTGGTCCGCTTGGCTTGCCGGTTCCAGGTGGTGGAAAATCTGGTTGTGATGGGCCAAGTATCGGCGGCGGAAAAGGTGGTTTTGGAATTGGTATTTCAAAAAATACTTGTGAGCCAATTTACAATAGTTGCCGATAATGCAATATCCGTCTGTAAATCATTTGTGCAAATTGAAGTATTGTCATAGGTTCGTAAGTCTCCTGCCATTTGTTTTATTGATATTTGAACCGATTGATAAGATGTTCTTTAACCACTCAAGTTTCTATGGCGATTTTTTCCTTTCTATGTTCCTTTTTTCCATAGGCATTCTTTTTGTCGTAAGTTATTTTTATGAACAAGAATATTGGTTTTTCAAATTTATTGTAAAATTAGCAATATTCTGGGGAAATATTTCTATTATTTTCAAGAAATATCAAAAAAAGAATTCCTTACTATTAGGCTATGGATTTGGATTGGCTGGGCTTTTGAGTGGTTTCGCATTAATATTTCTAAAATGTTATTTTGATTAATCTAATTTTAGAATTAGATCAAAATAGTCAAATTACTAAGTAATGTATCTATCTCAACGGCCCACCCTTGGCCTAAGTCGAATTGCCCCTTCCCCCACCATCACCCAGCAGGTTGGCCGGGTGTGTTCTGTCATCGGCTTTGACAGAATTTTAAAAAACCTTTTCGGCCTTGTTCAAGATTGCCCTGGGAAGATAGATTTTTAACGCCTCGGCGGTATTGGCATTAAGAAATATCCGGCCCCCGGGATAAACCAGGGAAAGCTGCCGGGGGCTTTTCCCCTGCAAAATCGCGTTAACCAGTTCCCCCGCCTTTTTCCCGGTTTCCCGGTATTCCGGGGCCACCGCGATCAGGGCTCCCGATTTGACCAACCCGTCGTTAAAAGCAAAGATCGGCCGCTTGTTTTCGAGGGTAATCCAGAGAAGGTAGGAAAAAATATCCTGGCTGACTACGGTGGTATCCGGGACCAGCCAGAGGGCGTCGATGGAAAAGATTACCTTTTTTAGGGCCCCTGCCACTTCTTCCGGGGAAGAGATCTGCTGTTCCACCAGCTCGATCCCCAGGCGGGAAGCGGCCTCCCGGCCCGCCCGGATCAGTTCCAGGCTTTTCACCGGATTATATAAAACACCCAGGCGCCCCAAAGCGGGCATGATCTCGCGGAAAGCCGCCAGCTGGGCTTCCGGAGACGCGATCACTGCCACCCCGGTGACATTTTCCTTATGTAAATCCAGCTCAAAGGGGTTAAAAATAAAACAGTAAACGATCGGAATATCGTTTATTTGCTCTACCGCCAGCTTGGCCGCCTGCGCTCCGATCGCAATTATTACCGCCGGCTTCATCTCCCGGATCCGGAAAACAATTCTTTTCCCCAGTTCGGGATCCCCTTTCATATTAAATTCCGTGAACGCCGCTCCCGGAACCACTTCCCGGGCGCCCTGCAGCGCGGTTTTGTAAGCGTCGCGATCCCCGCTGATAAAGGCCGCCACTTCTGCCGCGCGCGCTCCGGAAGGAAACATGAAAATAACGAGGACAAGTAAAACAATTCCTCGTGCAATCAGTGATTTCAACCGGCCATACATAGTTTTTCTAAAGGCGGGTTAAAAGTTCACCCTGACGGTTCCGGTGATCTTTCTCCCGATTTTTTCCGCCAGGGGAAACTCCCGGTGCTCGTAATTCAGAAGGTTGAAAGCGGCAATGCTGATATCGGCGTTTTTCTTCCAGAAGCTCCTGCCCAGTTGGGCATTCACGAGATTGTAAGCCGGAGCGGAGCCGATCGGATAAAACCCGGAAAGTGACGACCAATCGGTTTTCGAAACAAAGCTGTCGGAGACGGTGAAGTAGAGATCAAAACCGGGTTTTAAGGTAAACCCGGCATTTAATTTATAGAGCGGTGCGGTCTTGACCCTGGTCCCGGCTTCGTCCACCTGGGCCGTGGCGGGATCGTCCTTCAGATTCTCCAGGTATTGAAAGGAACAATTGGCGAAACCGGAAAGCCAGGACCGGAGCTTTCCCTTGGCTTCGATCTCCCCGCCGAGGAGCCAGATTTTTCCGAAATTCTCCCACATCACGTAAGGCTTTTCGAACATTTCCCCCGGACTGCCGGATGGGGGAGCGTGGATCAGGTCGTATCCCCAACTTGAAAAAATGTTCGCGTTTACGATTGCATCCGGAGAAGGTAGCCAGCGGTAACCAAGCTCGGTGGATATGATCTTTTCGGGCTTGAGGTCCTTGTTGCCGATTACCGTGAGCTGGAATCCGAGGACCTCAACCGGCACGTCCAAGAAGGCCTCAAAATGGGTGGGATTACGGTAGGTGTAGCCGGACGAGAAATAGAGGGTGTGGTTGAGCACCGGGGTGAAAACCAGGCTGCCCTGGGGCGAAAAATTGAAACCGAATTCGGAATGTTCATCGAACCTGATCCCGGCCAGGAGAGAAAGGTTCCTGAGGATCCCCTTTTCATCATTGATATAAGCGGACCCGATATGAATGGCCCGGTAGCTTTTGTCCATGAATTTATTCACCGAAAACTGCCATTGTTCATTGATGGTGCCGGGGGGATTGATCTTGACGGTATTCAGCCGGTAACCACCGCCCCAGCTGATTTTACCCAGATAGGCCAGCTCGAAATTGTGGCGAAAATCGAAGTCGTAAGTGTCGAGATCGAAATCCTTGATGGTCATGGTGGCGTCGGCCAATTCCTCCGGAACCAAGGAGAAATATCCTCCCAACGCCGTGGACAGCAGAGGCATATCCTTAAGCCGGATATCGATGTCACCCTGCCCTCCGGTCCAGAACGCTCCGACGCGCAGATGGGGAGATCGATAAGCAAGCTTCAGATGTGGTTGAGATGCATTTTTCACCATCATGTAGCCCAGGACATCGTAAAATATTTCCATGTTCCGGCCATATACCCCGCCGCCCTCGACAGAAACCTCGGAATCGTGGAAAAGCGGATAAGAGAAAAACGCCCGGCCCTTGCCCACCTGGAGGGAGGGGTCGTCCGAATCACGCCACTTATAGGCTTGATTCCAGCCGGCCGAGGCTTTGTAACTCAGTTGGCCAATTTTTCCCCCCTGGATGACGGATCCGATCAAGGTGCCGCGCTCTCCGTAGGTCGCGTTCAGCCGGGTTCCGGTGAGCTCCCGGGGAGACTTGGTGATGATATTGATCACCCCGCTGAAGGCGTTGGCGCCGTAAAGGGCCGATCCGGAACTGCGGATCACTTCGATCCGCTTGATTTCTTCGAGGCTGATGTCAAGGGCCTCCCACCAGACCATCCCCATGACATCCTGGTAAACGGTCCTTCCATCCACCAGGACCAGCATTTTGTTGGACCAGGTCCGGTTAAAACCCCGGCTGCAGACATCCGAACCGGCCGCGGTGGTCTGCATGACATCCATCCCGGGAAGTCTACGGAGAAGATCGGGGATGTTGGTGGCGCCGGATTCACGGATTTCCCCATCGGTGATGACCGATACCGCGAGGGGCACCTCCTCCAGCTTTTTCTGGAGCATCTCCACTTGGACCCACTCCCCCGCGTCGAGGAAAGACTCCTCCCCCTCCTGGGCCCGGCCGGAAAGAGGAAAAACCAACAGGATTAAAACCAGGATTAAACGGGCGGTTTGGCGGCAGGCCTTCATAATGAAAATGATTCTATTAAATAATTCCTGTTCGGGCAAACATTGTTTTGGTAATATTTAAAGAACCATGAGCAAATTTTACATATAACCGTCAGGAAAAAATAAGCTGGCCAGGAAAGAAAGGAACACCCTAATGTACCGAAAAAAATTATTGTTCCTGTTAGCATTGATGCTGCTTTATTCCGTGGTCTTTTCTGGTTGCGGGGGCAAAGACGACCGCCTGCCTGCCGTTAATGTGGACCTTTCCCAGCCCGGCCCTTACCTGGCGGGGGCTACCACGATCACGCTTCATGACACGTCCCGTCCGACCATGGCGAACGGAATCTACCCGGGTGACGTGTCCCGCACCCTCGTGGTCGATATCAGGTATCCTTCCACCACCGGCGGAAAGGGCTCCACTCTGGATCTTTCCAGGGGGCCCTACCCCCTCATTGTTTTGAGCCATGGCTACATGGCCCAGGGACGGCTTTACTCCTTTTTCACCAATCACCTGGCGAGTTACGGTTATGTGATCGCCGCGCCTGACTTCCCCCTGACCAACCTGGCCGCACCCGGGGGAGCGAACCCAGCGGATGTGCTCAACCAGCCCGGTGAC
This sequence comes from bacterium, assembly GCA_028713675.1. Classification (GTDB taxonomy): domain Bacteria; phylum Desulfobacterota; class JAPLJL01; order JAPLJL01; family JAPLJL01; genus JAPLJL01. The sequence goes on from JAQTNV010000005.1 coordinate 27,655, forward strand.
GTTTCCTTCGTTATGGACCGGATGCTGGACTTCTCCGCCAACCCCGGGCATCTGCTGGCCGGAAGCATCGACCCCGACCGGATCGGGGTGGCCGGCCATTCCCTGGGCGGGTTCACCACCCTGGTCGTTACCTTCAGCCCGGTTTACGGCGACGACCGGATCAAGGCCTCCATGCCCATGGCCCCCTTTGGGTGCCCGTTCGAAAAAGATTTTTTCCGCACCCGCCCGGTTCCCCTGCTGCTCGCGGGGGGGACCGCCGATATTTTCGTAACCTTCCCGGAAAACCTTGCCGCTCCCTATGAGCGCGCCGTCAGCCCCAAATACCTGCTGGAGGTCACGGACGGTACCCACATGTCGTTTTGCGACATGAATATCCCCGAATATCAGGCTTTCACCACGATGTTCAGTTCCACCACGTTCACGGATGCGATGGCCGGGCAAATGAATGATCTCCTGAACAGCGTCGGCAACGCCGATCAATGCGCCGGAATGGGAGTAATGAGTGATCCCGGTTCGGTCAAGGCCCCGGAAAAAGTCATCGAACCGGACCGTCAGCGCCGACTGGTCAAAATCTACGGAACCGCTTTTTTTGAGATTTATTTAAGCGGGAAGGAAGAATACAAATACTTCTTCACCGAAGATTTCGCCAAAACCACGCCGGAGGCGGTCATCCACAAGGACAATTAAAAGGAGGAAACTATTTCCATTCTCATACATAACGTAGTTGCCCGATTTATCGGGCAATTTTAAAACCGCCGATGAATCGGCAAACTACAAATATGGAGGAAAAATGAAACTTAAATACTATAAAGATGTGAAAGGAGAGCCGGTGGACGAAATCGGCGCGGCCAAGGTCACCCGGAGAATCCTCATCTCTCCCGAGGATGGAGCTCCCAACTTCATCATGCGGGTTTTCGAGATCGAGCCTTCCGGGCATACCCCCTACCACACCCATCCCTTTGAGCATGAGGTCTTCGTCAAGTCAGGCACCGGAACCCTGGTTTTCGAGGGAAAGGATTACCCGGTCAAGGCGGGGAATGTGGTTTTCATCCAGGGCAACGAGAAGCACCAGTTCAGGAACAGCGGCAATGAACTGCTGGAGATCATCTGTCTGATCCCGAAGGGATAAACAGATAGATTGCCGCGCTCCCGCTGGTCGCTCGCAATGACGAAACGATGGTCATTGCGAGGACTCCGACGTAGCGTCGGAGGACGAAGCAATCTAACATAATATGACCATCAAAACCCTTCTGATCCTGCTCTCTCTGATTTCCTACCCTTCGGTGTCCGGGGCGGAATATCAACACTTACAGAAATACAATCTTATTCAAGAACAGCATCAGATCGCGCAGAATACTGAGGTATTGTTCGAAAAGCCAAAACAAGAAAGTTACCCTTCACATGTTTCTGCCTTCATTATCAAACCAACAAAATCATTGAAGCCAGTTTCCCCACGGATTGCTTTTTCTCTGGCTTCAATCCCCCTGGTAACCACGTCGGCAGTTTTTGCTGTTGAAACAGCTGTGGGCTGGCACAATTGGGAAAACATCCGAATGCCAGGGATAGCTATAGTTTATGGATTATTTTCATTTACCTTTCTGACTATCCCAAGTCATATATATGTTCATGACAGCCTTAAAAAAACTTCTATTGTTATATCAGCAAAAGTCGTTTCCCTTGCAATGTCCATTCTTGGAATGATGATTGTCGCAAATAATCAGCTTATATGTGATTGGGGCGATTCTTCTAGTAATGACTGCGATAGCAAAGATGAATCAATAGGTAAATTAATGGTTTTTTTCGGAACGGTTGGGTATGTAGGAACCAATATCTACGAACTCATTGACGCTCCTTTCGCCGCCAAGCGATATAACGAAAAAATTAAAGAACAACAGCAGGGATTTTTTGTTCTGCCCTATGCCTACAAGGACCAATATAGAATCAATGTGGGATATCACTTCTAATCCCCCCACCTCCCAGAAAAATCTGGGCAAACAAATGGAATATCTAGATTGCTTCGCTCCCGTTGGTCGCTCGCAATGACACCAAACTTCGGCGGATTGCCGCGGGGAGTATTATTTCCTCTTACGCAGCCTAAAGGCTGCGGCTACCTTTGTGTCTTTTTTTTGCCCTATGCTCTTTGCCCTACCTGTCCGACGAAGCCTTGGCGTAGTCGGATGCCCTATGCTTATCAAGGTAATTTTCCCAGGATCGCTTCCGCGCAGATCATGGCCGAATCGGACGCGCATTCCATCCCCGGGGCGGTCCGGGAATTAACCGAATCCCCGGTAAAATACAGCCCTACTATCTTGGGGGCCTTGGGGCCGGGTTTGTAGATCCCGTCGCATTTCGGAGCCCGGGCCGGCTCCTCAAAATGGAAATAAGGCCGGACCCAGAGCGCCTTCTTTTCCCAGCCCGGGTACATCTCGTTCAAATCGTCTTTCAGGAGCTGAATGCTCTTCAGAAGTTTTTCCCGGTTGGAGGCCACTTCGGCTCCGACAATCGCGGAACACTCGAGCAGGTGCTGACCCGGAGGCGCGAGCGTGGGGGCCAGGTTCGAGGCCATAAAAATGGTTCCGGGATACTTTGTCCGCGGCAGCTGGGTCATGATGAACATATTTTCAGTATATAACGGCTCGGTCATTCCGGCGGCGAAGCCCAGGTTGTAGGTCAGCTTGTTCAGATTCTTGGCTTTTTTAATGAAGGCCGGGGGGAAAATTCCCTCATCCAGAAGGTTCAGGACTTCCCAGACCGGAAATGCGGTAACCACGATCGGGGCCTCGATTTTAACCATCCGGTCAATCGCTCCGTCCGGGCTCTCCTCGTCCGGCTCCATTAAAACCCCGGTGACATGCTTCTTCTCGATCAGGATCCGGCTGACCTTGGCGCCGGTTCTGACCTCGCCGTTCCGCTCCCGGATGGAATCAGCCAGCACCCGGGAAAAATCCCCGATCCCCTGGGCGGCCAGGAAGGTGGTGGTGGACCGCAGGATGAGACGAATCGATTCGATGAAGCTGCTCGCGGCCATGTCTTCAAGCCGGGCGATGGTGGTGACCACGATCGCGCACATGTGCCAGAGATCGCGGACCACCTTGTCCTTGACGATGGGCGCAAGCCATTCCTTCGCGGAGATCCCGTCGGCCTTTTTCCATTTAGCCGGGGTCATTTCGTTGACTGCATTATACAGAGCGAGCATATCGGGGTTGCCGATCGGGGCCAGGTTGGCGATGGTTTCGGCCTGGTGTTTTTTATAATCGTAAATCTTCATGTCATCAAAAATTCCGCGGGCGGGAGGCTCCTTCCCCACCTGCATGATCAGGTCGTCGATCCTTCCGCCGACGAGCCCGGCGTGCTCCCCGATATTGAGGGTGTAATCCTTGTACTTGAACGAGGTGGCGCGCCCGCCGATCTGTTTGGTTTTCTCCAGGACCACCACTCTTTTTCCCGCCTTGGCGAGGAGGGCTCCCACCCCCAGGCCGGAGAGCCCGGCCCCGATCACGACGGCATCAAATCTTTCGGTCATTTAAACCTCCTTTAAAATTGGCTCGAAAAGGTTAAAGCGAAAAAGGTCCTATCATTAGATTGCCGCGCTCTCCCGCCCGGGCGGGGTCGTTCGCAATGACGTTATCGAGCGTCTTGCCCTTTGCTCTATGCCCTACCTGTCCGACGAAGCCTTGGCGTAGTCGGATGCCCTATGCTTATTAAGGCTATTTCCCCAGAATCGCGTTCGCGCAGATCATCGCGGAATCGGCGGCCGCTTCCAGGCCGGGAACGGTCCGTGAGTTCGCGGTATCGCCGGCGAAGAAAAGCCCGGCAATCCCCGGGGCTTTCGCGCCGGGTCGGAATTTCCCCATTCTGCCCGCGCTCCGGGAAGGCTCTTCCCAGCGGAAGAACGGGCGGATCCAGAGGGCTTTTTTCTCCCACCCGGGGAAGATTTTATTGACGAACTCCTTGATCTCGGCGATTGTTTTCGCGATCCGTTCGGGGTCGGTGCCGAAGGGAGGCTCGCAGACGCAGGTGAACTCGGTCAGGTGGTTGCCTTCCAGGGAAATCGGAGGGACCACGACGCTGGTGGGGAGAATCGTCAGGGGCAATGGCGCGTCATTTTTCTGGGGCACATCGGCGAAGATGAATTTTTTCTCCGGGATCAGCGGTTCCTTCGAAGCCATGCTGAACCCGATGTTGCAGACCTGAAGATCGAGATGGCGGCACATCTTCACGAAGTCAGCGGGGAAAAGCTTCTCGTCTAATACGCGGAAAAGATCCCAGACCGGGAAAGCGGTGGCCACAATCGGGGCCTCGATCTTGACGATATTTTCCATCGTCCGGTCCGGGGTTTCCTCCCCGATTTCCACCGAGACCCCCTTCACCTTCTTGTCCTCCACGATCACGTGGAGCACCTTGGCCCGGGTCCGCACATCCCCGCCCTTGGACTTGATCACTTCCGCCAGGGCCTGGGAAAGGCTCCCGTAGCCCTTGGTGAGCATGTAGGTGATGGGGGAACGGGTGACCACCTTCATCGATTCAATCAGGGCGCTGGCGGCCATGTCCTCCAGTTTCCGGGTGGTGCAGCAAACGGTTCCGTTGGTATGGGCGATCCACCTGAGCTTGGGATCGGTAACGTACTGGGCCAGCCACTCAGCCCCGGTCATCCCGTCGAACTTGGACATGTCTTTGTCCTCGATCTCGGCCAGGGCGCCGTAGAGCTTCTGGGCTTCGTCCGGCTTGTCCACCAGAACCTTATCCATCATGGTAAAGTATTTGCCGTCCTCATAAATCACGAATTCGTCGAAGAATCCCTTGTCCTTCTCGTCGTCCAGCGGCTTCCCCACCGCTTCCATCATCTGGTCCACCTTGCCCATGTGGAGCCCGGCGTGCTGGCCGATATTCAGAATAAAACCTTTATACTTGAAAGAGGTTGCCCTCCCCCCCAGATAGGGAGACTGCTCCAGCACCAGCACTTTTTTCCCTCCTGTAGCCAACAGCGCTCCCACTCCCATGCCTGAGAGACCGCCCCCAACCACGATTGCGTCAAACTTTTCCGCCATTTTTTCCTCCTTTCGGGAAATGCTGCGATTGGAAAACCGCCGAACCGATGCTCGCTGCGGTTTCTTCATTATCTTTTATTTTTTTTCGAGCCTTTTTTTCCTTTCGGGCTCTTCTTAACAGGTTTAGCTTTGACCGCTCTTTTCACGGCCGCGGCGAGTTCGCTTTTCTTGACCTCAGGAAGTTTTCCCAGGATCGCTTTCGCGCAGATCATGGCCGAATCCGAAGCGCATTCCATCCCCGGTGTGGTCCGGGAATTGACAGAATCCCCGGCGAAATACAGGCCTTCGATCTCCGGGGATTTGGGACCTGGTTTAAAGATCCCGTCCCGTCCCGGGGTGCGGGCCGGCTCCTCCCAGCGGAAATAGGGCCGGATCCAAATCACCTTTTTCTGCCAGCTTGGATACAACTTCTCCAGGTCGTCCTTCATTTCCTGAATCTTCCTTAATACCAACCCCCGGTCCTCACCCAGTTCATATTCACAGATGCAGGAGCATTCCAGCAGGTGCTCCCCCTTGGGAGACAAGGTCGGGCACAAATTGCTGCTGATGAAAATGGTCGTGGGATAGCCAAGGGTGGGCAGGTCGGCCATGACGAATATTTTCTCGGTGAAAAGGGGCTTTTTTAAGCCGACCATGAATCCCAGATTTGCGGTCAATTTATTCAAATGTTTGGCTTTCTTCACAAATTCCGGAGAAAACATTTTTTCGGATATCAAATTCAGGACGTTCCAGATGGGAATAGCGGAAACCACCAGAGGCGCCTCGACCGTGAAAACTTCGCCAATCGGATAATCCTGCATTACATCGTGCTTGGCCTCCCGCTCCACCCGAACCCCCACGACCCGGCGGTTTTCTACCAGAATTTCCGCCACCGGGGCCTCGGTCATGATCACTCCGCCGCATTCCTTGATTACCTGGGAAATCGTCCGGGAATAGTCGCCGATCCCATGAGCGGCCTGGAACCCGGCAAGGGTGGTTCGGCCCGCGGTTCTCAACGCCTCGATTACGCTGGAGGCCGCTTGGTCTTCAATTTTCGGAATGGTATTCCAAATCGCGCCGACCAAATTTATCATGTACCAATTTTCGGGATTCTTGACCAACGGGCGAAACAACTCCGCCCCGGAGATGGCATCATACTTCTCCATGTCTTCCGGAGTAGCTTCCTGCATTATTTTAAGAACCCGTTCAGTTTCCTCCAGGTTGAGCTTCGGCACTATATCGAAGGCCTTTTCAAATTTCCCGTTCCGCCACATAAGATAATCCTCAAAAAAACCCCGTTCCGGGATTTGCTGGCCCACCGACTGGACCAAAGTATCCAAATACCCATCCTGAATGCCGGCATGCTCGCCGATATTCAAGGTATGGCCCTGGTATTTGTAGGAAGAAGCCCGGCCTCCGATCAACTTGGTCCGCTCGAGGAGAAGCACCTTCTTCCCGGCCCGGGATAAAAGGGCCGCGACCCCGCAGCCGGCAATCCCGGCACCGATAATAACCGCATCATATTTTTGCGCCATGGCCATTCCCCTCTTTGCTAAATCAGAAATCCCTTGTTTGTTTTCTTCGATTTTTCTAACTACCTAGCCACCTGACAACCGAGCCATTTTAATTATTTTGCTGCTTTCTCCTGACGGTACTGGGCCAGGGTGTTCAAAATCCCGGAGATCAGCCAGGACGGGTAATACTGGTCGATAAATTTGTTGTAGAGAGGCAAGGCCCGTTTTTTCATTTCGTCAATAATCGGCTGGGCCTTGTCCGGCGGGATCTGGGTCAAACCCCGTTTGAGGAGCGAGTTATAGGTATCCTTTTCCATCCTCCGGATTTCCTGTTTCATATTCGGCTCGTATTTTTTCATGGAATCAAAAAGAGCCGTTTTGTAGGCCGGGGGCATTTTATCAACGAAGGCCTTGTCGATCACCAGCCCGGCTACGGAATAAGAGATCGGCTGGTTCAGGACATACTTTACGTGGGTATTCCACTGGAGTCCGACCATGGCGAAAAAGGGAGCGAAGGTGCCGGTGATCAGGCCGGTCTGCAGGCCGGTCAGGGTTTCGGAGATATGCAGGGGAACCAGGTTATCAAACCCCACCGCTTTTTCCGATTCGGCGAAAAGCTGGTCACCGGTGAAGGAAACCATTTTCACCTTCCGGATATCCTCGAAATTATTAACGGGGTCCTTGAAAAAATAGTAGCCGAAACCGGTATCATACCAGCCCACCAGGTATGCTCCTTTTTCCTCGAAGAGACGGTCGAAGGCGGGCCGCATCTTGTCCATGACCACGTAATCAATTTCGTCATAGTCATTGAAAAGGAAAGGCAGCTCGATGACCTTGGAGGCCGGGCAGAGCTGGCCCAGCCCCAGAAGGGTCATCCCGCCGCCCTGCAGCTGTCCGATTCTCATCTTCCGGACGATATCCGTTTCGTCGCCCATGACGGCGCCGTAGTAGATGATCACCTTGACCTTGTCGTTCGTCTTCTCCGAGAGATCTTTCTTAAAGTTCTGGAACATCTCCGCCATCGATCCCATCTCCGGGACGATCGTGGCGATCTTGATCACATATTCCGTCCCGTTTTTTTTCTCTTCGGCTGAGGCCATTCCCACCCCGACGAAGAGAAAAAACAACACCATCGCCAAAACTACCTTTTTCATCATCCTCCCCCTCTCCTGATTAAATGGTTTCCCCCGAAACCCATAAAACCAGTTGACCTGATTGATGTGTTTATCAGCCTAAAACGATCTGGTCTGACCGATCTCCTTTCTCCCCCGGTTAAATAATTACGCCGGATTTGATCGAATATCTTTAATTGTTTTTTTCGTTTTTCATTCCGCAGGCGTCAATTTACATTCGGCAATTCTTTTTTATTCCCCTTTCAGCGGCTGACCGCCGTCCACGAAAATCGTCTGCCCGTTGATGTTCCTGGCCTCATCCGAGGCCAGGAAAGCCACCATGTGGCCGATGTCCTCATCCGTGACCTCCCGACCGAAAAGGCTGCAGTTTTCAAACCATGAGTTCATCATGGTTTCCTTCAGCTCCGCATCCATCGCGGTCTTGAAAACCGACTCCATCAGGTAGGTTTTTACCGCCCCCGGGCCGACGCAGTTGACGTTGATGTTATAGGTAGACACGTCCTTGGCCAGGGCCAGGGTCAGGTTGTGGATGGCCGCCTTGCAGGTCCCGTAGGCCGACTGGCCCCGGAGCCCCTGCCTTCCCTGAATGGATCCCATATTGATAATCTTGCCGTAAAGCCGGCCGATCATTTCCGGGATGACGTACTTGCAGCAGAGAAAGGTCCCGGTCAGATCCACCGCCAGGATGGATTCCCATTCCTCTCGGGAATACTCATACATCGGTTTAAGGTTCAGAACGATTCCGGCGTTATTGACCAGAATATCAATCTGCCCGAATTCCGCAACGGTTTTTTCCACCATGCGCTGGACATCTTCTTCTTTGGTGACATCCGTCGGGACCGGGAGGGCCTTCCGGCCCAGGGCCCTGATCTCCTCGGCCACCGAATAGATGGTCCCGGGCGCCCAATCCAGCTTCTGGGTGGAGCGGGAAGCGACGACAATATGGGCCCCTTCTTTCGCCAGCACCAGTGCGATGCCCCGGCCGATGCCCCGGCTGGCGCCGGTCACGATCGCGATCTTATCCTTGAGTCTCATTTCTTCATCCTCCTGATTTGCAAAAGATTCATTTTCAATTTTTTGCCCCGGTCACGATTAATCCCTTTTCTTTCAAAAACTTGATGATTTCATCGGCCACCTGTTCGGGCTTGCCCTTGACGAAATCGCTTCCGCCCTTTTTCTTGTCCTGGGTGATGCCGCCGGAAAGGAGCAGGCTGATCTTCTGGTCCGCCGACATGCTGGAGTCGGGGGCCTGGATTTTCTTCGGCCGCGGCCTCGGCGGCTCCAGGGCCTGTAGCCGGGTCCGGGCCTCGAGCTCAGAGGGTTTCAACCCCAGGTCGGCCAATTCCCAGACCGGGATGGCCCTCCGGTCCGAAATCATCAGGGCATTGACCGAAACGTAACGGGGCTCCGGGATCAGGTGATCAACGGCCAGCACCGCCGGCCGGGGGCATTCCAGGATCTCCCGGTCTCCTTTTTCCAGGCGCCTCTGAACCTGGAGAAGATCCTGGTCCCTGATTTCGGTTCTGACTACCCGGGTGACCGCGGGGATACCCAGTAATTCCGCCAGGATCACGGCGGATTGGGCGCTGTTCGGATTCCAGTTTCGATTTCCGCAGAAGATGAGCCCGTAATCCAATTTCCGGGCCGCTTTCTCCCAGACCCGGGCCACGGTGAACGCATCCTGGTAAGCGGAATCCTCCATCTCGATCCGGAACGCCCGTTCCACTCCCCGGGCCAGGCAATAACCCAGGGCCCGGTCCTGCTTCCTGGACCCGGTGGTAACCGCGGTTACCCTTCCCGAGCCCAGCGCCTCCCTGATTCTCACCGCTTCCTCCAGCGCGGCCCGGTCATCCGGAGCCATTCTCCAGACCGGATCCCGCTCTTCCTGGATCAATCCCCGGCCTTCGGGGGCCGGCTTCAGGGAGACATTGACATCCAGCCCGCTTTTGATGAAAACGATAATTTCCATTTGCGATCTTTTGCCGGTTACTGGTTACCCGCTCCCGGCGGCCTTCTCTCCACCGTCACGCTGTCGAGAATCTCGGCGATATCCCTGACCCGAACCTGCCCGGAAAGATTCTTGAAGGTGATCGCCATGTCCAGCATCAGCTTGCAGTACGGGCAGGCCGTGGCCACGGTTTCCGCCCCGGAGGCCAGGACCTCTTCGAAGCGCCTGTTATTGATGCCTTCGCCGTACTGGGGATCGAGAAGGATCTGCCCCCCTCCCCCCCCGCAGCAGAAAGCCGCGCCCCGGTTTTTCCCGAGTTCCAGGAGGTCCACGCCGGGGATCGACCTCAGGATCTCCCGCGGCGGTTCGAAAACCCGGTTATAGCGCCCCAGGTAACAGGGATCGTGAAAAGTGATTTTTTTCTCCCACGCCGGGCTGATCTCCAGCTTTTTCTCTTCCAAAAGGCGGGAGAAATATTCCGCATGATGAACCACCTCGTAATTCCCTCCCCAGCGCGGATATTCGTTCTTTAAAACATTCAGCCCGTGGGGACAATGGACCAGGATCCGGCGGAACCGGTATTTTTTCAGGGTCTCGATATTCTGCCGGGCCAGTTTCTCGAAAAGCCCCTCCTCCCCAAGCCTCCGGGCGAAGTCGCCGCAGCAGCCCTCCCGGTCTCCCAGGATGGCAAAATCCACGCCCGCCTTTTTCAGCAGGCGCGCCACGGCCAGGCTGACTTCCTGCCCCTGGGGATCATAAGACCCGGCGCAACCCACCCAATAGAGAACGTCGGTCTCCTCTTTTTCCTGCAGAACCCGGATATTTTCGTCCCGGGCCCAGAAGGCCCTCTCCCGGGCCGCGTACCCCCAGGGATTCCGGTAATAAAGGATATTTTCCAGACCTTTGGGGGCGTTGCCTTTTATTTTTCCGGAATGGACCAGGTGGCGCCGGAGATCCACGATCCGGTCGAGATGATTGATCAGGACCGGGCAGGCCTCCTCGCAGGCGGCGCAGGTGGTACAGTTCCAGGCTTCGGCTTCCTCGATCTTTTCCCAGGGAGAGGAGTCCCCGGATTTATCGTGATCCAGCACCTCCCGAATGTTCCTGATCAGTTTCAGGGGGGAAAGCGGTTTCTCGGTGTTAAAAGCCGGGCAGTTATTTTCGCAGCGGCCGCAACCGGTGCAGGCTTCGAGATCCAGAAGCTGTTTCCAGGAAAATTCCTTGATCCGGCCCGCTCCGAGCGCCGGGGACAAGCCCAGCCGCGGCACCGGGCGGAGGGCGCCCAGGGGCCGTTTTTTAAGCAGGACATTAACCGGGGTGAAGAGGAGATGGGTAAACCGCAGAGAAGGAAGAGCGGTGAAAAATAAAAGCACCGTCACGATATGGAAAATCCACAGTCCCCGATGGAGATAATCCCAGTTGGTTTCCGCGGGCAGGATCCAGCCCATCAGGCGGCCCAGGGCAAAACCTCCCGGAGAAAAAATCTCGAAGGACGGCATGTCCCGGGCGGCAATCCGGGCGGCCTCAGCCAGGAAGCCGGTAAAAGCCATCAGAAACAATAGCGAAAGCACATAAACATCCCCGGAACGTTTTTCCAGGTTGGGGGGGCGCAGGAAATACCTGCGGATAATCGCGAGGGAAATGCCGAATAAAAACAGAAGGCCGGAAAGATCGCCGAGCAGTGAATAGGCCTCGTAAACCCGGCCGTAAAGAAAATGCAGGGGGGTGTATTTTTCCACCATCATGATCAGGGTGGTAGCGAAAAGCCCGAGAAAGCCCCAGAAGATGGAAAGATGCATTACCGCCGAAAAAGGATCTGCAAACAGTTTCTGCTGGAGGACCGCGAAACCGAGGAAGTTCTGGATCCGCTCTTCCCAGGACAACCGGTCCGGGTCCGCCTCGCCCCGGAGCCAGCTCCGCAGGTGAGCCCAGAACCCGTAGGCGGCAATGGCCAGGGAAACGGCCACGGCCGCGTACATCGCCGCCACTATCGGTTTCGGGATATTCCAGAGAATCTGCCGGGTGATCTCGTTCATTTGGATTTACCGGCCAGTCCCTCGAGTTTCTTTACCAGGATCGGAAGCACCTCGTGCAGATCCGCGCAAACCTTGAGCTGGGCGGTTTTGAAAATCGGAGCGTTGGGGTCGGAATTAATGGCCACGATGGTTTCCGATCCTTTCGCCCCGATAATGTGGTGGCTCGCCCCCGAGATCCCGATGGCCAGGTAAAGCCTGGGGGCCACCGTTTTCCCGGTCTGGCCGACCTGCCGCTCAAAAGGAATCCAGCGGTTGTCCACCGCGACCCGGGTCCCCCCCACCGCCGCCCCCAGGAGATCCGCCAGCTGTTCGATGATTTTAAAACCTTCCGGTCCCCCCACCCCGCGCCCGCCGGAGACAATCCGGTCGGCTTCCACCAGGTCAATCAGGCGGGGATCCCCGGGCTGGTATTCCACCAGCCGGGTCCGGCCGGGAGAAAGCACCGGATCTATTTTCACCACTTCGGGAGTTTTAGATTTCTTGGGTTTTTCCACTCCGGCGGCCCCGGGGCGCATGGTCACGATCCGGAGCGGACCATCCAGAAGCAACCGGACGTAAATCTGGTCCCCGAACCCGGGGCAGACCGCCTCGAGTTCCCCGGCGGGACCGGGTTTGAAAATGACGCAGTCGCTCGCCAGCGGAGCCCCGGTCCGGGCGGCCAGCCGGGAAGCCAGGTCCTGACCGTTGGCGGTGGCGGGCAGAATGATGATCCCGGGGGAATACCGGCTGATCAGGCCGGCGACCACCGGGAGATATAAATCGGAAAGATAGCGTTCCAGGAGCGGGTGCTGCGCCAGGTACACCCGGTCGGCCCCATGCTGCCCAAGACGGGCAACCAGGTTTTCCACCTGATGGCCGAGCAGCAGAACCTCCACCTGCGCCCGGAGCTTGTCGGCCAGCTGCCGGGCGTCCCCCAGCATTTCCAGGGTGATCTCGAGGAGTTCCCCGTCGCGATGCTCGGCCACAACCCAGATGTTGCAGGAAGACTGAGCGGTTGCCTGATCAGTTTCCATTAATTGGTTCTTTTAAACCGTGAACCTTTGATCTCTTAAACCTCTGATCTAGGATTTTTTCGCCTGCAATATTTCCAGGAGCTTATGTTTTTGGACCTTTCCCGTCGCGGTCAGCGGCAATTCCTCTTCCTGCATGAATTCGATTATCTCGGGGATCTTGTAGCTCGAAATGTTCCCTTTGCAGAACTCGCGGATTTCCTCGGGGGTGCATTCCACCCCTTCCTTGGGCACGATCACCACCCCCACCTTTTCCTCCTTGACCGGGTCGGGGATGCCCAGGACATGGGCATGAATCACCTTGGGATGGGTGGTCAGGTAAGACTCCACCTCCAGGGGGGAAACGTTCAGCCCCCCGGTCTTGATCATTTCCGTGATCCTGCTTTTGAAACGGAAGAACCCCTTGGTGTCGATTTTTCCGCGGTCGCCGGTATGAAAAAAACCCTCGGCATCGAAAGTTTCCGCCGGGTCTTTCTTGTAATAGCCTTTCATCACATTGATGCCCTTGACGCAGATTTCCCCCACCTCCCCGGGCACCACCCTTTCCCCGTTTTCCTGAATGATCTTGAATTCAACCCCCGGAAAAGGAAGACCCTGGGTCTTGATCCGGGTCTCGGGGGGATCATCGCCCCGCGTGCAGGCGCAGGCCGTGCAGGTTTCGGTCATTCCGTACATGTTCACCCCGCCGATGCCGTCCTCATGCTTCAGGCCCATGAGCAGGTCCCAGGGACCGGTGCCCTTGTGCAGATGGGAAAGATTGGTATTGGGGTAATCAGGATGCTCCATGATCGCCCGCACCGTGTTGGGCCAGGCGTGGAAGGTGGTGCATTTTTCCCTTTCCAGGAGTTTCAAGGCCTCTCCGGGCTCGAAGGTCTCCTGGAAAACCAGGCAGGCCCCGTGGGTAACCGTGCCCAGGGTCACGTTGCAGCAGCCGGCGCTGAAAAAAAGAGGGAAATAAAGCCAGGCCCGGTCGTTTTCATTCAGGACCTGGTGCTCGCCGATCTGGTAGCCGTTCGAAACCAGGGCCTCGTGCACGTGCATCACTCCCTTGGGAAAGGAGGTGGTGCCGGATGTATAGAGGATCTGGGCCAGGTCCCAGGGCATCACCTCGGCCCGGGATTTTTCCAGGTGGGCGCTGCCGACCGGTTCCCCCAGCCGGCAAAATTCCTCGTAAGCGATCGCGCCCCGGGGTTTATCCTGGCCCCAGAAGATGACGTTCTTTAAAAACGGCAGTTTCTCGCTTCGGAAGGTTCCGGGATCGTTATCCTTGATGGCCGGCAGGATTGACTTGATCTGTTTCGAATAGTCGTTTTTCAGAAAACGATCCACCAGGAAAAAGGTGGAGGCGTCGCAGTGGCGGAGAACGTAGTCGAGTTCCTTTTCCTGGCTCCAGGTGGAAACCCCGACGAAGATGGCTCCGATGGAGGTGACGGCGAAATACAGGTAGAGCCAGTCAGGGGAATTCCGGAAGAGTACCGCCACCCGCTCCCCCTTGACTACTCCCAGGGCGATCAGGGCTTTGGCCCTCTTCCCCACCTCCTGCTCAAACTGCCGGTAGGTGATCCGCTGGTCGCGGAAAACCATCGCTTCCCGGTCGGGAAAGCGCGCGGCGATCTCGTCGATCAGCTGTCCCAGCGTCCGGGATTGGGGCTTATCCATCTTATCTTTCTCCATACTTTTTGAGATTTAAGCGATCAGACAAAAAGAACTTTATGGGGAGACTTTCGCGAACCAAAACTCTGAGAAACAAATGCTTCAGTTTTATTAACCGACGAATTTTTCGGAGGTAACCAAGGCCAGACCCTGCGGGTCGGCCGCCGGGGAAAAACGGGAGAGATGAATGTTTTGGAAGCGAAAGTTTCCCCATAAAGTGATTCCCGGTCAGGCTAAATCTCTCTCCCCACATCAAACCCTTCCCGGATGGCCTGAAGCACGTCGCGGGGCGAGGCGGCGTCGCCGATCCGGTAAAGTTCTTTCACTTTGCCTTTCAGGCCCCAGAAAAGTTCGTCGTTCTGGAGGCCGACCTCAACCATCACCACGCTGTCCACTCCTTCGATCTCCCCCTCGCGCTTGTCGAAATGGTTGATGTAAGTCACCTTTCCGTCGGAGTAGTCCTTGATGCTGTTATTGAGGATGAAATTCACCCCCTTGGTGAAACAGCGCATCATCATGAGCGGAACCTCGGTAAAGCCGAGAAGCACTCCGGCCATGTAAACCGGGGTGATCATGTCCACCTTCTTCCCGATACCGGTGAGGTAATCCGCCAGCGTGATCCCCTGCTGTTTGAAGATGTAGTCCACAATTACCACGTGCTCGCCCAGGCTGTCGGTATCCCAGAGGGCTTCCACCTGGCTTTTGATCTTTTTGCGGTCCGAGAACTTGAAGCTGGGCTCCACCGGCCGGCTTCCGGCCGCCACCACCACCGCGTCCGGGTTTTCCGAGAGGACCGCCTGCGCGTCCGCGTTCTTCCCCAGAAGGATCTTGATCCCCAGTCGGTCCAGCTGGAATTTCCTCCAGCGGACGATTTCACTGAATTCATCCCGCTCCGGCACCTTCCTGATCGTGTTGATCTGGCCGCCGAGTTCATTTTCTTTTTCGAAAAGCACCACCTGGTGGCCGCGCTCGGCCGCCACCCGGGCCGCTTCCAGACCGGCCGGGCCGCCCCCGATTACCACCACCTTTTTCTTTTTGTCCGCGGGCTTGAGCTCGGATGAACCTTCCCTTCCCACCTGGGCATTCTGGGTACAGGTGATGGAAAGCTCCCGGAAAACCCGGTTGATGCAGCCCTGCACGCAGGCGATGCAGTGGCGGATGTCCTCCAGTTTCCCGGCCTGCGCCTTGTTGGCGAGTTCGGGGTCGGCGATCTGTCCGCGGGTCATTACGATCAGGTCGGCGTGCCCGTCTTCGAGGATCTTCTCGGCCTGGACCGGGTCGTTGATCCGCACCGACGAGAAAACCGGCGTTTTTTCCACCGCCCCGCGGATCAGGCCATGGAAAGGCACAAACATCCCGAGGGGAACGTAGCACGGACCGATCACCAGGGTGTAATGACCGAACTGGGAACCGGCCGAACAATTTAGAAAGTCCACTTTCCCGGTGGCTTCCAGCTTTTTCGCCAGTTCCTGCATCTTTTCGTTGTCCATCCCGCCGGGGTGAAGGTCGTCACCGCTGATCCGGAAACCCACTGTCATTTTCGAGTTATCGACTTCTTTCCGCACCCGCTCCAGCACCGCGGTGGCAAAAGCCATCTGCTCGCCCCACTTGTCTTTCCGCTGGTTGCCCCAGTTCGACCAGGACTGCTGGATCAGGTAACCGTGGGAACCGTGGAGTTCGATCCCGTCCAGCCCGCCCTCCTTGGCCGCCCGGGCATATCCGCCGAAACCGTCAATCAGGTCCTGGATCTCCTCCTCGCAAAGGACCTTGGGACGCTCCCGCGTGGAAAACGAAGGAATTGCCGACCAGGAAACCAGCGGCTTGAGCTTCAGGGTGCTGTCCGACTCTTTCCCGAGGTGAACCAGCTGGAGAATGATCTTGGTCCCGTACTGGTGCACCGCGTCCGCGAGCTTTTTCAGGCGGGGAACCAGTTCGGCCGCGGAAAGCGGCTCTTCGGTCCCGAAAGTCGCGCAGGAGGGATGGATGACGCAGGCCCCGGCAATGATCAGACCGCACCCCCCTTTGGCCCGGGCCTTCAGGTATTCGATATATTTGTCTTCCGGCAGTCCCTTGGAAAAGAAACCGAAGCCGGTCTCATGATTGCTCATCACCACCCGGTTCTTGATCTCCACCGGGCCCAGCTTGATCGGGGAAAACAGGTATTTAAAACTCATTGCCCCTCCTTATGGTTGAAATAGGTTCACGGTTCAGGGTTCAACGTTGGGGATTATAAATTCATCACTTTGTATTTCTTGATTTGTTTTTCTTAACTTTGAACTTTGAACCTTGAACTTTGAACTTTAAAACTCATCACTCTTAGCTGTTTCTTTTTTTATTTTCTCCGCGAGTTCCTTCTCGAGCTTGCGCTTCAGGACCTTGCCCGTCGGGGTCAGGGGAAGTTCCTTGACGATCTCCAGTCTTTCCGGGATCTTGTACTTCATTACCTTCTGCTCGTTCAGGAAATCCTCGATTTCCTGAAGGGTGATGTTCTGCCCTTCCCGCGGGACCACGTAGGCGCCCACCTTCTCCCCCAGGCGGTAATCCGGATACCCCACCACCGCCGCCCGCTCGATTTTCGGATGGCTGTGAAGGAGGTTTTCAATATCGAGAGGGAATATTTTGGTCCCTCCCCGGTTGATCATTTCCTTCTTTCTTCCCCCCAGCCGGAGGCAGCCGTTTTCATCGATCCGGCCCACGTCCCCGGTAAAGAACCATCCGTCCGCGGTCCGGGTTTTCTTGGTCAATTCCAGCATTTTGAAATAACCGACAAAGAGCGACGGCCCCCAGAAGGCGATCTCCCCCTCTTCTCCTTCGGGAAGCTCTTTTTCGCGCTTCTCATCATAAATCCGGAGCCCTACGCCCATCGCCGTCAGCGGACGTCCCACCGTTTCAAATACCACCTCGGGGGGATCGCCGGGAAGTGTGATGGTGTGAACGATGTTCTCCCCCATCCCATAAGCGTTGGAAACGGTACAGTGGAGCTTTTCCTTGATTTCGTTGATCAGCTGGACCGGGCAGGCCGCGCCTCCGGTACTGATGCTTCTTAAAGACTTCAAGTCATATTTATTCAGATCGGGGTGATTCAAAAATCCGATCAGGTGGGCGGGGGTCCCGGACATATTGGTTACCTTGTATTTCTGGATCGCTTCCAGGGCCACCTTGGGGCTGTATTTCTCCATCAATACCACCGTGATCTTCCGGATCACCACCTGGTGGGTGTTGAGAAATCCGAACGTGTGCGTCATCGGGCTATGGGCCATCATCACGTCGGTGGCGATTTTGCCCCCGCTGAATGACTCCATCATCTCCGTGGCCTTGGCGATATTGGAGAGGAGGGTATTGTGGGTGTGGAGAAATCCTTTCGGATCCCCTTCGGTCCCGGAGGTAAAATTTAGAAACATGACATCATTGGCATCGGGCGGGGATTTTTTCAGATATTCCTTGAGTTTCTTTTCTTTCTCCGGGCTCGGTTTGATCACGTCGGAGTGGAGGACCATTCCCTTGAGGGCCTTGTCTCCGACGACAATCACGTACTTGAGCTGAGGCAGTTTGGGCCGGAGCCCCTCAATAGCTTGGGCGTAATTAAACCCTCCATATTCATATGGGATAACCACGGCGGTCGATTCGCAGAAGCTTAAAAATTTTTCGATTTCCCGCTCCCGGTAGACCACGTGCATGGGCTGGATCACCGCTCCGATCCGGGCCAGGGCCAGGGTATACAAGCTCATTTCCGGCCAATTGGGGAGCTGGACGGAAACCATGTCGCCTTTCTGAATTCCCAGGTCCACCAGGCCGGCCGCAAGCTTTTCCGTTTCCTGTTTCAGCTCCTTGAAGGTGATCTTCCGGTCCTGATATATAATGGCCACCTTGTCGGGGGCCTTCTCCACCGCCTCGTCCAGAAATTCGCAAAAAGTCCGGTTCGGCCAATAACCCTGCTCGGTCATGTCCTTGATCATTTGCGGGGTTAACATGGTCTCAAACTTCATTCTTTTCGCCTCCTTTCAAAATAAATGGTTCGAGGATTCCAGGTTTAGATGATTCTCCCGATCATGGATCCTTCGTTGATCGCCTCGGCCACCCCCCGGGGATAAACGGCATCCCCGATGATGTGGAGGTCGTTGACCAGCATCCGAAGCCGGTCCACCAGCTGGTTGTTGGGTACCACGCCGGTACACAGCACCAGGTTGTCCATCTCCAGGGTGGCGTCTTCCTTGCCATATTTAAGGATTTTGACCTGCCCGGGCCGGATCTCCTTGATCGTGGTATCGGTCAGGGTTTCCACCTGGTGTTTTTCCAGCCTTTCAAAGAGAAACTGGCGGCAGTAGAAAACCATCCGGGGGGCCAGCACGCCCCGCATCTCCACCACGGTCACTTGCTTTCCCTGCTCGGCCAGGTAGTCCGCCATCTCGAGCCCGGTTTCACCGGCGCCCATGACTACCACGCGCTTGCCGACTTTGGCTTCCCCTTTTAAAACCGCGTCGTAAGGCACGACATTCGGTCCGTCGATACCGGGAACCCGGGGGATGAAAAGCTTGGCCCCGGTGGCCAGGATCACCACCTGAGGGAGGATCTCGTTCAGGGAGGGGACCTCGAAAGGCTTCCCCAGGCTGACCTTCACCTTGGTCCTCTCCGTCTCGTTGACGTAGAACTGGGTCAGGTAACCCCAGTCCTGCCGGCCCGGCATCATCCGGGCATAGCGAAGGGCTCCTCCCAGCTCCTTCTCCTTATCGAAGAGCCAGACCTGGTGCCCCCGGAGGGCGGCGGTGCAGGCGGCCTCGCAGCCGGAAGGACCTCCCCCGATCACGATGACACGTTTTTTATCGACGGCCTGCTCGATTTTAAAATCCATGTCCCGGGCCACGTCGGGGTTGGTCAGACAGTATGCCCCCCACCGGGCCTTGGCTTCGGGATTGACCTTGTTTTCGAGAGGCAAACAGCGCTGGAGGCAGGAAACACAGGGCCGGATGTATTTGCTCTCCCCCCGCTTTACCTTGTTGACCCATTCAGGGTCGGAGATCAGGGGACGGCCCAGGCCGATGAGATCGGCCGAACCTTCCTTCAAAATGCTTTCCGCCTGTTCCGGAGTCCGGATTCTCCCGGAGGTGGCAATCGGGATTTTCACCAGCTTCTTGATTTCCCGGGCCAGGGGAACCTTGTGCATCAGCGGCACTTCCATCGGGGGAACGAGGAACTGGAAATCCACATAGCTCCCGGTGGAAACGTTGAGGCAGTCCACCCCGTTCTCTTCCAGCTTTTTCGCGAAAGCCCGGCCCTCGGCCAGGTTTTCCTCTTCCTCCGGCTGCCGGTCGGCGGCGTTGAACCTCCAAATCAGGGGGAAGTCGCTCCCCAGGATCTTCCGGACCCGCTTCAGCACCTGGAGGGGAAAACGCATCCGGTTTTCGAGCGAACCGCCGTATTCATCCGTGCGCTGATTGGTGCGGGTGGAAAGGAACTGGGTCAGGAGATATCCGTGGGCACCGTGCACCTCGACGGCGTCCGCCCCGGCCTCGCGGACCCGGCGGGCCGCCTGCGCGAAAGCCTCGGTGATTCTTTCAATATCCTCATGCGTAATCTCTTTCGGGATCGAGCCGGTGATGAAAGGGATCGAGGAAGGGGCGACCGGGATATAGATTTTCCCGTCCACTTCTATCTTCGGGTCGAGCTGCCCGCCCATGTGGGCGATCTGGATGGCCAGCTTCGACCCTTTCCGGTGAATTTCGTCGGCCAGTTTCCTGATCCCGGGGACGTATTTATCTTCCCAGATGCGAAGGATTCCCTTTCCATACCCGCCTTCAGGCGACACGGACATGACCTCGGGAATGATCAAAGCCGCCCCTCCGGCCGCCCTCTTCCCGTAAAAAACCAGATCCTCTGCGGAAACATGCCCGTCTTTGCTGTGCCCCAGGCCCATCGCCGGCATGAAGATCCGGTTTTTCAACTCCATTCCCTTGATTTTGAGCGGGCTGAAAAGCAACGGGAACTCTGCCATTTAATCCTCCTTATTTATAAAATGGTTCACGGTTCAACGTTTAGGGTTCAAGGTTTCCAAAGAAAATTCCGCAATTCTTATTTGCATTGTTTGTTTTGTTTTAACCTTTGAACTTTGAACCTTGAACTGTGAACCTCAAATAATGATTTTCTCCTCCACCAGCCGTTTGAACTCCTCCTCGGACATCTTCAGAAGTTCCTTAAAAACATATTCATTGTGTTCGCCGATCCGGGGAGTAATCCGGTCCACTCCCCCGGGGGTGTCGCTCAGCCGCCAGGGGGTCAGGTAGGTCTTTTCCTGGCCTTCCTCATCGGGGTATTGCATCATCTGGCTGACTCCCCGGAACCTGATGTGCGCGTCCTGCTCCCCTTCCTCGATTCCCAGGAGGGGCGCCGCCGCCACCCCGGACTTCTGGAGGATCTCGGTCACCTCGTAATTGGTGTGGTTGCGGGTCCACTCCCCGATCAATTTATCCATCGCCTGGGTGTTCTGCAGCCGGGATTCCAGGTCGGTGAATCTTTTCTCCCCGGTCCAGGCCGGCTCTCCGAGCGCCCGGCAGAAATTCCGCCATTCCTCCTCGGTTCCCACCGCGATGGAAACCCACTGGTCCTCTCCCTTGGTCGGGTATAAACCGTGGGGCGCCCGGTGGGGATGAAAATTCGCCTGGGGCCCGTGCACCCTCCGGTTCAGGAAGTAATCCAGGACCGGTTCACCCATCAGGGAAACGATCGCCTCCACCTGGGAAACATCCAGGAACTGCCCCTTCCCGGTCTGCTCCCGGTGGTAAAGCGCCGCCAGGAGGGCGAAGGTGCCCTGGATGCCGATGTTGACGTCGCCCAGGCCGAAGCTCATGATCCCGATGCTCCCGGTGTCTTCGTAACCGACCATCCCCTCCAGTCCGCCGAAGCTGGAAGCGATGGAGGCGAAACCCTTCATATCCTTCATGGGACCTGACTGGCCGGCCATCGACATCGAAATGCAGATGATGTCCGGCTTGACCTCCCGGAGGGCTTCGTAGGAAAGCCCGTTCCGCTCCATCACCCCGGCGCTGAAATTGTCGAGCACGATATCGCTGACCTTGGCCAGACGCTTGACCAGTTCCACTCCGGCCGGCTGCTTGATGTCCACGGTGACGGAGAGCTTGCTCCGGTTGTTATGGCGGAAGAAATGCTTGATGTAATCCAGGAACCTGGTCACGTCCTGGCGGGTGGTCGACTCGATCTTGATTACCTCCGCCCCCATATCGGCGAGGATCTGCGCCGCCAGCGGTCCCGCCCAGTTCCAGCCGAAATCCAGGATCCGGTATCCTTCCAGGGGGCGTTTGAGCGTTTTCCCTTTCGTCTGGGGCACCGCCGTCGGTTTTGAACCGGCCAGGACTTCGCGGTTATGTTCCCCCAGACGCGGGGCGGGCCGGTCCAGTTTCCAGGGGGTCGCGCTCATCAGGTAGGAAAGCCCCGGGAGTTTCATCTTCCCAAGGCCGGGGTCATTCACCTCGGCCCAGAAGCCCCGGAAATCGAAGTGAGGTTCGTTGACCATTTCGTCGATCCGGTTCACCGTTCCCATGGTGATCCCGTTATCCCGGGCCATTTTCATCAGTTCCGCGCGGGTGAATTGTTTGAGCCAGGGTTTTAAAACGGCGTCTCCGGCATCCGGATTCTGGACCCCCAGGGAAAGGGCGTCCCGCATGAAGGGATCCTTGGACCACTCCGGTTCCCCCATCAGGGCGATAAACTTCCGCCATTGCTTGGCCGTCTGGGTGGCGATACAGACATAACCGTCCTTGCATTCGAAGTACCCGGTGGGATAAACGGAGACCAGCTGGCGGGCGCCCTTCCGCTTCCAGCCGCCCCAGCGGGTCACCAGGTACATCCCCCGGACGCAGTAGAGAATCACCTCGGCGGTGGAGATGTCGATGAATTGCCCCCGGCCGGTTTTCCGGCGGGCCAAAAGTGCCGTCAGGGCGGCCGCAGCCCCGTGCCAGGCCGCCTGGAAATCACACTGGTCGTAAGGAATGACGAGCGGTTCCCGGCCCGGGGAACCCAGGGTCAGGCTTAAAGCGCTCAAGGCGGAGCAGTTGATGTCATAACCGCGATAATCTTTATATGGTCCCGTCCTCCCGAAGGGGGTAAGGGAAACCATAATCAGGCCGGGATTGATCCTGGCCAGTTCCGGAAATCCCAGTCCCCCTTCCTCCAGATCGTTCGAGGTCAGGGAATTTTCCACCAGGATATCGGCGTTCCGGATGATTCCCTTGAGGGATTCCTTTCCCGCCTTGCCGGAGAGATCCAGGGATACCCCCTTTTTGCCGGAATTCAGATAAAGGAAAAGGGAGCTTTTATCCGGTTCTTTTTTATCACCCGGGAAAGGCCCGTAGGTCCGGGTGATTTCCCCCGCGGGCGGCTCCACCTTGACCACCTCCGCGCCCAGGTCGGCCAGCACCCGGGCGCAGAAAGGCGCGGTGATATAACTGCCAAGCTCAACCACCCGCAATCCCGACAACGCCTGAGATTTAGATTCCATATTATCCTTTAATTTCAATTAGCTAATAACATTTTTCTCAACCAATTCTTTAAATTCATCTCCTGACATTTTCAGGAGTTTTTGAAATACATATTCATTATGTTCGCCGATTTTCGGGGTGAAGCGGTCGATTCCCCCCGGGGTTTCCGAAAGCTTCCACGGGGTGGTGTAATGAGCGACTTCCTCGCCTTCATCGGTTTTGGTCCAGACCTCCCTGACGTTACGGGAAACGAGGTGCGGATCGGCGTCACCGTCCTCTATCCCCAGCACCGGCATCGCCGCGACCCCGGCCCCCTGCAGAAGGTCCATGATTTCACGGGCGGTGCGCGCCTGGGTCCACTCGGAAATCAACTCATCCAGCTCACGGGAGTTTTTCAGCCGATGCCGGGGCTTCTGGAATCTCTCGTCCTTGATCCATTCCTGATGTCCAACGGCCCGGCAGAAAGCCTCCCACTCCGGCTCGGTCCCGACCGCGATCGAGACCCACTGGTCCTCGCCCTTCGTGGGGTAGATCCCATATGGGACCAGGTCGGGATGGTAATTCCCCATCGCTTCCGCCACCCGCCCGTTCATTAAATAGTCAAGGTAAGGTTTTCCCAGGAGAGCCATGACCCCTTCAATCTGCGAAACATCGATGAACTGGCCCTTCCCGGTCCTTTCCCGGTAATGCAGGGCCGCGAGCGTGGCCAGAACCCCCTGGATCGCCATGTTGGTATCGCCGTAACCGATGCTCATGAGGCCGGTCGCGCCTTCGCCGCGGTATCCGATCAGGCCCTCGAGCCCGGCATAGCCGGTGGCGATGGAGGCAAAGCCCTTCATCTCCGCAAGCGGCCCGGACTGGCCGGCCATAGACATCGAAACGGCGATGATCTTTTCGTTGACTTCCTTCAGGGCCCGGTACCCAAGCCCGTTCCGTTCCATCACGCCGGCGCTGAAATTATCCATGATCACGTCGCTCACCCGTGCCAGGCGTTTGACCAGTTCCACCCCTCCCGGCTGCTTGATGTCGATCGTGATGGAAAGTTTGTTTCGGTTGTTCTGGCGGAAAAAATGCCGAAGGTAGGGCATGAGCCGCATCAGGTCCTGGCGGGCGCTGGTTTCAACCTTGATTACTTCCGCCCCCATATCCGCCAGGATCTGGGCCGCCATCGGCCCGGCCCAGTTCCAACCGAAATCGATGATCCGGTAGCCGGCCAGCGGCCGCGCGAGTTTCTCCCCCGCCGGGGCCGGCCGGGCGGAGGATTTCCAGACCGTTTTTTCGAAAAGAATTTCCCGGTTGTGCTCACCCAGCCGGGGAGAAGATTTCTCGATCCTCCAGGGGGTTTCAGACATCAGGTAGGACATCCCCGGCATTTTTACCTGCCCCAGGATACCGTGTTCGATTGAGGCCCAGAATTTCCTTTCGACAAAGTGGGGATCCTTCACCACCTCGTCCACCCGGTTCACCGCCCCCATGGTCAGGTCATGTTCCATGGCCATATCCATCAGCTCCCGGCGGGTGAACGACATGAGCCAGGGTTTGAAGACCGCGTCGCCGGCGTCGGGGTTGTGGATCCCCAGCGTCATGGCATTCCGCATCTCCTGATCCTTCGACCATTCCGGCTCCCCCATGATCTTGATCAGTTTTTTCCACTGCTTGGGCGACTGGCTGGCAATGCAGAAGTAACCGTCCTTGCAGGGGAAAAACCCGGTGGGATAGATACTGACCTGTTGCCGCGTCCCCCGCCGCTTCCAGCCGACCTTGGCTTCCCGGGTAACCAGGGACATCCCGCGGCAGTAATAAAGCATTACCTCGGCGGCAGCCACGTCCACGTGCTGGCCCCGCCCGGTTTTCCGTCGGGCGAGAAGCGCGGTCAGGGCCGCCGCCGCCCCGTGCAGGGCGGCCTGGAACTCGCATTGTTCATAAGGGATTGAAAGCGGCTCCTTCCCGGGAGTTCCGAGCACGATGCTCAGGGAACCCAGGGCCGAAGCGGACAGATCGTAGCCCCGGTAATTCCGGTACGGTCCGGTCCTTCCGAACGGGCTCAGCGAGAGCATCACCAGGCCGTGGTTAATCCGGGCCAGCTCCGGAAAGGAAAATCCCGCGGCTTCAAGATCCGCGGCGGAGGCTCCGCCCTCCGCCAGCAGGTCCGCTTCCCGCAGAAGTTCCCGGAAAGCGGCCCGGCCATCTTCTTTCCGGAGGTCCAGCGTAATCCCCCGCTTCCCCGCGTTCAGATAGGCAAAATAGCCGCTGGACTCCCGGTCGGGCCGGTCTCCGCCGAAGGGTCCATATTTGCGGGTGGGATCGCCCGCCGGAGTTTCCACTTTGATTACTTCCGCACCCAGGTCGGCCAGGAGACGGGAGGCAAACGATACGGCCGTCCCGCCCCCGTATTCCACAACTCGTAATCCGTTTAAGGCTTGATCATTCATATATTTCCGTTTTGATTTATTAAAGCGAGAAACGCGAGAAAAGCGGGAAAAGTTGGACAGGTAAAACCACTTTCTTAAAAACCTTTCACGCCTTTCCCGCCTTCACCTTTTCTCGCTTCAGCTTTTTGGGGCCGCGGCCTTTTTCCCGGGCATGAGCATGTGCTTGAGCAACCGGGGAATGGTCATGAGCGTGAACTTGACCGAACTCACGGCGATGGAGAAAAACACCCGGATCCGGTTCTTGGAGTTCAGCATGAACTCGACGGTATTGTGGTTCTTGGCCAGCAGGAAAAACGAGACAAAATCCTCGTCCGACAGGTTGATGTTGTATTCCCAGAAAACCGGGGCGCCCATCTTGCCCTTGAAAACCAGGAGATTATCCTTGGTGGAAGCCACCGCATCTCCGAGCGGCAGACTCAGGGTGTT
Source organism: bacterium (assembly GCA_028713675.1). Taxonomy (GTDB): domain Bacteria; phylum Desulfobacterota; class JAPLJL01; order JAPLJL01; family JAPLJL01; genus JAPLJL01. Next base: position 53,323 of record JAQTNV010000005.1, read on the forward strand.
TTCCCCTGTTCCAGTTGACCAGAATTTCATTTCACTTCACCAGTCCTTTCTTTCTTGCTTCCTTGATAAAATCAGGTTCCTCCCACCACTTCTTTAATGACAAATCCCGGGCGACCACGCCCGCGGCGTTGTAGCCGCCGCCCAGGAGGACCATTCCGCCCGGCCAGGTACTGGCCCCGGCCACGTAGAGGTTGGGGATCGGGGTTTTGTAGGAGGAACAGTAAATGTTCGGCCGGTTGGAAAGCATCTGGGTGGGAACATAAGCCCCGTGCTTGATTGAGCCTTTTTTCATGCTGGCCAGCTTTTCCTCGATATACCTGGGATGGTAGGAATAGCGGCGGATCACCTTGGCCTTCGCCAGGTTCGGGGCGTACTGGGTCCAGAACTTGAAGATCTCGTCGGCGTATTTATCCTTGACCTTCTCCCAGTCGCCTTCCTTGTTATCGTAGGGGGCCAGCGATTCCCAGCGGGCCACCGCGGAGCCGGGATGGACGTCCCAGGGGGCCTGGATCGGGTCCAGGTCGGTCAAGGTGCTGGCCGAACCCATCACCTCGAATTTCCCCCCCTGCACCGCCTTGATATGCCGGAGCAGGTCGGCCACGGTTTCCACCCCCATGATCTTGATCAGGGACTTGTTCACGTCGGGATCGAACTCCGCGGCTTTGTACCGGGGCGGCTCGTTCAGGGCGAAATTCACGTTGAAAAGGCTTACCGATTCCCATTCCCAGGATTTGACCTGGGGGATCAATCCCCGGGAGGCCTTGGCGCAGATGTCTTCCCCGACCATTTTTAAAAAGGTGGTTTGGGGGTCGGTGGTGGTGATGACGGCCCGGCCGTAATATTTATCTCCGTTGTCGAGTTCCACCCCCACCGCCTTGCCGTCCGAGCAGATGATCTTGGTGACCTCGGCCGCCTCCAGGATGTCCGCCCCGTAGGTATTGCAGACCTTGTAAAGGGCGGAGGCGAAGGAGTGTGATCCGCCGACAATGATGGAGGTGTTAAGCATCCGGTTCACAAACAGGGGGAAGAGAAATCCCAGCCCGATCTCGGGGTCCAACCCCCACATCGTGCCCAGGTACATCAGGGCGGTTTTCAGGTATTCGTTCTCAAACCCGCACTTGTTCAGGATCTCGACGAAATTTTCCTCGGCCAGGTCGTTGACCTTCCGCCCGATCTCGCTGTTCATGTACATCACCACCATGTCCAGCATCGGCATGGGCATGGTGTAGGTGGCGGGGATCAGGGCCTCCTCGGTCAGGGCGTACCATTCCCGCATCACCTCCCGGTACCGGTCCGCGTCCTTTTTGGAAAACCTGGCGATGGACTGGGCGCTCTTCTCGATGTCGGCGTAGAGGGTCAGGGCCTTCCCGTCCTTGGTCAGGAGGGAGACCGCCGCCTCGGGCTTGATGTATTTGCAGCCGTATTCCTCGAGTTCCAGGTCTTTGTAAGGAGGCATCCATTCCATCATGAAGAGGAACGTGGCGTGCAGGTTGAAGCGAAAGCCCGCGAACTCGTCCGTCCAGAGCCCGCCCCCCGCCTCGTGAGTTTTTTCCAGGATCAGGACCTTGGCGCCGGCCTTGGCCAGATAACCGCCCGCGGTCATGCCGTTGGGCCCTGCCCCGATGATGATGACGTCGTAGTTGTCCCGGCTTCCTTTCATTTGGCGATCTCCGCTAAGGTTGATCAGTCAAGGGAAAGCTTGACTTCGATGCCTTTTTTCTTTAAAAACCTGAGTCCCGGGTCCAGGGCCTGGGCCTTCCACCAATCCTGCTTTTCCTTGATTTCCAGGTCCTGGGCGAGGATGTCGGCCGCGATATACCCGGCCCCGAGGTTGGTGTAGCCCGGGGGCCAGATCGAGTTGCAGAGATAGAGTTTGGGAAACGGGGTCCGGGGCGCCCCGCAGCCCTTGAAGGGCCGGTTGGACCCGAAGGCTTTCAGACCCACGTGCCCGCTGGTGGTGCTGCCCATCCCCTGGCTCGGGTTTTTCCGGTAATAATCCAGCGGCGAATTGCAGTAGCGGGCCACCACCGATTTTTTGATCTGGGGGAAGTACTGGGCCAGCAGGTTGTCGACCTTGTCGCCGTAGCTTTCCCGGAGCTCGTCCCATTTTTCCGCCCCGCCGTGCTCTGCGAGGTTGTAGGGAACGTTCGACCAGCTCATCATCGTGTATTGTCCCGGGGGAGCCTGGGTGGGATCGGCCACGCAGAATCCCTGCACGGTGAGGCCGGTCACCACCGGGGGATCGGGCAGGCGGTCGTGCTCGAGGTCGTCCCGGAGACGGTAAAGATCCTTCACGGATTCGGCGCCGTAGTTGAAGCCGTAGGCGGTGTTGAGTTCCTTCGCCCGGGGCCACCCTTCCCAGTTCGGCGGCTCGTTTAAGACCCAGTAATTGGTGAAAAGCACGGTATCGTTATAGTCGTATTCCTTCACCCCTTTTTTCACCCAGTCGGGAAGCTTTTCCTCGCCGATCAGCCCCAGGAAAGTGGGATGGCAGGAAAGGTCGCTGACCACCGCGAGTTTGGCCCGCACCTCCGCTTCCGGGAAGGCCGAGTACTTGGAAAGGACCACCCCTTTGGCCTCGCCGTTTTCCATGATGATTTTGTCCACCGGGCAGCTCGCGAAGACCTTGCCCTGGTAGAAATTCAGGCAGCGTACGAGGGTATGGGTGAGCATGTGGGCTCCCCCTTTGCAGGTCCAGGTGAAGCTGTGGACCGGGGAGGCCACCGGATAGGTAATCGGCATGACCGCGTTCATCCCCTTCTCCCAGGGGTGGAAACCCGCCATGATGCAGTTTGCGAGGACCGCGGTCCTGATCTTCTCGTCCTCATAAACCGCCTCCGCCACCTCGAACCCGGTTTTCTGCATGATATTTTCCGGGACTTCCGGCAGCACCGAGCGGAGCATGTCCGCCAACATGTCATTCTCGAGCAGGTCCTCAGGGCCAATGGTGCTCTGGGTGAAAAGGCTCGAGTGCATGAGCATCCCCAAAGTGGGGGCCAGGGCATTGAAGGCCTTTTTGAAAAACTCGGCGTCGTGGCGGTTGATGTCCTTCCAGTGCTCGTACTGTTTTCGGGCGTCCCAGTTGTGGAACATCACCACTTTCCTGTCCAGGAAAGGATGGAACATCCCCCATTCCCCGGAGGTCAGCATCTCGAGACCGAAGCGCTCAAGTTCCAGGTCTTCGTAAGCCGGCGACCAGAGGGTGACCAGGTTGCAGGCGCAGAGGTTGACCCGCACCGCGGGATGCATGGTTTCCTCGGTGCAGCAGCCGGTTCCGGCCTCGGTTCTCCTTTCGAAAACCGCCACCTTCAGGCCGGACTTGGCCAGGTAGGCACCGCAGGCCAGCCCGTTGATTCCTCCGCCGACGATAATCACATCATATTCTTTGTTCAGCCCCGCCATTTTCAGCTCCTTTTCCGGAATTCAGGAAATTACTTGCTCGGCTGTTCCTGGGGATTGGACACCTGTTTTTTCCCGGGTAAAACCATTTTCACGACCGCCAGCGCCGAAAGCAGAAGAAACGTGGTCACGTTCTTCACCACCCGGTAATAAATTTTCCAGCGGTTGGGGGAATGAATGATGAAATCCACCGCCCCGTTTCCCTTGGTAAGCAAGCTGAAGAAATCGACAAAGTCCGCCTCGGTCATGGTGACTTTGTATTCCCAGAAAACCGGGGCGCCCATCACCCCCTTGATGATGATTCCCTCATCGCATTTTTCGACGCCTTCATATTCCTGCAGGTTCAGACTCAGGACCCTTTTCCCCAGGCCTTTTGACCAGAGATCCATAATTACCTCCTTTTTCTAAATATAAAACCTATTAGAATCTATAGAATATTTTATAAAAACATTGGGAATCCGAGAAAATTTGACCATTTGTTCAGAATTTAATTTGACCAGTCAACCAACTTTATAGCAATTAAAATTCATTGTCAATTAAATTAAATAATTTAATTTTAAATAATCCTTATTGTTTTATTTTTCTAAAAGATATCCATAGACCATTTCTTCAATGGCTTTGGACAAAATCTCTTGATCAAATTGTTTTCCATATAATATCTGGTTGAGCGCTACCCCCGCTATTGAAGATATCATGATAAAGGCCGCCTCTTGAGGATCACGTTTTTTGAAAATCCCTCGTTTTATCCCCTCCGCGATGACAATGGCGGAAATATTCCTCAGATGCTTATGAAGGGATTGGTTGAAATCGGCTATTGCCGGATTGTGCGGAATTTGGCACCAGAATTCCAGCACTACGTAAAAGATGGTCGGATTATCGTCGACCATGGCCAGGAGCGCCCGGATCCCCCCGTGGATCAGTCTGACGAGGTCGATCTCCGGGTTTGCATAATACTGTTCCAGTCTTTCATAAACCCCTTCTTCCACCAATTCATTCGGCAATCCGTAAATGGTCTTGGTATTGGCAATAACATCGTCGCGCATCCGGCGGATGACGGAGACCAGAAGATCTTCCCGGTTTTTAAAATAATAAGACGCGATCCCCTTGGAAAGCCCGGCTTCCTGGGAAACATCCTCGAGCGTGACCCGGTGATAACCTTTGCTGGCGATGCACTTCATCGCCGCCTGGGTCAGCTGTTCCCGGCGGATATCGCCGATCCCGATTTTTGGAGACATTTTATAATCCTCGCTTTTTCTTCCCTTATTTGCCCCGCGAAAGCAATACCACTTCGGCTTCCCCGGTGGTAGTAATATCTTTTCTCTGGTTGACGGTCCAGACCTCGCACTTGACCACGTGGTCTTTCCCGTCGACGAATTTTTCCAGGACTTTCCCGTGGCACCAGGTGGTATCGCCCATCAGGTTAAACTTGGGGTACCGCTGGGTGAGCTTCCGGAGTAGACCTTCATCACCCATCCAGTTCATCATCATCTGAATCTGCCAGTTGGTCCGCTCGTAACCCGATTCGTAAGCCCCCGCCAGCCCCAGAATTTTCCGGGAGCGGTCGTTGCTCCAGTGGATGGCCACCGGCGGCTCGGGCACCCCCTGTTCGTTGTAAAAAGGCAGTTTGGGCTGGGCCATGATCTGCATGTTCCAGAGGTGATGTCCGACAATCCAGCCTCCCGGCGACATCACCGACTCGTAGGCGAACTTGCTGGTCTGGGTGGTCGGGCCCTTGACTAAAAAAGGAATCTCTTCGCCGATTTGGACGTCTTCCCAGTAGCGGATCTCCGCGCCCCGGACTACTTCTTTCCCGTAATCCTCGTAGATCTTGGCCAGGTCTTCCTTGGTATATTCGGCGAGCTTGATATCATCGTATTTGCCCGCTTTCTTCGAGCTCGACCTTTCAAAACGGTGCCACTCAGTCATGTATGTGCCGACATCCTCTCCTTTCTGGTTCTTCACGCGGGTCTCGTACTTCTGAAGCACCGCCTTGCCTCCGGCGAACTTGCTCGGGATCTCTTCTGCCTCAATCAGAAAGGTGTGGGTGTCCAGCAGGTCTCCGATCATCATCGGGCGTTTCCATTCGTAAGTGGACTGACGCCAGATGGTATGCACGCCGGGCAGCCCCTCCATCGCCCCATTGCAACGCTCGGTCAGGGAGAGCATCCCCGGGGGGCAGATTCTCCCGCCCCAGCGGGTTTTTTTTGCGTATTCCTCGTCATAAAAAAGCGGGGAGAGGTGGGCGATGCCGAGGGCGTAGCGGATGGCCAGCTCCTCGGTCAAGACCCGGTCCACCAGCCCGAAGGGAATGAAATATTTCGCCCAGGGCAGCTTCCGGACGAAATCGGGCACCTTGTCCCTCTCGGTTCCCACCTTCTTTTTCAGGCGGGCCAGAGCCGCGTCGGTAATTTTCCCGAATTCCTCGAAATCCTTGGCCATGTTTCCCTCCTTTATTACTCCAACCCGAGAAAACGGATGGCATTCTCCCGAAGCACCATCTTCTTGGTTTCGTCCTTGAGCGGCATCTGCCGGAATTCCTCGATGCAGCGGATCAGGCTGATCCCGTTGGTCCCAAAGAGGACCTTGTCCCGGCCCCGGCCCCCGTCCATGAAGCGGACCAGGCGCTCGTCGAGCGCCTTGGGAAAATAAGCGGAGATGTCCCCGTAAACGTTGGGGTGCCGCCAGAGCATCGAGCACCACTCGTCCGTCCAGGGCCAGCCGGTATGGGAAAGATTGATTTTCAGATTGGGGAAATCGATCGCCACCTGGTCCATCTCCATCGGGTGGCCCACTTCGCTCGGAAGGACCTCGGCCGACTGCCCCACCTGCACCCCCACCGGGATTCCGAGCTCGTTGCACTTGGCGTAGCAGGGATAACACCGGGCGTCTTTCGGGGAAAGCCCGAAGCTGATCGGGTGGAACCAGACATACTTGAACCCGTATTCCTTCACGCCCCGTTCAATATCCCGGAGGCTGTCCTCGATCCGGAAAGGGTTGTACCCTGCCCCCCCGATCACCCGTCCCTTGGCCTCCTGGACGATCTGCCCGACCGTGTCCACGCTGTAATCAACGATCAACTTGTGATGCCAGTAATAGGACCACATCTTGGTGCAGGAGATGACCAGCTTGTCATAACCGTACTGGTCCATCGTCCGGATCAGGTCGGCGGTGGAACGGTGACCGCCGAAGCCGGCCATCTGCTCCATCACCTCCTTGGGAGGCACAAACCCTTTGAAGACCGTCTTGAAGGTGGTCCGGGTCATGATTTTGAATTCCTCGAACTCGAAGGGATTCTCCGGGGGTTTCCGGCCGGCTTCCCCGGGGTGGTTCATGATGTCGATCGCCTTGATTTCATCCATGTCCGTCTCCTCTTAATGCAAATTTCAGAATGCAGAATTCGGAATTAAGTAAAATGATAATCCGTTTTTAAAATTCCGCACCCCTCATCCGCGACTCCGCGTTTCCTAGAAGTCCCGGGCCACGGCGCTCGCCTCATGAATCGCGTCAACGATCAAACCGGGTTTCGTGGCGTCTCCCACCCGGGCGATGAACTCGGTGACATTCCCGGATCCCCGGACCGACCACAGCTCCTTGTTGGATTGGGCCCCCGCCGCGATAATCACGGTATCCGCCTCGATGGTTCTGCGCTCCCCGCCGGATTCCACCATTACCCCTTTGTCGTTTATCTCCACCACGACGGTACTGCAGTTGAGGCATATCCCCGACGAGGTCATCCGCTGGATCATCGTGAACTTTTCCAGGATCGGCGATTCCGAGCAGATCTGGGGCAGGATTTCGACGATCTGGACATCCTTCCCCTGCTCCCGGAGCCAGGCCGCGGTTTCGCAGCCGACGAGCGCCCCGCCGACGATCACCACATTCTGCCCGGCTTTGACCTTCCCCAGCAGGACGTCCCGGGCAAAGACCGCCTTTTCCAGCCCGGGGATTCTGGGCTTGATCGGCCGGCTGCCGGTGGCGATTACCAAAACCTCGGGTTTTTCCTTTTCCAGGATTTCCTCCGTGAGCGGGGTGCTTAATTTGACCTTGACCTTCAGTTTTTTCATCTGCGTGGTCAGGAACTCGACCAGGTTGATCATCTCGCTTTTCCCCGGGGGTACCGAGGCCTCGAACATCTGCCCGCCCAGGCGGTCGGATTTTTCAAACAGGGTGACATCGTGCCCCCGCAGCGTGGCCACCCGGGCCGCTTCCATCCCGGCGGGACCGCCGCCGGCGATGAAAACCTTCTTAAGGCGGTTTTTCGCCTTGGGGCGGATCGCATATTCCTCATCCCGTCCCAGCTCGGCATTCACCGCACATTTCACGATACTTCCCTTCTGCACGCCGTCAATCAGGTTCTTGCTGTAATTGATGCAATGGTTGCAGGCGAGGCATCTCCGGATTTCTTCCGGCCGGCCTTCCGCGAGCTTCTTCACGAAGTCCGGGTCGGCGAAGAGCGCCCGTCCCAGGGTGACCATGTCGCATTTCCCTTCCTGGACCGCCTTTTCCGCCAGTTCCGGGGTGTTGATCCGGCCGACGCAGCTGACCGGAATCTTGCACACCGATTTGGCCGCCGCGCCCAGGTGCAGGAAACAACCCTGCTTGACCTGCCCGCTCGGGATAATCCATTTATTGGTATCGACCGTGCCGCCGGTCACGTCGAGCATGTCCACCCCGGCTTTCACCAGCTCGGGGACCATCTTCTTGAAATCCTCCACCCCATACCCGTCATCGATCCCCAGGTCCTCGTAAAACTCGTCGCCGCTGATCCGGTAAACGACCGGGAAATCCTGGCCGCATTTCTCCTTGATCCTTCTCACCGTTTCCTTGGCGCAAAGCGTTTTATCCTTGCCCCATTTATCCTCCCGGCGATTGGAGTGGGGAGATAGGAATTGCATATGGAAGAAGCCATGTGAGCTGTGAACCGTAACCCCGTCGCAGCCCGCCTGCTTCGCCCGGAAAGAAGCATCCACGTAAAGCTGGATATAGTCCTCCACTTCCTGGGTAGACAGTTCCTTCAAGATGGCGGGGGTAAACACCGGGGGGGAGGACTCGGAAACCGCCGGGAGGATCTCCCCCCGTCCGAACTTGCCCAGGTGACCGAGCTGGAGGAAACATACCGCCCCTTCCGAGTGAATGCCCTGGACAATGCGGGCGACATCGGGGATATAGGAATCATCTCCGATATCCGGCAGTCCGCCGGATTCGCCCCGGTGCCCCGAGTAGCACACTTTCCCGTCATCCCGGACAAAATGAATTTCGATGGTAATCGCCCCCACCCCGCCCGCGGCGCGACGGCGGTAATGATCCACCATTCGGGAAGTGGTATGCCCGTCGGGTGAACTCAACTGAGTGAGCATGGGAGCCATGAGAAATCGGTTCCGGATGGTCAGCTTTCCAACTTTGATCGGTTCAAGAACCTTCAATGCCATATTCCCCTCCTTAGGATTTTAGGTAACGATATCTGGCCTCGAAACCCATAAAACAATTTCTTCATCTTTATTTGGCCTGGAAATTACGGGAGAGTGTCAGCCCGGTGCTCCAGACATTTCCCCCGGCTTTGATTGAACTGCCGTCATTATGAAGCGTCCGGTCCGCCATGATCCTGACCTGAGAATGAACATTGACGGTCAAACCTTCAAAGACGTATCCCAAACCGAAAGAAATCGTGTTGGTGTTGCTGTCGAGAATATTGGATCTCAGGGCCATTGCGGATGAGATCGGGGTCGGCCGGTAGCTGTAACCGAGCCGGAACTTGTAATCCTTGGCCAGGGTGTATTCGGCCCCGATGCGGTGGACCCAGATATCGTTTAGTTTGTAATTTTTGAAATCAAAAGGAGTCATGAGCGTGCCGATCATGCTATTGGGATCGGCATCGACGAAGGGAGGTTTGTAATCCGACCATCCCTGTCTCACCAGGTCGTAATCAATACTTAGGTTTTGTTGAGGGGCAAACCCCAGCCCGAAGCCCAGCTCTTCGGGAAGATAGAAGTTGTAAGAGGTGAAAGATCCTTCCACCATATATTTACTCGAGCCATCAGGATTCACAGTAGCAATCAATCCCATGTCGAAAGTAAGATCCAGCATCATCGCTTGATGATATGTCACTCCTAGTTTCAGATCCCGGAGGAGACGATTGTCAAAATTCTGAAACGGCTGCAGGAGGGCGCCGCCGATAATGGTGTAATCATAAGGGAGCCAAAGTTTGAAGTCCGTGGGCATCATCTTCAACGTTCCCCGCTCGTCGACAAATGCGTCGACCCCGAATCCCACGGAAATTCCGGGGATATCAATATCGCCCAGGGACTTGAAAATCCCGTCAATGTCATAGCTCATCCCCCCCAGGATGTTGAATTTCGAAGTCTGGTCGAAGTATTCGAGAAAGATCGGGTCTTTCGACTCCACGAAATATTCCCTGGCCGCCCAGGCAAGCGGCGCGGAGAATGACATTCCCCATTCTATATTTTTCAGAAGCGGGCTCTTCCAGATCGGCATGGCCAGGCCCAATCCCACAATGGTCAACTCCGGTACGTTCTTGGTCCAATCCTGGTATTCGCGGAGGGTAAAGCCCTTTTTCTGCGCCTGGGTCAGTAAAGAGCCGCTGGTATCTTCAAACTCGACATTGAGCTTGGGAAAATTGTGGAATACGATCAACTCGAGCTTTCCGTCTCCGCATTCGGAAAGAGCCCCCGGGTTGTAGTAAATAGCGCTGGGATCGTTAGAAAGAGCGATACTTGCGCCCCCCATCGCCGAAGCGCGGGAGCCCAATCCGTAAATGCTGTAATAACCTGCCCAGGCATTACCCACCTGCATCATTAATAAAAGGAAGAAAATCAAAAACAGTTTTACATTTTTCATAACTCCCCCTTTTCCTTCTACTGCGTTTTTATCCCCCGATATATTTCCCCCGTTTTTCTGCATATTTTCCCGAAACTGGATAGAAAAATATTGCCTTTTGATCTTGTCCGTTTGTTCAGCTTTTAATTTGACCGGTCAATCAATTTAACTAATAAATTTAATTCTTTGTCAAGTCCTTTTTTTCCCTAACAAAATTTTGTCTTGACTTTGTCATACGTAAAATTATTTAATATAAAAAATCATCATTAAAATGCTTTTCTCCGTAATCAATTGAGAGGGGGATTATGGAAAAATATGATGTTTTGGTAGTCGGGGCAGGCCCGGGTGGTTCCGCCGCGGCCAGGAAATGCCGTGACGGAGGTCTGAAAACCCTTCTGATCGACAAGCAGAAACTTCCCCGCCGCAAAGCCTGTTCCGGAATAATCGCGAACAAATCCCAGAATTATGTCCTGGAAAATTTCGGCCCGATCCCGGAAAGTGCTTATGGCAAACCCTACCACTCCCGGGGAATGGCTTTTTACTTCCCTTCCGTTGGGACGATCTTTACCGATTGCAATTGTTTTCAACCTTATGTCTGGAGAAATAAGTTCGATCATTTTCTGGCCAAGGCTTCCGGGGCGGACCTGGAAGACGAAACCCTGTTTGTCGGTCTGAAGGAAAAAGGCGAAGAAATCGAAGTCACGCTGGAAAGGAAGAAAAACAAGGTCCAGCTCATGGTCAAATATCTGATTGGCGCGGATGGGGCTAATTCTCACGTCATCCGCAGTTTCGCCCCCGAGGTTTACGATGGCATGACGTGGGCTTCCGCCATCCAAAAATATTACGAGGGCAGGATTGACGCCGACAATCGTTATCTATACTGGTTCCTGGTCCGAGGGATGGGACCTTTCCCCTGGCTGAACTTGAAGGACGATCAGATCATTATCGGATGCGCTTATCCCGTGGGTCAGAAATCCAACAAGTTCGAAGCCCTGATTGATTTTTTAAAAAAGAATTTCGGCCTGAGCATCAAAAGCGAGATTGCTACCGAAGGCTGCATGGCCAACACCATGACTCCCCTGAACCGTTTCTTTCCCGGCCGCGGCCGGGTCCTGATGGTCGGCGACGCGATGGGCCTGATGCACCAGGGCGGCGAAGGCATTTCCTGCGCCCTGGCCAGCGGCGGTCATGCCGGCGCGGCGGTCACTGAGGCGATTAGGCAGGGGACCGATGCCTTCTCGCTTTATAAAAAATCGGTTCGCCCCGAGATGGTAACCTCGTTGGACCAGTTCAATCCCCTGCGGATGAAAGCCACCGTCGCTTCGGATACCAAGGGTCAACCCGGCTTATTTCACGCCCATAGCTTGGGCGACGAATTGAAGGCCCTCCGGGATGCCCTGGTTTTCGTCAAATCCGAATTTCAAATCAAAGGGATGATCGGATCAATTCTGAAAAACAGCGCCCGGCGGTTTTTTCTGGGAGGCTACCATATCCCGGCTGTCGATAAATAAAAAAACATAACCAATGTTTATAGGTTCAAAGTTCAATATTCAACGTTAAAAACCATTGATTTTAACCCTGAACCGTGAACCATGAACGGGGAACCTAAATACTCGCGAATAATGAAGGAGGAATAATTTGGAAATCCTGAACAACTCCATCATCCAGGATCGTTATGACGTAATCGTGGTCGGGACCGGGATCGGGGGGATCACCGCCGCCGCCCTCCTCGCCAAGCGGGGGCTCAAGGTCCTGGCGGTAGACCAGCATTTCCTTCCCGGAGGATGTGTTTCGCACGTCCGCCGCCACGATGTTTCCATGGACGTGGGGGCGGCCATGCTCTTCGGCTTCTCCCCCAAGGGCTACAACACCCACCGCTTCGTCATGAACGAGCTTGAGGAGGAGATCGACATGATCCTCCACGAGTCCATCTACCGCCTGCATGTGTACGGCAAAGAAGTCACCTTCTGGCGCAACTTCGAGAAATATTTCGCCGAACTGGCCCAGGTTTTTCCCCATCAGAAGGACGAACTCCGGGCTTTCTATATGGATTTATATAAGATCTACGACGCCATGGTGGCCAAGAACGAGATGCCGATGCCCCCGTCTGAAATGCCCATGATCGAAGGGGCCAAGATGTTCTTTAAAAATCCCCTCGGCACCATGAACCTCGGGGCCATGCTTTTCCGCAACACCGAGTACCTGGTCAACAAGCACATCACCGACCCCAAGGCTTCGATGTTTTTTGATATTCTCACCGGGACCTTCGCCTGCACCAACATTGCGGAAAGCCCGGCGGCCCTGGCCGCGGCCATGTTCGTGGATATTCACGAGGGCGGCGCTTCTTATCCCTCCGGCGACCCCCAGATGCTTCCCAATAAAATCGAAAAGTCCTTCGAACGCTGGGGAGGCCAGGTTATCTACCGGCACAAGGTGGACGAAATCCTGATTTTCAAGGGCCAGGCTTACGGGGTCCGTCTCGATGACGGCACCGAGATCCTGGCCGACCGGGTGGTTTACAACGGTACGGTCTGGAATCTTTACGGTCAGGCGGTCAAGCCCCGCCATATCAAGCCCAAGCGGATGGAATGGGCCCAGAAACACATCCCGACTTTAAGCGCCATCGTGCTTTACATCGGCGTGGATGCCGCCGCCATCCCACCCGGCGCCCGCGCTATCGAGATGTTCATTGAGGACCCCAATGACTTCGGAGGGGAAAATTATGCCGTCTATATCCCGTCGATGGACGATCCTTCGATCTGTCCTCCCGGTCAGCATTCCATCACCGTAATCGCCCCGATCAAGGACAAATGGCCCCGGCCGACCGACCCGGAATACCAGTCCGAGGCCTACAAACAGCGCAAGCAGAAAGCCGCCGACCGGATCATGGAAAAAATGGAGAAGGCCTTCTTCCCCGGTTTCCGCAAACATATCCGGGTAATCGAAATCGCCACCCCTTCCACCCTCGAACGTTTCACCATGAAAAACTGGGGCAACGTGGGCGGGCCCAAGCAGATGATGGGCCAGGAGCTGATGAGACGGCTGAAAGCCAAGTCGGAATGGAAAAACCTCTATTGCTGCGGCGACTCCACCGTGATGGGTGAAGGCGTGGTGGCCGCCACCTCCTCCGGCGTGGGTGCCGCCAATATGGTCCTCCGCGACGCGGGAATGAAGGAATATCTCCCGCGCAAGTTCAGCCGCCAGTATGTGAACTTGATTAAAGGCAAGCCCTGGACCCCGACTCCCGACTCTTCCGCCCCACTCAATCCCACCTCGGCCATCCGCCTGGGCAAGGACTGCCAGCACTGCCAGGAAGCCAAGTGCCAGAACGCCTGTCCCGCCGGGGTCGATGTTCTCAATTTTGCCCGGCGGATCGAATCCGGAAACTTCAACGGGGCCGTCCGTTCGATGCGGGAGACGAACCCTCTGGTGGAAATCTGCGGTTATATCTGCCCGGCGGAAAGACTTTGCCAGAAGGAATGCCAGCGTCGGGATTTTTCCCCCAATCCGGTCCGGATCCGTGACCTTCATGCCTGGGCGGCGGGCCAGGCCTCCCCGGCCGAAGGCTGGACCCGCCTGGTTTCCTCGCTCCGCGGCTCCCGGGTCGGCGTAGTCGGCTCCGGGCCCGCCGGGCTTTCCTGCGCCCATTTCCTGGCCCGGCTCGGATACCAGGTCGACATCCTGGAAAAGAACCAGAAACCCGGCGGGATGCTGAATCACGCCATTCCCCTTTTCCGTCTTCCCGCCGAGGTGGTGCAGAGGGAGATCGACGGATTGTCCTTCCCGGGGATTGATTTCATTTACGGACAGGAACTGGGGAAAAATATTTCTCTTTCCGATCTCGCCGGGAAATACCCGGCGGTCTTCCTCGCCCCGGGGCTCTGGGCCGGGCGCAAACTTGACCTGCCGGGGCGGGACAAAGCCTTCACGATCGAGGCCCTGCCCTTCCTGATGAATTACCGGGAAAAGGGAAAGGCCGACGTGAAAAACCGGGTCCTGGTGATCGGGGGAGGCAGCGTGGCTGCGGACGCCGCCGTCGCCGCGGTAAAATCCGGTGCTCGCCAGGTGACCATGGCCTGCCTGGAGAAAGAAACGGAAATGCCGGCTCTCCCGAGCGAGCTCGCCGAGGTCCGGAAACAGGGCATCCAGATCCAGAACTGCTGGGGCCCCGAGGCCTTTACTTCTCCGAACAAATTATCACTGACCTGCTGCACCGCGGTGTTCGACTCGCAGGGTAAATTCTGCCCCGCTTTCGATAAATCCCGGACCACTGAGATCGAGTTCGACCAGGTGATCATGGCGGTGGGACAGAGCGTGGAGCCCGCCCTCGCTTCCTGTCTCCAGAAGGAATTCGGGCGTCCGGACCGCATCCTGGTGGAGGAAACCACCCAGGAAATCAAAGATCATCCCGGGATTTACGCGGGCGGGGATATCGTCCGGGGAGCCGGCACGGTGGTCCAGGCCGTGGCCGACGGCCGCCGGGCGGCGATGGCCATCCACACCCGGCTGAAGGCCAGAACGTAAAAAGTGGAAATGACTGTGTTGAAAACCTTTTTCTGTCATTCTGAGTCCCGAGCTTGTCGAGGGGCGAAGAATCTCTCTTCCCACGAAGAAGCCGGAAAAACCAGACCCTTCGCTAGCGCTCAGGGTGACATTCTAAATGTTTGGCAACGGTCTCCGGAAAGTTAAAGGTAAGCAGGAAAAAGAGGCGAAAATGTCGAACAAATATGATGTGGCTATCATCGGCGGAGGGATCGCGGGGCTTTCCGCCGGCCTTTACCTCCAGAAAATGGGGAAGAAATCCATCATCCTCGAGCATGGAACCCAGGTGGGCGGCAACATGTCCGGCATCTGGCGCAAGGGCTTTTACTTTGACTGCGGGGACATGTCCACCGAAGAAGTCGGGGTTCTCTTCCCGATCCTGAAGGATCTGGGCCTCTATGACCCCGACGAGTGGATGCGGGCCCGGTTTCGCTGGGTTACCCCGGACTGCGACGTGATGTTCTATGACTACGACCAGATGCGGGAGGATTTCAAGAAGGGCTTTCCGGGTTCCGCGGCCGGGCTGGATAAATGGTTCGATTTCGTCACTCCCACCTGTCTGGCGATGAACAAGATGATGAAAAGCGGGCCCTTTCCTTTCGCGGTGCAGGGCTGGGAGAAAATATCAAGCATGTTCCGGTTGATGGGCAAATCCCTGCCCCTGATGGGCACCGCCAAGGCGATGATGACCATGACCGGCGAAGAGATGGTCAAGGACATGTTTCCCGGCGAGCCCCGCCTCCGCTGGCTTTTCAGCGAGGCCAACGTCAAGAACATGCTCCTGATGATGCATCTCTTCTTCTGGTACGCCTTCGTCCAGGATTATTGGTATCCGAAGGCCGGCCTCCAGGGCTTCACGGACAAGCTGGCCAAGGCCTACCAGGAGCGGGGCGGCGAGATCCGCTTCAAGTCCACAGTCAACAAGCTTATCACCGACGGACCCCGGGTGACCGCCTGTCTGACCTCCAAGGATGAGCGGATCGAGGCGGATTATTTCGTGAATACCGGGAATCCCAAGCGCCTGATCACCGAGATGCTGGACAACCCTCTGGTCTGGCCCCACCAGGACGGCCAGCGGATTCTCCAGGCCCAGGTTTCCAAGTCCGTGTGCTCGGCTTTTCTCGGGGTGGATATGAACGGGGAAGAGCTGAAAAAACACGTCAAGGATCACCACACCCTTTATTGGCGTTCTTATGATTCGCCCGACTACGATGTCTACGACCCCAACGCCCACAACCGCGGCTGGTCCATGATCAGCGCCACCTCCCTGCACCTCCCCCACCTGGCCCCGCCCGGGAAGAGTTCCATGGTGGTCCAGGTCTTCACCTCCTACCGCTGGCAGAACGGCTGGAAAACCGGCACCGACGACCCTTTTGCCCGCAACCAGGAATACCGGGATCTGAAGCAGAAAGTCCTGGACGATATCATTAAGAAAACCGAATACATTGTTCCCGGGCTGTCGGGAAAAATCATTTACAAGGAATTGGCTACCCCCCGGTCCATGTCCCGCTGGACCCTGAATCCCGAGGGCTCGATCATGGGCTGGACCTATGATTACATCAAGTGCCACATGGCCAACAAGCATGTCCGGTTCCGTACCCCGATCAAAAATCTTTTCCAGGCCGGGCATTACTCCATCTGGCCGGGGGGAGTGGTTTTCTCCGCCATGTCCGGGAAAATCGTCACCCGCGGCATTTACGAAGGTTTCTGGAGGCAATTGATCGTATAGTAATAAAGTTTCGGGTTTCGAGTTTTTAGTTTTGGGTTCGTAATTTAAGACTTGGTTATCAGTTATTAATAGAGAGGATGAAAAATGGAAAAGTATGATTATGACGCCATCGTGATCGGGGCCGGCTGCGGGGGTATCTCCTGCGGATCCATCCTGGCCAACAAGGGTTTAAAAACACTGGTTCTGGAACAGAACGATATCATCGGGGGGTGCTGCTCCACCTTCGAGGACAAGGGCTTCCACTTCGACACGGGGGCCTCGATCGTGGAATTCGTCCCGGCCATCGACTCGGTTTTCACCCGGATGGGACAGAAGCGGGAAAAGTACATTGATTTTCGCCCCTGCGATCCGATCTATTCCTTCCGCACCGTGGAAGGCGAAATTATCGACATCCCCAAGGATGTCAACGCCACCTACGAACTTTTCAAAAAATACAGTCAGAAGGACGCGGAGAGCTGGAAGAAATACGTGAAATACTGGAAGGTGGTCCAAGATAAAGGCATGGACCAGTACCTGAAGAGCGATATGCAATCCTGGAAAAGCCTGGTCAAGATGATGATCAATGCCCCTGCCCTGATGAAAAAATGGCAGGTCTTCGTCCTCACTTACGAAGAGATCGTTTCCAAGTTCTTTACCCACCAGACCGTCCTCGACACCTTCGGATTCCAGTCTTACTGGGCCGGGCTCCCCCCCCGCCTCTGCCCCGGGCTTTACGGCGCCATCGGCTACACCGAGCACGAAGGGGTTTATTACCCCATGGGAGGAATGATCTCCATTCCCAACGGGATCATGAAAGCCGGAAAAGAACAGGGCCTCGAGCTCCGCTTGAAAACCGAGGTCAGCAAGATCATGGTCAAGGACCGGAAGGCGGAAGGCGTGGTTCTGAAGGACGGGACCAAGTTAAGAAGCCGCCTGGTGGTCTCAAATATCAACGCCAAAAACCTCTACCTCAAAATGATCGGAGAAGAAAACCTTCCCGGCCGGGTGATCAAGGGCATTAAGAGCTATATCCTCTCCATGCCCATGCCCATGATCTACCTCGGAGTGAACGCCAAGCCGCCCTTCCGCGCCCATCACTCCATGCAGCTCGGCCGTTTCCAGGATATGAACAGCATCTGGGATGACAAATACCTGAAAGGCAAGCTCCCCGATGAAACCATCTGCATGGTCTGCTGGCCCACCCACGTTGACCCGGCGCTGGCTCCCCCGGGGCACCACACCCTGAATCTCCTGACCATGGGTCCCTACGAACTCGACCACGGTACCTGGGACGAGCGGCGGGACGAATTCATGGAAAAAGCCATTACCTACGTCGAAAAAACCCTCTGGAACGACATTCGCAAGCACATCGTTTACAAGAAGGTCTCCACCCCGCTGGATTTTGAGCGTCGGCTGCTTTCACCGCGGGGTTCGATCTACGCCCTCCAGAACGACCTGGCCTCCACCCTCCTCTTCCGCCCCTCGAACCGCTCGAAAAGCATCCAGGGGCTTTATCTTACCGGCGCCTCCACCCATCCCGGGGGCGGCGTGCCTATGGTAATCGCTGGGGGCGGGATCACCGCGGATCTGATTCTTGATGATGTAAGAAAAAAAGTCATATAGGAAAAAGCTCATCAGGTAGCCGCAGGCTTTAGCCTGCGATCGCTGAAAGCTTTTATCAACGAAAGGACAAAACATGGGCAAAAATCCAAAGGTTAAATTCGGGACGGGCCAGTATGATTACGACATGATCTGCATCGGCGCCGGGATCGGCGGCCTGGCCACCTCCGCGATCATCGCCAAGGAGGGCTTGAAGGTCCTGATCCTGGAGCAGAGCGAACTGATCGGGGGCTGCTGCTCCACTTACGATGAAAACGGCTACAAGCTCGACGTCGGGGCCTCAATCGTGGAGCTGATCAATCCCATGAAAGAGGTTTTCAAGCTTTGCGGGAAAAAGGTCGAGGATTACATGGACCTGATCTCCTGCGACCCGATTTACGCCTTCGTCAACGAAAAAGGCGAGAAATTCGCCTACCCGGTGGATTGGGATAAAACCGTCGAGGTAATCTCCAAGATTGATGCCCATGACGGCCAGAGCTTCAAAAAGTTCGCGGAAGCGGGCCGAAAATCGATCGACAAGTACGTCGAACCGATGCTCTCCATCCCCAACCAGACCATGACCGACGCCCTGAAACTATCGCTCAAGTATCCGGGGCTGATGTTCAACCTGTTGCCGAAAATGATTGCCACGCACGAAACCGTCATCAGAAAATATTTCCGCCACCCCACCGTCCTGGGTTCGATGGCCTTTCAGAGCTATTTCGCCGGGGCCACTCCCGAGCTCTGCCCGGGATTCATGGGCCTGGTCGCCCTCACCGAGCACTACGGCATCTGGTATCCCAAAGGCGGAATGGTCGCCATCCCCAACGGTCTGGCCAAGATGGGGAAGGAATTCGGGGTGGAAATCCGGAACAAGGTCCTGGTGGACCGGATCCTGCTGGACAAGAACAAAGTAGTCAAGGGCGTGCAGACTTCCGACGGTAAGCAGATCACCGCTCCGATCGTCCTCTCCAATGTCAGCGCCCTCACCACCTACAAACGCATGATCGGCCGGGAAAACCTGCCCTGGCACATCAACGTCGGAATTGATTCTTATACACCCTCGATGGGATGCCCCATGATTTATCTCGGTCTGGACAAAAAGCCCGATCTGAACGCGCACCATACTATGCTGGCCACCTCCCTGGAGCAGCTGAACCAGTCTTGGTACGACTACAAGGCCGACGTGGTTCCACGGGAAGGGGCGGGACAGTCCCTCGTCTGCTGGCCCACCGATGCCGATCCCGACCTGGCCCCCAAGGGCCATCACATCGTCAATTTCATTTACAACGGCCCCGTGCCCTACGCCCCGATCGGAACCAACTGGGACCGCCTCAAACCCCAATACATGGAGGAAGCCATCAATTTCTTCGACCGGGTTTTCTGCCCGGGGATCAAGAAACACATCACCTTTGCCAAGGTTTCCACACCCCTCGATTTTGAGCGGCGGCTCCTGGCCCCGCGGGGCTGCATCTACGGCCTGGATTTCGATATCCTGACCGTGGGGCCGATGCGTCCCCGCTCCCGTTCCTGGGCGGTCAAGAACCTTTACCTGGCCGGGGCCTCCACCCACATGTCGGGCGGAATTCCCACGGTAATGTCTTCGGCGCTGATTACCAGTAATTTAATAAAGGAAGATCATTTATAAATAAATTGACGAATGCAGATTGACGATTTTAAAATGAAAGCCAAAGAAACCAAAGAGACTAGATTGGTAGCCGCAGGCTTTTCGATTAGATCCCGAGGCATTGTGGCCGAGGGAAGCCTGCGAAATTAGGGAGGAAAAATGAAAATCTTGTTGATTGTTATCGCGGTTCTGGTTGGCATCGGTGTTCTGGGAATGATTTGGATGGTATCCAAACCCCGGCGGGTCCGATATGCAATTTACCTGCTCAAACAATTGCCCTATGTCCCGTTCAGGTATCTGACATAATATCGAACGCTCTAATTGTCGATTGACGAATGTCCCTCGAAATAACTCGGGATAAAACGATTGACGAATGAAAAACAAACACGTAGGGCAAGGCTTTTCGATCAGATCCCGAGGCACTGTGGTCGAGGGAAGCCTTGCAAATAAAATTGGTAGCCGCAGGCTTCAGCCTGCGCCGTAAAGATAAGGAGGAAGGGATATGTTGAAGTCCGCAATAATAATCGTTCTGGGGGTAATCATCCTCAGCGCCCTTATCCTGGGCCTGAAGATCGTTTATACCCTGGCGACCAAGCCCAACCTGCGCTACTACCTCATCCAAACTCTCAAGGACGCAAAGTACATGTATTACCGGTATCACGTCTAAAAAACGCTGGAAAGCTGGAAGGCTGGGCAGCTCGAACGCCGCTCCACTTTTTTAATAACGTTGTAGCCGCAGGCTTCAGCCTGCGAACAAATACGGGGGGATGAGGATGATCAAGAAACGGGGGAAGGATTATCTTCGGAACAAGGTTGTGGTGGTCAGCGGCGCCGCCAGCGGCATCGGGTCCGCGGTTGCCCTCAATCTCGCTTCCCGGGGAGCCCGCCTCGCCCTTACCGATGTCAACCGAAAAGGTCTGGAAGAAGTCGCGGCCAAAGCCAAAGGCAAGGCCGCCGATGTCGAAACTTATGAGATCGACATCTCCCGGCGGGATTCCGTCCTCGCCGGAATCGGCGAGATTGTGAAAAAGTTTGGGGGAATCGACGGCCTGATCAACACCGCCGGGATCCTGATGATGGGTCCGCTCTACGAAACCCCGATCGAGAAAGCGGAAAAGATCCTGGACGTGAACTTCAAGGGCACCATGCTCATGTGCCACGCCTGCATTCCCCACATCATGAAAAAACGCGATGGTTTCGTGCTCAACACCAGTTCGGTTTCCTGGTTTTACGGCGCTCCCAACAAGCTTCTTTACGACTCCACCAAGGCGGGGATCTACACCATGTCCCAGGGACTCCAGATGGAACTGGAGCCTTACGGGATCAGCGTCGGGGTCTGCCTCCCCTTCATGGTCGAAACCGCGATGACCCAGGACATGAGCAACATGCCTCCCATCGCCGTCAAACTCGCCAAGGTTACCGGGATGACCAAAGCCGACATGGTTGCCGAGAAAATGATCGAGGCGGTGATCAAAAACCAGTTCAAGATCCTGCCCGGACAGGAAGCCAAATCCATGTGGCGAACCTTCCGCTTCTCCCCCAGCCTCCTCGGCTATATGACAAAAAAAATGTCGGCGATCAAGCGTCCTTCGGACTAGAGCATAGAGCATAGGGCATAGAGCAAAGAGTAAAATTCGTATTTTCTCTGATTTTTCATTCGTCAATCGTTTTATCCCGAGTTATTTCGAGGGACATTCGTCAATCGTCAATTGATATGGCTGTCGCTATCGTCAAATCATCCTATGCCAATGTCCGGTCCGGGCTGGAACGGGCCATCGACCTGGTCGGCTATAAGCCCAAAAAGGAAACCATTGTCCTCAAGCCTAACGCCGGTTTTCCTGACGGCTCAATCAAGCTGGGCGACTGCGTTCCGCCTGAGTTTCTCGAGGCCCTGGCCGGCATCTTCAAGAACAAGGAAATCATTGTCGCCGAAGGCGTGGCCGCGGGGATGGATTACCAGAAAATGATCCGGAATTTCAGGTATGACCGGATCCCGAAAAAACACCCCAACGTCCGGCTGGTGAATCTCGAGAAAGAGGAACGCATCCCGGTAAAATGGAAGCGCGGCGAGATCAAACTGCCCAGGCTTTTATTCGAAAACGAATACATCAACGTCGCTAAGATGAAAACCCACTACTTCACCCACGTTACCCTCTGCATGAAAAACCAGAAAGGAGCCCTCCAGGAGTTCGACAAGCAGAAATTTCACATGAAAGACCTCCAGGCCGATATCTTCGAATTGAGCCAGGTCCTGAAACCAGACCTTAATATCATTGACGGAATCGTGGCGATGGACGGCAACGGCCCCTATTCCCTCTGGCACGTCGGGGGCCGGGCCCGGAAAATCGGTCTTTTACTCTGCGGGCAGGATATTCATGAGGTGGATAATGTCGCCGTCCAGGTCATGCGGCTCGACCTCAAGAAAACCCACGTCCCCGACGTTCCCACCAAAATCGTGGGCGAGAAGCTCTCGGATGTCAGCGTGGCCTTCAAACCCCCGAATTTCGGCGACCAGCTCAACCTGGGCCACTTTCATCTTCAGGCTTTGTCGGGCTGTTCGGGTTGCATGCAGACATTCCTGATGGCCATCAAGCTTTCCACCGAATGGCGTTACGCCTACGATACCCTGCGGGGAACCGCGAATTTCATCCAACACGGGGTTCTCCGCCCCTGTTATATTTTTTTCGGTCCCCGCTGTTCCTTCCCTGCCGGTGCTGATCCGAAAAAGGCCAAAATGGTGTGCTTCGGCAATTGCACCCTGGGCCTGGCCAAGAAGCACGGCCTGCCCCATATCCCCGGCTGTCCCCCTCCGGCCGCCGAGATGCGGAAAATGAACCTCTCCCGGCGTAAGCTCGAATCCCTGATCCCCAAAAAGTCTTAGAGTTTTTTCTGTATTAATTCCCAATTTTTCTAATATTGTCGTTTATTAAAATCCCCCCTTCCCCCCTTTTTAACAAAGGGGGGGATAACATGATGGTTAAAAAAAGGGCGGTCAGAATGACCGCCCTTCGTTTTCAGATTTGAATAAGATGTTGTTTATGGATTAATCACCTGAACCGGAGTATTTATATTGCCAAAATACCCCGCACCAAATTGACCATTTTCGTTATCCCCCCAGCATCTGATGGAATTATCGGCTAACCGAGCACAGGTGTGCTCCTCTCCCGTAGTTATCTCCGCCGCCGTAGTTATCCCGGATACGGTCACCGGGGTGTTGGAATCCGTCCACGTCCCATCCCCCAATTCACCATACCCGTTATACCCCCAGCATCTGATGGAATTATCGGCTAACCGAGCACAGGTGTGATTCCCTCCCGCGCTTATCTCAGCCGCCGTTATCCCACCGGATACGGCAACCGGGGTGTTGGAAGTGTCATACGTCGCATCCCCTAATTCACCAGACCAGTTAGCCCCCCAGCATCTGATGGAATTATCGGTTAACCTCGCACAGGTGTGATTCCCTCCCGCGCTTACTTCAGCCGCCGTAGTTATCCCGGATACGGTCACCGGGGTGTTGGAATTGTCATATGTCCCATCCCCTAATTCACCATCATTGTTATACCCCCAGCATTTGATGGTATTACCAGTTAACCTCGCGCAAGTGTGACCATTTCCTGCATTTATCTCGGCCGCCGTCGTTATCCCGGATACGGTAACCGGGGTGTTTGAAGTATTATAAGTCCCATCCCCTAGCTCACCTTCATTGTTACGCCCCCAGCATTTGACGGTATTATCTGCTAACCGAGCACAGGTGAAATTCCCTCCCGCGCTTATCTCAGCCGCCGTGGTTATCCCGGATACGGTCACCTGGGTGTTTGAAGTATTATAAGTCCCATCCCCTAATTGACCAGACCAGTTCCCCCCCCAGCATCTGATGGTATTATCGGTTAGCTTCGCACAGGTATGATAATATCCCGCACTTATCTCCGCCGCCGTGGTTATCCCGGATACGGTCACCGGGGTGTTGGAATTCGAATTCGTCCCATCCCCTAATTCGCCTTCATTGTTATACCCCCAGCATATAACGGTATGATTGGTTAGCCTCGCACAGGCGTGAGTCTTCCCTGCACTTATTTCAGCCGCCGCAGTTATTCCGGATGCGGCAACCGGGATGTTGTAAGTGTTATTCGTCCCATCCCCTAATTCACCTTCATTGTTATGCCCCCAGCATCTGATGGTATTATCAGCTAACCGAGCACAGGTGTGATACATTCCTGTGGTGATCTCAGCCGCCGTAGTTATCCCGGATACGGTCACCGGGGTGTTGGAATTCCAATTCGTCCCATCCCCTAATTCACCGTCATTGTTATACCCCCAGCATCTGAGGGAATTGTCAGCTAATCGAGCACAGGTGTGATAATATCCGGCGTTTATCTCCGCCGCCGTATTTATCCCCCCGGATACGGTCACCGGGATGTTGGAATTAGCATTCGTCCCATTCCCTAATTCGCCGTCATTGTTATACCCCCAGCATCTGAGGGAATTGTCAGCCAACCTCGCGCAGTTATGTAAGTATCCTGCGTTGATCTCAACCGCGAAATTTGATATCCCGGATACGGTTACCGGAACGTTCGAATCCGAATTCGTTCCATCCCCTAATTGGCCCTGGTAGTTATACCCCCAGCAATGGGTGGTATTATCGACTAATCGGGCACAGGTGTGATATCCTCCTGTGCTTATCTCCGCCGCCGTGGTTATCCCGGATACGGCAACCGGGATGTTTGAATTCGTATTGGTTCCATCCCCTAATTGACCCTTCCAATTACTCCCCCAGCATCTGACGGAATTATCGGTTAACCTCGCGCAGGTGTGATTCCCTCCCGCGCTTATCTCCGCCGCCGTAGTTATCCCGGATACGGCAACCGGGGTGTTGGAATTCGAATTCGTCCCATCCCCTAATTGGCCATAACCATTCGCCCCCCAGCATTTGATTTTATTATCAGTTAACCGAGCGCAGGTGTGAAAACCTCCTGCGCTTATATAAGCTGCCGTGGTTATCCCGGAAGCATAAACCGGGATGTTTGAATTCGTACTCGTTCCATTCCCTAATTGACCATACTCGTTAGCCCCCCAACATTTGACGGTCTTATCAGCTAACAGGGCACAGGTGTGATGATGCCCCGCGCTTATCTGAATCGCGGCCAGATACTCCCTTTTCTTTTCAATAGTATTGGTATTTTCATTGTTTGCTGCTGAATTATCCTTGGCCCGAATAACATAATAGTAGGTCTGCCCCGCGGTCAGACCCGTTACCTTATAATTCCAAATATTCGGACCCACTGTATAAGTTGCGGTAAAACCTGCCGCGCACGCGCCGGCAGCAGTAGATTGGCATATTTCATAGGTAATCGCCGACTGTGGCATTATATCGTCCGTTGCCGGCGCCCAGAACAGCATTACCCCTGTGTCCGACAGGGCCAGGATATCCTTTATCCCCGAAAAGGTCGGAGGGTTAATGTCTGTTATTATCCATTCGTAATGAGCAGGGGTTGGATCTTTATTGCCCGCCAGATCAATTGCCCTGACATCAAAGGTATGACTACCCTCATAAAGGCCAAGGTAGATCTTGGGAGAGGTGCAGGCTGAATAACCACCGGAATCAATCTGGCATTCAAAAGATAAGCCGATTTCGGGGAGAGAGTTAAACGCAAATGTGGCTGAGGCCTGAGGTGAAGGATCTGAAGGATTACCGGTGATACTCGTATCCGGCGGGGCGGTATCCACGGTGTAGTTGAGATCCTTGTTGGTACCGGCGGTATCACCGTTCCCCAGAGAGTCCTGGCAGGCGATGTGAACGGAAGCTGCGCCTTCCGGCAACCCAGAGGTCGCGCAGGAGATAGAGGCGGTCCCATCACCCGTGCAATCCCCGGACATACCGGAGTAGCTCAGATCGGTAATGGACCATTTGCAGTCCCCGTTTTCGTTTAAACTTAATGTGATGGTAGGAGAGTTGGTTTTGATGAGGGACGCTGAAGCCGGGCTCCAGCCGGACTGAACCGGCGGAGTTGTATCCAGGGTGTAGGTGAGATGTTTGTTGGTAGCCGCGGTATCCGCGTTCAGCAGGGAGTCCCGGCAGGCGATGTAAATGGTTTTTGCGCCATCTGATGCCGATATTCCCGAAACCCCGCAGGAGATGGAGTTGGTCCCATCACCTGTGCAGTCTCCGCTCATGTCGGCATAGTTTTGATCGGAAAGGGACCATTTGCAGTCCCCGCTTTCATTCAAGCCTAAAGTGATCGTCGGGAATGGGGTTTTCCCGGTAACGGGACTCCACCCGGACTGGGTCGGCGGAGTGGTATCCACGGTGTAGGTAAGAAGCTTGTTGGTAGCCGCGGTATCCGCGTTTCCCGGCATGTCCTTACATGCGATGTAGACGGTGTTGGCGCCTTCCGACAGCCCTGAGACTCCGCAGGAACAGGAGAAAGATTGATTACACGAGCAGGTATTGGCCACGTTTAGATCGTAGCCCTGATCAGAAAGAAACCATTGGCAGGCCCCCATTTCACTCAAACTGAAATTAATGGTTGGTGATTTAGTGGCGATGGCGGACGCGGAAGCCGGGCTCCAGCCGGACTGTACCGGCAGGGTGGTATCCACGGTGTAGGTAAGATGCGTGTTGGTAGCCGCGGTATCCGCGTTCAGTACGGAATCCCGGCAGGCGATGTAAACGGTGTTCGCGCCCTCCAATAGCCCGGAGACCCCGCATAATATGGAAATGGTCCCGTCGCCCGTGCAGTCATCAGCCATTGAAGCATAGTCTTCATCGGAGAGGGACCATTTGCAGTCCCCGTTTTCGTTCAAACCGACAGTAACGGTTGGTGATTTGGTGGTAATGGTAGCCCCGGAGGCCGGGCTCAGGTAATTCTGGACCGGCGGAGCAGTATCCACTGTGTAGGCGCGGCCGGTGCTGGTAGCCGCGGTATCCGCGTTTCCCAGGGAGTCCCGGCAGGAAAGGTAAACGGTGTTTGCGCCTTCCGATAGTCCCGAGACCCCGCAGGAAATGGAAGTGGTCCCATCGCCGATGCAGTCTCCGGCCATGCCGGCATAGCTTTGGGCGGAGAGGGACCATTTGCAGTCCCCGTTTTCGTTCAAGCTGAGCGTGATGGTGGGCGACTTGGTCGCGATACTGCCCCAGGAAGGGCTCCAGCCGGACTGAACCGGCGAAGTGGTATCAATGGTCCAGGTATAGCTGGCAGGGGTTTGATCTATGGCGGTCCTGGTCGGGTTCATCGCCCTCACCTCGAAAGTATGCCCCCCGTCAGAATAATTCGTACCGGGGTAATATACCTGAGGAGATGAGCAGGTGTTCCAACCTTTAGAATCCAACTGGCACTCAAAGGTAGAGCCGGCCTCGGTAGAGGCAAATTCAAAAGTCATTGAGACCTGGTTTGAGGGATTTTGAGGGTGGGAAGTGATGGAAGTATCCGGTGTGGTGCCAGCGGGTATAGTGGCATCATTAAGGGTCGTCGCAGTCGCCTCATTGGAATAATCGGAATCGCCGGCCGAATTAGAAGCCTTAATCCGGTAGGAATATAAAGTCGCGGAGGTTAGTCCCGTATCCGAATAAGAGGTGGTGTTGGCGGCTAGAGCGGTTACCAAGGCATAAGAGCCGCCGGAAACCATCCTTTCGATCTTGAAGCCCTCTTCATTGTCCGAATTATCCGTCCAACTGAGCTCAACCTGGGATGAAGAAACTGCCGTGGTTTGAAGGTTCGTCGGCGGAATGGGCAGGGAGGATTCCGAGCCGCCCCCGCCCCCGCATCCGGCAGATTGGAAAGAAAACACGAAGATTGTACTGACAATAAATGCGGTGATCCAACTTTTTCGGCCTTTTATCACGGTCTTATCTCCTTTTCGAAAATTAGTGTGCCCAATGCTAGTCTGATAAGTAAATGGTTGTCAATGATTTTAGGAGCAAGTTAAAACAAAACTAAGGGCGGCCAGAATGACCGCCTTTAGTTTTTGAATTTACTGGTTATTGGTAATTCATAACGCAGCCTGAAGGCTGCGGCTACCCGTCTCGCTAATTAGCCGAAACCTCCAGCGGCTGATCGAAAATGTTGAGGTAATCCTTCTCCTTACCCTCGGTATAATCCTTGATCATGAACAGCGCCGGGTAGATGTAAAAGATTCCCTTTTCCAGGTCCCGGAGGCCGTCCAGCCAGTAGCCGACGTCGGGGGATTCCCCCGGAGTGGCTTCGGGGGGATCAATGGAGGCATCGTCATCCTGGTAATAAAGGCGGGTCGTAATCGGGGTCTTCTGGAATGTTCCATCCGGTTTCCGGTCCAGAACCAGGCGGATCATGAAAACCCCAGGCGGGCCCGAGGCCAGGAACCAGTTGAAGCCCTCTTTTCCGTTCAGGATGTTTTCATCCTCATCCATTTTCCCGTCGATTTTAAGCCAGCGCGGGTCCAGATTGGTTTTGAGCTTCCAGCCATGCATATTTTTCAGGTCGGCAGTTCCCCTGACGATGATGTAAGGGATTAAAAACTTGAAGGATTTGGTTGAGATAAGCAGACGAGCCTTGATCGGAATCTGCACCGCGTTCTCGTAGAAAATATTTTCCACCGCCGCCGCAGGGCTCCGAAACATCCGGGTGAACTTGATCGCGCTCCGGGTTCTCCGGATCACCCGGATGGGGCCATCCTTGTAAAGGGAAAGCTTGGAGATGAAATTCGACTCCTCCAGGGGAAACTCGATTCCGATAATCTTTACCTTCAGTCGAATTTTCATCCGGTCCAGAATGTTGGATGAACCACGGATGCTGATCATCCCTGGCACGATGGGAAGCTCCGGGGGAAAACCCATCACGTAATTGCCGGTTTTGATCTGGTCCTCGGGGAAAATATAATCTACATAATCCCGGTGGGAGCGGGCAAAAGAACCCTTGAAAGAACAAAGATAAACCCAAGCCTTTCCGCCATCCAGCGGATCCTTGAGCATGATTTCATCCACCTTGAGAGCTTCCGGGGGATACCCTTCCGGGGAAACCCGGTCGCCTGAGTCCTTGACCATAAAAGCCAATTCGTCA
The DNA here is from genome assembly GCA_028713675.1 of bacterium. Lineage (GTDB taxonomy): Bacteria > Desulfobacterota > JAPLJL01 > JAPLJL01 > JAPLJL01 > JAPLJL01. The sequence continues at coordinate 82,064 of JAQTNV010000005.1, forward strand.
TTCTCATCAAGATTTCCGTCATCCTCGTCCCGTTCCGGTTTCAAACCGGTTCCCGCCAGGGCGGGCGGGACCTGGGTCAAAACCCACTCTCCTTCCTTATTAATCTCGTCAATCTGAAAGGGAATGGGCACCAGGCTCCCATCGTGGAAGGCGAAAAGCCCGAGCTGATTGATATCTTCTCCCAGGCTCTTCCGCAGAACCTTCCCGGGCGCAACCACGAAATCCTCCGTCCGAGTGATAGTTTTCTTCTCCAGCACGGTTTTTGGGGAATTTGAAGCTTTCGCCTCTCCCATCATGATTAGAGAAGCGAAAGCAGACAAAACCAAAAACAGAGACTTCCGAAGAATCATATTCCTCCGCAGAAATCCGTGGAACCAGATTATTCACCCGCTTGGGTCAAAACCAGATATGTCGGGAAATTAGATTGTACTATTCTCTGTTTTTTCTAACTGAAAGTCAAAACACAGTAGACGGAATACAGTAAAAGGTAAACGGGGGAAAACAATAAAATGAAAAAAGGGCGGGAATAAACCCGCCCTTGCCATAACCTATGAGCTTTGACCTTTGAGCTATTTATTTAGCCCTTTCTCGCGTTTCTCGCTTGTCTTGCTAATTTACCGTTACCTGAATCGGCTGGTCGAGGATCTTAAGGTAGTTCTTCTCGGCTCCATCTGAATAATCGTCGATCAGGTACATGATCGCAAAAAAGTACAAGGTGCCCTTATCCAGATCGGGCAGGCCATCCATCCACCAGCCTACCTGGGGCGACTGGCCGGGAACGGATTCCGGGGGATCCGGCGCGGTATCGTCGTCCACATAATAAAGGCGGGTCTTGATCGGGGATTTTTGGAAAGAGCCATCGGGATTCCGGTTCATGATCATCCGGATCATGAAAGCCCCTTCCGGCCCGGAAGCCAGAAACCAGGTCGAACCTTCGCCCTGGATGCTCTTCTCCACTTCGTCCATTTTGCCGTCCAAGCTCATCCAGCGGGGATCGGTATCCACCTTGAGTTTCCAGCCGTGCGTATTGTGAAGATCGGCGGTTCCCCTGACCCGGATATAACTGATCACACTGCTGAAGCTTTTCAGCGAAATGGGAATTCCGACCCGAATCGGGATAAGCATGGTATTGTCGTAATAGATGTTTTCCACCGCTGCCGAAGGGGTCCGGAACACCCCGATGAATTTAATCGCGCTCCGGGTCCGGCGGATTACTCGAATGGGGCCATCTTTGTAGAGGGAAAGCTTGGAAACCATGTTGCCTTCATCAAAACCGAAGGGGATTCCCATGATTTTGGTGGAAAGCCGGATTTTCATCCGGTCAATCAGGTTGGGAGAGCCCTGCAGGCTGACCAGGCTCGGGGCGATGGACATCTTGGGATCAAAACCGAGGACATAACCCTTGGCCGCCACCTGGTTTTTGTCCGGCCGGTATTCCACGTAATCTTTATTGGAAAGCGGAGGATTTTCCCGGAAAGAAAGCAGGTAAACCCAGGCCCGTCCATTGTCCGCCGGATCCCGGAGCGTGATCTCGTCGACTGCTTCTACTCCGGCGGGCAAGCCGTTGAAAGAAACCCGGTCGCCGGCGTCGCGGGCCATGAAAGCCATTTCATCGTTGTCATCCAGTCTGCCGTTATCGTTATCCTGCTCGGGCTTTACCGATTTCTTCGCTTCGGGCGGCACCTGGGTCAGCACCCACTCCCCATCGGGATTAATTTCGTCGACCTGGAATGGGATCGGCTGGAACTTCCCATCAATATGAGCGAAAAGGGAGAACTTGGCGATTTCCCTGCTCAAATTCTGCTTCAGTTTCTCCCCGTGCACCACCACGTAGTCAGCCTGTCGGGAAAGCCCTTTCTTTTCGATAACCGTGGGGTTCGATCCATTTAATGATCCTTCCCCGGCCCATGAGACTGAAGAGAAAATCACTATCGCCATAATAATTAAAAAGGTTTTTACTGCACTGCGTGACATAATCACCCCTATGTTAAAATCTGTTATCTATCTAATATTACAAGTATATTATCAATATGCATCCATAGATATTAACGCACTCTTTACGCAGTGCGTAAATAGTGCGAAATACTCAAACCCGGCCTGGTAAAAACCTGAAATATTTTACAGTTATTTTCTATTTTGATTTAGGATAGAATAAATTTACTGGTAGACGGTAGACGGAATACAGCATACGGTAGACGGTAGACCGGGAAATCTGAGAGATTGCCGCGCCCTGAATTCAGGCCCTTTCGCAGAGCTCAGGGTTTCAGCTCACCGCAATGACAAAAAGTGACGTCACATTAGATTGCCGCGCTCCCGTTGGTCGCTCGCAATGACGATATGAGGGGCATGGCGAGAAGCAGTTAATATTTTCTGTCATTGCGAGGAGTCACGCCTTAGCGAGACGACGAAGCAATCTCTCATTTCAAATGGACAAACAATATTACGTTTATATAATGGCTAATAAGAATAATACCGTCCTTTATACCGGAGTCACTGGCGACTTAAAGAAAAGAATCTTCGAACACAAGGAAAAATTGGTGGAGGGTTTTACTAAAAAATACAATATCACCAAGTTGGTTTATTATGAGGTTTTTAATGATTCGGCAAATGCAATCACAAGAGAAAAACAAATAAAAGCCGGGTCAAGGCAGAAAAAAATTGACCTGATCAATTCAATGAATAAAAAGTGGAAAGATTTATATGATGAAATATAATCGAGATTGCCGCGCTCCCGTTGGTCGCTCGCAATGACGACGGGAGAGCCATTGCGAGGAGCGCTTTTTATATTCTGTCATTGCGAGGAGCGAAGCGACGAAGCAATCTAACATAACATGACCATTAAAACCCTTCTAATCCTGCTTTCCTTGATCTCCTACCCCTCGGTGTCCGGGGCGGAATACCTACACCTTCAGAAATACAGTCTGATGCAGGAGGAAAATATTCTTACATCACAGGCTAATTACGATGATTATTTGAAAGCCCAATCTCAGCCATCATTTAAATCCTTAAAACCCGTATCCCCCGTTTTGGCCGGCGTCCTGGCTTCAATCCCACTGACCACTACACCGATTGTTTTTGGAATTGAAATGGCCGTCTTTGGATGGAGACATGGGGACCATATACGATTTCCATGGATAACCACTCTTTACGGATTAACTTCATTTACATTTTTCACCATCCCTGAACATATGTATGTGCATGATGGGAAAAGTTATTTGGCAGGAGCTAAAATTGGTACTCTGGCTGCTTCAGGATTGGGTTATTTTATAGGGTGGGGAATGGCCATGGGCTGTATAGATAGAGACTGTGGTGAACAAGACTATACCCTTCCAATAGTATTTTTCTCTCTCGGCCTTGCTTCATTTTTCGGAATATATCTTTATGAACTTATTGACGCCCCCCTCGCCGCTATGAGATATAACAAGAAAATTGAAAAACAACAGCAGGGATTTTTTGTCCTGCCCTACGCCTACAAAGACCAATATCGGGTGAATGTGGGGTATAGGTTTTAAATGCGTAGACGGTATACGGTAGACGGTAGACGGTAGACCGGGAAAATGGGCCCCCTCTCCCTGCCCTCTACCTCGAGGGGAGATGGAAAGGGTGAGGGTGAGATTAAAAAAAGGAGCCCGTTAAGGGCTCCTTAATATTCTTAAGACTGGTGCTCTTGTCTCTAGCCTGACTACTGCGCTTTCTTCCTCAGTTTCTTCTTGTCCACCTTCCCCACCGCGGTCATGGGCAGTTCCTTCCGGATCTCCCACTCCTTGGGGACTTCGTAAGGCGACAATTTCGACTTGGCGAAGTCCGCCAAATCCTTGAGGATAGCCGCCTCGTCGGTTCCGAATTTAGTATTGGTTTTCACGGTCAGGTAAGCCTTGACCACTTCGGAGCCGGGCCGATCGGGGTTGGCCTCCCCGATCAGAGCGATCAGTTCCACCGCCGGATGCTCGGTGAGGAGCTCCTCCACCCGCTTGGAAAAGACCTTAAACCCGCCGACGATAATCATGTCCTTGGTCCGGTCCACGATCCGCAGGTAGCCCTCAGCGTCCTGGATCGCGACATCTCCGGTATGCATGTAGCCGTCCTTATCCAGGGCAAATTTGGTTTCATCGGGTTTCTCGAAATATCCGATCATGACCTGCGGCCCCTTGACGCAGATCTCCCCCGGTTTTCCCTGCTCCACTTCCTTCCCGGTGTCGGGATCGACCAGTTTCAGGTCCGTATTGATCAGGGGCAGGCCGATGTGTCCCAGTTTCTTCTTTCCCTTGGAGGGATTCATCACCGTGAGCGGAGCGGTTTCCGTCATTCCATACACCTCCAGAAGTTTCCCCACCCCAATTACTTTCTCCAGCTGTTTCTGGGTTTCCTCCGGGAAAGGCGAGGCCGCCGAGATGCAGTTCTTCAGGTTGGAATGGTCCACGGTCGCGAATTTGGGATTGGCGATCAGCATCTGGAAGAGCGACGGAACATTAACCAGCGCGGTTGGACGATACTTGGCGATTTCCTTGCAGATATGGTCGGTATCCCTCGGGTTGGGAATCAGGATCTGGGTCCAGCCGAGATAGGTACAACAGATGTTAAAGAAAAGGCCGGCAATATGGAAGAAAGGAAATCCGGAAAGGGCGAGGCCTTCCCCTTCTTTCCACTCCAGCCACCTCATAACCAGCAGCAGGTCGGAAAGGGAGTTCCGGTGGGTCAGCATCGCCCCCTTGGGAGCGCCGGTGGTCCCGCCGGTATACTGGATATACGCGAGGTCATCCGCGGTAATTTTTACCTGGGGCAGCTCGGATGAGAATTTGCCGGATTTAATCACCTCTTCCATCCGGTAAACCGTTTTCCCCGCCAGGGGGGTAACCGGACCGGTCGGGATTTTTTTCATCTTCTTTCCCATGAACCTTTTCCACGCCGGCAGGAATCCCCCCACCTGGGCGGCGACGACCACCTTCAAATTCGGCAGGTCATCGGCCACCTTGACCAGCCGGCCCGCGAAAATGGCGTCCAGGGTCACCAGGCCCTTGGCCTTCAGGTCCTTGAGCTGGTAAACCATCTCTTCCCCCGACATCAGGGGTGAAACCCCGGAAACCACGCAGCCGGCCTTCAGGGTTCCCAGCCAGGAAATGATGTACTCCGGAAGATTGGGCAGATTAATCCCCACCGCGTCGCCTTTTTTCAGGCCGGAAGCGATGAGCATCTGCGCGAACCGGTTGGTATAAAGGTCCAGTTCGGCGAAGGTTATCTTGACCCCCATGTAATAGAACGCGGCCTTGTCCGGGAATTTTTTCAGCGTGGGCAGGACGGCTTCAACATAGCTTTTTTCCCACGACTTGGGGTCGATATCTTCCATTCCGGGGTCGTAGGACTTCTTCCAAAATTTTTCGTTCGGCATGATCCTCTCTCCTTATTTAGTTTGATGATTTCGGCGGCTTCCAGATTCGGGATGTTATCACACATTTTTTCCCAATGCATCAATAAAAAAATATTTGATAATATTTAATAAGATTCTATAATCTCAACTATTGTTTATGCTTTTTTCCAAAAATGGAGATTCGACAATGAAAATGGCCAGGAATTTCTTTCCCGTCATATTAGCCATTGCCTTCATATTTTCTCCCGGGTGTTCAGGGGACAATATCCAAAATCTCACCGATGAAGCCAAGAACGCCGGTCCCCACCAGATCAAAACCGGCACCTTTAATCTGTTTGACACCTCCCGGCCGACCGCCCCGAACGGGACTTATCCCGGGGATCCCTCCGGCCGTTCCCTCATCACCGAGGTCTGGTATCCCCAACCGGAAGCCGGGAAGCCCAACGGTCCCTACCCCCTGATCATTTTTACGCACGGCTTCATGGCTTTCCGCACCCAGTCGACCCGGCTGACTAAGAACCTGGCCAGCCACGGCTATTTCGTGGTCTCCCCGGATTTTCCCCTCTCGGGCATGGCGGGATATACCTATAACCGTGGAGGCCCCGACATTGGGGACGTGATCAACCAGCCGGGGGACGTAAGCTTCCTGATCGACACCTTTCTCGGATATTCCAAAACCGCCGGAAACGAGTTTGAGGGGATGATCGACCCGGAAAAGATCGGCATCACCGGCCATTCCCTCGGGGGACTGACCACCATCCTTTCCAGCGAAGGTATCAAGGCCGATCCCCGGATCAAGGCCGCGATTCCCCTCTCCCCGATCGCCTGCTTTCTTGAGCCCGAATATTACACTTTCGGCCAGCACGTCCCGGTTATGGTCATGACCGGGACCAAAGACCTCATCACCCCGTTCGACTCCAACGCCACGCTGACTTATGAGAATCTCAAGCCCCCGAAATACCTGGTCGGCATCAAGGGCGGAACCCACGTCGGGTTCATTGACCTGGACGTCGAAGAGAGAGCAGCCCTCAAGGCTTTCACGGGCATGATCGGCATGGGCAAGCTGGTCCAGGGCCTGGCCGCATCCATGGTTCCGCTCAAGGCCAGCCTGACCGGCTGCCTGAGTATGTTCGCTATGATCGATCCGGATTACGGATTAGATAACGGCGAGATCCTTGATCCCGACCGGCAGAGGGACATCAATTGCATCTACGAAACCGCGTTCTTCGGTTATTACCTGAAGGGGGAGAGCCGCTGGTTGCCCATCCTCTCAGATGAATTCAGCGATGTTACCCCGGATGTGGTATTTAAAAAAGAAATGCTGCCCTAAGAGGGCATGGAGCATAGAGCATAGTGCATAGTGCAAAGAGCAAAGAGCAAAGAACGTTAAGCCTAGAGATAAATTCTAACCGCAATCCAAAAACCATTAGAAACCAACCAAACATTTTGTATTTTTTCTTTCCAATCTTTATTTTTTTCTTTACCCTATGCTCTCTGCTCTATGCTCCTTGCTCGTTCGCTGAGGAACCCCTTCTGGTCTTCCCTCACCCGCCGGGCGTAACCTCCACCATGCTTTCCGCCCGGGATCTCGGGATTCATCGGGTTCAGAAAGGCGTCTACAGCGAGGTCTGGACCTTTGAAGGCTATACCGAATTGGGTGAAATTATCCGCGCCGCCGTCGGCATCTCGGAGGCCTTTCCCTGGGGAAGCAAGCCGGTTTTAACCGCCGGCATCCTGAAACTTGACGGGCAGCTCCTGAAGTTTAATTTCCGCCCGGAAAAGGAGGACCTCCGGGCCGCGGAGGAAGGAATGGACATATCCCTCCGGCAGAGTTCCTTCCAAGGGCCAAGCGTCACCGGCAGACGGAATATGTTCGAGCTGAAAATCCAGGAAAAGGAATTGGGGATTTTTTTGAATCTCACCTGCCTTTCCCCGGGATGGAAACCTCCCGGAGATGGCCGGCTGGTCTTCGGCAAGGACCAAAAAAGCTACTGGGCCATTTCGGTCCCCTGCCCCCGGGTCAGTTTTGAGGGCCGGGTAACCTCCGCCACCGGAATGAAATTCGTAAAAGGCTGGGGCTACATTGACCATTCCTATTCCAATATTCGGATCCTGGATTTCTCCCGGAGATGGATTTCCTACCGCGTGCATATGCCCGAATTAAGCCTGAATTTCCTGGAAATAACGGCCACCCCCAAATACGGAGGCCAGGACATTGCCCTTTTGGCCATGGCTGACCGTAACGGGACCCGCGTGTTCCCGGAGGTCAAGGTAATCCATGAGCAAATGCTCCGGGATAAACAAACCGGCTACGAATACCCGAAAATTATAAGAATCGAGGCCCGCGACGGTAATGATCGCATCAATATCCGTCTCAGGGTACAAGGCACGATCAACCGCGAGGACGGTCTGGCTGATCTCAAAGCAGCCGAGCGGGCCATTATCAGGATGTTCGGGATCAGTCCGGTGGGCTTTACCTTCACCAATATGGCCGATATCAAATTAACCCTGAACGGCAAAACCCAGGATTTATATTCCCCCGGTATCCATTCCCTGCTGGTTATCAAGTGATCCGGCGGTATTCAGGCCTCAGATAAATCAGGGGCGGCTGTTGAAAGCCGCCCCAATATTTTTCATTGATTGCCGGTTGTCGGTTTCCGGCTGCCTGCGACAGCTTGAAGGAAAAAACCCGGCTTAAATCTCCGCCTGGGCTTTCATTATTTTTAAAGCCACCTGGACCACCCCGGGGTCCCACTGGGAACCGGTACCTTTTTCCAGTTCCTTTATGGCTTCATCCTCGGTCCGCTGCCGGCGGTAAGGGCGTTCCGAAAGCATGGCATCCAGACTGTCCGCCACCGCTAAGATCCGGGCCAGGCGAGGAATCCCCTCCCCCTTCAATCCGGAGGGATACCCGGTACCGTCCCATCGCTCATGATGATGCCGGATGACCGGAACAGCCGCTTTGAAGGCCTCCACCCCTTCGGAGGTCTGCGCGCTGACCACCGGGTGGGACTGGATCATGATTCTTTCCGCCTGGGTCAGGCGGGTGGGCTTGTTGAGCACGCTCCCCGGGATCCCGATTTTTCCCAGGTCGTGCAGGAATCCCGCCACCCTCAGGATTTCAATGTCTTCGGGGGAAAGTCCCATTTCCCGGGCGATCTTGATGGAGAGATCGGTAACCCGGGAAGAATGTCCGGCGGTGTAGGGGTCGCTGGCTTCGACGAGCTGGGAGAGGGCCTTGAGGGTTTCGAGGGCGGCTTTCTTCAGCGCCTCTTCGGTCTTCCGAATACCCGAAATGTCGTGCATGACGCACACCGTGCCGAACAGACAGCCGGTTCCGGAAAACATCGGGTTGGCGGTGATCAGGAAATCCCCATTCAACCGTTCTTCCCGGGCCTCGGTTCGGCTTTCCTGACCCTCCTGAATGGCCCGGGTATGCGGGCAATATTCCGGCGGACGGTCGGTCCCGTGCACCATCTGGTGGCAGGGTTTTCCGAGGATTTTCGCCAGCGGCAGATTGAGGGCCTCCGCCAGCGCCTGGTTCGCCCGCGCCACCCGATACTGGGGGTCCACGACCATCACCAGGTCGGACATCGTGTCAAAGGTGGTCTGCAGCTCGGCCGCCGCGCTCCGGAAATCTTCCTCCGCACGCTTACGCTCGGTAATATCACGGCAGCAATAAAGCACTGTCCCGCCCCTGATATTCACCTGTTTGACCGTAATCAGCAGAACCCTCCGCTCGCCCGCCGCGTTCACAATTTCCTTTTCCAGGGTCAGGATTTCCCCGGCCTTTTCCAGTTTGACCCGATCCGTCCCCCCTTCGCTTCCCAAAAGCTTGGCCAGTTTTCCCTTCTGCCTGGCTTCCTCGGCCGAAATGCGGAAAACGGCTTCCACGTTCCCGGCCGCCAGGATGATCCGGCCGGAATCGTCGGTGATAACAATGGCATCGGAGATCTCGCTCAGGATGATCCGGTTCAACTCCTCGGACTCCCGGTGGGTCTTTTCGGTCAGTTTTTTTCCGGTGATGTCCCAGACTACCGAGACAACCTCCACCACTACCCCCTGCCGGTAGCGGGGCGAGCTTTCCACCGCCCCGAACCTGACTTTTCCTTCCCGGCTGATAAACCGGTATTCGGCCGGTGGAATTGTCTCTCCGGAGAAAACCCGGCCCGCGTCCGCGAGGGCCTGATCCATGGAATCAAGGGAGAGAAAACCCGCATCAGCCAGCGGCCTTCCGATCAGTTTTTCGGACTGAAAACCAAGATAAGTCTTAAGACTGGGGGAAATGCTCGTCAGCCGGAAAGCCCGGTCCAGGGAGTAAATCAGGTAATCCACTCCAGGTATTTTTCCGGAGTTTTCCTGCTCATTCTTCATGTTCTTACGATTTTAGTCCCAATCATTCTCCGATTGAGAATATGATGGATTTTATTTCACCAAAAACCTTATTGATATTGGCAAGTTAATTAAAATAATAGTAATCAATAAGATGCTTTCAGTCAAAAACAAAAAAAGGGCGGTCGTTACGACCGCCCTTCATGATTAACATCAGCAAGGCTTCCCTCGTCCTCAATACCTCGGGATCTAATCGAAAAGCCTTGCCCTACATTGTTTTTATTTGTTGGTTACCGGTTTCCAGCTATCTCATTATTACCTTACCGGAAACGGCAAATCTCCTCCAGCACCTGATCGAGCGGGACCATCCGGTCCACGCACCCGGAAAGAAAGGCCGCCTTGGGCATTCCAAAAACCACACAGGTTTCTTCATCCTGGGCGATAATGGTCCCTCCCCGCTTTTTTAACTCTTGAACGCCGCGTGATCCGTCACTCCCCATCCCGGTCAGGATTATTCCCAGTACCCGGCCGGGCCAGACTTCGGCGATCGACTCCATCATCACGTCGGCCGAAGGGCAATGAAATGTATCACGCGGGTTCCGGGTCAGAACCACCTGGAAACTCTGAGAGACCTGACGGATTTTCAGGTGATATCCGGCGGGAGCGATATAAATTTTCCCGGAAACGATCAGATCGTCTTCCCTGGCTTCCTCCACTTCCATCAAGCATTGCTGGTTTAACCTTTCCGCCAGGGAGCGGGTAAACCCCGCCGGCATATGCTGGACAATAAGAATTGCCCCGGGATAGTCGGCCGGCAAAGAAGCCAGGATTTTTTCCAGGGCGATTGGTCCTCCCGTAGAAGAACCGATCGCCACCAGATGGGCCGGATTCTCATCCTCACCGGTCCGGGGCATGGACGGCATGAGTTTTATCGGTTCCCGTTTGGGCGCAACCCTGATCAGTTTTTTTACATCCACGCCGGCGATGACCTTGACCTTTTGAATCAGGGTTTCGGCGATTTCCAGAATGTCCATATGGGTATAGCAGGATGATTTGTCAATGAAATCCACGGCCCCCGCATCCAGGGCCTTCATGGTATTTTCACCACCTTCGCTGGTCAGGGAACTCACCATCAGGACCGGGGTCGGACATTCCTTCATGATCCGTTTCAACGCCTCGATGCCGTCCATGCCGTACATTTTTACATCCATGGTGACGACGTCCGGTTTTAATTCCCGGGTTTTAGCCACGGCCTCCAGGCCGTCTTTGGCCTCGCCGATCACCTGGATCAGGGGATCGGAATTGAGCATCCGTTTCAAGGCCTTGCGGAAAAAAGCGGAGTCATCCACCACCAAAACCGAGATTTTGCGATAGCCTGCCATTTAACTTCCCCGTTTCCGGTAACAGATGGTTTCCGGAAACCTCCTCGGCTCGAATTCCGCGAGCAGACTGGTGAAATTTTCCGAATGTCCCAGCAAAAGATACCCCCCCGGTCTGAGAACCCGGCTGAAGAAATTGAGCGTGGCTTGAATTTTCTCCTCCGAAAAATAGATAAAAACATTGCGGCAGCAGATGATGTCAATCTCCCCGACTTTATCCCAGGTTTTGCGGTCGGCGATGTTCCCGTATTGAAATTTCACCATGCGTTTGATCGAATCCTTGACCAGATAATCCCCGCCGTTCTCGTTAAAATACTTTTTCTTCTGCTCGGGATCGGTCATGCGGAAGGAATGCGGAAAATATTTGGCACGATGGGCCACTTCCAGGGCCCGCCAGTTGATATCCATCCCCACAACCCGGACATCCCAGCCCCAGAAAAAATTCCCGTATTCATAAACCATCATGGCCAGGGTGTAGGCTTCCTCTCCGGTAGAGCACCCGGCCGAGAGAATCCGGATTTCCTTTTCTCCCAGGCCGCGCTTTCTCTCCTGAATTTCCGCCAGGATGGAATCCCTCACGGTCAGCAATTGAGACATCTCCCGGAAAAAATAGGTCTCATTATTGGTCAGAAAAGCCACCATCCGGACTGCTTCCTCGCCGTTTTGATCCTGGTACTTCACGTAATTTATATATTCCCCGAAATTAGCCATCCCCAGACCGATCACCCGGGCCTGGAGCTTCATCCGGACAAATGATTTTTTCTCCTCTTTGAAATAAATCCCGAACCGGTCATGCAGAAAATCCCGGATCAGGCGGAATTCGACATCGCTGATATCCAGCGGCTCGTTCATTTCCTCTCGTCCAGCTTGGTCAAGGCCCAGGCCGCTTCCTTCTGCACGTCCGGGCTGGGATCGTCTTTCCGGGCTTTGAGCAGAAAAGGAATAGCCCGACGGTCTCCGATCTCCCCCAAGGCCCGGGCTGCTTTCATCCTGACGGTGTAAAATTCATCGGCCAGAATATTGGCCAGGTAATCAACCGCGCCTTGCTCCCGGATCCGGCCCAAGGTGTCGACCAGAAATCCCTTCAGACGGGTGTTCGATCTTTTGAGAAAATCAAAATAATAAGGCAGATCCGGCACGCCCAGTTTTTCAATCGCGCTCAGAACTTCGAGTTGCAGGTTTTCATTATGGATTAAAGGCAGAATCATGTTGACCGACTCCCGGGCTTCCAACTCGGCCAGGGTGGAAATGATTTCCCGCTTGATGATGTCTTCCGGGTCTTTTAATTTTTCGATCAGACGGCTGACCGAGCGTCGGTCCTTGATCCGGCGCAGGGCCCGGACCGCGGTATTCCTAACGCTCCAATCCTGATCGTCCAGAAGCACCACCAAGTCCGGGACCGAACGGCCGTCGGCGATTTCTCCCAGGGATTCGGCCGCGACCCGCTTCAAATCCGCATCCCCCTCCTGCAAGCAATCGGAAAGAAATTTCCACGCGGAACGGTCCGGGATGTGCCCGAGGGCCCGAAGCACCGCCATCTTCACCTGTTTGTTCCCGCCCCGGTAAACATTCAGGAGCGGTTGCAGGCTGGAGACCTTCCCGATCCGGCCCAGGGCTTCGATCACGGTCAAGCGGATCTCGGGGTCGAGATCGTTTAGATAAGGCAAGAGCCGGCTCTCGGCGTTATTGCCGGAGACCAACGCCAGAGACTCCGTCACGGCCTTCCGGACCAACGGGCTTTTATCTTCCAGACCGTCCATCAGGGTTGGGGTCGTTTCTTCCGTCGGGGCGATCGCCGTGAAGGACCGGTAGGCTTCCGCCCGGATTTCGTCGGTCTCGTTTTTTATCGCGCGCTGGAGAAAAGGCAGCGCCCGGGGATCCTCCAACCGTCCCATAATCGCGATCGCGGAAAGCTTCCGGATATGATTTCCTCTCCGGAATTCCGCGATCAATTTATCCACCAGCTCCGGAGACCGCGACTTGCCCAGGATTTCCACTACGGCGTGGCGGAACTCGGGATCGGGATCCGACAGCAAAGCCAGGAGCGAATTTTCCACGTCCGGCGTGCCCAGCGCGCCCCCCAGGGCGACAATCGCCTGATAACGGACTTCATCGTTTTCGTCGAAAATGAGCGGGATGCAGGCCCGGATTCCTTCCGCCCGGCCGATGCAATCCAGGCAACGGATCGCAGAAATTCTCACCGCCGGGCGGTGATGTGAAAGGCTGGCTTTCAATTCCGGAAGCGCGTCTTCCCCCAAGGCGGTCAGAGCCTTGAGCGCATATTCCTCCAATTCATAATCCCCCAAAAGTTCCGTCAGATTACGGACCGCTCTTTTTTCTTTCAGCCAACCCAGGGCAATCACCGCATTCTTTCTGACCTCGATTTCCGAGCTCTTCAGGGAAACCAGAAAATGATCGAAAAGCGCGGCATCGTTCAAGCTCTCCCGGATCCGGGGATCACAGGCTTCTCCGGCTTCAGACCGTTCGCGGTTGATCCGGGCCTGGATCCGGACCAGGGCGGCGATCACATCGTCCCGCAGGATCGCGTCCGGTTTGGCCAGGATTTCTCCCAAAATGGGAATCGCGCCGGGATCGCCGATCTTGCCCAAAGCCTCGATTACCGCCGGCCTCAGCATCTCATCCGGGAGAAGCTGGACGAGAGGATTGACCGCGCGCGAATCGGCCATGTTCCCCAACGCCACCACCGCGGGATATTGCACCCAGAAATCCCCGGATAAACATTGGATCAAGGGATCGACGGAGCGGAGATCCCCGATTTTGCCCAGGCTTTCCGCCGCGGCATGCCGAACATTCTCGTCGGAATCACGCAAAGCGGCAATCAAGCCTTCCGTCGCCGCAACGTCCCGGATCTCTCCCAGGATCACCGCGCTGAACATGCGCACCTCTTCATCCCGATCTCCCAGCAAACCCAGGAGATGCTTCACCGCGGCCCGCCCATATCGGGGAAAGGCTTCGATGGCCGCGGTGCGGAGGTTGGCGCGGGCGTGATCCCTTAAAAAAGTCTCGAGCCGGGGGAAAACCACTTCCGGCGGGTAAGAACAGATTCCTTCCAAGGCCTTTTCTCGAACCCGATAGCTCTCATCACCCACTATGTTAACCAGGTAGGAAATCGACTCCCCCGACTTGTCCCGGGACAGTTCCTCGACCGCCTGAAAACGGGTCTCTTCGCTTCCTCCTTTCAGACGCTCAATCGTCAAATTCAGAAGCTGGGTCATTTTTTCTTCCTTTCACTTTTTTCAACATATCGCACGGCCAAGCCGGTTTTCGATAAAAGGAAACTCCATCTTTCATCACGATTTCGAAATTATGACGGTAGATGTGAAGGAATTCCGCGTCCCCGGTAAAAAGATAGCCGCCGGGCTGCAGGCATTTATAGAGACCGGTGACCAGCTCCTGCTGGGCGGGAAAATCAAAATAGATCAACACATTCCGGCAGAAAATAATATGGAATCGCCCGGTGAGATCCACCAAATCCCCGTCTCCGTAGAGACTGGCCAATTTGCTCCGGCGGCCTTTATCCATAACCAGATCCCGCAAATTCAAGGTTTGGAAATTGATCATATTCCGGAGCATCGGGATAATCTCCCCCCCGCCGTTCCTCGGCAACACATATTGCTTTCGGTATTCCTCGGGAATTTTTTCCAAAGCGGAAGATTCGTAATAACCCCGGTGGGCCATTTCCAGGGCTTTCCGGCTTAAATCGGTAGCGAGGATCTCCAGCGACCAGGCCAGAGGGTACTCCAGGCCCTCCAGCAGGGCCATCCCCAGGGAATAAACCTCCTCGCCGGTAGCGCAGCCCGAGCTCCAAACCCGGAGGGGAACCCGGGAAACCGGCCTTTCGCCCAATCGAGTCTGCAGTTCCTGGGACAATTGCGCCTCAAGTTCGGGCATTATTATTTCCCTTACGATCCTCAGTTGCTCCGGCAGCCGGAAAAAATATGTTTCCTTAGTGGTAATCTCTTCGATTAAAAAATCCAGTTCCTGACGATCCCGGCGAAGGTAAAAGAAATAATCATCCCAGGAATTAAAGCCCCGGGTCCGGCTCCGTTGGATAACCTGATTTTCCAGTTTAAACAGGCGCGAGGGGGAAAATCGCAGGGAAGCTTCATCGTAAATCAGCTCCTCGAATTTCTCCAGCATCTCCGCGGGAATACTTCCGGATTTATCCGCGCTCAATTGTCTTCTCCAAATTCTTTAAAATTTCCTTCTCCGCCCGGGTGAGGATCTGCTCCGGGGTAATGATCAAAATCAGCTCGTTTTCCGTCTTGGCCACCCGCCCCACGCAGCTTTCTTCCCGATCCTCCCCCATTATTTCTCTAGGCAAGAATTCACAACCGCGCAAATCCAAATTCAGGATCTGGGAAATTTCATCAACGGCAACTCCGAATGGGATTTCGGTATCGAATATCATGATTACCTGTTTCCCTTCCGTGCCCCCGCCAACCCCCAAACGTCTTTTCAGATCAAGGACCGGAATCCTCCGGTTCCGGGACCGGACGGTTCCCTGGATAAAATCCGGCCCGTCCGGAAACGCTCTGACCTCTTGAGAATGGATGACCTCTTTTACCCGGAGGATTTCCACTCCATATTGCTCCTGCCCCAGCCGGAAAATAACGATCCTTCCCTTTTCCCGACTTCTCCCGGTTACCGGTTCCATTTTTAAAAAGTTAATCCCGGGGTTTTCCTTCCTCGGCCTGTTCCAGTTTGAACTGCTGCACCTGTTCCTGGAGTTTCTCCGATTGCGAGGCCAGATCCTTGGCCGATCGGGTCAGCTGTTCCGCCGCCGAGAGATTCAACCGGGCGATCTCATTGATGTTCTCGACCGCCTTGACCACGCTTTCCCCGCCCTTCTTCTGTTCCGTGGTGGCGTTCTTAACCTGTTCGGTGATCCGGGCCATGTTTTCCGCGGTTTTGATCACCTCTTTGACTCCGGCCGCCTGCTCCCGCGTCGATTGGGCTACCGTCTGGGTCATCCGGTTCATTTTTTCCACCGCCTGGATCACGTTCTTGGCGGCTCCCGACTGTTCCTTCGCCGACACCGAGATTTCCTGCGTGATCCGAGAAGTGGCGCTGATGGATTCCATGATGCGGATGATGGCCCGATTGGCCTGTTCCGACAACTCGATCACCTGCTTGGTGCCCTGGGTCCCTTCAGCCGAGGCCTTGACCGCCACGGCGGTTTCCTGCTGAACTTTTTTTATTACCTCCCCGATTTCCTTGGTGGCCTTGACCGAACGTTCCGCCAGCTTCCGCACTTCATCGGCAACGACTGCGAACCCCCGCCCCGCGTCCCCGGCCCGGGCCGCTTCGATCGCCGCGTTCAGCGCCAGAAGGTTGGTCTGGTCGGCGATCTCGTCAATCACCTCGATTATCCCCCCGATCTCCACCGACCGCTGTCCCAGGTTTTCAATCACCTCCGAAATGTTCCGCATCGTTTCCCCGACGAGGACCATTCCGTCCACCGATTTGCGGACCGCGCCGCCCCCGGTCTGGGCCTCGGTATTGGCCTGCTGCGAAAGCTGGTCGGCCCGGGAAATATCTTTCGAGATTTTTTCGGTGGTGGCCAGCATCTGCTCGATCGTCGCGCTGGTTTCCGACACATTGGAAGCCATCACCTCGGAATTCTTGGCGATGGCTTCGGCGGTGGTCCCCATCTGCTGAATCGAGCTGGAGGTCTCCTCGACATTGCTGGCCAGTCCCTCCGCGTTCTTGGCCACGTTATTGATGCTGACCGCCATCTCCTCCATGGAAGCCGCGGTTTCATCCCCGGTGCTGGCCTGGCTCTGGGCGCTCTTATTGATCTGAGTCGAAGCGGCCGAGACTTCGTCGGCGGCCGCGGCCACCTGCCCCGTAGCCGTCCGGACCTGCCCGATGAGCCGGCGGAGGGAGGCCATCATCCGGTTTAAACGGCGGGCCAATTCCCCTATTTCATCCCCGCTCAGGGTTTCCAGGTCGCGGCTGAAATCTCCTTGACTCATCCTTTCCACTCCGGTGTTGAGAACCAACAAGGTTTCCATCACCCCCCTGACAAAAAAGGTCGTAAAACCCACCAGAAGAATCAGAGAAAGAAAAATGATCAACGCGATCATGTTCCGGCTGGTGCTCAAGCTCCCACGGGCTCCGGCGAAGGCCTCCGCCATCGCCTGCTGGCTGGATTTGGTTTTATCTTCCAGTTTCTGCCTGACCCCGTTATATCTGGCGATCATCGTCTCTTGAGCGGCACTCAGACTTTCCCCGGTTTCCCCTCCGATCATCCGCCTGCTGGTTGCCTCAGCCGTCGTGAAATAATTCAAAAAGTCGTTTTTAATTGATTCCAGTTCCTCCGGCGTCAGCACAATGTTCTTCTTTTCGGACTCCAGGCGCTGGATAAACGCTTCCCGGTCCTTGCCGACCGCCATCAGCAAGTCCAGATCCGCGGAAGCCACGGCATCCTGCATCCCGCGCTGGATCTTGGTCAGGATCTGTTCCAGGTCCCGGTTCATTTCCATCGCCGGGGTATATCCGACCTCGATTTTTTTGAGGAGGTTCGCGTTCCTCCAGCCGAGCATCTGATTGGCAATCAAAATCAGGAGAAAAGCCACCGCGGCCACGGCCGGGAGCAACGCGATTTTATACTTGAATTTTAAGTTCTCCAGCATTTTCGCCTCCTCTGCCTTTAAAATCTCCGAATCGATTTCTTCATTATTCCAGGACGTCCCGGGCGATGGTACCGCATTATTCGTGAACCCTTAGGACCTTGACCCCGCTTGTATCGGCCCCTCCCGACACATACCCGATGGCCCCGGGGTTCGCCTTCACATACGCGATCACCTCGGAATCCGAGGACTTCTCCGGCGGAGGCGAACTCCGGCCCGAAAATATCTGCTGCTGCCAGTAATTCTTGATCGCCGAAACCGTCTTGTCGTGAATCACCCGGGAAAATCTCTCCCGCACGGAAGAACCGGCAGGAAGATCCACCGGCTGGATCGCCGTCTGGCCGTCCCATTGCGTGATCTTCTTCAGGAAATACTTGGAGACCGCGTCCTTGGACAAGGACGAAACGGAATTGTCCGCGTTGACGATGATCTTGAAAGCCGCGCCCTCCTCCGCGAAAAGCCGGGGGGCGCCCAGGATGAATCCGGCCAAGGCCAAAAATATTATGAATTTCTTCATGGTTCCTTTCCCCCTCTCCTAGAAACTAAACTGCGAACCGAAAACAAACAGATGCGTGGGATCTTCAAAATTTCCCGTCGCGACGGCAGTTATGTATTCCATCTGATCGGACGGCATGGCCATCAGGTTTCCCTTTATAAGATGATAAGAGGCCTTGATCACCAGGTTGGGGTTGAACCAGTAATTCAGGCCGAAACCGAGGTCTTTGTTGCTATCGGGAACATTCACGGGGAGCTCTGGGATATTGAAATCAACCAGTTTTACGTCGTAACGAACCGCCACCTGGATGTGTTCCAGAAACTTATAGGCCCCTTCCACGTAAAAGCTGTTGTAATTAATATCCTTGCCGTTGAGCTTTCGCATGTGCCCATACTCAGCCCGAACGGAAACGGGATCGAGCAGGTATTCGATATGGCCATCGAGAAGAAAATGTGAATCGCCTACATAATAATCAATTTCTTTTCCCCCGGAAAACACCTTGATCTCCCCGATTCCGGCCGAAACCCCCGCGCTCAATCCATCCAGGGGGGTCTGGACAATTATCCGACCGCCCACGGCGTTTTTTATCCTCGGCTCCAGCTGTCTGGTAGTCATAGGATTAGCCGGATCGGTCTCGGCTATCCCCGGGAAATCCATTTCCCCTCCGTAAAGGTCATACTGCAGGCCCCAGGTTGAACTTAAGTCGTGTCTTCCGGTCAAGCCCAGCCCATAATAGGCCTTGGTCGCCATTGTGCCCGGGGTCCCATAAATCCCCTGAGGAAGACCATAAAACGGCCGGAGGGTCCCCACGTCCCAGATCTCGGAGTAAATTCCAAAGGGGCATTTAACCTTGCCGATCCGGAACTTAAGCCATTCCCAAAAAGTCCATTCTGCGAAAGCGTAATCGAGATCCGTTTCCACCCCTTTATCAGACGTCTTCCAGATGGTCTGCACATTGGCAGCGAGTTTTTCGTAAGGAGATGCCGACAAATTAAGCGCAAAATAACTATTGGTGTATGATCCGTGCTTATCCCCGACCGAGTATTTGTTCCCATTCGTCCACCCATATGCCCACCCCCCAAACCCGTGGACCTGGGTGTCTAGCGCCCGGACCTCCGCCGGCAAAAATCCCAAAACCAAACCTGCGAGAGCTGATAAAATCAAGAATCTTTTCATATTCCCCCTCCTCCTTTTTTAGAAACTGAATTGCGAGCCAAAGACAAACATGATGCAGCGATTATTCGTGAACCTTCAGGACCTTGACCTCACTCGTATCCGCCCCTCCCGAAACATACCCGATGGCCCCCGGATTCGCTTTTACATACGCGATCACCTCGGAATCCGAGGACTTCTCCGGCGGAGGTGAACTCCGGCCCGAAAATATCTGCTGCTGCCAGTAATTCTTGATCGCCGAAACCGTCTTGTCGTGAATCACCCGGGAAAATTTCTCCCGCACGGAGGAACCGGCGGGCAGATCCACCGGCTGGATCGCGGTCTGGCCGTCCCACTGCGTGATCTTCTTCAGGAAATACTTGGAGACCGCGTCCTTGGACAAGGACGAAACGGAATTGTCCGCGTTGACGATGATCCTGAAAGCCGCGCCCTCCTCCGCGGAAAGCCGGGGGGCGCCCAGGATGAACCCGGCCAAGGCCAATAAAAATATATATTTCTTCATTGTTCCTCTCCCCCTCTCCTAGAAACTGAACTGCGTACCGAAAACAAACAGATGCGTTGAATCTTTAAATTTTCCGGTCAACATGGCCGTCAGATACTCGGCCATATCGGAAGGAACAGCCATTACATTGCCCTTGACGTAATGATAGGAAGCCTTGATCACCAGGTTGGGATTGAACCAGTAATTCAGGCCGAAACCGAGGTCTTTGTTTTCATCGGGAATATTCGAAATGGGCATTTGAATTTTATAGTCAATCAATTTCACGTCGTAACGGACCGCGGCCTGGATATGGTCCAGGAATTTATAGGCACCCTCCACGTAAAAAGTATCGTAGTTGATATCCTCACCATTGATCATGCGCATGCGTCCGTATTCGGCTCGAAACAACACGGGATCGCGCAGGTATTCCAGGCTGCCGCAGAGCAAAATATGCCAACCGGACATATTAAGTAGATTTTGATTTCCCACACTCGATGCCGTTTCGTCGCCGGCCACCGAGGATACTCCCGCGCTCAATCCATCCAGAGGGGTCTGAACGGTTATCCTGGCCCCGGCGGCGTTTTTCAGGTTCATAATTATCTGCCTGTTTGTCATCGTCGTCGGATCTACTGTGGTCATCTCCGGAAAATCCATCTTTCCGCCGTAAAGGTCATACTGGAGACCCCAGCTGGAACCTAAATCGCGCGTTCCGGTCAAACCCAGGCCGTAATAAGCCTTGGTCGCAATTGCCCCGGGAGTTCCATAAAATCCCGGCGGAAGGGTATAAAACGGCCGAAGCGTGCCTACATCCCAGGTTTCGGTATATATCCCAAAAGGACTTTTGACCTTGCCGATCCGGAGCTTGAGCCATTCCGTGAAAGCCCACTCGGCGAAGCCGTAATCAAGATCAGTCGCCACCCCCTCATCGGAGGTCTGCCAGATGGTCTGCACGTTGGCGGTAAGTTTTTCATAGGGGGAGGCCGATAGATTGAGGGCGAAATAGCTGTTGGTGTATGATCCGTCCTCGTCCCCGATCAAATATTTATTCCCATTCGTCCACCCATAGGCCCACCCCCCGAACCCATGGGCCTGGGTGTCCAGAGCATTAACCTCAGCCGGAAACAATCCCCATCCCAACCCGGCCAAGATCAGCAAGATAAACGTCATTAATCTTCTCATTCGACGTCCCTCCTTATCTTTTAAAAGCTGAATTGAGCGCTAAAAATAAATAGATGCGTGACTTCATCCATTTTGTATCCGCTCAGGATCTGCTCCAGGGTCTGATCCTCGGCGGCGAAAAGGTTTCCTCTTACGTAGTGATAAGAAGATTTCAGGACGAAATTCGGGCTGAACCAGTAATTCAGCCCGAAGGCGCCTTCATGATGATCCTCCGGCATGGCAATGGTGAAGGGCATATCCCCTTCCGGCATCGTCATTTTCTGGACGTCATAAATGCCGGCGACCTGCCAGTGCTTCCAGAATTTGACCGCCGCTTCCAGGTAATATCCGTAAGTCTTGATCTCCCGGCCTCCCTTCAGCTTGACGGAGCCGGAATACTCGGACCTGACTGAGAAGCGATCGGTGAGATACTCGGCACTGAGGAGGTAGGTCAGATACCAGCCTTCCCCCGCAATAAAAGGTTTTGCCAGCTCCGATACATTCAAGATCCTGGTGTCTCCAATATGCTCGGCGAAACCGATATTGAGACCATCTAACGGGGTATAAACGATTAATCTGAGGCCGCTTGAATCCCGGATCACCGGCTGCATCGGGTCGGGCATGACCGATTTAAAACTGGACATAACGGTTTCCTTGAAAAAAATCTCCCCGCCGTAGAGGTCGTATTGCAGGCCCCAGTTCGGATGCGGATAAAGCCGTCCGGTCAGTCCCAAGCCATAGTAAGATTCGGTCACCTGACCGGGGGTGGCATAAAGACTGGTAGGCAGTGTATAAAAAGGTCGGAGCGTCCCGACGTCATAAATCTCCGAGTAAAGCCCGAAAGGGCACTTGACCTTGCCGATCCGGAGTTTCAGCCAGTCAAAAAATGTCCAATCGGCGAAAACATATTCAATATCAGTTTCCATTCCCTCGTCGGAGGTTTTCCAGATGGTCTGGGCATTAACGGATAACCTTTCTTCGGGAGAGCCGGAGATGTTGAGGGCGAAGTAACTGTTGGTGTAGGATCCGTCCTCATTTCCAACCAAGTAATTGTTTTTCCCGCCGGTAATTCCAAAAGCCCATCCCCCGGATCCATGAATCTGGAAGTCTCCGCCCCAAACCCGCGTGGGGAAAAATGCAAAAACCGCCCCGGCCAGTACTAGCAAACATTGAAAGGAAATCTTGCTCTGGTCTTTCATCGGATTTTCTTTATTTCTCCCGCTTTTCTTTCCTTGATCGCAGGCCTTTAACCGATCCGCCTTAAACTTTTTTCAGCATCTTTTCCAGGATTTCCTCGTAATTCAAAAGAATCACCAGTCTCGTCCCTTCCAACTTGGCTACCCCCCTGATGAATCCTTGGGCGATTCTCGCGTCGTCCAGTTTTTCTTCAATCTGACTTTCGGAGATCGAGAGCACCTGCGAAATCCGGTCCACCAGCAACCCGAAAAGCTTGGCGTCCCGTTCCACCACCACGATCCGGGTTTCCTTGGCGATCTGGGTTTTTCCCAGGTTCAGCCCACCCTTGAGTTCAATTACCGGGACGATTTTCCCCCTGAGGTTAATTACCCCTTTTATGAATTCAGGCGAATTCGGCACCCGGGTTATCCGGCCCACGCGGTTGATTTCCCGGACCTCCGAGATGAGCAGCCCATACTCCTCCTGGCCCAGGAAAAATATTACATATTTCCTGACGGCATCAGGTTCCGACTGATCCTCCGCGGGAGATGATTTTTCCTCGATCGAAGCCTGGGGCGCGATAAAATCCTCGGCCAGTCCATAAGCAGGAAGAATTATTTTCTTTTCCTTTTCCATATTCCTTTCGGTTAGCGGCGCTTTCTCCCGGATTTCATCATCGGTCGGATAGCTCGGCTATCCTCCGGAAACAACCTTATTGATCAGATCCCGGAGCTGATCGGGCTTCCAGGGTTTTTTAATGTAAGCCTTGGCCCCCGCTTCCATCCCTCTCTGGATGTCCTCATCCTTGCCTTCGGTGGTGGCGATAATGACCGGGACATTTCCGTAGCCGTTCCGGCGCATCGCCTCCAGAAAATCCAGTCCGTTCATCTTGGGCATGTTGATATCCAGAACGATGAGGCCGACATTCTTTTCCAAAGCCAGCTGGTCCAGGGCCTCCAGTCCGTTCTGGGCAAAAATCAGCCGGCAGGCGGGATAAGTTCCCAGAACGGTTTGATACATCTTGGCCTGGAGATGGGAGTCTTCCACGATCAGGACTTTCTCAAGCATATTTTTCCTCCGCGCGCTCTTTCCCTTTGATTTGACGGCCGCGGCTTTTTATTAAAGCGGGAATGTCCAGGATCAATACCACCCGGCCGTCACCCAGGATGGTGGCTCCGGAAACCCCGGTGGACTTGATCAGATAGTCATCCAGGGCCCGGATGACGATATCCTGCTGGCCCAGCAGTGCATCCACGACGATCCCCATCTGCCGGAACGCGCTCTGGACGATTACGACCCGGAGAATTTTCCCCGCGGCCGCGGGCGGCAACCCAAAATATTCGGAAAGCCGGACCAGGGGCAGAAGGTGGTCCCGGACCTTGAATACCTCCCGGTTATCGACCAGATGGATCTCCGGGGCCTTGACCCTGACGCTTTCGGCCACCGAAACCAGGGGAATGGCGTATGGCTCGCCTGAGATTTCCACCAGCAGGGCGGGAATGATGGCCAAGGTCAAAGGAAGCTTGAACTTGAACCTGGTGCCCTTCCCGGGTTCGCTTTCCACTTCCAAGGATCCGCTGATCCGGGCCAGGCTTTTCTGGATCACGCTCATCCCGATGCCGCGGCCGGAGATCTCGGTCACGGTCTCCGCGGTGGAAAATCCCGGGATTAAAATCAAATCCAGCAATTTCCACTGTTCCTGTTCTTCTTCCTGGATCAGCCCGACCCTGCGGGCCTTTTCCCGGATTTTGCCTTCGTCCATCCCCTTCCCGTCATCTTCAACCGTAATAATGATCTGGCTGGATTCCTGTTCCGCCCGGATGATAATCGTCCCCTGGGAGGGTTTTCCCCGGCTCTTTCTTTCGGCCGGAGATTCGATCCCGTGGTCCACCGCGTTCCGGATCAGGTGGAGCAGCGGCTCCCCGATTTCGTCGATTATGGTTTTATCCAGCTCGGTTTCCTGCCCTTCCAGCTTCAGGGTCACTTCTTTGCCCCGGTCGCGGGCCAGGTCGCTGACCAGGCGGGGAAAACGCATGAAGACGTGCCGGAGAGGAAGCATGCGGACCTGCATGATCGCCGCTTGGAGTTCCTTGGTAACCTTGCCGATTTGTTCGGTGGCGGCGGAAAGTTCCAGGCTCAATCCCTTTTCGCCGAGAACTTCCCGGATCCCATCGTCCACCCGCCCCAATCTGGTCTGGGAAATCACCAGTTCCCCCATCAGGTTCATCAGATGGTCCAAGCGCTGGAAGTCAACCTTGAGCAGGCCGGCTTTCTGGGCGAATGGGTTGACGAATTCACGGGGCACCGCCGATGCTCCGGCCGGCGCCGGCGAGGGCTCCCGGGATTTTTCAAAGGAAAATTTCTCCAGATATTCGATCTCTTCCTTAAAAGAGGGTTCATCCGGGTTTTCCGGAGAAAGCCCTTGAATGGTTTTCCGGAGAATCGTGAGGCTTCTTCGGGAACATTCCCCGAAAGAGTCGTTATATTCCACTGCCCCCGCCTGGAGGGCTTTG
>JAQTNV010000006.1:0-2098 GCA_028713675.1 bacterium
GATTCTTGGAGGCGACCGCGGCGATCTGCCGCTGGGTGGTCCCGAAGGTTTTCATGTGCCGGCGGGCCGCGTAGGCGTAAACATCCATGAATGGAGAACGATCCCCTTTCATCCCCACCCGGACCACTTTTTTCACCGTATCGTATCCCAGCGTCTCACCCAACATAACGAAAGTGTAGAATTGATACCAATAATCCTGGATCCGATCCCGCAGGGACCTTGATTTCCGCTCCTTGCCGGTTTTCCGCGCGGCCGTGACCTGGGCGGGAGGGATCTCGGCGGGATCGGGGGCAAATTCCTTCAGGCGGTCAACCGTCTGGGAGAGCGCGTCCGCGTCGAGCCCGGAGATAAAACCGGCGAAAACCGCATATTTGTTCCGGTCATAAATCTTCTCGGCCCCCAGGGCCAGGGAAATGTCGGTTAATCCGAGGGCCACATCTTTCCAGGCCCCGTGAAAAGCGGTCGAACCGCCGGCGCAGGCGTTTTCCACGTTGGTGATCGGGATGCCGTCGATCCCGAGGGGCCGAAGGGCAACCTGGCCCCGGATGCAGTGCTGGAAGTTCCTGATCCCCCAGCCGGAATTCGCGAACCAGGCCGACTGGATATCCTTCTTGCCCACCCCGGCGTCCTTGAGGACTCCTTCCACCGCCCAAGCGGAGAGCTCGGGGATCTTGTTGTCCAGGTATTTCCCGAACTTGGTCATATGCACGCCGATCACGTAAACATCCCTCATCTATTTATCTCCTTCTTTCGTTTCCGGTTTCGGGTTTCGAGTTTCTGGTTTCGAGTTATAATTTTAAAATCGATCTTTCTATTAAAACTTTCGTGGTAGTGAGGGTTCGCCCCGGTCGAGATATCGGAAATACCGCTTCAATTGCAAATACCCCTTAAGTTTGAGCGCGCCCCGAGGGCAGATCGCCACGCAGTCCCCGCAGGACATGCAGGCGGGCAGGACATCGATCATTTTTACCTTCTTGTCCTTCAATTCCAGCGAACTGGCCGCGCAGGCGCCCACGCACAATCCGCACCCTCGGCATTTTTCCCGGTCGATATCAACAACGCCCAGGACTACATCTTCCCCGAGGTTCCGAAAGCTCTCGATCTTCCACCGGTCCTTTAATTTCAGAAATTCAGGCATAAGTCCCCCTTAAGTGACAAGCTCCAATTACCAAAAAAGGTCCAGAAAATAATTCCTGGATTCCGGCTGGAGTTTATCCTGAGCGTAGTCGAAGGGCCGGAATGACGTTTGAGAATGAAGATTTAATAATTGCGTCCATTATGTTTGGTAATTGGAGTTTGGTTATTGTGATTTGACTCTCATTTGGTTATTGGAGCTTGGTTATTGGTTATTGTTAATAGATCACCTTGAAGCTTCCGTCTTCCTCGAACCAGTCAATCGCCTGGGTCTCGCGGGGCACCTGGCCGTCGGGAACACCGCGCGGATAACCCAGGGCGATGGTCGTGACTAATTTATACGGGTATTTGATTCCCAGGCGTTTTTTCCATTTGGGGATCATCCCGATCGGCTTGCAGAAACTGACCCAGCAGGTCCCCAAACCGAAGCTGTGCGCGGTGAGCACCATGTTCTGCCCGGAAATACCGACGTCAACCATCGGATCACCCGCGGAGCGCCGGTCCATCAGGAGAAAGATCACGGTGGGGGCGCCGTGCCAGACTCCCAGTTTTCCCTCGGCGATCAGTTTCATCGCCGCGGCGGGAATGGGGTGGAACATGTTTTTGCTGAACCGCATGAACAGCTTGCTGATCCACTCCTTCCACCGGCTTCCTCTTTCAGTGTAGTCCGTGAATATCATCAGGAGGCGCATGACCTTGACCACTGCTTGGGTCATTTCCTTGATCAGGGCCTGATCCTGGATAACCATGAACTTCCAGGGCTGGGTGTTGCCGGAAGAAGGCGCGAAACGGCCGGCCTCCAGGATCCGCCGGATCAGGTAGTCGGGCACCTGCTTGTCCTGGTAATAGCGGACGCTCCGCCGGCGGTAGATAACCTCCTCTATCGCGTTGAAGGGGGCGCCGGATTCCGGAGGAGTGATTTTGCTTTTGGATCCCTTTTCCAGGTCTTCCTGCTCGCTCACTT
>JAQTNV010000006.1:2198-90610 GCA_028713675.1 bacterium
TCCTGGTAATAGCGGACGCTCCGCCGGCGGTAGATAACCTCCTCTATCGCGTTGAAGGGGGCGCCGGATTCCGGAGGAGTGATTTTGCTTTTGGATCCCTTTTCCAGGTCTTCCTGCTCGCTCACTTTTTCTCCTTTAAATAAAAAATGATAAAAAGAAAATTTAAATTGTTCGTTTAATCCATATTACAAACCATAATAAAGCCGGCAGAAAAATAGCTACAATTGAAAATGAAACTCCTAACTTGAGGAGCGACGGTCCAATAAGGTTTGATTTTTGTTTCCAAAAAATGCGAAGTACCAGTTCACCAATCCATCCTGCCGAATATGCGATATTGATTAAAAAGGGAGTAATAAATAAAGCCATAGGTTCAATAAAGTCTTCCCCGGGCTTTAGTTCCTTTGCTAAGGTTAGAAATAAAATGTATAAAGAAAGGCCTATTGATCCGAACAAAGCAACAAATATGTTATAGGGTATGCGCCTAAACTCCCACCATACTATTATCTGCCACCATGAACGGGATTCTTGAGGCGTTGCAAAAAACCAATTTAAAATTTTTTTAATCATTTATTTATCATTAGCCCCATTCAAGGGGAGAGAAAATTTCAATTCCAGCGTTACTTTTTCTCCTCTTCGTCTTTTTCCCGGTCCCAGGTGGAAGGAGTGACGCCCTGGGCCTTCAGGATGTTTTTCTGCACCCGGTGGGTCTCGGTCTTCGGAAGCTTGTCCACCACGTTTATGTAGCGGGGCACGGCGAAACGGGGAAGCTTTTCCGCGAGAAACCTGACCAGGTCGGGCAGATCGATTTTCTGGCCCTCCCGGGGCACGATCGTGGTCATGATGTCATCCTCCCCCATTTCGGAAGGCACCCCGTAGACCGCGCATTCCAGGACCGCCGGGTAATTGATCACCTGGGACTCCACTTCGTAAGCGGAGACGTTCTCGCCCCTCCGGCGCATGTAATCCGAGGCCCGCCCCCGGAAATATAGATACCCGTCTTTATCTTTGGAGATCAGATCGCCGGTATGAAGCCAGCCGTCCCGCATCTTCTGGCTGGTGGCTTTCTGGTCCTTCAGATATTCCACCGAGCTCTCCCGGTTCTCCCCGATCCAGATAACCAGCTCCCCGGGCTCGTCCACCGCCACGTCCTTCATCCCCTCGTCCACCAGGCGGTACTTGGTGCCCATCATCGGCTTGCCGATCGAACCGTAGGGGGCATTTCCCACATTGAAGGTGACCACCCCGCCCCCGTCCACCGCGCCGTAGGTTTCCCAGAGCCGGACCCCGAAGCGTTTCTCGAAAGGTTCCGCCGCTTCCGGGGGGCAGGCCGAACTCAGGATGAAGCGGACGCTATGGTCTTTATCCTTCGGGTTGGGCGGCTGCTTGAGCAGGATGGGAGCCATCGCCCCCAGACAATTGAAGGTGGTCGCCCGGGATTGCCTGATTTCGTCCCAGAACCGGCTGGCGGAGAACCGCTTGGCGAGCGCCACCTGGGCCCCGGCCCACAT
Source organism: bacterium (assembly GCA_028713675.1). Lineage (GTDB taxonomy): Bacteria > Desulfobacterota > JAPLJL01 > JAPLJL01 > JAPLJL01 > JAPLJL01. The sequence goes on from JAQTNV010000006.1 coordinate 3,707, forward strand.
CGCCTGGGTAACCGTGATCCAGAGGGCATTGGCGTGGAAAAGCGGGAGGCAGGTGAAAAGAATGTCGTTTTTGCTGTAAAGAAGCCGGGCTCCCATCCCCAGGCGCCTGACCCCGGAATGGACGTAACGGTAAACCACCCCCTTGGGCAGGCCGGTCGTCCCGGAAGTGTACATGATGATGCACATGTTGTTCCGGTCGTATGAGATTCCCAAATTGGTCGCCGGGTATTTCGGATCCAGGAGCTCGCCGTAGTCCCGGCTCCCGGGCGGGAGTTTGAATCCGGCCGGCGCCTCTCCCCGGAAGCAGATAAACTCCCGGACCTGGGCGGTCTTGTCCCGGATCTTCTGGATTTCCTCGGACACGGTGTGGTCAAAAAAGAAATACTTGATCTCGGAATGATTGATGATGTAGGCGAGTCCGTCTCCCTTAAGCTGGGTGTTGATGGGGATCGCGTACATCCCCAGCTTCTGCAGGGCGTAGAAAGCGTAGAGAAACTCGGGGCAGTTGGACATCATGATCCCCACGCCCTCTCCCGGCCGCGCCCCCCGTTCCTGGAGGGCGTGGGCCACCCGGTTGGACCTTTCATTCAGCTGCCGGAGATTGAGCGCCTGGTCCTGGTAGCGGAGAAACGGATGATCGCCGTCCTTATCCGCCTTCTTTTCCAGGAGATCGGAAAAAGAAATGTCCTCCGGGATGGACAGGCTCCGGCGCCTGATCGTCTCCCGGAGCATCGGGCCGAGGGAACCCTCGGTGAGCTGGTCCCGTGTCACCCGGTAAATGACCCGGCTGAAAAGATATGCCATGGTACCGTAGGATTTGATCTTTCTGCTGTCCATCTATCCTCCCCAAAGACAAGTTGGAACACCCGATCCGGCTTGGAGTAAAATCGGGCAATTTGCCGAGCAGCGGATAAGAAGAGCGCTGGTTATACCTTATTATTGAAAATATCTTTGTTGGATGTCAAAAAATTTCTTCCGGCGGGAATTTTGCTTGGTTTTCGGCGGATCGGCTCCGGCCGCCTGACCGGTTATCCCTTGCCCAGCCTGCTTTTTCGCTCGAGTTCGTCGGCCACCATTTTCAACCCCAAAGCTTCCAGGGTTTTCCTCTTCGGCCAGCCGGTCCCCTGATCCCATCCCGAGAATTCGTAGAATTTCGTCTTCCACCCTTCAAACTTGTCCCGATCCAGGTGCCGATTGTTCACCGGGATGAACTTCCATTCCCCTTTTTCCCTCCCCGGCAGGGAATAGGTGTTCAGCATCGCCCCGATCTTCGCGTTCGGCACCCGATAAATGTATTCGGCGAAATGCACCTGGTCCCGGTGCCGCCCCTGAAGGGTCCAGATCGCGTTATCCAGGTTCCAGATCTTCCGGCCGATTTCAATCCCTTCCGCGAAGCTCAGGTTCTTCCCGGTAACCGCCTGTAAAAACCTGGGTTCACCCTCACCGGTAATCCCCCGGTGATCCGGGGTGTTGGTATTCACGAAATCGGAAAAACGCACATCGCAATATAGGACGGAATTCTTCCAGAAGCGGGTGTAATAACGGTGCCAGGCCACCAGCTTGACCATGTGCTCCGAATATATGTTTTCGGTTCCGTAATCCAGCATCAGGGGATCACCTTCATAGGGGACCAGTTTCTCGGAAATTTTTTTTACCAGTTCCTCGGCGGTCAGCGGGAGGTTTCTCCGGGCCCAAAATGGAATGCTCGCCACCATGAACAACAGCAGAAAATCATGGTCGTTGATATCGCGATCCCCCAAAACCGAGCCGTATCCCCATTCGATCTGGGACCGGGGATCGTAACGGTTCGGCAGGCCCCACTGCGGATAAGGCAGCAGTCCGGTTTCCAGGTCTTCCTCCAATCGTCCCCATTTCCGGGCGGCCCGGAAAAACCCTTCCGCGATGTCGTCGCCGATGCCTTCTCGGTAGGCGATCATGTGGAGCAGCTTTTCGGCAAACTCGAATTCCCCCAGCTTGTCAAAAGGAAGATCGCAGTCGATCGTTTTCCCCGGGCCCAGGATCCCCAGTTTATGCAGATCCCGCAGATACGGGATTCCCACCAGCAGCTCAAAAACATTGATCCCGTATTTCTGGGCCAGATCCGTGGCCAGGTAAGCGGCCGGAGTCTGCTTGGCGGTGATCATCGAGGCCATGAAAGCGAAGGTTTCCTGCCCGGAACGTTCCAGCAGCGAAGACACGAACTTGGAGATCATTCCCGCGTGCCGCCGGAGATCAAACTGGGCGTAGATTTCGGTTTCCTCGGAGGAAGATTCGTTTCCCAGGCCCGTGGCATTCCGGGCCCGGCAGCCCGAATGACATCCGAGGCAGGCCTGGGGCCGGGATGGTTTAACCCGCTGCCAGTACACTACCGGGATGGTCGGATAGCCGAAGGTCTGGGGGGTCATCGCCTCGACCACCCGGAAGTCATTGGATTCATCCTGGTTGAAGCAATAATTTTTCTTCGCCCATAGACGGGATTCCATCAGGGCATTCGGGTCCGCCACCGGAATGCTGCCGGTGCCGATCACGCTGATCGCTTTCAAATTTTTCGCGCCCCAGACCGCCCCGAACCCTCCCTGGCCCGAGGAGTTCCCGGCGTCATGGATCAGGCAGGCCACCCGGCAGAGATGCTCCCCGGCCGGGCCGATGGTGAGGACGGCCGGCTTCTGCGTGGTTCGCCCCCCGTTCCCGGCATCTCCCAATTCCGTCCAGCCCCGAGCGTTGCCGGCTTCCCCGCCGGTGATCCGCCAGATTTCTTCCTGGGTTTTCCAGGCATCCAGTCCCCATAACCCGCCGGCGTCGCGGATCCGGACCTCCCCGTTCCGGATGTCGACCCAGACCGGTCGGTTCGCTTTCCCCTCGATGACAATCCCGTCCCAACCGGCAAACTTGAGCATCCCCCCGAATCTTCCCCCGAAATTGCTCCGGGTGAACCACTCAATCGGGTAGGACTGCACCCCGATCCCCTGGACCTCGGTCTGGCCCGAAGCCGCCGGGGCCAGGGTCCCGGTCAGGGGAGAGGTCATAATCGTGACCACGTTGCGGGGATCGAATCCGCTGATCGCCTTATCCCGGACCAGCTCCCAGAAGATTGCCGAGCCGATCCCGTGCCCGCCGACCCAGGACTCGTACTTCCGGGTTTCCAGGGTGGAAATCCTCCGTTCCGTTAGATTCAACCGTAAAATCTTGCCCGCGTATCCGCTCATTTATTTAATATTTTTTCCCCAACACCCGACACCTATCACCCAGCACCCATCTAATGAAGCTCCACGCGGCAAGACCGCGGGGTATCTAAAGCAAAAAGACTCTTAAGTTGTCTGTTGTCATTCCTGCGACTTGTCCTGAGTATGGTCGAAGGAAAGCAGGAATCCAGAAAAATAAAATAACTGGATTCCGCATCAAGTGCGGAATGACGGAAATAAGGTAACCCCGTGGCAAGGCCACGGGGAATTACAAGTATTATCATTTGGATGTATACCCCAGTTTTTCCCAGTTCTTCCCCCTCAAATTCACGTTATATCCGGCCTCCCCTGCCTGGACCGGCACGTTTTTGGAAAACCTGATCGCGCCCACCGGGCAAACCCGGGCGCAGGCCTGGGTTCCCTCCAACCCGCCGGCTTTTTTCCAGAAAGGGGTGTCAGCGCACAGATCGCAGGTCTGGGCGTGCCTGGTTTCAAAATTCCAGAGCGCCCGGCTCGGTTTATACGGGCAGGCCGTCACGCAGGACTTGCAGCCGATACATTTGGCAACTTCCACCAGCCTCACGTTTCCATGTTCACGATCGGCATGGAGGGCTTGGGTGGGACAGGCCTTGACGCAGGCGGGATCAACGCACTGCCGGCATTGCCCCAGCGTGATGTCATCCGGAAACCTGGCGTAGGAATCCTGCAAAACCTGGATCCGGGACAGGGAAAGGCTTTCTCTCCCCTCATGGACCAGCGAGCAGGCCAGCATGCAGGTCATGCAGCCCTGGCATTTCCTAGCGTCCACCAGCAGGTATCCGGACGAAATGGGAATCCCGGCGACCCCATTAGGCATGACTATCGCGGGAAGCGTGGCAGGCTTCTCGTTTTTAGAAGGGAAAATCCCGACCCCGACCCCGATCACCAGGCTTCCCGTGCAGACCAGGAAATCCCGGCGGGGAATCCCCTGATCGGGGTTGTCTTTTTTCTCGTCGGGAATATTGCTCATGACCAGTAGTTTCTTGTGCTCTTGTGCTCTTGTGCTCTTGTGCTCTTGTGCTCTTGTTTCTTAAATGCCGCTATTGATCAGGTACTCGTCAATCCCCACACCCCGCTCGCCGGTCTCGAGGTTGGTGTATTCCGCGAAATTCTCGTGGACGACAACACCGTCTCCCTTCTCCCGCATCGGCAGGAAAAGTCCGGAAAATTTTTCCGATTTCAGTCTCCAGACCTTGCCCTGCTCATCCTCTCCGACAAAAATCGATGACTGCGGGACGCCGTTATCGAATTTCGTCTCTTCGACGGAGACCTTGACGATCCGCACGTTCCCGTCGGCCCGGGAGACGAATCCCGTGCCCATAAACGCCTCGCCCACAACTACCCGGGACATGTTAATGGTCTTGTCGGGCATCTGGACCGCGATCCAGTTCCAGCCTGTGACCTTGGATTCATCGCGATATCCCCAGGAATGGTCCCGGTGTCCCAGGCATTCCACCGGCCGGGATTTTCCTTCCATCTCCAAAGTGCCATTAATGGACAAGGCCTGTTCGTAATGATTGATGGACATGGCACCTTTTTTCCGGGGTTTTCCCGAACGGCTGGAACCATAATCAAAAACCGCGAAGCGGGCCTGGCAATTGAGTTCGACCCGGTGCTGGGGGCCGTTGAAGGTCACCCGGAATTTCCGCTCCGGTTCGAGAAATTCAAACTTGAGCCGGCCATCGGTAAGCTCTTGCGGATGATCCTCCACCGCAATCAGGTTTGAATACATCAGGATCTGATCATCAACCACGTGAAAGGCGGTAAAACGGCCCTTGCCCTCGTGGCGGGTCAGGGAAATATGGTTTATCCCCCAAGCCTGGTTTTTCCGGTCGATGAAGTTAAAGTACCAGTTCTCTTTCCAGGGAGAGTCTAAAGGCTTTGGATACTCATGCACGAATTCATCGTGAGGTTCCATTATTTTCTCCTTTCCCTCTGGCTTTTTTGGCCTTATCGATATTATCGGTAGCGACAAAGTTCAGGTCACCCGTGCAGACCCGGTTGAGCGCCTCCCTGATCTCCTGATCCAGTTTCTCCACTTCCTCCGGGTTGAGTTTTTCCCGGTTGGCGTAAAAGAAATCAATGGTCCGGCTGAACTTCTCTTCCAGCTTCTCTAAATAACCCACCCCGTGGCCCGGGCCGCGGGCCTGGAATTCCCGGACGAAATCTCGAAGCTCGGCGGAGGGCTCCCCCCCGCTTTTTTCCACCGCGGCGAAAACCCGGGAAACGACCTCGGAATACAGATTGATCCTTTCGCCGATGAGCTCCTGCCGGTATTCGACCTTTTTCCCCAGGGACTGGAGCAAACTGATCGCCGCGAAAAGCTGGACCCGGGCGTAATCGGATTCAATCTCGGGAGCCACCACGTTTTCGAGCGTGGCGAAAACCCTTTCCAGGTAGGTTTCGATCGGCGCGAACATGGTTATTGAATGTCATTCCTGCGAAAGCAGGAATCCAGTTTATTTACATATGCTTTCATATAAATCCTCCCATTCATTGTTCCTCCTCTCTATCAGTTCTATCTTCCCTATTCTAAATCCCCGCTGGAGTTTATCCTGAGCGAAGCCGAAGGGCGGGGATGACAAACAAATTAACTTTATTTATTTTTTTTTATGCTTCCGTACTTGCCCGAGTTCTTCAGGAGGTTGAAACACGTAAGGTAATGGGTCAAACCGAAAATCCCGACCCTAAGATCGGGGTTCGCCTTGTTGATGAAGGCATTGGCGGCGGTGACCCCGATCCCGACTGATTTATAATCGGTGAACACATGGTAATACTTGACCTTCTCCTTATCGATTTTGATCCCGCTCTCTTCCTCGTAACGGGCGTAGAATTCATCCTGAGGCATTAAATGGCTGATCCAGGAAAGCGGCCGGGCCGATTTCCAGGCGCCGCCGATGATGTAGGAGATGTCCTCAATCGGGTCGCCGAGGTGGACCATTTCCCAATCGATCACCGCCGCGATCCGGCTGTCCCGGGCGATATAATTGCCGGTGCGGTAATCACCGTGGATAACGGTAACCCGGTCGTTCTCGACCAGATTGTCCTTGAGCCAATTCGTGGCGTAGGCCACGACCGGATGATTCCGGTATCCCGCCCGGCTGATCACGTCTTCCCAGTAAAGGACCTGGGAGAGGGCCGAACCCTGGCCCGGGCCGGGGTCACCGAGAAATGAGAGTCCCAGTTTTCGCCAGTCGGCGCGGTGGATCAGGGCGATATTCCTGACGAAATCCCGCCCCAGGGAATTCCGCTCCTGATCATCGGGGATTAAACGAAAATCCGGGTCAAAAATGGTTTTAGACAGCGACCACTGGTGCACGATCCCTTCCACCATTTCCATCACGTAAAAGGGCTTGCCCAAAATAGCGGGGTCGGGTTCATGCCAGTAGGTTTTGGGAACGGCCACCCCGGTCTTGGCCAGGGCGGTGATGACCCGGTATTCCTTGGAAGCGTCATAGGGCTCGACCAAGCCTGATTCCGGCTCTTTACGGAGAATCAGCTTTTGTTCAACCGTCCGTCCGTCCCGTTGATAGGAAACCCCGATGCTGTAGGTCTGCATGGACCAGCCTTCGAGGTTTTTCCATAAGCTGGTGATGGTCAGCCGGTCGGTCCCCAACTTCCCGGCCAGGTAGGTTTCGAGCTTGCTCCGTTCCAGATCCGGCATTTTTCCTTAACCTCCTCCAGAAGCAGATGATTGGACGGAAAAATTTTATCCTTTTTTGGGGAATTTGCGAACCCTCCACTTGATTTAAGGCCAAAGAACCCCTCATCTCATTGCGGGAAGAGGGGAAATCATTATGACCCCTTATTATTCCGGTCCCAGGAATCAGGCCTCCTCAAAAACGCGGTTTATAATTTCTGCATGGGAAGGAAACTCAGCAAACCCAGGCCCAAGCTCGGGGAAAAACTTCTGACCTTCAGGATCAACGCGGGATTAAGCCAGGGCGATCTGGCCCAGAGGGTCGGAGTTCCCCAGCAAACCATCGCCTTCTGGGAACAGAGCGACAAGCCGCCCCGGTCGGACGTTCTGCCCAAACTCGCCTAGGCGCGGGCGTGAACATCCAAGCCCTGCTCTCAAATAACGGCGTGGTTGCGGTTAAAAAGAAAGGCGGGCCAAACGGTAAACTCAGAAAGATCTTCGAGGAAGCCTCATCCTTGCCTAGACGACAGCAGGAAAAAATCGCCGAATTCGTCTCCGCCTCCGTCAACCAATACAAACAAAGCTAGATAGCGGCAAAAGACATTTATAAGAAAGCTTATTCGAATAGACTGAAATTTTATATAATCACCTATTCCCAGCCCATCTACTTAAAACCCCTGAATATTTTTTAGAGAAACGGTTTATTATGATCGGGCTTATAAAGACAAACATTTGAGCGATAACAAGTAAAAAATCGGAAATGCCAGCTGAGATAAAAAAATCGTGATAGATTGAATTGAAATTGGAAAAGTAGCATATTGCTACAAATAGAATGTAAATTATTGAACCAGGTATGGCCGAAACCAAACTTATATCAAACAAATAACCAAAATATAAAGAACAACCCCACCCAATTATCAAGCCATACGCTATACGGCAATCTGAATATGAAAATATTATTTGGATGGACTGGTAGCCACCAAACCATAGGCAGAAATGAATAATAGGTGCCAAAACAAAATCTTTTATTTTTCTATTATTCAAGGTGGATTATTTTACTGTTAAAGGAATTTTTTTATCGGGATCGTTTATCAAATCTTTTAATAGTCTATCTGTATTCGTATCACCGAATATTCCTCCCCCAATATCAATGCATCCAGACGTCCCAGGTTTCCTGCCACCGTGTAAAAAGAACCCACTGCGGCCATAAGTCTCTGTTCCTGGTGACGGATTTATTGGTACTCGCCAATCGCCCCAGACACCGGTTAAATTTCTAAGAATATCTCCAAAACGTCCAGGATTCGAGATATCATTAGCATTAATATTATACTTACCCCTCGGGAGAGGACCTTCATCTTTCTTTTGTTCACATTTAGATTCGTTTTTACATGAGCCACTTCCGGAAGTTGCACAAATATTATATGTAGACTTACTTCCATCTTCAGGATCAACAGTCAAAGAGCAACTGCCAACATTTAATGTAAGAGTTGTTAAACCGAAAGGATCAAAGTAATTTATTGGATTATTTGCCACATACGGGAACGGATTGAAAGATTGCGGATCTTTTGGAGAGCCGCCCACCGGATCCGGGGTCGTATAGATCCCCAGTTTCGTGCTGTAGTAACGGTGCCCGTTGTAATGCAACCCGGTCTCGGCGTCGTAATACTGCCCCGGGAATCTTAAATTATTCGTAATCGAGCCGGTAATATTGCAAAGCTCCTGGAAGGGACTGCAATCCATGGACCACACCACATTACCGCTGGAGTCCGTCATTTTGATAGGCGTGCCCAGATGATCATTGTGATAATAAAATATCTCCTCGCCGGGGGTGGTGTCAGCTTGAAGGCTGGAAAGCTGGAAAGCCAGAAGGCCAAATCCAAATGATCCCAGAGAAATAAGCACTAAAAGAATCCATTTCTTTTTCTTAACCGAGCGGTAAATAAGAAGCCCCAAGAACGGGGAGAGAATCAAACCAAAAAGAACCATCTGGTCCCGGCTGGTTTTCTGAAAACCAAGTCAATTCGAACAACTTTTATCTAAACTGAACCATATTAATTTTTCTTTATCAAAATAAGCAAATATCCCCGTTGTACAATCCCAATAAGCATCATTGGCTGATAAAGTTGTTTTAAATATCTTTTCCATTTCCTTTTTTTCTTTATCAGTCATGATAACTTTTTTAGTAAAATTAAAATAAATTGTTTGCCCTTTTTTATGATATTTATTACCGACAATATTTGTAAACTTATTTCCGGTAATTCCCAATTTAATTCCGCTTAATGTGCTAATATTTTTGTCAACCATATCTGATTTTGAACAATTTCTTACTTGATCTTTTAATATTGATTTGGGCCCTAATGAAATAGAATAAATAACAGAACCTATTTTCTCAAATTGGAATATTAATAATGTTTCATCATCTGGTTTGTATGATATATAACATATAGCCTGATCTTGATTTTCAGAATGAACATCTGAATAAGGCTGGAAGTTAAATACGTTAGCTTGTCCAAATTTTTCCATAACGTCCTTGAAGGTATTTTTATTAACAGTAATTCCATTTATTGTTAAATGTGATTCTTTTAAAACACCTTCTTCCTCTTTGTCGAAATATTGTAATTCACCAAAATACCAAGGAGTCGGGTTTGAAGCTTCTGCAAACAAATCATTAACCATTAAAAATTGGATGATACATAGCAACCATATAATATTTTTAATATTTTTCATTATTCACCCCATAATGAATAAGAATTATTCAGCGAGTAACCGTAAGTGATCCACCACCCATCTGAATAATCTCTTGTCTTACCTTGAGCAAACATATGATACATCCTGTCGAAGAATCTCCAGGATGTGTTTGATTATCACCATGAATATAAAAAGAATCATATTTTTTACGATTAGTGGACCAAACGTCATTGTTTGCAAGTGGTCTTAAATATATTGCATTCCTAATAACATGACCGGGTCTTTTTATTATGGTTTGAAATGCATTATTAATCTTCCATTCGCCTCTTGGAATCGGTCCAACATCTTTGACATCCTGCATATATGGATTATTTTTTCCTTCCATAAAACCAGAATAACATAAGGCCGAAAGAGAGACTTTTTTACATTCATCAACACACGATAAGCTCCCTGTGCTTTGGCTATATTTGCAGGTTGCTTCAAGACCTTCTGGGTCAATTAGATTAACGGGATTATTTGCCACATAAGGATATGGATTATACGTCTGCGGATCGTTTGGAGAGCCACTCACCGGATCCGCGGTCATGTACCTCCCCAGCTTCGAGCTGTAGTAGCGGTGCCCGTTGTAATGCAACCCGGTTTCCGCGTCGTAATACTGCCCCGGGAATCTTAAATTGTTCGTGATCGAGCCGGTAATATTGCAAAGCTCCTGGAAAGGACTGCAATCCATGGACCACACCACATTCTCGCTGGAGTCCGTCATTTTGATAGGCGTGCCCAGATGATCGTTGTGATAATAGAATATCTCCTCGCCGGGGGTGGTGTCAGCTTGAAGGCTGGAAAGCTGGAAAGCCAGAAGGCCAAATCCAAATGATCCCAGAGAAATAAGCACTAAAAGAATCCATTTCTTTTTCTTAACCGAGCGGTAAATAAGAAGCCCCAAGAACGGGGAGAGAATCAAACCAAAAAGAACCATCTGGTCCCGGCTGGTTTTCTGAAGCCCGAGCGTAGCGCAAAAACTGCCGCCGAAGGAAGAAGGTGGTGATGGAGGCGAAGGAGGAGGATAGTTGAACTTGATCATGGCCAGGGGTTTGCCGTTCAGCCAGATGTAATCCCTGATGTACTGCCCGGCAATGGCGTCATACTCCGAGACCAGGTTGCTGAACTGGTCATAAATATAAAGAATTTCTGAGCCGAATGATTTCTTCTTCACCCTCCGCCCCTGGGAATCATAAGAGTACTCCCCGACCACCATCCCATTGACCGAGGCCTTGACCATCTGGTTCTGGGCATCGTATTCATAAACCTCTTCATAAGCGGGGTCTTCATCCCAGATTCTGACGATATTTCCATTGGCATCATGGCTGACGTTGGTTCCTTCTTCCAATTCCTTGAAAATATTCAATTTCTGCGCTTCCAGGATGAAATTCCCGATTAAATTATAATCGGTCTGGCTGATAATATGTGCCGGGTCATCGCCGACCAGGGCGCGAAGCTGAGAAATACTTGGGAAGGTGGAATTATCCCGGAGCCAGATCCGGAACAAAACTCCCGGGTCCACCCCCACCTCGGCCAGTCCCGAACCTTTGATAATCCCGTAGAAATTAACCAAAACCTCCCCGGCGGAAACCGGGGTTAAATTTTTGCCTTTTTTCAATTCCTTATGATATTGCTTCATCCCGTTGATCGCCGCTTCGTAGCGGGCCTGCGGTGACCCGCCCGAGTTTGGTGTCCAAGCCCAGGCCCGGAGAGGATCATTATAGTTGGTCAATAGGTTAGAACCGGAAGAATATAAATATGTGGTGACTTTGGAACCGCGGGTTGACTCGATCCGGTTGCCCGCCAGGTCATAGTCAAAGACAAAGTCTCCATAAGCTGCTGGAGAGGAGGCTGTCCCCAGGCGATTAAGGGGATCATAAGTAAAATGATCGGTCCGTGTTGGAATCCCTTGTTGGTCCGATTCCTGGGTCTCATACATTAAAATATCCACTATATTATCCACGCTATCATAATTATAGCCTCGAACCAAGATGGGATTAAGCTGCTCTTCAGTCCGCACTTTCCAAGATTCCGGATTATATCGGGCATTAAGGGCAGCTTCAAACTCCAACCCGTTTCCGTAATAAAAATGAATGGCCTTTTCGGAGAGCAGATTGCTGTCGTAGGTGAAATTATTTGCCAGGGTAGTGCCCTCGCCATCTAAGGTGGCATTCACACCCGTGACAAGACCATTTTCATACTGGAAACCCACTTCCCGGCCGGAAGGATAAGTAATGGAAACAAGATTGCCGTTGGCATCATAAGAATAGCTGAGGGCAAAGGGCAAAGAGCCAAGGGTTTTATTTTCTTGGGACAGATTGCCGCGCTGGTCGTATTCATAGCTGGAAGAGCCAGACGGATCCGTGACAGTGGAAAGGCGGCCTTTTTCGTTCGTTCCCTGATCGTAGGCATAGGAAACTTGAGATCCTGCACTGTCATTTTGGATGACAAGACGATTCAATGAATCGTACTGGTAAGTGAATGCCTTGCCGTTGCCATCGGATTTGGCAATTAAATTACCTGCTTCGTCATATTGGAAACGGGTTGTGCCGGAATCCGGGGAATCGATTTGGACCAGACGGCCCATATCGTCATATGAGTAATTAGTAAGTACTGCGGAGCCCGGAACGCGGAATGATGTGACGGAAACAAGATTGTCTTGAGAATCATACTGGTAAGAAGCCAGGAGGCTGGAAGGCTGGCCGGCCGGGATGCTCGAAATCCGGACAAGACGGTTTAAAACGTCATATTCGTATTGAATAGTATTACCGTTATCGTCCGTTTGAGACGTAAGGTTGCCGTTGGGATCATTCTCGAATTCGGTATAAATTGTGCCAGGTTCATAATTGGGATTATAAATTCGAATTAAGCGATCATTTTTGTCAAACTCACGGTAATTTATCCCATCAAACGTCTGGTTGCCAATATAATCATAGCCATAATTAACCCACTGGTTTCCATTATAAATCCCGGTTAAATTATGCGTATAATTTTCGTAATCATATTCTATCCATTCACCATTGGGAAACTGGATTCCCCTGATCGATCCCATACCATCAAACCAATATTGAGTTGCAAAATCTTCGCCCGAAGGTCCCGCCTCTTTCTGAACGCTGTAATTCAAACGATTACGTAAATCATATTCGTTTAGAGTTAAATGCCCGTTGGGATCGGTGATTTCAGTGGGATTTCCGAATAAATTGTAATTTTCGTATCGGGTGACTCCGCCGGAGGGATCGGTAGCCGTCCGCAAGCGCCCCCGATTATATTCTTCTTCTGAATTATCGGGATAATAAGAAAATTGCGTAATATCTCCAATGTCAGTCCTGGGCCCGTCAATCGAAACCAACTTCTTGACGCCCGTTCCCATTGACATACCGGAGGCCACATCCACCCGGCCCTCCCAGGGATCAATCTGAGTCAAGGGTCCGAAGGTTCCGTCCCCGTTCCCATGGAAATAAATGATTCCAAGACCGGATGCAGAGGTCACAACATCAAGTTTCCCGTCCCCATCCAAATCCCCTGTTGCTCCATACCCAAAACCATAACCAGAACCCACTTCCAACCAAGGGTTCGCATCATAACCATAATTGTAAAGATAATAATTTAAACAAACGGAATTATCGAATCCAACTAAATTTAAATTACCCTGTCCATTGCCAGCAAAGAAATAAGCTTGACCAGGATCAAAATCGTGATTTTGACCGGCGAGAACATCTGAATTTCCGTCTCCGTCAAAATCACCCGCAATAACAGCTACAGCTATTATTGGGTTATGTATTAACCCCATATTCTGCCACATTGAACCAGGACAATAAGGTCCTGTGTAACACCCATAAGTTGGAAAGTTGCCTACTCCATCACCGAACATAATACAAGTATCATTGGCATAGTGCCCCACTACCAAATCCATATGGCCGTCATTATTGAAATCACCCGATTTCAATTGCGTTGCATTAACTACAAAATCAGGCGTTGGGAAGGAACCGCCATCCAGGAACTGTATTTCTCCATTGTTTGTCTCGTTTTTCGTCAGGATAATAAGCCTTCTCCAGTTTCCGGCCTGAATGGCGATATCAGGCAGATGATTGGCATCTTCGAAAAAATCCCCGGCGGTCGCCATCGCTCCCCAATAATAATCGTTGCTCATATCAAGTCCGGTGGCGATGACTTTGGTAGTGAAATTCAAATTACCGTCGTTCTGAAGCAGATAAATATTTTCCGTCCCAATCAAGGCAATATCAAAATCCCCATCCTGATCGTAGTCGGCAACCACCGGGTAGGGAATCTGCAGTCCAAGATTGGCTATCCATATCTTGCTGCCAAAATTCCCCTCTGGCAAATACGGGACCAACCAAATATCTCCGTTCAAATCGGTTAAAACAATAATATTTGACGGTCCATTTGTCTCATCGCTTTCATAGGAATAACGCGTAACATAAGTATAAGAAACTATTTGCCCGGAATAATCGTAGGTAAAGCCTTTTTCGATCAATCGGTGGAGCTTATTGGTAGGATTTTGATTAAATTGGGTCGGGTCATTGTTTGAGGAATCGGTAGCTAAGGGAGGGTCGTCATAATCGTAAATGGTAATCTTTTTCGCATTGTTTCCGCCGAAAACGCTATCCTTAATTATATAAAGCGGGGTATTTAAAATCGGGTGGTAGGCATAAAGGGTTTCATTACCCAAGGGGTCAATTATCTTCCCCGGATTTCCCCGGCTATCATAATTTTGATAAAAGGTTTCATTGCCGTTTTTATCGGTATATTTTGTTCGGTGGAGGTTGTTTCCTGATGCATCCCAATCCGAGGCATTGCTCCCGCCGCAATCACAGTCATCACCCATAATTTCGGTCGAAACCCCTAAATCAGGGTCGTAATGAACCTCATAATATCCTCCTTGGTGAATATCATTAGTATTGGAAAATATTGCGGTGAAATTATCACTTGGATAATAATCAAATGATTTTGATTCTCCACGTGAATTAGATATTTCCCTAACTAAATTGGGATTAGCATAAATATATTTAACATATTCTGAGAATAGAGCATTACCGTAGTTATCGTAATTACTAATCGAAGTCATATTATGCGTATAACTCCATGCTCCATAAGAATAGGTAGTATATGTTCCATCCGGATAATCTACTTCGCTCAGGTTGTTAATTTGATCATACGTATACGAAACAAGGGTTTCCCCTTCTGGTGCGGTGATTGACGCAATCTTTCCGTTTACATCATCATAGTTAAGCGTTAAATCGGGGCCTTCTGATGATATAATTTTGATCAGCCGGCCTTCGGGGCTATAAGTAAATGTTAATATGCCTCCTACCGGGCTGGTTATTTTGTCGAGCCTACCTGTGTTATCAAATGAATATATTTTTCCTTGCGGGTTTATGAGGTTAAAGACCCCTTGATTGAGATTTAATTGGTATTTTAACCCCCGAGGAGAAATGTATCCGCCGAAACTATTTGGAGTAAAATAAAGACCTTTGCCGTCTTCCCGAACAATTTTAACCCTTCCGCCAGCTAAATTTATTAAGGATAAATCGTAATTGTGAACCCAACCGAAACCGATTGGTCCATCGTAAATTTTCTGAGAATTATATATTCGATAAAATTCAATATCGATATTTTCTCCTTTCAATGTTAAGTCGCGTTGAGGGTTGGTATAAAAATTTCCCGTTATTACATTTACTGGATCCGTGCCTTGGTCTATGGCGCATTTGTCTATATTCTCACCAAGTTGATCATCATTGGCTATACAATCTGCATCGTATTTCCCTTTTATATCATTACAATTTCTGTCTTTATCGTCGCAAAATTCCTGCGCGCCTGGAAAAGTGCTGGCATCATTATCATCGCAATCATTTTTAGAACCGGCACAAGAATCTTTAGATGTGTATCCATCTCCATCATTATCCCAACTTAATCCCTCATCTGTTAGTCCGTTACAATTATTGTCTTTCTGATCGCAGATCTCGGAAGCGCCGGGGTAAACACTGGCATCATTATCATCACAATCTTTAGCCCAACAATTAAAATCAAGCTTATTACAGGATGAGTTGCATTCAACTGAACATTTAAGCCACTTATCATTATCTGCATCGATTTCGTCAGGATCCATTTGACCGTCGCAATTGCTGTCATAACCATCGCAAGACTCTGGGCCGGGGGTTACACATGAATTGTATGGTTGACAGTCATAAACAGAAGGGTCATCTGGATTACATTGCACGTAATAATCATAATCGTAATCGAAATCCTGTATGTAACAATTTGAGATAAATTGACAATTATCAGTTGGGTCTACAAGAATATGAAAGGAGTCAGGATCGCGTTGGCATCCAAATTGATATACATAAAAACTTTGATAAAAAATATCACCCTGATCTGTACTAACTGTAAATAAAATTGATGCCGACCCCGAAAAACCGGATGGGCAATCCGAATCAAAATGCCAAAGACTTAAATTTTTATAAGTTAATTCTTGATAAAAATATGCATCATTAGAATTTAAAATACTTGCGAACATAATAATATCGTCATTTATAGCACCTTGAATGGAACGTAATGAACCATCAGGAAAATATTCCATATAGTTACCTGAGCCTGGATGGTCAAGGAATCCGGCGCCATTGGTTCTATGCCAATGATGACCGGGATCGTAAAGCATGGAAATAAAAATGATTTCTGGATCTAACCAAATCCCGCCTGTTATGGGGCTATCCACGCTGACAGTTACCGTAACGTTGCCTAGATGTTGTCCAGAACAGCAACCTGCATATGCCTTGGCTGGCAAAAAGCTCATGGACAAAGTTAAAAGTATTATTAAAAATGATTCTAAAAAAAAGAATTTCAAAGGATTCTTCGAAGCTGTTCTTTGCTGAACCTTCATCGCCCCCCTCAATGAGAGAAATTATGAAATTTAGTCAATGTTTTTATACCCAAAGGTATTTAATGTCAAGAAGTATTTACGTACTAACTTAAAGAAATGTTTTTGTATTCTGCTTTAGGCACGTTCTTTACATCGTGATTAATAATATTCTTTTCCCTCTAAAAAGATCTTCTGATGCTCTATCCCACGCGCCGTCACATGGTGCAATTCCAGAAGTAAAACTGTAAAGAGGGTAAGAATGGTTCTATTCGGCGCAGTCGCCTACTTTCCCGGCTTGCCCGGGCCCGGTTTGCTGTTTCGAATCAAAAGAATCGGGATCACCGCGAGAGCGAGGATTATTGCGGCAAAGAAAAAATCATCGTTGATCGCCTCGACCAGGGCCTGTTTGCCCACCTGCGAACCGATCAGGACGGTAGCCATGGTGGTTGCCTCCGAGAGTGTCCCTCCGATCGACTGCTGGACGAAATGGGTCAGGGAGGCGGCAATATGCTTGAAGGTGGGGTCGTATTGGTTCAGGGCTTGCCCGTAAACGGCGGCATGGAAAATCCCCCGGCGGAGCAGCATGGTTCCCAAAATGGCCACGCCGAAACTTCCCCCGATCTGCCGGGTGATATTCAAAAGACCGGAAGCCTGGGCGATCTTGTTGCGCGGAACGGCGAGAAGCGCGATGGTGGACAAAGGCGCAAACATCAATCCCATGGCCGCTCCCCGGATATAAAGAGGGCGCATGATCTGGGAATGCTCGGAGAAAACTGAAAGGAAACTGTTGAGATAGAGGCTAAAAGCCAAAAGGACAATCCCGATTACGATCGGGATCTTGGGATTGGCCTTATCGGCCATAATCCCGGAGATGGGGGCCATCACCCCCTGCAGTATGCCCACCGGAAGAAATACCATCCCGGCCTGGAGAGCGGTATAACCCAGCGACCCCTGAAGATACAAGGGAAGCAGAAAGGTGCTGCCGAACATCCCCAGGCCGAAAATGAACAAGACCAGGTTGGTGACGGCAAAGTTGAAGCTTCGAAAAAGGCCCAGGTCAATCAGGGGGTCTTTAACCGAAAAGTTATCAATCAGAAACACCACCAAACCGACCAGCGAAATAGCTAAACAGGTCAGGATAAAATTCGAGGTCCAGCCTCCGGTGTTCCAGGCGGCGTTGCCTTCCGCCAGGGCCAGCAGAAGCGAAACCAGGAAAACGGTCAGGGAGATAAACCCGACCAGGTCGAAGGAAACGATTTTTTCGGTCTTGTACTCCCGCTGAATGATCCAGGTGGCCAGCATTCCCAGGATCCCCACGGGCACGTTGACGTCGAAAATGGCGTGCCACCTGAAATTGTCGATCAGCCATCCGCCGATCATGGGACCGAAGGAAACCGAAGCCGCGGCCGCGATGGACCAGAAACCCATCGCAACCCCCCGCTTCTCCACCGGAAATTCCCGGGTCACAATCGCCATCCCGACCGGCATCATCAGGCCGGCCCCGATGCCCTGGATGACCCGGAAAAATATCAGCGCGCTCTCGTTCCAGGAAAGCCCGCAGAGCAGCGAACCCAGGGTAAATAAAAACAGTGACCAGAAATAGGTTCTTTTGTAGCCGAAGTGATCGGCGAGCCAGCCCGAGCTGGGAAGCATCACCGCGAAAACCAGCATGTAGGCGGTGATCACCCATTCGGCTTTGTCCACGCTCACCCCGAAGGTCGCCATGATCTTGGGCAGGGCCACATTCACGATGGTCGCGTCCAGAACCGACATGAAGGTACCGATCATGACGTTGGCCAGGACCCACCAGCGGTATAAATCGTGCTGGTGGTGGAGCGATCCTACCTGGCGGGTCAGGCTTTTGCGGAAATCCTGTGCCGGCGAAGCCGCCATCTCAGGCTGTAAAGCGAGAAAGGTTGGACAAGCGGGAAAGGCGAGAAAGGGCAAAAACTTTCTTCATTGTCCTGTCCCGCGTTTCTCGCGTTTCTCGCATTTCTCGCTTTTCGTCCTATTTGACTTTGATCTTGACCTCGACCGACATCCCGGGCAGAAGCCGGGGAGGATCGGCATCGCCCGGAGAGGCCGGCATCTCCACCGAGATCTTGACCGGAACCCGCTGGGTCACCTTGGTGAAATTCCCGGAGGCGTTGTCGGGCGGGATCAGGGAAAACTTGGAAGCGGTATTGGAACCGATCTGGATCACTTTTCCGGAAAAGGCCCGGCCGGAATAGGTATCGACGGAAATTTCCACGGGATCGCCGATCCTGATCGCCCCCAGCTTGGTCTCTTCGAAATTAGCGGTGATCCAGACGTGCTCGCTGTCATTGATCGAAAAAATCGGCTGGGCGGGCTGGACCACGTCTCCCGGCATCACCCATTTCTTGGCGACCACGCCTTCGAGCGGCGAGGAGATGACGGTATTCTGCAGTTGGGTCCTGACCACTTCCAGCCGGGCCCGGGAAACCCCCACCTGGGCCTGGGTGATATGGTACTGGGCCTGGGAAATTTCCAGGCCTTTCTGGGCGTGATCGAACTGTTCCCTGGTCGCGCTGCCGCCCTTCAACAGGGTCTTCGCCCGTTCGAAGTCTTCCTGGGCCCTTTCCAGGTTGATTTTGGCCAAGGCCACGTTCTTCTCCGCCTGCTCCAGCTCGGCCTGGGATTGCGCTTCCTGGGCCTTGAGGTCGGAGTTATCCAGGTAAGCCAGGGCCTGCCCCGGCTTGACCCCGTCGCCTTCCTCCACGGTCAGCTGGGTGACGCGCCCCAGCAATTTCGAACTGATGGAAACCCGGTTCCCATCGAGGTAAGCGTTGTCGGTCGAAACGAACCGGCGCAGTTTGACGTACCAGTAGGCGACGGCCACGGTGGCCAAAACGGCGAAAATCAGCAGCGGAATGACCACCCGCTTTTTCCGGAAAAGCGGAACTGAATCAATGGATTCGTCCCCCCCGTTCTCAGGGTTCACTGATCCGGGCGTTTTCCCGGGCTGGTAATTATCCACGGTCCCCGCCGGCCCTCCCGGACGTTTGCTTTCCATGCGTTTACATCCTCCCTTTTCAAAAAATTGGATAAATCATAACCTTCAGATTTATCCCATTCAACTGCTCCCGGTATCGATTATCCGGTCCCCCGGGATATCGAATTAAAACAGGCTTCGTCGCGGAGTTTGCACGGAAAGGACTGATTATGCTCTTTGCAATGATGAAATTCGGCGTGATCGCGAGGGGAAACTGTTTTATTTAATCTTCTCCAATTCAGTCAAGGGCATACTGAAAACCCCGCGGCCGTCGAATTTTCCGAAAAGAACCTTGTTCGGCTGCCGCTTCAGCTCGGTCAGATAAATAATCTCCTCGCCATTCTCGACCCGGATCCGGCAGGAAGAGACCTGGCCGATGCCCCGGATTTTAAACCGGACCAGTTCCCCGGTCCCGGAGACATATTTCTTGAGAGAACCGCTGCCGGGATCCGCGACCCATAAATTTCCGGCCTGATCCTGGCAGAGGTCGTCGAAAAAATCCATGGTTTTGGCTTTGGCAAAAACTTTTTCCGCCTGGCCGGACCCCGAGTCAACCCGGTATACCCCCGAAAGTGTTTCGGAAAAATACAGCCGGTTTTCCTTCCCGGAGAAATACATCCCGTTCACGATTTTCCTTCCGCCGGCCCACGGTTCCGGGACGGTGAATCTGCCGTCCGGGCCGATTTTCATCAGGTAAACCGCGCCCCGGGGTCGCAGGAAACTCATATTGCTCGTGGCTAGATACAAGTTGCCGGACCGGTCAAAAGTCAGGCCGTTGATCCCGGGTAGGTTGCCGGTTAACTTTTCCGCCTTTTCCAAGTCACGGTCCACCCGGTAAACGGAGCCGCCCTGCTTCAGCCAGTCTTTTTCGCTCGCGGCCACATAAAGCCTGCCGTCCGGGCCGGCGCCTATCCCCAGGGCACACTCACCGGCAATTTTTTTCGACTTCACCAGTTTGAGTTCGCTTCGGGAGGGACCGTCGATCAGGTTGATCCGCCCGGTGAGGTCGGTGACATAGAGACGGAACGAATCAGGTTCCAGGTAGAGGTTTTCGCATCCATTCATCCCGTCGACCAGCACCACCCCCCGGTAATTCCCCAGGTCCGCCTCCACCGTCCTGACTTTCATCCGGGAGGACAAACCGGCGCACCCGCCTGACCCGAGCAGAAAAACCAGGGCCAGGAACAGCAGGAAAAGCCGGGCGGGGGCGGGGTAAATTTTTGCTTTCAGCGAATAAATGCGCATCGGAAAAGCCTCATAAGCATGCGTTGCTCCGGACTCGGGGAAGAACCTTTTTCATGTCTTTCCTCGCTGGTCCGTCGTTTGGTTTCCGCAGGGCGGGTCAGGATTCTCCCCCGCCGCTTCGCGAGGCAAGCCGCTCGGGATGACAGGGCTCACCTGCTTCGACCCAGCTCCCGGGTGGAGCCCCACGGCTAAAGCCGTGGCACCTCCACAGATCTTACGGCGGGCGGAACCCGCCGAAGCTTACCCTCCCTCGCTAACCTGTCCGACGTAGCCTCGGCGAAGTCGGAAACTATGGAGGGTTACCCGCCTGAAGAACATTCATCCGCAGGTAAACCCATGGCCTCCTGCGAAGGCGGGCAAAATGCCGAAACGACCGAAGATGAAAACTTAATTGAAAATTTTTAAACCGTCAGACGATCTAGTATCGGTTGAAATTTCCGCCCTGGCGCTCGCCTCCTCCACCGCCGCGCCGGTCGAAATCCCGACCTCCGCCTTCCTTGGCCTTCGGAGGATGAGCTTCCCCGATCCGGAGTGTCCGGCCGTCGAAATCGGTGCCGTTCAGGGCTTCCATGGCTTTCTGCGCTTCTTCCGGGGTAGCCATTTCCACAAACCCGAAACCCTTTCCGGCAATGATGTTTACTTCCTTGACCTGGCCGTGCTTGGTAAACAATTCTTCCAGCTGTTTGTTGACCACGGAATACTTCAGATTGCCGACATAAAGTTTGCTTCCTTGCATTGCGAAAACCTCCTTGAAATTTTTCTCCATTGTTTAATGACCGAAATCAAC
Organism: bacterium; assembly: GCA_028713675.1. Taxonomy (GTDB): domain Bacteria; phylum Desulfobacterota; class JAPLJL01; order JAPLJL01; family JAPLJL01; genus JAPLJL01. The sequence goes on from JAQTNV010000006.1 coordinate 25,217, forward strand.
GCCGAAAATCCAGTTCAGTGCTTTCCCCGCATCACCCCCTTCGCCCCCCGTTTAACCGGCCTGGCAGTCAATCAGGATCTTCATCTGCCCCGGTTCGTGCAATTTCTGAAACGCCTCTCCGATATCTTGCAAAGGCAAAACCTCGCTGATCGCCACCCGGGGATCGACAAATCCTTTCCCGAGCAGATCAATGGCCTCGTCGTAATCCGACTTGTGATAGCCAAAGCTGAAATATATCCTGACCTCCTTGGCAAAACAGATCAGGGGCATCAGCCAGGCCTGTCCCATCATCACCCCCAGGACCACCACCAGGCCGCGGTGCCGGACAATCGAGGAGGCTTCCCCGATGGAATATTCCGTCCCGGCGCAATCCATCACAAATTCCGGGGCCCGGCCCTCGTTTTCATGGATAAAGGAAGCCGGCATGTTCTCCGCCGGATCGATCACCGCCTTAACCCCGATCGCCCGGGCTTTCCCGGCCCGGAAGCCATCCGGTTCGGAAACATACAAATCGGAGACACCCCGGGCCTTCAAGGCGTAAACGCTGAAAATCCCGATCGGCCCCGCCCCCAACACCAGGGCCAGGTCGTCGCTCTTCGCCCCCAGCATTTTTACGCCGTGAATCGCCACGGCCAGGGGCTCGGTCAGGGCCGCAGTCTTGAGGTCCAGGGTTTTCGGGATCCGGAAAAGCATGGAGGTTTTCACCAGCATATATTCGGCGAATCCTCCCGGGTTAACCCCCAGCCCGTAGCTCCGGTGGATGCCGTTGCTGCAGATCTGGGGATGCCCGGACTTGCAGGGATAGCATTCGTAGCAGGAATCCATCGGGAGAATCACAACCGGGGTTCCCTTTTCCCAGCCCTTCACCCCTTCCCCGCAGGCCTCGACCCACCCGGAAAGCTCATGGCCGATGACGCAATCGGAAGGAAGCAGACCGGTATCGATGAGATGAATGTCCGACCCACAGATCCCGCAGTAAGCGACTTTGATCAGCACTTCCCCGGGGCCGGGCTTCGGCAGGGAAATATCGACTATTTCAAAATTTCCTTCGGACTTGACCAGCGCGGCCTTCATAAACGCAGGATTTTTGTTTTAAGAAAAAATTATGTTCCGGCGATCATTCGAGAAATATTTTTAAGGAAGAAAAAAGGGGAATGAATACAAGGGGATAACCTTTATGGAAGGGCGGGAGTCTCGGGAGAGAACCCGTTATTTTTTAAAACCGCCTTGGCCTTGATCATGCCCATCTTGTCGGAAAACGGTCCGGCAAATAAATATACCTTTTTGCCGGATTTTTTCTTGCTTTCCACCCGGGTATCAGTGCCTTCCTCTTTCAGCATTTTAGTGGTTTTCACCGCCTCGGTCAATTTCGAGAACGGTCCGATCCAGACCTGGGATTTACCCTCCGGTCCGGGGTTGATGGAAGTTTCGAGTTTATGAGCCACTTTCATCTTCAGGGATTCCGCCTTCGCTTCCCCTTCAGTGAATTCCTTTTCCATCACCAGGAAATATTCCTTTTTCCCTCCCTGCGTTTCTTTTTCTTCGAAAGCGGTCTCGAATCCCAGTTCCTTGACCCGGTTCATATCTTTAAGCATGGATTTCAAATCAGGGTATTCGCCGATTTGCAGCCTGAGTTGACCCGGTTTTTTTCCGGCCGGGACTTTGGCCGCCTCTTCCGTTTTCGGCGGAGTCGTGATCGCGACGGCTTCCGATTCGGCCTTGACCGGGGCGGGTTTAGTTTCCTCCGCTTTTCCCGGGGCAATTTCAGCCGTTTCGGTTTTCTTGGGCTCGGCCTTGGCTTCTTTCTCTTTCCCGGAAGCGGTTTTAGCCTCCAGCGCGTTTTTCTCCGGGGATGTTTTGGACTTGGGAACCGCGGCCTCCGCCTTGGGTTGGGATTCGGCGGTTTTAACCGGCGGCTTGGCCTCCGGGGCTGATTTCTCAGTCAAATCCTGTGAAGGCAAGAGAGAGGGTTCCGAGCCAACTCCGGACGGGTTCGCTCCAGCCGGCATATTCTCTTCGGCGTTAAATGCGGATTCCGGAACCCGGGCGTTTTGAACCGGCGGTTTTTTATCCGGAGCGGCGGTCTCGTTATGATGGAAGATAGAATAAGAAATAATGGTGCTCAGAATAAACATCACGGCCCCGATCAGGATCAGGGCTTTCCGGGATATACCTCCCGTATTTGTTCCCACTTCAGGCAATGGTTTCCTCGGTTTCCCCTATTTTCTCAAATCCACATTTTTAATCAATTAAAATCAGAGATTGCTTATTAATTCTTGCTTCTCCCGGCTTTTTTACCTTCCACCTTTGACCTTTCACCTTTAACCTTCTTTTAAATGACCGCCGCCTTGATCATCTCGGTGGAGCCGGGGTGATCCGGATCCCCGGCGGTAATCACGATCCGGCTGCCGGGTCTGGCGAGGCCGAGTTCCAGCACCACCCTCCGGGCAATTTCGACAATGTTGCCGGTGAGGTTTGCTTCATTGACCAATACCGGGATCACCCCGAAGCTGATCGCCAGCTGACGAATAGTCTTCTCGTTGCGGCTCAAGGCCAGAATCGGCATAAAGGTTCGAAAACGGGAGATCAAACGCGGGGTTCTTCCGGATCGGGTCGGGACCACGAAAAGCCGGGCCCCCAGATCCTGCGCCATTACCGCCGCCGCATGGCTCACCGATTCCGGGATGGAATTCTCCGCCGAGAGCGCGGAATCCTCCCAGCCTCCCTCCCCCGGAACAAACCCGGGCCGGGCCAGGGCCCAGCTGAACAATTCCTTCCCCCCGCCCGATCGGCCCTGGAGTGACTTCTCAATGGAGTCGGCGATCCGCGCCATCATTTTTACCGCTTCCACCGGATAGTTGCCGACCGTGGTTTCATCCGAAAGCATGACCGCGTCGGTCCCGTCGATGATAGCGTTGGCCACGTCGGAAACCTCGGCCCGGGTCGGGCGGGGATTCTCCATCATCGAACGGAGCATCTGGGTGGCCGTGATCACCGGCTTGCCGGCCTGGCGGGATTGGGAAATCAGGCTCTTCTGGACGATGGGAACCTCCTCGAGCGGGATTTCCACCCCCAGGTCGCCCCGGGCTACCATCAACCCGTCGGCGGAATTCAAGATCCACTTGATCCGACCCACCGCCTCTGGCCGCTCGATCTTGGCGATCACGGGAATATCCGACCCCATCTCCCGCAGGAGACGCTTGGCTTCATTGACATCATCGGGACCCCGGACAAAAGAAAGGGCGAAATAATCCAAGCCGGTCTTCACCCCGAATTCGAGGTCCTCCCGGCCCCGGCCTTCCAGAGGGTCGATCTGCAGGGCGGAACCGGGCAGGTTGATCCCCTTGCCCGAGGAAAGAACTCCCCCCACGGTCACCTGGCAAATCACCTTGTCGGGTTCGACTTCCATGACCTTGAGCGCGATCATCCCGTCGGCCAGCAGGATGGGATCATTCGGGTTCAGTGATTCGAAAAAGCGGCTGTCGCGGACGGGGATTTCCCGCGGGGAGGAGGATCGGGACTGGCGGGTCAGGATAACCTCCGCTCCCAGGACCAGGTCAATCGTTTTACCCTCGATCTCGCCGACCCGGAACTTGGGGCCGGAAATATCCCCGAACACTGCCACCGGCCGGCCCACTTTCGCCACGGTTTCCCGAGACAGCCTGACCATTTCCGTCTGGGATTCCCTGGTTCCATGGGCCAGGTTAATCCGGATCGCGTCCGCACCCGCCTCCAGAATCTGGGTCAGCACCTCCGGGGAATTGGACTTGGGACCTAGAGTAATGATGATTTTGGTGAAGCGAGTCATCTGACTGAGAGTATATTATTATTTTTAATTGATCAAGAAAATTCAGTTAATATTGATTATACGCCTAAGACATCGTTGCGCCTGATTTCAGATTCGAAGTGCCAATTTTTATGATCGACTATTCTTTTTTGACAGGATCCGGAAGCTCGCGGAGGGAGGATTCCAGCGGTTCGATTTCCTGGAGATCTTTTTCCGGAGCCGCGGCTCCCAATTCCTTCAGTCTCCGGGCCCCGGGAACCACCCGGCTTTCCCAGGATCCCTGGGCGGAGTTAAAGGCCTTCATCGCCTTGCTGAGACCGTCACGGATTCCGTCCAGGTGCTCGGCAAACTTCACCACCCGGTCGAAAAGATCCGCCCCGGCCTCCCAGATTTTCCGGGAATTCTCGGCCACCTGCTGCTGCTGCCAGGTCAAAGCCACCGTCCGCAAAAGGGAAATCAGGGTGGTGGGGGTGGCCAGGATCACCCGGCTGATCATCCCGTCCTCGATCAGGGCACGGTCCTGTTCCAGGGCCGCGCTGAAATAAGATTCCCCCGGCAGGAACAGGACCACGAAATCGGGGGTGGGATTGAACTGGTTCCAGTAGGCCTTGGAACCCAGGGCTTTCATATGATCCCGCACCGCCTGGGAATGACGGGCGATCTGGGCTTTTCTTTTTTCCTCACTGTCGGCTTCCATGGCTTCCAGGTAAGCCTTAAGGGGAACCTTGGCGTCCACCACCACGGTCCTTCCCCCGGGAAGCTTCACGATCAAATCCGGGCGCTTGCGGCCTTCCTCGCTGTCCACCGAAGGCTGTTCGGCAAAATCACAGTACTGCGACATCCCCGCCACTTCCACCACCCTTTTCAGGGTGATCTCCCCCCAGCGGCCCCGCACCTGGGGCGTTTTCAGGGCCGAGACCAGGGCGCCGGTTTCCTTCTGGAGCTGTTCGTTGGATTTGCCGATATCCTCCAACTGTTTTTTCAGGCCTCCGTAGGCCTGCTGGCGGGCGTTTTCAAGTTCGCGGATCTGGGTTTCATACCGGGTCAGGGTTTCCTTCAGGGGTTTGATCATCCCTTCCACGGCCTCCTGGCGCTTCCCCAGGTCTCCCTTCGCGTCGGCCAGCACTTTTTCCAGCGTATTCCTGGACAGTTCGAGGAAAAGCTGGTTATTGCTCTTCAGGGCTTCCGCCGAAAGGGCGCTAAAAGTGTCGGTCAGCCGCCGGGTGGCTTCCTCCAGAAGTTTTTTCTGGTCCTCGATATTTTTAAACGCTTCCGCCAGCCGGGTTTCGGCGGTTACCCGGCCGGTCCTTTCCGTATCAAGATTCGCCTGGAGCTGGGCGATCGCGGCTTCCCGGGCCTGTACCTGGCCGCGCAATTCGTTCACCGTGCCTTCTAGAGATGCCCTCTGTGACCGCAAAAGGAGCCAGACGAGTACGCCCCCCAAAATAACGCCCGCGATTATTAATAAAGATTGAATCATCCTGGTTTTTCTGGTTTGTTTAGTTTACTTGGTTCATTTCGTTGGTAACAACCCAACCACCAAAAACGCAGGCTAAAGCCTGCGGCTACAACTTTTTACTATTACTTATTGCTGATCAACGGCAGAACCTTTTCCACCCGGAAATACACCAGATACCTGGCCCCGGTTGAACTTTTGCCCCGGAAATCCTTCTTGCGGCGCAATCTCTCGATCAGGGGGCTGTTTTTCTCTTCCCCGATCCATTTTAAATACAATCTTTTCCCTTTGTACCCGGGCCCGTTTTCCATGAAAAGATAAGCCGCGGAGGGGTTGCCCAGAAGGTTCTTATGGGTCAACCGATCGGCCATGATGAAAGCCAGGATTTTCTCATTAATAAAATGAGGGCGGGAATAGACCGCCACGTTGACCGTTCCCTTTTCATCAGCGGTAGCCAGGATTCCTCTACCTTCTGTTTTTTCAAAGTAATCAAATATTTCCATGTTTAATTCTCCCGATTAGCTTTAACTAATTATTGGATAAGTATTTTTGATAATTTCCCGGAACCCTGGTTACTTCCCGGATCCTTTCTTCCCAAACCCTTTCCCGAATTTATCCGAGTGAAGTTGCCCGCCGGTGGCCCAATTACTGCGGTCATATTCTTCGATCAGAACAGTCACCCATTCCGGCTTTACGTCCAATTCCCTGGCCACAATATCGGTAATGGCTTTAGCCAGTTTTCTTTTCTTCGTCACTGGTCGGCCTTTGGCCATTTTTACGGTCACAATCGGCACTTCATCCTCCTACATTTGATCTATGAATAGCATAGGGCATAGGGTAAAAAGCATGGGGCATGGGGCATGGGGCATGGAGCATGGTGTTAATAATCATCTGGCCTGTCGTGTCGTTTTGTTCTTTGTATTGAAGCATTCAATCTTGTTTTGACACGATGGACTCAATGGACACTATGGACACTGTAGACGCTACGAACGCCTTACGACCCTTCCCCTTTGACCTTTGGCCCTTCATTATTTGCTTTTAAAAAATTGGCTTTGACCCATCCCCAATTTAGAATCAAATGAATAACGGCGAAAATCAGGAGCAGGACCCCTCCTAACTTATGAATGAGGGGTAACAAATCCGCATCAATAATTATCTGCCCAATCCCGGTCAAGGCCTGGAAAATGAAAGCAAGAAAGAGAAGCAGATTAACGATTTTCAGTGCTTTAACCTTTTTCATTCAAGTTCCCTTTCTGAATCTGGTGACAAGAACGATTTCAATTTTTCCGCAGGCTTCCCTCGGCCACAATGCCTCGGGATCTGAACGAAAAGCCTGCGGCTACCGGCCCTCTGCTACTGGTTACTGGCTACTGTTTAAATCATTCTACTTAATTTCCAAATTACGATCTACCCTTGGGAAAAAGAACGTAGTATTTTTAAAATGATGACGAAGAAGCCGCGCACTATCCCCGCCTCCAGGTTTTTCCCGCTGTTGATTATTTTTATTCTCTGGGAACTCGGCGCGTACTTTTCCCTGTTTTCCCCTGAGGTCTTCCCTCCGCCCTCCCGGGTTTTGAAAACCGCCCTGGAACTCCTGGTCCGGGGCCTTCCCCCCGGACACGGACTGCACCTTCACGCCGTTTACAGCCTGCTCCGGGTTTCGCTCGGTTTCGTGATCGCGCTTGCCCTGGCCCTGCCGCTGGGATTCCTTGCCGGCTGGTCTCCCGGATTCCACCGCGCCCTGAACCCGATCGTCAACCTGATCCGGCCGATCCCGCCCCTGGCCTGGATCCCGGTCGCGGTCATCTGGTTCGGGATCGGACTCAAATCATCATCTTTTCTGATCGCCCTGGGGATTTTCTTTCCCGTCCTCCTGAATACCATCTCCGGGGTCCGGGGAGTAAACCCCGTTTATCTGGACGCCGCCCGCACGTTGGGAGCCGGGGAATTTTCCCTGATCACCAAGGTTCTCATCCCCGCGGCCCTGCCGATGGTCCTGACCGGCGTTCGGGTCGGACTGGGTGTGGGCTGGATGACACTGGTCGCGGCCGAATTAACCGGGGTCAGGTCAGGTTACGGACTGGGATTTATGATTATGACCGCCCGGGACCTGGGCAGGGTGGACGCCATTCTCGCCGGGATGGCCGCCATCGGCCTGATCGGCTACCTGATGGACCGGACGATTCTTTTCCTGGAGCGGAAAACGTCTACAGCGTCCTGAGCACTTTATAAAGGTTGAAACTGCCTACCCCGGGGATACCGACTTTATCCCCTCTCATCATCTTCCCTCGGATGGATTCAGGCAGGGAGAGGAAGCGTTTGCCCCCCCTGACCCGAAGACGGGGTGGGATCAGCTCCATTATCTTCCGCGCCCGGTAATTCATGGCAAAGTTCCGGCTGTAAAACTTGAAATCATTCCGGGCCTGCTCGGGTTCGTAAACCGCGCGGGCCGCGATCCGCCCGGAGAGTACCGCCCCGTTGATCCCGAAAAGGAAGATCGGGTCCATCATCCCCGCGAGCGTCCCGGCCAGGATCTTGTCCGCCGCGAACAGGCGCGGGCTCCGGGCGCTGCCCATCGGCACATAGTTGGTGCAGTGAAACCAGTCCGGGGTCTCGAGGTTCTCGTGCCGCTTGAGGAATTCCCGGCAGCGGTCCGCGTTCGCGCGGGGAATGTCGGAACGCTGGAAAAACATGCTGAAGAAGATCCCGTTGGTGACGGTGCTGTAGTAATAATCCCCGACGTAGGAATCGAAATAGACGACCACCTCGGGCTCCCTTTCCATGGGCATCCGGGTGGCCCAGCCGTAGCACTTCAGGGCGGGAATGCCGAGGGAGTGGAACATCTCCGGGAAAAGCCCGGAGGCGATGATGCTGCCCGGGGGCAGGTCCTGGTGTTTTTTGATCTGCTGGGAAAACTCGAATTTGATCCCGAGCTTCTGCGCCTCCTTATAAAGGTAAGTGTCGAAAGAGCTTTCCCGGGCCCCCCGTTCCACCGCGACCAGGTCGCTCGAGTCCAGCTCGTAGCCGTTCTCCCCGAAATAAACCCGGAAGCTCTTGGAGGGGCGGAAGTTCTGGGAGAGATCCATCCCAATGTATCTCCAGGCGGCCGGGCCGTCGATCGCGGTGGCGTGGGTGGAAGGATGAAAGTTCCCGAGCCCGCCGATCCCGGGTGCGCCGTCGAGGATGGTCACCTCGTAATCCCGCTTGGCGAGGTCGATCCCCGCGATCATCCCCGAGAGCCCCGCGCCTAATATCTGTATTTTCTTGGCCATAACCCCTCCTCGAAATCCACTGCTGAAAATAACTCCTGAAAATCCTTTTTTATTCCCCCTATCCTAAAGGGGGATCACCGCCTGCAAAAACCAAAAGGAAAATACCATAATCTCCGGTTATTATAAATATCATTCCCATATAATTTATTTCTTTATACGGAGGTTCAATATTCTACTGAGAATCCCCCTTTATCCCCCTTTTCATAAAGGGGGATTACCTTACCCCCTCTTTGTTAAAAGAGGGGCTGGGGGAGATTTGCAAATTTATTTGGTGTTATTCCAAATTGCCAGCATATTGACACTGCCCCGGGTTTAATAGATTTATTTAACTGATGAGTCTGATCCTGGAAAACATCTCCCAGGAATATCCCGGCCCGGGGGGAATCCCCACCCCGGCCCTCGACGGAATCAACCTGGAGCTCAAAAACGGCCGTTTTACCACGTTGATCGGGCCTTCCGGATGCGGGAAAACCACGCTGCTCAAGATCGCGGCCGGCCTGACCCGGCCCACCGCCGGCCGGGTTCTTCTGGATGGCGAGGAGGTCTCCAACCCCACCCCGAAAATCGGTTTGGTTTTCCAGGAGTTCGCCCTCTTCCCCTGGAGAACCATTCTTCAGAACATCGAGTTCGGTCTGGAAATGCAGGGGATCAGGTCATCCGAGAGGAAAAAACAGGCCCGGGAGCTGATGAGGAAAACCGAAATTTCCGGATTTGAGAGTCATTTTCCCTCCCAGCTCTCCGAAGGCATGCAGCAGCGGGTGGCCATCGCCCGGACCCTGGCCGCGCATCCCCGGGTCATCCTGATGGACGAACCCTTCGGGGCCCTGGATTCCCAGACCCGCAATTCCATGCAGGAATTTCTGCTCAAGCTTTTCCGGGATGAACACCCCACCATCCTGTTCGTCACCCACAACATTGACGAGGCCGTTTTTTTGAGCCAAACCGTGATCGGCCTCTCCCAGCGCCCGGGGCGGATCCGGGCCGAGTTTTCAATCGACCTGGCCCACCCCCGCGAACGGACCTCCCTGGAATTCAATAACTATCGCCGCGAAATCCTGGATTTTCTCGACCGGGAAAGAAAAGCGTTATAACGAGCCTTGGTTTCGGCATTTTCGGCTTGACAGGGCTGGAAAGGCAAGACTAATCTTTACCCGATTTTAAAAATGAGGTGAAAAATGAACGACGAAAAAAAGGAAATGAAAATCCAGATTCAGCTGGACGAACACCTGGCCCAGGGCACTTACATAAACATGGCCGCGGTTAACCATACCCAGACCGAGTTCATCATGGATTTTATCTTTCTCCAGCCCCAGGCTCCGCGCGGACGGGTCCAGGCTCGGATAATATCCAGCCCGATTCATACCAAGCGGCTGCTCCAGGCCCTGGAAGAAAACATCCGCAAATACGAGGACCGGTTCGGAGAAATCAAGCTTCCTCCTCCCTCCGCCGCCAAAACCGAGTTCTTCCATTAAGATATTACCGGTATATGAAAAAAAATCTTTCCGAAATATGCAAGCCGATCCAACCCCAGCTCCAGAAGATTGATCGGATAATCCAGGAGGCCATCCAATCCCGGGCGGAGCTCATCCCCCGGATTTCCAACCACCTCATTCAGGGAGGGGGCAAACGGATCCGGCCCACCCTCCTCGTCGCCTCGGCCCGGGCCTGCGGTTACCGGGGGAAGAAGGTCCTGCCCATGGGAGCGGCGGTGGAGTTGCTCCATTCCGCCACCCTTCTGCATGACGACGTGGTTGACTGTTCCCAGCACCGCCGCGGACGACCCGCCGCCCACACCGTCTTCTGCAACTCCGCGAGTATCCTGGTGGGGGACTATATCCTGGCGAAGGGAATATCCCTGGTCGTCAACGAAAAAGATATCGAGATCGTCAAACCCCTGGCCTGGGTAATCGTCCGGCTGGCCGAGGGGGAAGCCCTGCAGCTGGCCCGGCGGGGTTCCATCCCAGAGGAAAGCGAATACCTGACCATCATCACCTGCAAAACCGCGCTGCTTTTCTCCGCCACCTGCCAGGTCGGCGCCATGGTGGCCCGGGCTCCCAAGCCATATGTCCGGGCCCTGGAAAATTTCGGAACGAATTTTGGAATCGCATTTCAGCTGATCGATGATTGCCTGGATTACCTTCCCGGTCCCGGGGGCGCGGGAAAAGACTGGGGACGGGACCTGAATGAAGGCAAGGTCACCCTCCCCCTGTTCCAGGCTTTGAGACGCTGCAATACCAAGGAGAAGGAACAGGTTCTGCGCCTGATCAAGATTCGGGCCCAGGAAAACGCCTCCCCTCTCCCCGCCCCGACCATTCTGAGAATCCGGGGACTGATTGAAAAATACCAGGGTTTTGAATACACGCGCGAGCGGGCCCAGGTTTATACCGATCTGGCCAAGCGGGCCCTGCGGAAGATCCAGCCCGCCTCGAAACGAAAACTCCTGGAAGACCTGGCCGACGCCTACCAGGCCAGAGAAAACTGATCCGCTTTTCCGATGGAAAATCTCCGTTCCGGAGGTCAATTTTTATTGATCTTGGGCCCGGAATCTGATAATTTTTACAAATGATTTCGCCGGACAACCCCAAAACCAAATCCCCAAGCGGCCCTTGGGGATTTTTTTAAATGAGGATTTCCCATGGCATCAGAAACACCTGAAATCGATCTCAGTCACTCCGTCGTCAAGATTGAAGAGGAAATGAAGCGGTCCTACCTCGATTACGCCATGAGCGTAATCGTCGGCCGGGCCCTGCCGGACGTCCGGGACGGACTGAAGCCGGTTCATCGCCGGGTCCTCTTTACCATGTACGAGCTCGGCAACGCCTCCAACAAACCCTACAAAAAATCCGCCCGGATCGTCGGCGACGTGCTGGGAAAATTCCACCCCCACGGTGATGCCTCGGTTTACGACGCCCTGGTCCGGATGGCCCAGGACTTCTCCCTGCGCTATACCCTGGTTGACGGCCAGGGTAACTTCGGGTCCCTCGACGGGGATCCGGCGGCGGCCATGCGTTATACCGAAGTCCGGATGTCGCCCCTGGGGGAAAAGCTCCTGGAAGACATCGAAAAAGAAACCGTTGATTTAATCCCCAACTACGACGGGACGCTTCAGGAACCCACGGTCCTTCCGGCGCCCTTCCCCAACCTGCTGGTGAACGGCTCCGCCGGGATCGCGGTGGGAATGGCGACCAACATCCCTCCCCACAACCTGCGGGAAGTGGCCCAGGCCACCCTCAAACTCATCGAAAACCCCGAAATCAGCACTGATGAGCTGATCAAGTTCCTGCCCGGTCCGGACTTTCCCACCGGAGGCCTCATCCTCGGGCACGATCAGATCCGGGAAGCCTACAGCTCCGGACGCGGGATCATCCAGGTCCGGGCCCGGGCCATGATTGAGAAGAAAGGCGGAGGGGAAAAGGAAAGCATTGTCATTACCGAAATCCCCTTCCAGGTCAACAAAGCCAAGCTCCTCGAGGAAATCGCGGAACTGACGCGGTCCAAACGGGTGGAGGGAATCTCCGAGATCCGCGATGAATCCGACCGGGAAGGTCTCCGGGTGGTAGTTGATTTAAAGCGGGGGGAAATCGCCGGCGCCATCCTGAACCAGCTTTTCAAGCACACTTCTCTCCAGGTCTCTTTCGGCATCATCAACCTGGCCATCGTCAAAGGCAAGCCCATGGTTTTGAGCCTGAAGAGCATCCTGGAGCAGTTCCTGATCCATCAGCGCGAGGTCATCACCCGGAGAAGCAAATTCGACCTCGCCCGGGCCGAGGAGCGCCTGCACATCCTGGAGGGCTTCCGGATCGCCCTGGACCAGCTGGACCTGGTGATCCAGATCATCCGCAAGTCGGAAAGCCCGGCGGCCGCCAAGCTTGCCCTGACCCAGAAGCTCCCGCTCTCGGAAATCCAGGCCCAGGCCATTCTCGACCTGCGCCTGCACCGGCTGACCGGGATGGAACGGGAAAAGATCATGGCCGAGCACAAGGAAACCCGGGCCCTGATCGCCTACCTGAAAAAAATCCTTTCCGACGAAAAACTGATCCTGAAAATCGTGGGGGACAACCTGGCCCAGATCGCCGAACGCTACGGCGATGAACGCCGGACGGAAATCATCGACGCCCCCCAGGAAATCCGGATCGAAGACATGATCACGGAAGAGGACATGGTCATCACGGTCAGCCATCTCTCTTACATCAAAAGAAACCCGGTCAGCATTTACCGGGCCCAGCGCCGGGGGGGACGGGGCAAAGCCGGGATGGAAACCCGCGAGGAGGATTTTGTCGAAAACCTTTTTGTCGCCTCCACCCACGACTACCTGCTCTTTTTCACCAACCAGGGCCGGGTCCACTGGCTCAAGGTCTTTGAAATCCCCCAGGCCGGGCGCCAGGCCAAGGGCAAACCGATCGTCAATCTGATTGAGCTGGAGCCCCAGGAACAGATCACCGCTTACCTGCCGGTCCGCGAATTCCGGGAGGACCATTTCGTGATCATGGCCACCGCCAAAGGCACGATCAAGAAAAGCGAGCTGACTCACTTTTCCCACCCCCGCCGGGGCGGGATCATCGCCATCACCCTCGAGCCCAAGGATGAGCTCGTTTCGGTAGACATAACCAATGGCCAGAAAGAAATCCTCCTTTCGACCCGGATGGGCAAATCCATCCGTTTTTCCGAAGAGGAAGTCCGCTCCATCGGCCGGTCCGGACAGGGGGTGAGGGGGATTTCCCTGGAAGACGACGACTCGGTGGTGGCCATGGAGATCATCTCCCCGGAAAATCCCTCGGAGACCGAGGCCACCCTCCTCTCCGTCACCGAAAACGGGTACGGCAAGCGCACCGAGCTTTCGGAATACCGGCTCCAGAGCCGGGCCGGAAAAGGCATCATCACCATTAAAACCTCCGCCCGGAACGGACCGGTGGTCAAGGTCATCCGGATCACGAAAGAAGACGAAATCATGCTGATCACCGACCACGGCAAGATCATCCGGCTCCGGGCCCGGGAGATAAATGTAATCGGGCGGAATACCCAGGGGGTCCGCCTGATTGCCCATGACTCCGGGGAGCGGGTGGTGGGCATCGCCCGGGTGGCCGAACCGGAGGAAGAGGTCCCGGCCGAAGAAATTCCATGATCATTGTCCCGTTTTCCTCTCCGCGTTGTATTACTCCGGGAGCAAATATTTCTCGCGCCCTTTTCCGCAGCCATCACCCGCTGGTTTTCGGCCTGATCATCTCGGGATTTTTTTTCCTGAACTGCCAGAAGAACCAGGCCGATCTTCTTTACCAGCAATATGAATCCGCGAAGCTGGCCGGCAAAAACGAAGACGCCCATTCCCTGGCGGAGGAAATGGTCAAAAAGTACCCGACCCACCCCCGGACTCCCGAAATCCTTCTCGAACTGGGACGGGTTTACAAGTTCACAGTGCTTCAGCCGGAAAAAGCGGTGGAATACCTGCGCCGGATCGTGTACTCCTACCCGGTCGGGGAATTCACCCCGAAAGCCTTATTCGAGCTGGGAGACCTTTACCAGTATCATTTCCAGGATTACAACCGGGCGCTGGTTTATTACCAGCGCTTTGTCGATCTTTTTCCGAACGATTCCGGCATCGGCGAGGTCCGTTTCCGGATCGGCGATTGTTTTCTCCGCCAGGGAAATTACGAACAGGCCCGGGTTGAGTTCGTCACCCTGATCCAGCAGAATCCCGAGCCCTCCCTGCTGGCGAAAGCTTATTTTAACGTGGGGAAATGCTATTACTACCTGGGAAATCTCCAGGCCGCCATCAGCACCTATCAAAGCCTGATCCGGCGGTTCCCCGCCAGCGAGCTGATCCCGGAAGTAAAGTTCTCCCTTGCCTCCACGCTCGAGGAAGACGGCGACCTGGAACCGGCCCTGAAGCTATTCCAGGAAATCAGAAATTCCTATCCCAATCCCAGGGTTATTGATCTTACGCTGGAAAAAATCAAAAATAGAATAGGTCACGCTCATAAACCGAAAGGAGAATGAATCATGGGAAAGACTTCCCGGCAGCAAAAAGCCGCCCAGAAAAAACGCAAGAAGAAAGTCAAACGGAAGGGCCGCGGCAAGCACCGCTAAAAACAAGGAATGCTTCATGCCGGAATTGATGAGGCCGGCCGGGGGGCTTTGCTGGGTCCCCTGGTCTTGGCTTTGGTTTGCCTTCCCGAGGCCTCCATCAGTCTGCTGGAAGAACTGGGGGTCAAGGACTCCAAGGCCCTCTCCCCTCTGACCCGCGCCCGGCTCCATCAGGAAATCAAGCACCTCGCCCGGGAGGCCAAAGGCTTTGTCGCCTACAAATGCCTGAGCCCGGGCGAGATTGACCGGTTTCGCCAATCCCGAAAACCCGGGGGCATCAACGAGCTGGAGCGCAGGGCGGCTCTCGAACTGGTAAATTCTTTTTTTGCCCTCCGCCCGGTTGCTCCGGATGGCTTGACCGTTTTTCTCGACGGGGAAAAAATCTTTTCCGACCTTTCCCTGGTCTGGCCCCAGGAGCCGAAAGTCCTTTTCCGGGCGGAAAACCGGGCCGACCAGAGATATCCGGTCGTTTCCGCCGCCTCCATCATCGCCAAGCACGAGCGCGATCTTCGCCTGAAAAAAATCTTCTCCCGCTACGAGCCCGAGTTCGGACCGATCGGGGGAAACGGTTATCCCAATGCCGAGACCATGAAATTCATCCGGGAATACCAGCGCCGCCACGGCGGTTTCCCCCCCGAGGCCAGGAAAACCTGGAAAACCCTGTGCCCCCCTGAACCCCGGCAGTCCCTGCTCCCCTTCCCGGAAGAATAAAAATCAAATATGATGGTTTTTCCTACTTAGGACTTTTCAAATATGATTACCAGGGCCCTGATCGAAAAAATTTTCGAAGCCGCCAGCATGCAGCGCTGGAACGACCAGATCCGCCCGGTCGAGCTGGTCGAACTGGATAAGCAGGCCCACAAAATGATCATCGCTTATGTCCTGGGCAAATTCGAAGAAGGACAAAAAGGATTCGATTGGATTCAAATCATTGAGGGCGGATTTTTTGAATTCCTCCAGCGCCTCATCCTGACCGATCTGAAACCCCCGATTTTTCACCGGATAAAAAAACACCCCAATCACTATCGAAAGCTGAATGAATGGATTTATCTCCAGCTCAAGCCTAAAATCACCCCCCTCGGGCGGGAATTCTGCCAGCGCTTTCGCTCGCATTTTCTCGAGCCCGACGAGAATAATCTGAACCAGAGGATCCTGAATGCCGCCCATTTCTACGCTTCCCGCTGGGAGTTCAACATCATCGAGCGGGCCAATCCCGGAGGATTCGAAATCGACGAGATCAGGCAGGACCTGGATACCAAGCTGGAGGAATACAACGACCTGAAAGGCATTTCCAAACTTTACCTGCAGACCAATATCCGCAATTTCGTCGATCTCTGCGGCCAGCTCCGCTTCCAATACCGCTGGAGCCACGTGCCCCGCACCCCCAAAACCTCGGTCCTCGGACACATGCTGGTGGTCGCCATTCTGGCCTATCTTTTCTCCGGGGAAATCCATGCCTGCCGGAAACGATCCCTCAATAATTATTTCACCGGGCTTTTTCACGACCTGCCCGAGGTTTTAACCCGGGATATCATTTCCCCGGTGAAGCGATCCGTTTCGGGGCTGGACAAACTGATCAAGCAATACGAATCGGAACAGATGAAAAAAGTGGTTTATCGCCTGATTCCTCCGAAATGGCATCCGGAAATCAAGATGTTTACCGAGGATGAGTTTAAAAGCGTAATTATCCTGGACAAAAAAATCGTGGTGAAGAAGAGCGAGGTGATTAATCGCCTTTATAATGAAGACCGCTATAATCCCCGGGATGGGGAAATTATCAAGGCCATCGACAACCTGACCGCATATCTGGAAGCCTTCCTTTCCATCAATAACGGTCTAAAAAACGATCAACTGATTGAAGCCCGGGATAATATCTCCAAAAGGTATACCGAACTGGAACCCCGCATCGGCGGAATTGATTTTTCCGCTCTCTATGCTGATTTCAAGCAGTAGGATTATTTCCTTACGATATCTCCCCCGGAAAAATCCCATCAGACTTTTTCCTTTGCTCCTGCTCGGGGGGATGATTTTCTTTCCAGCGCCGATCCGGGCGGAGGAAAAAAGCGTCCAGCTCGAGCCGGTCACGATCACCGGCAGCCATATCCCGGGCGCCGGTGCCCTGGGCTCGGTTACCGTGATCGAACGGGAAGAAATCGAGAAAGCGCCGGCGGAATCGGTCTCCGATCTCCTCGATCTCCAGGGCGGGATTGAACTCCATCGCCGGGGGACGGGGGAAATCCAGGGAGACCTTTCCATCCGCGGTTCCAGCTCCGAGCAGGTCCTCATTCTCCTGGATGGCGTCCCCCTGAATGACCCCCAGACCTCGCACCACGATCTCGACCTGCCGATATTTCTTAATGAAGTTGAGCGGGTGGAGATATTGAAAGGCCCGGGTTCCTCTCTCTACGGTTCGGACGCCCTGGGCGGCGTGGTCCAGATCATTTCCAGCCCGCCTCCCCACAAATTCACCGTCCGGGGGAAAATCCGGGCGGGGACTTATTCTCAAGATCTTTATTATCACGACCGGGGAGGCCAGGCCCAGGTTACCCTGCCCTTCGCCAAAGGCGGGGCCAGGATCTCCGCTGGGTTCGATGATTCCTCCGGCTTCCGCCCGGGAACAGATTACCGGATGATTAAAACCTCCGCGGAAGCCAACCCGGTGATTCTGGGGAAAAACAGCAGCCTGGTTATCGGTTATCTGGACAAGGAATTCGGGGCCCAGGACTTTTACGGATCCAAACCCGGCTGGGAGCCCTGGGAGCACACCGAAACCTTGTTTACCAAAACCGGCCTGGACCTGATTTCCCATGACGATTTCACCCTGAAGCCGGCGATTTCCTTTCGCCGTCACACCGATCACTTTGTCCTTTTCCGCGATGACCCGAAAAGATATCAGAACCATCACTTGAGTTACACCATCCTGGGCACGCTCGAGTCGCTGATCCTCATGAAAAAAGCCGGCCAGCTGGCCCTGGGGCTGGAAGGCGCGGGAGACTGGCTGGAAAGCAGCAACCTCGGGGATCATTCCCAGTCCCGCGGCTCATTGGCGGCCGAGTATTCCAGCCCGAAAAAATTCCCCTGGGAACTGAATGCCAGCGCCCGGGCCGATGTTCATTCCAACCAGGCCACCGTCCTTTCACCTTCGCTCGGGATCGGCTACCGGATCATTCCCGGATTCCGGCTCAAGGCCTCATCCGGGCTTTCCTACCGGTCCCCTTCCTTCACCGAGCTCTATTATTCCGACCCGAGCAATCAGAGTAATCCCGACCTGAAAAACGAACGCTCACTTTCAGTCGAAGCGGGGGGAGAATATTATCCCGCGGCCAGGACATTCATTTCCCTGGTTCTGCTCCGTCGGTACGACTGGAACCTGATTGATTGGGCCCGGCCAACTTCGGCGGACCCCTGGCAAGCCCTGAACCTGGATGACATCACCACCTATGGGATAGAGGCTTCCGCCCAGGCCGGGATTTTCCCCGGTTTGAATGTCCGTGGCGAATACGGATTCCTGACCCAGGACCGGAAAGAAACCGGGTATCAGTACAAATACAGCAATGATTTTCCCCGGCACCGCCTAGGCCTGACATTCTGGGGAAAACCGGTAAAATTTTTCAGCTATTATCTGGCCCTGGACAGCCCCGTGGTCGACCTGACCCAGGGAAAGAAGAACGAGGATTTCCGGCAGGTCTTAATAAACGCGGCGGTTTCCTACAACGCGAAATTTTATACTTTCTCGATTGAAGGGAAGGACCTCACCAATGCCAATTACCAGGATATCACCGGCGTCCCCCGGCCCCGGAGATACCTGGGCGCCCGCCTGGAATTTAAGTGGGAGTAAATTCAGTTTCGGGTTTCTAGTCTCGGGTTTCGGGTTATTATTTTCAAATTAAAAAGAAAACACTTACTATTTTGTTTTAATCTTGGCTCTCTGCACTCTGCTCTTTGCTCTATGCGCTATTAAAAGTTGACCTGCTGTAGGGTCTCTTTGGACTGGAGATCCTTGGCGATTTTTTTCTGCTCGCTCACATCCTTGATCTGATCAACATCGGTGACATCGATCCCCTTATCGTTTTTGCGGGATTTCCAGTTGACAATGTATCCGGGGACCAGGGCATAGCGGCATCCCGTCCGTCCGCAGCAGGAATTGTCCACGATGGCATGGCCGATCACCACGAGGAGTTCCCGGCCGTTGTATTTCATCCGGCGCTCCTCCTGAATTATGTAGTATCCGGAAATAAACCGGATCTCTTCCCCGATCTCGCCGTGGACATACTCATTGTTCATTACCGCTCCTCCGGTCTCTGATAAAACTCCGGGTTAAATTATAGCGCAACCGGTTATCCTCCGTCAGTTGCCGCCTACGTAACTTCAAATTCAAGGCTCCGGACTTTTATTCACTAATGAACCCCCCTGCGGCAAAGACCGCAGGGTATCTGAATTAGAAAGATTCTCACATAGCCAGGCGTCATTCCTGCGGAAGCAGGAATCCAGGCAAAAAATACTGGATTCCGCATCAAGTGCGGAATGACAGCAAAAAGGTGTCCCCGTGGCAAGATCAGGGGAATTACAAATTCAATCCTAAACCTCTACCATTTCCTTTTTCCCAAAAACCTCTGATACAGGAAAACAATCAGAAGCGTGAAAATTATCGCCAGAACGGCGGTAATAATATTTTTCGCCAGGCAGCCGCACTGGTTAGTGCCCGCCCCCGGCAGGACGGGCTGGGTTACCGCCTGGGTCGGCGGGGCCACTACCGGCACGGCTTGCACCGGGGGCACGGCCGCCTGGGTCACCGCGCCGGGCACCCCGGCGGGCGGGGCGGTCACGCCCTGAGGCGATACCGCCTCGGTGGTAACCGGGGCCGGGGCGGCTTCCTCGCTGATCGTTTCCTCTTCCGGGCCGGCGAAAAGAACATTTCCCGGGCCTTTGTAGGAAATGGCATTGCCGGCGACCGCCATCACGCGCTGGCCGTCACCCGACATGAAAAAATCGGTCTCAATCCCGGGGGCTTTCCAGGTCAGCTCGCCCTGCAAATCATAAACCCGCGGTCCCTCGACGGTATTAACCCTGATATATTTCTGCGCCACCTTGACCGCGTTTAAGTCCCCGGGAAGGATCTTCGGCAGATCAACCTTGGCCCAAACCTGTTTCCCCGCCAGGTCAAAAAGGTAAAGGTATCCGCGGCCCTGGCCGTTTCCAACCATGGCAACCCTGTCTATCCCCTGGTTGATGCTTACCCCCAACGCGGCCTCATCCCCGGCCGCGGGGTCGGCGGTGACGGCCAAGCCCCATTTCCTGGTTCCGGCGGGGTCAAACACGCTCACGATAATTTTTCCCAGATCCATTTTCTGGCTCACAATCAGGGTTCCGTCCTGGGCCAGGTCGCAATTAGACCCCAGGTCCATCTGCTTGGTCAGCTTTCCTTCCCGGTTGAAGATACCCTGGTTGCTGAAAATAATGGTCTCGCCATTCTGAGAAATCAGCATTTTTTTCCAGTCCGGCTTGATTTCCCAGGGCCCCTTGTTCCAGATGATTTTCCCCCGGACGTCCGTCAGGATCGCCCCGCCCTTCCGCCAGGAGGAAAAAAGGATATACTCACCGTTTCCGGAAAAGCGGCTGACCGCCGGCAAGTCCCGCATGGACCAGAGCAGCTTCGATTCGCGGGTGTAAACGTAAGCGTTACGGACGGATTCGTCCGTTCCCGCGGTCTGGATCATGACATACCCGCCCTCCGGGGATACGGCCGGGGTCGCGGCTTTGTCGACTTTAAGGGTAAAAAACTGCTTTCCCGTATCGTCAAAGAGAAAAACCGCGTTATCCTGGCCCACCGCGATCAGCTTCAAATCATCCGAGACGCTGAGATTCTGCGCTCCGAGCGTGAGGGTGTTTTCCCACCCCGGTATGTCCGCCTCGGCCCGGGCCCCGGCCGGGATCGAAAGCATCACCATCACCGCGATTAATCCGATGCAATATTTTTTCATATTTCCCCCTGCTCTCGACTTGGTTTTAGACCAAAACTCCGGACAAAACCCGTTTGTTAATTCTGACCGGTTCCGCTTTTCCTCCCAAAATGTTTGATTGGCTCAGATTATCTTTTTTTAATATTTATTTCAATCAAATCCTCAAATTCACCTGATTTCTCAAGCACCGGGAAGCGTTTATCAAGTTTTCTCACCAGTACCACTTCAGCAAAAGAAGGGTTTTGGTTTTCACCAGGTTGGCCTCGCTCTGATCATACCCGAAGGTATACAGGTGACCGACATGGCTGTAGAGAAGCTGGGCCTCGCCGCCGCCGCTCAGGTTTTCGGTAAAAAAGTATTCCGCCCCGGCCGCCGGGCCCACGGTCAGGTCATGCTTGGTCCCGACTTCGATATCCCCGTCGGAGGTGTCCCGGAGCCACCAGAAGGATATCCCGAAACGGATCCCCAGATGAAAATCGATCTTTTCCCGTTCATGACGCCAGAAAACCCCCAGCCCCAGCGGGAGAACGGTGCTTCTATCGCCGGCAGTTCCCACGAAATAGGAAAATAAACCGATCTCCGGCTCCAGTCGGAAGCTGGAGAAATCAACGGGGAAATATAGGCTCGGGAAATCCGCAGACACATACGGACTCGGAGCCTGGTTCGGGGACATGATGTTGACTTCCTTTCCCAGCCCCACTCCCATTCCGAAACGGAGAGGCTTTCCCTGGGCGAAAAGGTCTCCGCCCGTCAGAAGAACCATCACCACCGCGAGCAGGCACAGTTCAGATATTTTTCTCATAAGAACCTCCTGGCGGCCCGATATATCCGCCGGACCGGCCGCCTGATTCGAACCCCGGCCTAGCGGCAGCATTCGCCGCCCTTCCGTTCCGGTGTACCCGGGCCAAGGTATTTCTGCGGATCTTTATCGAAGGTCTTTTTGCAGCCCGGGGCGCAGAAATAATAGGTCTTCCCCTGAAACTCGCTTTTCCATTTCGCGGTTTTCTCTTCCACGGTCATTTTGCAAACTGGGTCGATAGCCATTGTTCCTCCTTAAATAAGTTTCTGGTTTCGGGTTTCTAGTTTCTAGTTAAATACAAAAGACAAGCTAGATTAGCCCCCTCACCCCTCCGCCGTCGCCAAGGCTATGACGGGCAGGCTGCTCTCCCACGCTGGGTAGAGGGAAATATCAGGGAGCGGATCTTTTTATCGGTGGTATGTATCCTTTCAACATCAATGAAAGGCTGACCACCGTCACCGAACTCATCGCCATGGCCAGGCCGGCCCATTCCGGCTTGAGCGTGATCCCCCAGAGGGGATACAGGATCCCCGCGGCCACGGGCACCAGCACCGTATTATAGGCGAAAGCCCAGAACAGATTCTGCCTGATCCGGGTCAGGACCTTTCGGCTCAACTGGATCGCCGCCACCGCGTCGACCAGATCATCCCGGATTAAAACAATGTCCCCGCTTTCGACGGCGACGTCCGTGCCGCTCCCGATGGCGATGCCGACATCCGCCTGGGCCAGGGCCGGGGCATCATTGATCCCGTCGCCGACGAAAGCCACGACTTCACCTCCGGCCTGGAGCTTCTTGACCTCGTCCGCTTTTTCCGCGGGCAAAACCTCCGCGGCCACCTTTTCAATCCCCACTTCCCGGGCCACCGCCCCGGCGGTTAATCGGTTATCCCCGGTGACCAGGGTCACGGTCAAGCCCATATCCTGTAACCCCCGCACCGCTTTTCGGCTGGATTCCTTCAGCGGATCGGAAACAGCCAGGGCTCCCCGCAAATTACCGGCCACGCTGACCAGGATCACCGTTTTCCCTTCGCTTTCCAATTTATTGAGGTGTTCCACGGCCTCTTTTGATAATTCAACCTGATTGTCCCGCAGCAGGGCCCGATTACCGACCAGCACATCTTTTCCCTGGACCCTGGCTCCGACCCCTTGGCCGCTCAGGGTAAGAAGGCCCTCCACCTCGAAAAGCTCCAGGCCTTCCGCCCGGGCTTTTTTGACAATGCCTTCCGCCAATGGGTGCAGGGAATTCTTTTCCACGCTGGCGGCCAGCCGGAGAATTTCTTTCTCATTTTCTCCCCAGGTCTTAATGTCGGTGACCTCCGGCTTTCCTTTGGTCAGCGTCCCGGTTTTGTCCAAAACCACCGCGGTCAATTTTCCCGAAGCTTCCAGCGCTTCTCCGTTTTTTATGAGGACGCCGAGTTCCGCGCCCCGTCCCACCCCGACCGTGACCGCGGTGGGAGTGGCCAGCCCCAGGGCGCAGGGGCAGGCTATCACCAGGACCGAGATCAGACAGGTCAGTGCGAACAGCAGCGTGCTCCCCGCCAGGAAATACCATCCCAGGAAAGAGAGAATCGCGATCCCGAATATGATCGGGATAAAATAAGTCACCACCCGGTCGGCAATTCTTTCCAGCGGCGGCCGGGAACCCTGGGCCTCTTCGACCAGGCTGATGATCCGCGCGAGCACGGAATCCCGTCCGACTTTGGTGGCCCGGATCCGGATCACCCCGTTCTGGTTAAGCGTGCCCCCCACCACCCGGTCGCCGGTTTTCTTTAGAATCGGGATGGGCTCACCCGAAATCATGGATTCATCCACCAGACTCTCTCCTCCGGTTACCTCCCCATCCACCGGGACCCTTTCCCCGGGCCGGATGATAACGATGTCCCCCGTCTGGACCTCCTCGACCGGGACTTCGATCTCGAGTTTTTTCCCGGCCAGGCGCGCCGTCTTGGGCTTCAAACCGATCAATTTCTTGATGGCGTCGGTGGTTTTGCCCCGGGCCCGGGATTCGAGATAACGGCCCAGGGTGAGGAAAGTGGCCAGGAGAACGGCGGTATCGTAGAACATAAATTCGGCCGAGAGCACGATGCCGAAAGTGCCGAGCACGCTCGCGCCGAAGGCCGTCCCGATCCCCAGGGAATACATCACATCCATGTTGAGTTTCCGGTGGCGCAAGGACCGGAACGCCGCCCGGAATATCGGATAGCTCAAATAAATAAAGACCGGGGAGGAAATCAGGAGCATCAGCAGTCCCGGGGCCAGGGGCAGATTTAAATCCTGGGGGATGAATCCGAGAACCATCAGGGGAATCCCGGCGGCAAAGCCGATAATGATCCTTATTTTTTTGTCGCGGAGATCCTTTTTCCGATCCTCTTCCCGGTCAACATTTCCCTTAACCACTTCATATCCGGATTCCTTGATCGCGTTTTCCAGATCGTTAAGCGAAAGATGACCCGAGTTATATTCCACGCTGGCGGTTTCGGTGGCCAGGTTGACCCGGGCGTCAATAACGCCGTCAAGACTCCGGAGGGCTTTTTCAACGGTCTGCACGCACATCGCGCAGGTCATTCCGCTGATTCTGATCTCTGCTTTATTAGTCAAATTATCCTCAAATGGTGAGAGTGCGATAAATTTTAATACATCTGGGATAAGGGAGCGAGAGGTAAATAATTGACGAATGTCCCTCGGGATAACTCGGGATAAAACGATTTACGACTTGTCCCGAGGCGAATTTTGTCGAGGGATTGACGAATGAAAACCTTAATTAATGACAAAAATAATATTTGAAAAACAAAATATGGAGATGGAAAACGGGCGTGTTTTCCAATCTACAATCGTCAATCGTCAATCGTCAATTTTTATGGTTTTAGTAAACCACTTGCTCGCGGGTGAGTTTTTCGATTTCTTCGCGGGAAATACCCAGGAGTTGGCCGAGGACATATTCGTTGTGCTCCCCGAGCATGGGGGCATGGCGCTGGATCTGCGCGTCGCCCGGGAAACCGGTTTTCCAGGGCGGGGCGAGGGCGAATCTTTCTTTCAATTCCGGGTGAGAAATCCTCAGTAACATTTCCCGGGCCCGGACCTGGGGATCATCAGGGATATGCTCATTGTCGAGCATCGGGACCGCCGGCACCCCCGCCTTCTGGAGAATCTCCGTTACCTGATAATCAGTCTGCCCGGAAGTCCAGCCGGTGATCAGGCGATCGAGTTCCGCCTCGTGCTTTTTCCGCAGTTCCCGGGTGCGGAAGCGGTCATCCCCGGCCCATTCCGGGTGGCCAGCGGCCCGGCAGAGTGCCTGCCACTCCGCCTCCGTCCCGACCGCGATGCTGACCCACTGATCATATTCCCGGCAATGGTAGGCGTTGTGCGGGACAAAGACCTCATCCCGGTTTCCGTCCCGGAGATAAATCTCCCGGTTTAACGCGTACGCGACCAGCGCGTCGCCAATCAGGCAGCTGATCGCCTCGCGGGAGGAAATATCCACGAATTGCCCCTTCCCGGTCCGGTTCCGATAAATAAGAGCCGCCAGTGAAGCCAGGGCCATGGTGGTCCCCACGGAGGTATCCGCTCTCCCCCCAACCTGGATGGGAGGACCGTCCGCAAAACCGGTCAGATGCGCTATGCCGCTCAGGGAACTGAAGGAGGGGGCGTAGCCGGAGTAATCCTTCTCCGGCCCGGTGCACCCGCAGGTAGAGGAGGAAACCAGAATGATGTCCGGCTTGATCTTCTTCAAATCCTCGTAACCGATCCCGAGCTTCTCCATTACCCCCGGGCGGAAGTTGCAGGTCACCAGGTCGGAAATTTTCGTCAGGCTCCTGATGATTTCGAGCCCGCGGGGCTCTGAAAGTTTCACCGTCAGGCTCTTCTTGGACATATTCAGTTCGTTAAAGGGACCGGGTTGATTGACCCCGCCGTAGCTCGGGCCGGCGATCAGGGACCTGACCCGGGAATGATCCAGGCGGCTCATGCTTTCCACCTTGATCACCTCGGCCCCCATGAAAGCCAGAAGCATGGTCCCGTAGGGGCCGGCCCAGGCCCAGCTGAAATCAATGACGCGGATGCCGGAAAGATCGAAGAAACGGTTATTCGTGAGCCCCGGGCTCGAGACGGCTCCCTTGGCCCGTGAATCCTCCGGCTGGAAACCCGGCTTTTTTTCGGACAATAGGCGATTATGTTCGCCGAGGCGCGGCGCGGGGCGGCGCAACCGCCAGGGGTTTTCGGGAAAACGGTAAGACGGCTGGGGGACCCGCAGTTTCCCGATTCCCGGTTGTTCCACTTCCACCATGAATTCCCGGGCGGCGGTCTGCTTGGAGTTGACCACACCCTCCGCGTCATACATCGGGGCGAGGGGCACCCCCAGGGCCTGCCCGCGGTGATAGATCTCTTCCCGCTTATGTTTTTTCATCCAGACCTGGATCTTCTCGTTAATCTCGTCGGCGTTCCAGGCCCGGGACATCTCCTCCCTGCAAATCTCCTCCCGGCCCCACTCCGGGTTGTCCATGAGCTTCATCAGGCCCTGCCACTGGTTTTCCTGAATGGCCACGAGGTTGATAAAACCGTCCGCGGTTTCCATCGGGCCCCCGACCACCACCCCCCGGAGATTGCGCCTCATCACCCCCTGTTCATTGGGGAAACGCAGGAGGTCCACCCGCCCGAGCGACATCAGGACTTCCTGCATGGAGATGTCCAGGTGGACGCCCCGTCCGGTTTTCTCCCGGGTGAGAAAAGCCCCCAGGGTGGCCAGCGCCGCGGTCTGTCCGCTGTCAAAATCATCACTGTATCTCGCGCCCTTGAGCGGCTCCCGATCCAGTTCCCCGGTCGGCATGAGCGAGCTTTGCCCGCTGGACTGGCAGGCATTCAGGGTCCGGGCCCGGTAGTCCCGGTAGGGGCCGGTCTGCCCGTAAGGCGTGATGGAGACCATGATCAACCGGGGATTTTCTTTTTCCAGGACCTCATAAGTCAGCCCGAGTTCACTCAATTCCCCGGGCTGGAAGGTCTGGACCAGGATGTCGGTTTTTTTTGCCAGCGCCCTGAAGATCTTCCGGTCCCCTTCTTTTCCGCAGTCGAGGGTGACTCCGTATTTATTGAGATTGAGCAGACAAAAGAGCCCGCTTTTTTCCGGGTGGGGTTTATTCCCGGCGAAAGGCCCCCGCCCCCGGGCCGGGTCGCCTTCGGGGGATTCGACCTTGATCACCTCGGCCCCGAAATCAGCGAGAAGCTTGGCGCAGTAGGCCCCGGAAAAACCCGGGCCGAATTCCAGGACCGAAATTCCGCTCAAGGGCTGATCCACGTTTGCTTTCATCTTCTCGTTAACCATCGAATAAATAAATAACCCCTTTATGCATCAGCAAGCTGATGCACTCCATATAAGAAAAATCATTAATGATTTAACGGAAAGGAAAGAAAAAATCCAGACCGGACAAAATAAAGGGAACCCCAAAAAGCTCCCTAATTTCAAATTTCAAAGCTCAAATGCCAAATTAATGTCAAATTTCAAATCAACAAAACAACCCTTCGATCTCAAAGCTTGAAATTATTATTTTAGCAATTGTTAAAACATTATATTTTTTGGATTTGATTTGAACTTTGGATTTTGTCATTTGAACTTTTAGGCCATTTATTCGTAAATCTTCTCGTCCGCCGCCTCGGCGTTGACGGCATCCATCTCCGTGTTCCGGATCTTGGTGGATTCGGCCAGCACTTCCCGGTAATACTCGTGCTGGATAATCAGGTTCATGATCTCGCTTGTCCCCGTCCAGATCAGGGCCAGCCGGCTGTCGCGCAGGGCGCGCTCGATGGGGTAGACATTGGTATATCCGATCCCGCCCAGGACCTGCATGACGTTATTCACCACCCGCCAGCCCATCTCGGTGGCGTAGCGCTTGGACTCGGAAACCAGGCGGCGGGTGTAGCCCGTGCTTCCCTGTTCGTCCACCGCCCGGGCGGTGGCGTAGATCAGGGCCTGGGCCGCGTCCAGGTCCACGATCCCGTCCGCCACCTTGAAGCTCACCGCCTCGAAATCGCGGATTTTCTGCCCGAAGGCTTTTCGCTTGTTGCTGTAGCGGACAGCGAGTTCCAGGCCGGCCCTTGCGCCCCCGAGGCATCCGGCGGCGCTGGTCATCCGCTCCGGGATCATCATCTGGTAAAAAATCAGTCCCCCGGCGTTCTCCATCCCGACCAGGTTCTCGGCCGGCACCTTGGTATCTTTGAAAACAATCCTCCCGGCCCCTCCTCCCCTGGTCCCGAGCAAGCCGTAAACATGCTTGACCTCTACCCCCATGTCTCTTTCCACGATGAAAACGCTGATGGACTTTTGCGGTTGTTTGGCCTCCGGGTCGGTTTTGGCATAGACCAGAAAAATGTCGGCCCCCTCGGCCCCCACGACGAAACGCTTCTGGCCGTTGAGGATGTAGTGGTCGCCCTGTTTCCTGGCCACCGTGGTGGCCCCGAAGAAATCCGACCCGCCCCGCGGCTCGGTCAGGGCCTCGGCGCAAAAGATTTTCCCTTCCAGCAGGGGTTTGAGGTATTTCCGTTTCTGATCGTCATTCCCGAAAACATGCAGGGCCTCCCCGACGATGCTGACCAGCGAATAAAGACAGGCCAGGGAGGTGCCCAGTATTCCGATTTCCTCCAGGGCGATGATTTCCTCCTGCCATTGCAGACCCCGCCCCCCGAACTCCGGATCGAACCGCAATCCCAGGAGTTTCCTCCGGGCGGCCTCCTGGACATACTCCCGGGGATAAATCACTTTATCCGCGTCCATGTCCATCAAGAGCTGTTTGGGAACCCATCGGACAAAATCCCTGACTTCGGTCCGGAGTTTTTTCTGATTTTCCGTAAGCAGATGTTCAAACATAAGCCCTCCCCATCTAGGTTCTGGGTTCAATGTTCAAAGTTCAAAGGTTTAAACCGTGAACGGTGAACCTGAAACGTGGAACCCCGGTTGACTAATGTTCCTTTCTAAATTATAAGGTTATTGATTTCTATTTTCGAGAAAATCATGAACGGAAATATCAACTGCCGGAATTGCCAGTTTTGGGTCGAGTTGGTCAGCGGGTTCGGGGAATGCCGCAAAAAGCCGCCGACACCCTTTGTCAACCCTAAAACCAACGACGCCTTCACCCGCTCCCTCTTCCCCACTACCCGTGAAGACGACTGGTGCGCTGAAATCCGGCCGCGGAAGACGGAAAAAAACCCGGCGTCCTCCTCTTCGGACATCCTCGAGATATAATCTCAGGGTTCCGCCGCGTAGTATCTACGTAAATTTTTTCAGACGTCCGTCATCCCTGCGAAAGCAGGGATCCAGAAAATTCCGTAAAAATCTAGATTCCCGCTTCCGCGGGAATGACAAAGACAAACAAATCCCTCTGTAAACCGCCAGGCAAAACCGATTTTTTCAATCAAACGCTTCCTCGTACATCGCGTCGATCATATCCTTGAATTTCTGCGCGATCACCCGGCGCTTCAGCTTCAGGGTCGGGGTAACCTCGCCGTCCTCCAGGGTAAACTGGCGGGGCAGGACCTGAAATTTCTTGATCGTGGAGAAGGAAGGCAGTTCTTTGTTTTTCTCGTCGATTTCCTTCCGAATCAGCTCCTGAACCCTGGGCTCATTCACCAGCTCTCCCAGGGATTCGGACTTCAGCCCCTCCGTCCGGGCGAAGGTCTTGATCTCGTCCTCATTCAGGGTCAGGAGGGCGACCAGGTATTTCCGCCGGTCGCCGAAAACCATGGCTTCGCTGATCCATTTGGATACCTTGAGCAGGTTCTCGATATTCTGGGGCGCGACGTTCTTCCCGCCCGCGGTGATCAGGATATCCTTCTTGCGGTCGGTGATCCGAAGGAACCCGTCCGAGTCGATCTCGCCCACGTCCCCGGTCCGGAACCAGCCGTCCGCGGTGAAAACCTGCCGGGTGAGTTCCGGGTCCCGGTAATATCCCTTGAACACGTTACCGCCCCGGACCAGGATTTCCCCGTCCGGAGCGAGCTTGATCTGCACCCCGGGAAGCGGCGGCCCGACCGTTCCGAACTTCGTCCAGTCGGGCCGGTTAACGTTGGTGGGGGCCGAGGTTTCAGTCAAGCCGTAGCCCTCGAGGATCAGGATGCCCAGGGAATGGAAGAACTCGATGATTTCCTTGGAAATGGGGGCGGCCGCGGTGACAAAGAAACGGATCCTTCCCCCGAACCTCTGCCGGAGCTTTTCGAAAACCAGGCGGTCCGCCAGGGCGAACTGCCAGCGGAGCGGCAGCGGCATCTTCCGGTCCCGCAGGCGGTAAGGGCTGGCCTGGGCCCCGACCTCCCGGGCCCAGGCGAAGATGCTCCGGCGGACAGGGTTGGATTCCTCGACAGATTTCATCACCGCGCCGTAAACCTTTTCGTAAACCCGGGGCACCCCGAGCACCATGGTCGGCTTCATCTCCTGCATATTTATCGCAAGCCGGTCGAACGATTCCGCCAGGGCAATTACCACCCCCTGGCGGAGGCAGGTAAAGGTTCCGCCCATCCGTTCGTAAACGTGGCAGAAAGGAAGGAAAGAAAGCGTGCGGTCCCGTTCATTCAGGGAGATCACCTGTTGCAGGGAATGGGCGACAAAAAGAATGTTCCCGTGGGTGATCATCGCCCCTTTCGGGGGACCGGTGGTCCCGGAGGTGTAGACCAGGGAGGAAAGGCTCTCGGGCTCGATGGATTCAATCCGGCGATCCAGTTCCTGGGGATTTTTCAGCCGGAAGACCCGGCCCATTTCCTGGACCATGGAAAAGCTCAGGATCCCGGGATCGCCCTTCTGCCGGTATTCATCGAAAACAATGATTTTCTCCAGCTTCGGAAGGTCATTCCGGTGGGCCAGCACCTTGTCCAGCTGTTCCGGGGTGGAAACCACCGCCACGCGGGAATCGGAATTGGAAATAATATAGGCAACCTCGTCCGCCAGGAGACTCGGATAGATAGTAACGGTAACACCCCCGGCGGCCAGGATGCCGAAATCCGCATAAAGCCAGGTCTTCCGGTTCTCGGAAAGCAGGGATACGCAATCCCCTTTTCCAAGTCCCAGGGCCATAAGTCCATGGGCGAAAGTGCTGGCTTCCTCTCCGACCTCGGCCCAGGGAATTTCCCTCCATCTCCCGGCTTCCTTGTTGATCAAACAGGTCCGGTTTTCAAACCTCTGCACCCGTTTGAAAATCATCCCCGCCAGGTTGTCTTCTCTCATCCTTCCGGCCTCCATTTTCTGTTGGGGAAACATTGACGATCTTAAAATCCCGGATTCGATAAGTCAAACCGCCCTTAAGATCGTCAGAGGTAGCCAAAATCACCTATTCAGGTATATAATGTTGCTGCTATTAACAAGGGAAAGCCATAGATTTCAAATAATTATGCTGAATTATCTGATTAAAAGGGTTCTTACCCTTATCCCCATTCTTCTGGGCATTACGGTGATTTCATTTCTGATCCTGCATCTGACCCCGGGTGAACCGACTGACCTTCAGACCCAGCTGAATCCCAGGGCCACAGCCGAAGTCAGGGAAAGACTCAGGACCTTTTACGGCCTGGACCAGCCTCTGCACGTGCAATACCTGAACTGGCTGAAAAGGTTCGGCCGGCTGGATTTCGGGGAATCTTTCTCCACCGACCATCGCCCGGTCATTGATAAGATCGGGGAGCGCCTTCCCATCACCATCGGAATCAGCGGCCTGGCTCTGCTTTTAACCCTCCTCTTGGCCATACCCGCCGGACTGCTCTCGGCCTTGAAGCCGGGTTCTTTCTTTGACCGGGCCCTGACCTCATTTTCGTTTGTCGGTTTTGCCGCCCCGAGTTTCTTTGTCGCGCTGCTCCTCATTATCCTTTTCGGCTTGAAACTCGGCTGGCTGCCCATTTCCGGCATCCACTCAATCTTTTATTCCCAGCTTACCCCTTCCGCAAAGCTTCTTGACCTCACCCGCCACCTTTTGATCCCGATTTTTGTCATCACCTTCGGCTCGGTGGCATTCTTCGCCCTCTTCCTCCGCGGTTCCTTCCTCGAGGTTTATCACCAGGATTTCATCACCACCGCCCGGGCCAAAGGGGTTCCGGAAAGAAACGTGGTGCTTCACCATACCCTGAGAAACGCCCTGCTGCCCCTGATCACCAACCTGGGGCTCTCGATCCCAGGCTTGATTGGAGGCAGCGTGATCTTGGAATCAATTTTTGCCATTCCGGGAATGGGACAGCTATTCTATACCAGCGTCATGGCCCGCGATTACCCCGTAATCATGGGAATTCTGGTCATCGGGGCCATGCTCACGCTCCTGGGCAACCTGCTGGCGGATATGGGATACGCCCTGGCTGACCCCCGGATCCGAGCGAGGTGAACATGGAAGACAAAAGGAAAAAACCTATCGGAGAACTCCTGCTGGAAGCGAGCCTGATCGATGAGCATCAGCTTAAGGCCGCCCTGGCCTACCAGCGCAAATGGGGTGGACGGCTGGGAGCCAACCTGGTCACCCTGCGTTTTATCACCGAAGACAAACTTCTCCGGTTCTTGAGCTCCTATTTCAAGATTCCCTTCGTCAATTTCGAGAAGATTTCCATCTCTCCGATGGTAATAAACTCCGTTCCCCTGGAGATGGCCAAGCAATACAATATCATCCCCCTGGCCATCCGCAGTGAGGGAGGCAAACAGTATATTTTCGTAGCCACCTCCGATCCCACCAACCTGGATGCCTTCGACGCGATTCAGTTTAAGACCGGGATGAAGGTCAAATCCGTTCTGGCCACCGACTCCGCCATCACCCTGGCCATCGGGCAGTATTACCAGCATGCCGGCTCCGCTCCGCCTGCCCCGCAGCCCCAGTTCTCCAAGAAGGAAGCCCTCCAGCTCGAAGAAGAAATCACCAAGGCGGGAAA
Organism: bacterium; assembly: GCA_028713675.1. Classification (GTDB taxonomy): domain Bacteria; phylum Desulfobacterota; class JAPLJL01; order JAPLJL01; family JAPLJL01; genus JAPLJL01. Next base: position 57,444 of record JAQTNV010000006.1, read on the forward strand.
AATTGATTTCATCGAACAGAACTCGCTCGGGACCAAACCCGCGGCCCCGGAAGTCGAGGAAGAAATGATTATTTTCACCGGAGGGGAAGAACACCACCTGGCCATTGACACCGAGGGCGGCGGAGACCCCCTGGCGGAGGTCAAGGCCGACCCGGCTCAGCTGGCGGTCGCGCTTTCCGAGCTCCTACTCGAGAAAAAACTGATCACTCTCGAAGAACTCAAAAAGAAAATCAAACCGAAAGCCTGAGTTCCCAGCCCGCTCGGCCGACATGATCTCTTCTTTCAAACAAGGTTGCGCATAACGGTTGTGGTTGCGCCCTGGCCGACAAGAGTTATCCGCTCGGGCAGGCCGCTCGTATCGTCATTCGTCAATCGCAAACATTTAAGCCCTTGAACCCCTTCCCTAAATGAGAAAGCTGCTGCAAAATCCCCAGGCCCTGGCCGGGGGGGCAATTATTTTTTCCCTGGCCCTGGTCGCTCTCCTGGCTCCCTATATCTCGACCCATGATCCCGGCGATCCGAATCTCTGGGCCATCCTGCTGCCCCCTTCGTCCCACCACCTGCTCGGGACCGACGACCTCGGCCGGGATGTTTTCAGCCGAATGGTGTTTGGAAGCCGGATCTCCTTATTAGTCGGCCTGATCGCGGTCGGGATTTCCTCGCTCATCGGGATCATCCTGGGTTCGATCTCCGGCTTTTACGGGAAGCATATCGATTCCATCATCATGCGCTTTGTGGATATCATGCTTTGCATCCCCACTTTCTTTTTGATCCTGGCGGTCATTGCCCTGATCGGACCAAGCATTTTCAATATCATGGTGGTAATCGGGGTAACCAGCTGGATGGGGGTAACCCGGCTGGTCCGCGCGGAATTTCTCTCCCTGCGGGAACGGGAATTCGTCCTGGCGGCCCGGGCGGCCGGGGCCAGAAACTACCGTCTGATCATCCGGCATATCCTGCCCCACGCCCTGACTCCCATCATGGTCGCCTTCACCCTGGGTTTGGGCGGGGCCATCTTCATTGAATCCGCCCTGAGTTTTTTAGGCATCGGGGTCCAGCCGCCCACCCCCAGCTGGGGAAATATCCTCACCGAAGGCAAGGACAATATCGACATCGCCTGGTGGCTTTCCGTCTTTCCCGGCCTGGCGATTCTCATCACGGTCCTGGGTTTTTACCTCCTGGCCGAGGGAATCCGGGAATTTTCAAATCCGCGTTTGAAGAAATGATTTTGAGAAACATTTTCTATTTGTCATCATTAACGTCATTCCTGCGGAAGCAGGAATCCAGTTTCTTTCTGGATCCCCGCTGGAGTTTATCCTGAGCGAAGCCGAAGGGCGGGGATGACTGATAAACAAAACGGATGCAACCCTTTAACCGATGACGAAACGAGCCGCGCAACCGAATGACGTATGACTAATCCTTTACTTAAGGTTGATAATCTCCAGACCCACTTCTTCACCCCCGAGGGGGTGATCCGGGCCGCGGATGGGATTTCCTTTGAGCTCTTCCCCGGGGAGACCCTGGGCCTGGTGGGCGAGTCCGGATCCGGAAAAACCGTCACCGCCCTTTCCATCCTGCGCCTGGTCCCCCCGCCGGGCCGGATTGTCGGCGGCCGGATTGAATTCGCCGGGCGGGATATTCTGCAGCTTAACCCTTCCGAGCTCCGAAAGATCCGGGGGGACCGGATCGCCATGGTCTTCCAGGAGCCGATGAGCGCCCTCAATCCCGTCCTGACCGTGGGGAACCAGGTCCTGGAATCGGTCCTCCTCCACCAGAAAACATCCCGCCGGGAAGGACGGGACAAAACCGTGGAGCTCTTCAAGCTCGTCGGGATTCCTTCCCCGGAAATGAGGTTTAAAGCCTATCCCCACCAGCTTTCCGGGGGGATGCGCCAGCGGGTAATGCTGGCCATGGCGCTGGCGGGAAAACCCGATCTGCTCCTCGCCGACGAGCCCACCACCGCCCTTGACGTGACCATCCAGGCCCAGGTCCTCAATCTGCTGGACGAGCTGAAAAAAACCCTGGGCATGGCGGTTCTTTTTATCACCCATGACCTGGGAATAATCGCCGAGCATGCCGACCGGGTCGCCATCTGCTACGCGGGCAAGATCGTCGAGATGGCCCCGGTCCGGGAGCTTTTTTCCCGGCCGGCCCACCCCTACGCCCAAGGCCTCCTAAACTCCATCCCGAAATTCTCTTCCGGGAAAAAGGATCTGAAGCTCACCGCCCTCCCCGGCACCGTGCCCGACCTGAAGCATCTGCCCCCCGGCTGCCGTTTCGAGCCCCGCTGCCCCCGCTCCCGGCCCGCCTGCCGTGAATACGACGGGGAATTAAAAACCATGCGGGCCGGGCATCTGGCCGCGTGCATCAATCCACTCAATCCAGGGGAGTAGCAAGTAGCAGATAACAAGTAGCAAGAGACAAGTGAAAACCAATGCTCAAGGAAAATATCGACAATAACCTACTCGAAGTCCGAAACCTGAAAAAGTATTTTCCGGTCCAGACCAGCTTCTTTTCCAGCAGCCGGGAACTGGTCCACGCGGTCGACGGGGTGAGTTTCGGGATCAAACCGGGAGAGACCCTGGGCCTGGCGGGGGAATCGGGCTGCGGCAAGTCCACCCTGGCCCGGCTGATCCTCCGGCTGGTCGAGCCCGATTCCGGGGAAATCATATTTGCCGGGGAAGACTTTTTAAAAAAACGGGGCCAAGAGCTCCGCCGGCTCCGGAGAAAAATCCAGATTGTTTTTCAGGACCCGCAATCCTCCCTGAACCCGAGAATGAAAGCCGGGGAGATCATCAGCGAGCCCATCCAGATCCACTCCCTGGCCCCTTCCCGCGCGGCCCGGAAGGAAATAGTCATCGAATTGCTCCGGCAGGTGGGACTGCCGCCCGATTCCTATTCCCGCTACCCACATGAATTCTCCGGGGGCCAGCGCCAGAGGATCGGCATCGCCCGGGCCCTGGCCCTGAACCCCGAGCTCATCGTGGCTGACGAACCGGTGTCCTCCCTCGATGTTTCCATCCAGGCCCAGATCCTGAACCTCTTTTCCGATCTCAAAACCCGGAAGAATCTGACTTACCTTTTCATCTCCCATGATCTCCGGGTCCTCTCCTGGATTTCCGACCGGATCGCGGTGATGTACCTCGGAGAAATGACGGAAATCGCCCCCACTCAGGAACTGATTAATAAGCCCCTCCATCCCTACACCCAGGCCTTGTTCGCCGCCGTCCCCATTCCCGACCCGGCCACCCAGAGGAAAAAACTGCTCGTGCCCGGTGAACCGCCGAGCCCGATCCATCCCCCCTCCGGCTGCCGCTTCCATCCCCGCTGCCCCTTTGTCTTTGCCCCCTGCAAGGATACCCCTCCGCCGCTGAAGCCGGCGGGGAACGACCGCCTGGTCAGCTGCCATCTCTATTAATCAATATGGCGCAGCCTCCGGCCCGTTAGGGTCTACCCTCCGGCCTGTAAGCCCTCCGGGCTGGAAGCGGGCCCGGAGGGGGGGCAAAGGGCAGAAACCCAGAGAAAAAACACCATTCCGGCAATCCTTTGAAAATTCGGCCGGTTTGATCGAAAATATCATCCATGATTCCGAAGATGATGAATCAACTCGAAAAGCCGCTGGCGGAATTCATCACGCGGGAGCTCGAACCCCGCTGGGATGATCTCAACCGCCGCAACGATGAAATCCTCCGGGAAATCCTGAAAGCTTCCGCCCCGCTGGGTCTTTCCCTGGCCATCGTCCCGGAGGAACTCTCCGGGTCCGGGTTTCCTCCCCAGTCGGCCGCTTACATCCTGGAGGAACTGGCCGCTTCGGCGCCGGCCTTCGCGACCATCATGGGTCTGCATTATTCGGGCCTGGCCCTGATTCTGTCCCTTCCCGACCCCGGCCAGAAGCGGCAGATTCTTGCCCCCCTGGCCGGTGCCGGAGACAATCCCCGGCTTCTTTCCCCCGCCCTTTGGGAGGACCCGGCTCCCCGCGATCTTCATGATTTACCCGCTTCGCTTTCCACCCGGCTGGAACACAACTTGATAACCGGCGGTAAAAACCATGTGGTTTTCGGAGAATATACCCAGGGGCTGCTCGGCCTGGCCCGGGACCGGGAAGAGGAGTTATCCTGGGTCCTCTTCTCCCCCAGGAACCCAAATTTGAAAGTCCGGAACCTTCCCGAACCGGTGGGGCTCCGGCTCTGCCCTTTCGCCCACCTCGAGTTCGATAAAATTCCGGCCGCGGCCTCCTGGCCGGCCAATCCCCTTGATTACCTGATCTCGGTCGATGGTTTTGAGGCCGCGATCGCGGTGGGAATCGCCCAGGGCGCTTTCAACCGGACCTTGGAAAATGCCCTGGAGCGTTACCAGGGCGGAAAAACGATCTGCGATCAGGAACCCGTCCGGGGAATCCTGGCCGACCGGGGCATCGCGATCGAAGCCGCCCGGGCCCTGGCCTACCGGAGCGTCAGCTGGGGCTGGGATCAGCACGCGCCGGAAACCGAAATCGGGGCTTCCGCCTTCGCCACCGAGCTGGCTCCCAAAATCGTGCTGGACTGCATCCAGATCCTGGGCCGATACGGATACATGGAGGATCCCCGGCTGGAAAGATTCTACCGCGACGCCAAGACTTACGAGCTCATAATCGCGCGTGCCGGCCTGAGAAAATCCTGGTATATCACCGGGATGATCGCCGGGAGCCGGGGTTAAGAATTGAATACATCTTTCCAACGTCATGCGGGGATGCTGAGCGACGTAGTCCCGCCGAAAGCGGGACCGCGCCCTTGACAATATCCGGCTCGCCGTGACAAAAGTTAGAAATGCCCATCCAGAAAATTTACTGCAACAGCTGCGGGGAAAAGGTTGAGCCCCTGATCGCCTTAAACACCAAGGGCGAGGAAACAAATTTCTGCATCAACTGCGGGCTGCCCCTGGAAGACAGCGGTTCCGAAGAATCCTACCAGCTTGAGCACGTGGTGATCGCCGAGGATTCTCCCCTGATCCAACAAATCATTTCCGACGTTCTGGTGGGACAGGGTTTTGCCCGAATGCTTTCCACCTGCGTCAGCGGGGAAGAAATGATCGCGCGGCTGACCAATCTCTTCGCCCACGGCCGGACCCCGGACCTGATCATCCTGGATGTCAACATGTCCGGAATGAGCGGAATCGATTGCGCCGTCAGCATCCGCGCCCTGGAACAGGGAATGTCCACCCAGGAACCGATCCCCATCCTGTTTTTTACCTCCGAGGAATGCGACGCCAAGTTCAAAAATACCCTGCGCAGCCTGAGTCCGGCCATGTACGTGAACAAGGGATTGGATTCTTCCCCCCTCTTGCTGGGAAAACGTTTTCAGACCGTGATCACCAAGCTTTTGGAATTGCGGAGCAAAATGATTAATTCCAAGAAATAATTTTGACGTAATTGCCCGGGACAATCAGGAAAGCAAATAATTTATCGTCAAGGAGAAAAAAATGAAGATAAACTGCCAGATCGGAAAACCGGAAAAAATAAAAACCGACGCCCTGGTTCTATTCGCGCCCCAGGAGCAGAAACTTCACCGGAACCTGATCCCCGTCGACCAGGCCACCCGCGGCCAGATCTCGAAATTGCTTAAATCCGGGGATTTTAACGGCAAGGAAGGCGAATTGGCCGTTTTCTACCCGGACGGGAAAATTCCCGCCCGGAGGATTGTGATCGCCGGACTGGGCAAGCTATCCGAGATCAACCTGGAAACCTGCCGGAATTCCGCCGGAAAGGCTTTGTGCCGGGCCCGGGACCTGGGCGCCCGCGAATGTCACCTGCTCCTTCCGGAGATCCCCGCCGGGGCCGGGTCCGGCCCGATCGCCCAGGCCCTGACCGAAGGTGGACTGCTCGCCCTTTACCAGTACGAGGAATACAAGACCGAAAAAACCAAAAAACAAATTCAGAAAATCACTGTCTTGGCCCGGAGCGAAACCGAACTCCGCCTGATCAATTCCGTGATCACGAAAATCCAAATCATCATCGATTCGGTCAATTTTGCCCGCGATCTGATCAACGGGCCCGCCAACAAGGTCACCCCGGAATTTCTAGCCGGGGAAGCCCGCCGCCTGGCCCGGGAAGAAAAATTAAAACTGAAAATATTCGGCCCGGCCGAAATTAAAAAGATGGGGATGGGCGGGCTCACCGCCGTCTCGGTCGGAAGCACCCGAAACCTGCCCCGTTTCCTGGTCATCGAATATCCGGGTAAAGGCCGGGCCGGACGAAAACCGGTGGCGCTGGTCGGGAAAGGAATAACCTTCGACTCGGGAGGAATCTCGATCAAGCCCTCGAACGGAATGGAAGAGATGAAAACCGACATGGCCGGGGCGGCCGCGGTTCTGGGCACCCTCCGGGCTGCGGCCCGGCTGAAGCTTTCACCCCGGATTGTCGGGTTCATCCCCGCCACCGAGAATATGCCCAGCGGGTCGGCCTATCGTCCCGGCGACGTCTTACGCCCCTATTCCGGCCCCACCGTCGAGGTGATCTCCACCGACGCCGAGGGACGGCTGATCCTGGCCGACGCCCTGGCCTACGCCCGCGATAAATACCGTCCGGAAGCCATCATCGACCTGGCCACCCTGACCGGCGCCTGCATCATCGCCCTGGGCCGGGAAGCCTCCGGCCTTCTCGGCAACGACCCCAAGCTGATCAAGAAAATCATCCAGGCCGGGGAGGAATCCGGGGAACGGGTCTGGCAGCTTCCCCTCTGGAAGGAATACGGCGAAGCGATTAAGAGCAACGTGGCCGACATCAAGAATTCCGGCAACCGCGAGGCGGGGACCATCACCGGAGGATTTTTTCTGAAGCACTACGTCGGGGATACCCCCTGGGCCCACCTGGATATCGCCGGCACCGCATACGAGGAAAAGGGACGCCGCTATCTCGGCAAAGGCGCCACCGGGGTGGGAATCAGGCTTTTAATCAAGCTCCTGCAGGATTGGTAAAACATATAAAGCAGGTAGCAAGTAGCCAGTAACCTGTTGCCAAACAATAATAGGAGCAAACACCCGCCCGGGAGGATCGGCTCGCCATTCCAATTTCTTTTCCCGGGTTAAATTTACCGGTTACCGGCGGCTTGATACCTGGAACCGTTTTTTTACTTGTCGGAAAGCTTCTTCAAATCCTCGGCGAATGAAACCTCGTGATGGAAAAGCGGCGGGGTCAGGACGTAAACCATTTCCGCTTTCTCCTTGCCGGGATTGCGCCAGGAATGCGGCTGGGATGACTTGTAATGAAAGCTGTCTCCCTTTCTGAGCAGATACTTTTCCTCCCCCAGGTTAATCTCGATCCTGCCCCGCAGGCACAGGATCAGTTCCTCTCCTTCGTGATATAGATTCTCGTCGCCGGTCTTGCCGCCCGGTTCCAGGATCAGCACCGCCGCGAAGATTTTCCAATCCTTGAGCCGCCAGGCGATGGTCTCAGCTACCATCCGGCTTTCATTGCTGTAAAGCGCCGTCCGGTCTTTCCGGCGAACCAGCTCGAAATCCCGGACTTCCTCCACCGCCTCATCCAGGAATTCCCCGACCTTGCGTCCCAGGGCGTGGGCGATCCTGATCATCGTCGCAACCGAAGGGATCATCCCGTCGGTCTCAATTTTATAAATCCCGGCCGGGGAGACCCCGGAAATCTCCGCCAGTTTCTGGATCGAAAGGTTCTGGTCCTGGCGGAACCTGCGGATTTTTTCCCCTATCCTGAGAACCAAGTCTCTGACCATATCAATTGCCCCCTACTGAGTCAGTTCATAGCCTAAAAGTTCTTAGCCTAAGAGTTTAAGGATTTTGATTATTATGCTTTTCGGGTTCTTTACTTTCGGTTCCCAGCCTTCTTCATTCTTAAACTTTTAGGCTTCCTAACTCTTAGGCTTTTAGGCTCCTGATTTTTATTACTTCCTCGACGATTAAGGGCATGGCAACGGCGGCTTTTTCCCGGATATAAACATCGTTTTCCGCCGCGAAAACCTTTTCGGTCGGATTGACTTCGATCAGAACCGCCCCGGCTTTCCGCGCCTGCTCGGGAACCATGGCCGCCGGGTAGACCGCCCCGGAGGTTCCGAGCACCAGCATCACGTCGCTCTGATGAGCCTCGACGATCGATTCGGCCAGTTCCTGAACTGATTCCCCGAACATCACCACATCCGGGCGGCTTATGCCCCCGCAGGCGCAACGGGGAATCCTTTCCAGAATTGATTCCAGGGAAAGCGGGCCCGCTCCCCGGGCGATATCCCGCAGACTTCCCAGCAGATCCCCGCGGTCGACAAAAAACTTTTTCTCGCAGTTCAGGCAGCGAAAGCGATAGAGATTGCCGTGGACTTCGAAGACCCTGGTACTGCCGGCCTCGCGGTGCAGGTTGTCGATATTCTGGGTAATCACCGACCGGATCAGGCCCATTTTCTCCAGCTCCGCCAGGGCCAGGTGCCCGGCATTCGGACGGGCGGCGTCAAAGCTTTCCGCCACTTCCCGGATAATCTCCCGGATTTTATCCCCTCCCTCGGAGAGAACCGACATTATCCCCGCCGCGGTTCCGACCTCCTCCGGGTCGAAGCGGTCCCAGAGCCCGCCGGGATCACGGAAGGTGGCAATCCCGCTCTCGGCCGACATCCCGGCCCCGGTGAAAATAACCACTGACTTGGCCCGGGAAAGGATTTCCGCGGCCTTTTCTATCGTTTCAGACAGATTATTTTTCATGGGATGGGAAAACGCTTTATTTATTTTGGTAAATAAAATAATACTATAATAAATGCCGAGTCAAGCCGGTTCTGATAACCGGCTTTATTCACATAACCCTATCTAATATAATTCCAAAGACCACGGAAAAACCGGTGACATTACTCTCCGGAAAGCAGAAAATAAGGAGGCATTTGATGAGCAATTCACCCGCCCGCCCCCGCAGAAAAATGAATTTTCCGGCCGGTTTTGGCCTGATCCTTCTTTTTACCCCATTCCTGATCAATTTCCTGACGATTACCCCCCTCCGGGCCGCGGAAGAAATGTCCGTGGTCCGGCTGAAGGTTGACCCGGACACAGTGGAGAATCTCCTGAAAGAGGGCGAAATCCTGATTATCAAGGAAAATGAGCAGGGAGGCAGGTTCAAGTTCGTCACCGCCGGAATTCTGATCGACGCCGCTCCCGAGGAGGTCTGGAAAACGATTACCGATTACCAGCATTATCCGGAATTCATTCCGGACTGCGAAAAGGTTTCGACCGCCCCGGGTGACGCCGAAAACGTCATCCTGACTTCCTTCTCCGTGGCCTTTAAATTCTCGATTATCAAATACCGGCTTCACTATACCCTCCGTCAAGTCCACCAGAAAGAAAAACTGCGGATCGACTGGAACCTGAAGGAAGGCGATCTGGCCGAGGACATCGGCGCCTGGGAACTGATCCCCCTGGAGGGCGGCAGGAAAACGGCGGCTTTTTATTCCCTTTACTCGGACCTCCGCTCCCTCGGGTACCTGGTCAAATACCTGTTCAAGGAGCAGCCGGTCATGGAAATCGCCATCACCAGCACCACCGCCATCCTGATGGCCCGCGCCGTCAAAGCCAGATTGGAGAAAAAAGAATTAAAATAAAAACAGTTTCGGGTTTCGAGTTTCGGGTTTAAAGTTCAAGAAAAACTCAAATTAAGGAGGAGAAGTGAAAAAAATCCTGGGAATACTTTCTGCTTTGGTTCTGATTCTTTTCATTTTCGCCGCCTGCGGTGAAAAGCAGCGCAGCGCCTCCCGGCGCGACGAGGTCCGCCAGCGCTCTGACCAGGCTATGGCCGAGTTGAATCGTGAGGTCAAAGGCGGCCCGACCCCGGCCGCCACCGCCGGGAAACCGGAACGGGCTCCGGCCCCGTCCGCGGTCCCGGCCCGGGAAAATACAGCCCCCCGCGAGGCACCCTTCGCGAAGAAACGCCCGGGCTGGGTCCAGGCCCCGCCTTCGGATCATGACAATATTTATGGAGTGGGAACCGGCCCAAATCTGAAAGCAGCGGACGATGCCGCCCGGGCCGAAATCGCCGCCCAGCTCAAGGTAACCGTGAATTCGTCGTTCTCCAACACGGTCCAGGAGGCGATTAAAAGTTCAACCCAGGGTAAAAAACAAACTTCGAATTACCAGACCCAGGAAGTTTCGGAAAGCCAAGTCAGTTCCCTGGTCGAAAACACCACCCTGAAAGGGGTGACCATCCAGGAGCGCTGGCAGGAAGGAATCAGGATTTATTCCCTGGCGGTACTTTCAAAGGCCGGTTTCCGCGACCGGGCCTTGAGCCATCTCGAAGAAGGAAACCGCAATCTCAACGCCAAGGCGATCGCCCCGGCCCTGCGGGAATACCTCCGGGCCCTGGGTGAAGCCTGGATCATCCCCGATCTCACCGCTCCTGGAGGCGGGGAAAGCCTCGCCGTCGTGGCGGAGAAAAACGCCATTAATCTCATCAACGACATTTCCGCCCAGGTGAAACCGGCCAATCTGGCCCTGGTTTCCCGCCAGGGTCTCCCGGCCACGGTGGAAGTCCTGCTCATTTATAAGAACCAAACCCCCGTTGCCGACCTCCCGGTGTCGGCCGGGTTTGTCAGCGGGCAGGGCCGGCTGGAGGCGGGCATGGCCAGCGATTCCGGAGGAAAACTCCATTTCCAGATTACCTCGCTCTCCCCCTCCTCCCGGACCGCCTCCATCGCCCTGGGGCCGGACCTCACCCGCCTGACCGAGCTCCCGTCCGATCTCAACCTGAACCGGATTTTCCCTCCCTTCGGCGGCGGGCAGGTCCAGATTTCCGCTCCCGCCCCCAAAATCCTGGTCGCTATCGATGAGGAAAACCTGGGCCAGCCCCAGAAGCCCTCCTTTGTGGAATCCGGCTTGACCGAGGGCTTGGCCCAGGAAGGGTTCGTCCTTATCCCCCGCCGGAACCTGGGCTCGGAACCAGAAGAACTCGCGAACAGCGGTTCGGAAGCGATGAAGGAAGCCGGGCAGAAAGCCAAGGCTGATTTCCTGATCCTCGGCACCGCCAAAAGCGAATACTACAAAAATATTATGGGCAAGATGGAAGCCAGCCGGGTCCGGGTGAATCTCAAGGTGATCGACGGGAACACCGGAGAGGTCCTGACCGGCCTGGACCGGAGCGACCTGACCGGCACGGGCGCGACCCGGGAATTGTCGGCCGTCAACGCTCTCAAGGAGGCCGCCAAGAAGGTCCCGGAACTGGTCAAGGACAAATTGAATCAGATATAATTTTCAAATCATTTCTAAAAAGGAGGATAAATTGAAGGTTAAAATCATCGCCGGTATGGCCGTCCTCTTGGTTTCTCTCTCTGTCAGCCCTCTTCCGGCCCAGCAGGGAGCAACCAAGGAAGAGATGGAGAAGGGAAAAATCGGGAAATACGAGAGGAAATCCATCTCTTATTTTAAAACTTATTACCAGGTCCAGATGGATCCGCGGCATCAGGAAGTGACGGAGAAAGGCATCCGGGGGGCAGTGGAACTTGGGCGTTTCGATTACAACGCGATCCCGATCGAGGTGGGAAACATCAGCGACCTGGCCCAGCTGATCGCCAAGTACGTGGACCAGGTAAAGCTGGACCGGGCCAAGGCCCAGGGCCGGGAAGATTACCGCTTCAAGGAAAAACTGGTCACCGGCGCCGACCTGGAGCGGATCATCAATTCCGCCTACATTTACACCCCCACCGTGACCAAGTTCCAGCTGGAAAGGATCACCAAGCAGGTCCATGATACAATGACGGGGAAAACCAGCACCAAAAGCTACTGGAAAGCCACTGTGGGAGCTGAGGTTACCTTCTACCATGTCACCCCCCAGTATGTGAACGGCCAGATCGATAATGTCCAGCTCTCGGTTTTAAAAACCATTTCCCAGGAATCCACCCAAGACCAGGAAATCAACATCCTGAATCCGGAAGAGAAAGCCAAGTGGGGGGCCTTTGATTCAGCGGTCAACAATCCCTTCCTGGGCCTGGCCCGCCAGATCCAGGTGGAACTCCGCAATATCGCGGAATTCCAGCTTACCGGCCAGGTGCAGTCCTCCAGCTGGAATTCCATCGAGTTTGAATTCGGAAAACAGAGCGACGTGGAACTCGACGCCGGCTACAAGATTTACGAGGAGGTCCAGGGGAAGGGAAAAACCTATATCGGCTACACCAAGGTGCGCCGGGTAGGAGATGAGAAAGCCCAACCCCCCGTTTCTTCCCGGGCCCAGAAAATTATCCAGAAGGATACGATCGAGGCCGGCACTGAGCTCAAGGAATACCCACAGCTTCTGGTTGACGGATATATCCGTTTCGGGCTCCTGCCGATCGACCAGTCCAATCTGGATTCAGAAGCCGGTTCCATGGCCTATGGTCCCGTCGCCGGGCTCGAGTTGGACCTGGCCCGCTTTATCCCTATCTCCGAGTTATGGTTCAGCGCGGAAGGTTTTATCGCCTTTGCCAGTGATGCCAGTTTATACGGAGCTGAAGGCGGATTCGTGAAAAAATTCTACGTCCGCCGCCTGGCCCTGGATCTGGGGATTCGGGGAGGATGGTCGCGAGTGACTAGATCCGATAACGATTATATGCAGGATCAATATGGTGTTACTCCGTATGGAGGATTGGAACTCCTGCTCGCACCCTGGTTATCCGTAACCGGACAGTGTGGGTACCGGATTTATTCTTCCGGGACCGACTGGCAATATGAAGGAAACCCTCAATCCGACTCCGAAGTAAAGACCACCGGACCGGCGATTACATTTGGCATAAATGGAATGTTCTAATTTTCATTTGAAAAAAGGAGGATAAAAATGAAGAGTAACAGAATTAATGGATGGCTGATTCCTACGCTCAGCCTGGCTCTGGTAATCGGGATGACGGTAGCCGCCTGCGCGGGCGGGCCGCCCAAGCCCAACCTCCAGCAGTCCACCCTGATCGAGAGCCTGGGTCCGGACGGGGTCCGGGTCAAGGCCGCCGGCGAGGGTAAAGACGCGGGCAAGGCCCTGGATGACGCCCGCCTCTCCGCGATCATCTACGCCAAGGACCAGATCATCACCACCCCGGAAGAGCGCGCCGCCTTCGCCGCCAAGGAAGGCGATTTCTATTCCAACGCCAAGCAGTTCATCACCGCCGAAGACGCCGACCTTCTGAGCCGGGTGAAGCAGCCGAACGGCAAGATCCGGGTCGAGAAGATCTTCGTGGTTAACCCGATGAAAGTGCAGACCTGGCTCTCCGACCGGGGAATCATCGCCGCCAAAAAAGAAATCGCCGGCGCCCTCGGCAACCCGATCATCATGGTCCTCCCCGAGGAAGCGGCCAAGGGCCAGCAGTGGGCCGGTTTTGCCGCGACCGCGATCCAGCGTCACCTGACCGCCAAGCGCTACGAGGTCAAGGTTGCCGACCAGGCCCAGAACATGCAGTCGCTGACCGGCGCTCTCCGCGACCTGAAGGGCCACCTGGATGATGTCGCCGCCCTGATCGCCATGCAGTCCGGCGCGGACATCTACATCAAATACAACGTGGACGTGACCGCCCGACAGATGGGCTCCGACACCGTAGGCAAGGCCTCCGCCACAGTCAACGCCTTTGAAACCACCACCGCCCGGGCCCTGGGCTCAGCCACCGGCTTTTCCCGGGAACGGTCGGTCAGCGACCGGAACATCCTGATCGAGGAAGCGGTGGTGGACGCGATCGACAAGGTTCTGAACAACGTAGACGCCTACTGGAAGGAAGACGCCGTCAACGGGATTCAATACCGCATCCTGGTCGCCGGCGACTTCACCACCCAGAAGGGCCGGGCCGTCCGGGACGCGATCGTCCGGGGGCTCCGGCAGATCGCCAAAACCACCAAGCCGATCCTTTCCACCGATAAAACCCAGGATTTCCAGATCTGGGGAACCCAGAAGGATTACTTCGAGGTCAAGGACGCCCTGCAGGACGCCTACGCCAAGAATTTCAAGGGCGCCGGACCCGCCCCCGAGCTCATCGATGAGCAGCTTTTCTCCAAGATGCTGATGTTCAAGGTGGAATAAACAGGTAGCACGTAACCGGTTACCGGTTGCCGGAAAAAAGAAGGAATTCAAAATTTATTAAATAAAACGGGGCAGGGAGTTTGCTCTCCCTGCCCCGTTGCTTTACCGGTTTTCTGCTACTGGATACCTGCCCCTGTTTATTCCACCTTCCAGATTGTTCCCTGGGGGGTATCCTCGAGGACAATCCCCTTCGCTTTCAACTCGTTCCGGATACGGTCCGCCGCGGCGAAATCCCGGGTTTTTCTCGCCTTTATCCTCTCGGCGATCAGCCGCTCGATCTCCTCGGTATTGATATCCTTCGAGGCCGCCTTGGTCATCTTTCTCTGCTCCAGATACCGGTCCGGGTCCAGCCCGAATATACCCAGGACCCCGCTGACCTGATTGATCTGGTCAAGGGCGGATGAAAGTTGATCGCTGACGGTCAAAGATTTTTCTGCAATGGTTAACAGCTTGTTTATTTCCCGGATGGCTTCGTAAACATGCCCGATCGCCATGGCGGTGTTGAAATCATCATCCATCGCCGAGAGGAATTGATCCATTAAGACTGATGATTGAGGACTTTGATTTTCAACTTTGAGCTTTGCCTCCGGCCCGTAAGGGCCTACGGCCCGGAGGGAGCTTTGAGCTTTGAGCTCTTTTTTCGCTTCCCGGATCGCGGTGTAAAACCTCTCCAGCGCCTTTTCCGATTCGGCCAGGGCTTCCTCGGTGAAATCCAGCGGGCTCCGGTAATGAGCGGAGAGCAGAAAATGCCGGATGACTTCCGGGTGATACCGCTTGATCATTTCCCTGACGGTCAGGAAATTTCCCAGGGACTTGGACATCTTCTCGGCATTGATATTGATGAACCCGTTGTGGAGCCAATAGCGGGCGAAAGGTTTCCCGGTGGCCCCTTCGCTCTGGGCAATTTCATTTTCATGGTGGGGAAAAATCAGGTCTTTTCCGCCCCCGTGAATATCGAACGTCTCCCCCAGGTACTTCATGCTCATCGCCGAGCACTCAATGTGCCATCCCGGCCGCCCATCGCCCCAGGGAGAAGGCCAAAAGGGCTCCCCCGGCTTGGCCGCTTTCCAGAGGGCGAAATCCATGGGACTCCGTTTGCGGGGATCCACGTCCACACGGGCCCCGGCGATCATCATCTCCTTCTCGCGCTTGGAAAGCTTTCCATATTCGGGAAAAGCCTCGATCCGGAAATAAACATCCCCATCCACCACGTAGGCCCGGTCGCGGTCCAAAAGCTTCCGGATCAACAACTGGATATCGGGGATATGGTCGGTAACCCGGGGAGCGACATCCGGGGGCCGGACCCCGAGCGCGGCCATGTCCTCCTCGTATTCCCGGGCGTATTTCTGCGAGATGTTGCTGGAACTGGTTCCCTCGTCCTGGGCCCGCTTGATGATCTTGTCATCCACGTCGGTGAGGTTCCGGACATAGGTAACCTTCAGTCCGCGCTGCCGCAGGTGCCGCACGATCACATCGAAGACCACGGCCGCCCGGGCATGCCCCAGGTGGGCGGAGTCGTAAACCGTCGGACCGCAGACATAAATCCCGACTTTTCCCGGGGCCAGCGGTTGAAATTCCTCTTTTTTCTGGGTCAAAGTGTTATATACGCGGAGAGCCATAATCTTCCTCTATGCTTTTTTCCTCGCTCCGGGAACTTTGCTCCTGACCAGCAATACCACGGCATAAGCTGAGATCCCTTTCCCTGCTCCGATTTCCCCCGTTCCTTCCGCGGTTTTGGCTTTCACCCCCATCGCGTCGGAGGCGATGCCCAGCAAAACCGCGACCTCTTCCTTAATCGCCGGGATGAAGCCTGAAAGCTTGGGTTTCTCCGCGATAATCGTGGTATCCACGTTGATAATCCGCCAGCCTTTTTTCGCGATGATTCCGAGAATTCCCTCGATGATTTTTTTTGAGGAGATATTCTGGTAACGCGGATCGGTATCGGGAAAATGGTAACCGATGTCCCTCTCACCCGCCGCCCCCAGGAGCGCGTCCCCGACCGCGTGGAGGAGAACATCCGCGTCCGAGTGCCCGAGCATCCCCTGGGCAAAGGGGATTTCCACACCCCCTAAAATAAATTTTCTGCCCTCGACCAGCCGGTGAAAATCCCAGCCGAAACCTACGCGGAGATCCATGGTCAAATCGACGATTTCTGCCTCTCCCGGGTAATGGCCTCCGCCATCCAGAGATCAAAGGGCGTGGTTATTTTGATATTCTCCGGATCTCCCGGGATCACCCTGACCGGGGCCCCCGCCAGCTCCACCAGGCTGGCATCATCGGTAACCATCAAATCGCCCCGCTGTAAAATTTTATACGCCTTGGCCAGGATCGAAAGCCGGAAACCCTGGGGGGTCTGGATCTCCCGGAGCCTGTCCCGGGACGGGGTTTTTTCCACCAGATTATCCCGGGGATCAACCAGCTTGATCGTGTTCCGGGGCTTCAGCCCGGGGACCACGGCTCCGTATTTTTCCGCCGATCTGATCACCTTCTGGATCAATTCCACGGTCACCAGCGGGCGGGCCCCGTCATGGATCAAAATTATGGGATCAGCGGATTTGCCGGTTATTGGCCGGCCTTTTCCGAGGATCTGGATCAGTTTCGAAACGGCCTCCAGGCCCATCCTCACCGAGTCCTGCCTTTTCTGCCCTCCGGTCACCACCTTGACCGCTTTTTTAAGCCCGAGTTTCTCCACCTCCCGGCGGATCACCACCGCCTGGGCCCGCGGAACCACCAGAACGATCGCCTTTACCGAATCCAGATCGGAAAAAGGCTGAATCGCCCGGAGCCAGATGGGAACACCCCCGAGTTCAAAAAACTGCTTGGGAACATTTCCCCCGAACCTTTTTCCCTGCCCGGCCGCGACAATGATTGGAATAACCATGTCTAGAATAGTATGAGCCTCAACAGAATTTTGCAAATTTGATAGCAGTGATGACAAAGGCTGTTTTGCCACCCGTTTACCCGCATATTGACAGATCCTTCAAAGAAGAAGATAATCCTCGCAAGAGAATTGGGACTATTCAAGTGCATACGGGTCTAACTTTTAAATATATAAGCGTTTTTTGTATCGGTTTAACAATAATATTTTTAATATCGCGAAGCTCCCGCCAAGACCCGAATGCGCGTAAAAAATAATAATAAAGAGATAGAACATTTAATTGATCTCAGGAGGAAGCTTTTTACTTTTTTTCACCATCCTCCTCCCGCTTATTGAAAATTAATCATTGTGCTTTACCGGGATTTCCCGTTTTTTTTCAATTAATTGCCGAAAGGAGGCAAGACTAAGATGAAGAGTGTAAAAAGCGTAGTTGCAGGGTTGGTATTGGCTGCTGGTCTGTTGATGGTTCCGGTTCTGGTAGCCCAGGCGGCCGATCAGGCGGCCCCCGCTCCGGCTCCCGCGGCTCCGGCTGTAGCAGCTCCCGCTGCTCCGGCTCCCGCTGCTCCGGCTGACGTGAAAGCAGAGAAAAAGGCCGTTCCTGAGGAAAAGGCGGTCGCCAAGAAAAAGGTAGTTAAGAAGAAGAAAGCCGTCAAGAAAGAAGAGCCTAAGAAAGAAGAAGCTCCGAAGGCTGAGGCCCCCGCTGCTCCGGCTCCGGCCGCTCCGGCCCCTGCCGCTGCTCCGGCTCCGGCTCCCGCCCCCAAGAAATAACGCGGCGGATTTAAATCTCTAGAATTAAACGGGAGGGGAACCAATCGGTTCCCCTCCCGTATTTTTTCGACCTGATTATAAATGCAGCCTAAAGGCTGCGACTACCTTTTCACTTCTACTATCCAACCACCTGACTACCCAACCACCAAGCCACCTGTCTTCAGGGCCTTCCCACCACCGCCACGCAGGCGACCGTACCCGGTCCACCCAGGGTATGAGCCAACCCGATATCGGCTCTTTTGACCTGTCTTTTGCCGCAGCGTCCGCGGATCTGGTCACAGACCTCGGAAAGCATCCGGATCCCGGAGGCCCCGATCGGATGCCCTGAACATTTCAACCCGCCGCCGGTGTTGACCGGAAGCCGTCCCTCGAGCGAGGTCACCCCTTCCTCGATCAGCCGCCAGCCCTGTCCCCGCGGGGCGAAGCCCAAATCCTCGTAGTTGATGATTTCGGTAATGGTGAAGCAATCATGGCAATCGGCCACGTGTATTTCCTTGGCCGGATCGGAAATCCCGGCCTGCCGGTAGGCCGATTTCGCGGCCTCCTGGGTGGCCCGGAACCCGAGAAAGTCAAAATCCGGTTCGAACTGGATCGTGAAGTATCCGCCGTTGGTGGCCGCGCCGAAGCCCTTGATCAGGAGGTAATCCTTGTTTAGCTTCTGGGCCAGTTCCTTCCGGGTCAGGATGACCACGGCGGCCCCATCGGTAGTCGGACAGCAGTCAAAGAGCCTCAGGGGTTCGGCCACCGGGGGCGCCTTGCGGGCCTGTTCCAGGGTGATCTCACGCTGGAAATGAGCCTTGGGATTCATCGAACCGTTGTGGTGGTTCTTGACGGCCACCTTGCCGAGGATCTCGTCGGAAAGCTTGTTGACATGGAGATACCGGCTGGCCAGCAGGGCGAATATTCCCGGGGCCGTCCGTCCCTTGCAGTAAACCGGGTGCCCCTTTTCCACGTGCTGGGCGACCAAGCTCCCCCGCCCCGGGACCTCCCGCATTTTTTCCACCCCGCAGGCCATCACCACGTCGTATTCACCGCAGGCCACGGCAAAAGCGGCGTTCCGGACCGCCTCCAAACCCGTCGCGCAGTAATTCGAGACCCGCACCACCGGAATCGGTGAAAGGGCCAGGGTATCGGCCAGGGTGCTGCCCGCGACCCCCTCGAATCCCCAGGCGTAAGGAAGGTATGTACCGAGCCAGGCCGCTTGGATCTGGCCGGGATCAATCTTGGCATCGGCGTAGGCCAGGTAGGCCGCGTCCACCAGCATATCCTTATAGTCCGAGTTGAAATTCTCCCCGAACTTGCAGTACCCAGTTCCAAGAATTGCTACTTCACCCGCAATCGGCATTGTTTCCTCCTTATGTGTTTACTTCTTTCTTCTCCTCACTTCTCACTTTTTACTAAATTGGCCGCATCTTCCAGAAATAATTGATAAAGCCAGAACCCTCATGGAGCCGGCGGAAAGTCAGTTCCACTTCCATCCCGATCTCCGCCTTGGCCGCGTCGCAATCTGCCATCTGGCCGTAGAAACGCCCGCCGCCTTCGAGATCCGCGGAAGCCATAACCACCGGAGGATCCGGCGTGGGCGGGAGATGGTCCTTGGTCAGGGTATAGATCTTACCCCGGTGGCCGATTTTCCAATCATCCATTTTGTCCTTGGTCCGGCATTTCTTGCAGATCCGGCGGGGCGGAAAATAGCGCTCCCCGCAATTCTGGCAGCGCACCCCGTGGAGACGGATGATGGCCGCCTCTTCGCGGTTCAGGATGATCGGGGAGGTATAGGGGTTGACCTTCTCCGACGGCAGGCTGCCGCGGAACTGGAGATATTTACCATAGCTGGAAATCACCCGGCGAAACTCGATCGCTTTCCCGAGGCTCCCCCGGTTGGGCGCGGAAGCAATTTTATCCGTGGCCTCCAGGAGAAAGGCGTCGCACCCGCCCCCATAAACAAGCCAAATGATCCGGTCACCCGGCTGGGCGGTTTCCAGGGCCTGGATCAAAAGGAGAACAGGCATGGCCGCTCCGGAGTTCCCGATCTTCTGGTAGAGTTCTCCACCCAGAGCGGAAGCCTCCGAAAACCCCAGGGATTTATGAAAGGTCTGAGCGGTTTTAGCGTCCGGGGCCGCGAAGACCACTTTGTTGATCTTGTCCTTGGACAGGCCGGCTTTTTTCAACAATTTATCCGCGGCTTCCTTCAACAGGGGCAACATGGCGTTTTCCCGGACAAAGCGGGCGTCTTCTTCGTGGGGATACGTCTCCCCTTCCCTCCGCCAGATATCCACGATCTCGCGGGTGAGCGAAATGACTTCTTTAATTTCGGCGATGACGTTATCCGACCCCACCATCAGTCCGCCCGCCGCGTCCCCGACCTCAAGCTCGGCCGGTGAACCGGGTTCGGCCTGCCGAAGGTCAGAAGCCGCGATCAAGACTGACCTGGCCGCGCCGGCCTTGACCCCATTGATCGCAGAAAGAAAGGCCGAAGCCGCGGCCCGGACGGAACCGGAAAAATCGGCGGAATGAATCTCGCAGGCCAGGTCCAGGGCCGAAGCTACCAAAGCGGAATTCCCCATCTCGAGATAAGGCAGGGAGGTCGAGGCCAGATAGATTCCCCCGACCTCGTTTTGGGATTTCCCGGCCAGGCACGAATCGAGCGCGGCCCAGGCCATCGTAACCGCATCCTCGTCGTGATTGGCCACCGCCCGCTCCGTCTTTCCGCCCGGGCCTCCCCAGGCCGCCCCTACAACCTGGCCGGTCAGACGGTAACGCGGGACGTGAACGCCATAACCAGTGATTCCAACCATAATTTACCCTCCTGATATTTTTACAAATAATTTTTTGAGTGTCGGCATCAGTGTCAGTGTCGGAAATCTAGCAATGTTAATACTGAATCTTTGGACTTTCCCCTTTTTTCTTCTATCTTTGACCTTTCACCTTTGAGCTTTGACCTGACTTATCTAGCTGAGAAACTGCTTTTTGGGATCAAAGCTCCGCAATCGCCAGATCTCCTCCCGAGTGGGGGGGGGAATCCTCCGAAGCTCGGGCGCCGCCTTGACCTCGAAGCCGCAGGCTTCCTTCACCCGGCGGATGGCATCTTCTTCCTTGATCCCTGCCGGGCAATCAGGATAGGCGATCATCGCGAGTTCTTTCTTACCCTGGTCTTTGCCGAAAACCGCGAGGTCGGAAACCACGAAACTCACGCGGTCTCCCGGGCTGCTGATGTAATTGAGCTTATCGATATATCTCCGCTTCCCGAGCGGCGCGCTGACCACCACCTCCCGGGCCATGGAGGCCACATCGTTTCCCCCGCCCGGGCCGGTGAGGTACAGCTTCTTTTCCGGGATCTTCGTGGTATTGATATTCCCAAGCTTATCCACCTGCCCGGCCCCCAGGCTCCCGATGCAGCGGGCGTTGGCCCCGCCCATGAAAAGACCCATCACCTCGTCAACCTGGCTGAGCATCCGGCAGGTGTGGATATTCCGAAGATTGAAAATGAAGGGATCCGCCGGGCAGGGATCATAGCCGTAGAATCCCACCTCGGCAATCAGGCTGACCGGATTATCCTGACTTTTCAGGGCCTTGGCCGCCAGCCAGGCCGCCAGGTTGGAAGTGCCGATCCCGGCCAGGATGGTATGGTGGCCCTGCTTTTTCACCTGCTCCTCTATGATCCTCCCGGCCATCACCGCCATCAGCTCCAGGCCGCTGGGGGGCGCGTCCGGATTCTCACCCAGCCCCATTTCGCGGAAATCGGAAACCCAGGAGTCGGCATTCGATCGGCCCTTGAGATAAAGCACCCGGTCCCGCCCCAGGCGGGTGAGATATTCCTGCTGATCCGGGCAGGAAAGAATCCATTTTTCCACCCATTCCCGCAGCGCCCGAGGATCGTTGATAACCTTCCGGAGATCAACCATGAACTCATAATCGTCGGCATAGGCAGGAAACTCCGGGAGTCCGTAATTGGAAAGCCCGGCGGGGTGAGCCCCCAACTCGGCCGGGCAGACCGCTTTAACCACGGCGGAAGGGATCCGGACCAGGTGGGAATGCGACCGGATGAATTCCGGGGAAACCACTTTTTCCACTGAAGCGATCACACCTTCCCGGGAAGCCAGGGCCCCGTAAATGCCCTCCCCGTAAGGCGGGCACAAAAGAACATTTCCCTCCGGGTCGGCCGCCTGGCCATGGATGAAGGTGAGATCCGGTCTCAAAGCCCGGGCCATTCCGATTTCGTTCCCATCGGGAAGCCTGACCTTACAGAGATCTTTCTTGTTTTCTTCCTCCATGCTCGATCCGAAAACCGAGGAGATCGGGATCCATTCCATTCCCATCGCCCCGGCCCGCAACCGAAGGGGATAGGAAAGGATCGTCCAGGATTCGAATTCGCAGGTGCCGTTCCGGTAGGCTTCCTGATAGATCGGGTTGGGAAGCGCCGCCGGATAGGTATCTCCGACAAAAGTGGAAACAACCTTTTTCGCGAGTTTCCCGTAAATTAGGGCGAAATTGGAAGCGGTCAGTCCCAGGCTTAAAATCGTGAAACCCGGATCTTTTTCCCAGAACTGCCGGACAATCTCGTGGATGGCGGCGTTCGGCCGGGAATGGTGCATGGTGAAATGCAGGGCCATCCCGGGCCGGACGAATTGCCGCACCGCCCGGGAGAGCTCCATTACCTTGCCCCGGGACCTGAGGCCCAGGTCATAGTTGTCTTCCAGAATAAATTTTTGCAGGTCCGGCGCGGGCATGAACCTCCCGAACTAATAATTTTTAATAATTTCCACCAGCTTCTGCCCGCATCTTTCCAGGCAGAGCTCGCAGAAGGTGCATTCGTCCTCGTTGTCCGCGACCACCTTCACCTTGCCCCCCTCGATCCGAAAAATACCTACCGGGCAGACATCCAGGCAGGACTTGCACCCGTCCTGGCATTCTTCCGGGTTAAGTTTGACCGTCACAAACAAACCCATCTTCACCCTCCTTGCGATTAATTGTGAACCCTGGGAAACCTTATCGTTTTTTTCCCGCTTTCTTAGCTTTCCCGGTTTTTTTGATCTTTTTTGCCTGCGGTTTCGCCGGCCGGGATTTTTTCCGGGCGGCGGAGATCGCTTTCCCCGACTTTTTTACCCTTTCCTGAAGCATCTCCCGCAATGCTTTCGGAATATCGGAATAAACCTCCACCACCCTGACCCCGGCCTGCTGGAACAGGCGGGTCTTGTCCTTGGTGGCGCCCGAACCGGGGCGCACGATCACGGAAGCATGGCCGAAACGCATCCCCGGCATGTTGTCCACGAATTTGCCCCCGAAAAAGGCCACCACCGGCTTGGTGAAGTGCCCGGGGATCCACTCGGCCAGAACATCCTCCTTGGTCCCGCCGGGTTCGCAGAAAAGCACCACCGCGTGGGTTTCGGGATCCTGCTCGAAAAGCGGGAAATAATCCAGGTAGGTCGAGCCCACCACCGAGTCCCCGCCCATCCCGATCGCGGTGCTGATCCCCATCCCGGCGTTGGAGATGAGGTTGGCCACCTCGGTGCACATCCCGCCGCTCCGGGAAACCACCCCGATGTGTCCGGGCCGGAAGGCCCGCTCCGGGTTGTTGCCCCCGAGAAAACCGAGCTTGGCCTTCTTCGCCGGGCTGATCACGCCGGGCGAATTGGGCCCGATGATCTTTACTCCCTTGAGGTCGGCATAGGCCACCATCTCGATCACGTCCCGCTTGGGAATCCGCTCGGTCAGGCACGCGATCGGGGAGAGGCCGCCGTCGGCCGCCTCCATCACGGCATCCTTGGCGAAAGCCGGGGGTACGGACACAACCGCGGCGTTGGCTTTCTGCTTTTCCACTGCTTCCTTCACCGTGTCAAAGACCGGGATCCCGTGCACTTTCTGCCCCTGCTTGCCGGGGGTCACGCCGGCCACCACCTTCGACCCGTAGTCCATCATGTCTTTGGTAAAGGTCGCGGCTTCCCGGCCGGTGATTCCCTGCACCAGAATCCGGGTTTTTTCGTTGATCAGAATCGACATGCTTAGCCTCCGTTTCAGCTCCTGCCCATTTGGCAGATATATTGCGCCGCCTCATCCATGGTGTGGGTGCGGTCGAAATACTTGATCCCATATTTATCCAGGATCCGGAAACCCTCGTCTTCCCATGCCCCGGGAACCCGGAAAACCACCGGGAAGTTCCTCGGGTCGAGGCCCCGGTTCAGCATCCCCTTGATCACCCCCCTGGCGACCAGGTCCACCCGGGTGTTGGAAAGAACGTTGGTGACCACCGCCAGGCGTTTGACCCCCGGCTTGGAAAGGATCAGCTCGGTCAGGAGCTGGAGCTTCCTGACTGTGGGGTTCCCCCCGATCTCGCAGTAATTCGCCGGCTTGCCCCCGTATTTCAGGATCGCATCGAACACGGTCAGGCTTGCCCCGCCGCCCCCGATGATCAGGGCGGTGTCGCCGTCGAATTCCACCACCCGCCCGGCCACGCCGCGGTGGTCCACCCGGTCGATCTCCGCCCCTTTCCTCTCGAGCTCGGTAGGTTCCCGCCCTCTTTCCTCGCGGGGAAAGATCCCCAGCGATTCGAGTTCCTTCTGACGGAAAATGGCATCGTCATCAATCTCCACCCGGCAATCGGCCGCCAGGTAGGAACCATCTTTGGTTTTGACCAGGGGATTGATCTCCGCCACGCTGGCGTCAAATTTCTGCACCAGGGCATAAAGCCGGCTCACAATATTGCCCAGCGCCCCCAGCCCCTTGTCCGTGGCCCCCAGATGCTTGGCCAGCTCTTTGGCCCGGAAGCCGGGAACCCCGATGAAGGGATCAACGAGAGCCCGGGCGAAGCCGGCCCCGGGTTTCTGGGCGATCGCCTCCACCTCGACCCCGCCGGTTTTCCCGGCCAGGAGAATCATCCGTTTGTTGATCTCGTCAATCGTGATCCCGAGGTACATCTCCTCGACGATCTCCAGTTTCTTCTCCACTAAAACCTTCTCCACCTTGCGGTCGCGGACCCGGGTGGCCAGCATTTCGCGGGTGACCTTCTCCGCTTCCCCTGGATCCGAGGCGAACCTGACCCCGCCGGCCTTGCCCCGGCCGCCAAGGAGGATCTGGGCCTTCACCACCACCTCCCCCTTGATTTCCCCGGCTACCTCCCGGGCCTTCTCCGGGGAATCCACCATTTTCCCGGCCGGGACCGGGATCCCCACCTTCTGGGCCAGGATTTTTCCTTCGTATTCATAAAGCCGCATAAATCATTCCTCCGTTCTCTGTCTGGTTTTCGACCAAGGATCAGCTTTCAGCACCTGGGCATTGGCCATTCTCCATACCGATGTCAATGGTTTATCAAAAAGGGATTGAAAATGGAAGCCTTTTTCGCGGATGGACGATCCCGTAGGCAGACGAATCCGCTCGAAATGCTGAGGGCTGGTGGTTCTTTAATATCCCGGAACTGATTTCAGCGGCCCGGGCCCCGGTTCGAATTCGCCACCCGCTGGATGATCTCATCCTGGGCCGCTTGGGTGAGGTCGGTAAAATAAGCGCAGTAGCCGGCCACCCGGACGGTCAGCCAGCGGAATTTATCCGGGTCCTTCTGGGCGTCCCGGAGAACGGCTTCATCCAGGACATTGAACTGCACCTGCATCCCCCCGAGCCGGAAATAAGACCGGAGCAGTGAGACAAACAGGCTCCCGTTGTTCCCGGGGGCGAACACCCTGGGATCAAGCCCCATGGTCAGGTTGGAGCCGTTGGCGGCTTCGGTGAAATCGATCGCGGCGACCGAGCGCAGGAAGGCGGTCGGGCCTTTCCGGGTCCCCGCGGCGGAGGGCGAGATCCCCAGGGAGAGAGGTTCCCCTGCCCCCCTCCCGGAAGGTAGCGCCCCCACCCATTTTCCGAAGGGGATATGGCAGGTCACACTGTAATATCCCGGAATATAAAATCCTCCCCGGGGGTTCCGGTGTTTTTTCACCTCCCGGGCATAGATCTGAAACACCTCGTTGGCGTACTTCTCCGCCCGGCCCTCGTCATCGCCGTACTTGGGAACCCGATTGGTCAGGTAGGCTTTCAGGTCCGGGTCGTGGGCGAAATCCTCCCTCAGGGCTTTCAGCAAATCCGTCATGGTCAGACGCTTCCGGGCAAAGACCGCCTCGTCAATCGCCGCCAGGGCATCGGCCACCGAGCCGACGCCCACCCCCTGGACGCCGGTAAAATCATACCGGGCGCCGCCGGAGGTCACGTCCTTTTTCTTTTCCAGCGTGTCCTGGATCAGCGCGGACAGGAGCGGCGAGGGGAAATATTCCTTATGGGCGGAGGAAAGCACGTTGGTCCCCCGGACCATCTGGTGGACGAGATAAGAAACCTGGGCGGTGAAGGCCTTCAGCACGTCTTCCATCGAGGCAAAATCCTCCGCCCGTCCGGTCTCGGGACCGATTTTCTGCTTCAGCATCGGGCTGACCCCGTTATTCAGGGCGAGTTCCAGGCACAACCCGAGATTCAGGAGCGCCGCGTCCGTGGAACCGAACGACCGGCCCTGGGGATTGGGTTCCACGCAGCCCAAGGGGGCGTAATCCCGGGCGTCTTCCAGACTCGCCCCGACCTTCTGCATGGCCGGGATGATCACCTCATCGTTGTAAACCGAGGGGTGCGGGCTTCCGCTCGCGATGCTGGTTTCGATGGCGCGGAGATAATCCGGGGGACTCGCCGGGTTGACCCGGGCGAAAAGATTGGGCTGGTGCGTGTTGACCTCGCGGATGGATTCGAGGATCAGGCCGGTGAGCTCGTTGGTGGCGTCCCGGCCCTCCCGGTCCACCCCTCCGATCACCGCCCCCTGGCTCGTCATCAGCCCGCTGAAATACTGGTTGAAAAGCTCCGGGAACAGGGGAGGAAAGCCCGACATCTTGATCCAGAGGCACTGGAGAAGCTCCTTGGCCTGTTCCCGGGTCAGACGGCCCCCGTCAATGTCCTTCCGATAGAGCGGGTAGAGATACTGGTCCACCCGTCCGAGGGAAATGGATTCCTCGTAATTCTCATGATGGAGGGCAACCTGGGTCAGCCAGACCGCCTGGAGGGCCTCCGCGAAGGTCCGGGCGGGATTACGGGGGACGTTCTTCAGGTTTTCGGAGATGGTTTCCAGTTCCGTTTTCCGGACCGGGTCATTTTCTCTCCGCGCCAGGTTTTCGGCCTCGCCGGCATACCTCTCCGCGAATTCCATTACCCCATTGGCCGCGATGATCACCGATTCCAGGAAAATCCTTTCCTGGCGATACTCGGTCTGCTTGAGCTTCTCTTCGGCCTGCTCCCAGATCCACCCGAAACCTTGCTCCACCACTCTCTGGTAATCCGGGGTCACGTGCGAGATCCCGGCAAACTCGGTCAGGACCATGACCCCTTCCAGGGCAAAAAGCCGGAAGGGGGTGAAGCCGATCGGCCTCCTTTTCAGGGAACCCAGGTTGACCGCGGCCAGGTCCAGGAGCTTTCTTCTCCAGGCCACCGGCATCCTCCGGAGCGCTGCGACCCCCAGCTTGACCGCCCCCGGCGCCCAGCCCCCGCGCTTGCGATTTCGCAGCAGCGTGGAAATCGCGCGGTCCGCGACGGTTTTTCCCAGCCAGAAGGGGAAAATATCCTTCTCCAGTTCCCGGGCTTCCGCTTCGGTGAGGGCAAAGGGATTGTCCTTACGGAGATGGATCTTCCGAAGTTCGGGCCAGAGGGCAACGCTGTCAAACTCGGGAAAAAGAAGCGCCCCCATCTTTTTTTCAGTCATCGCCCCCACGATCAATTCGCCGGGGTAAATCCTGACCGGAACATGGTTGAGGGCATATCGGACCGCTTCGGCCCGGAGCAAAGGGGGCTCGAGATATTGGTTGGCCTGGAAATAACGGGTGATCCACCGCGCCCGCTCCAGGCTGATCGGCCGGGGGCTGACGTAAAGGTCCTGCTTTAGGCTTTCAATCCGCGGGGTCGGCATAGCGTCAGAGAAATAGTTTGCAGGAAATGGTTTTATGGTAAAAACATATAAAATATTTTATCACATCCGCTCCAGAACCGAATTATTAACAGCGAGAATATTGATTATATTGGATTTGTAAAAACACCTGTCTTAATCCCTCACCTTCTTGTTGCCTACGGCGGAAGGAAATTGTTAATCAGTAGGTTTGATTGTTCGGAAGTCTTCGAGATTAAAAATTATAAAGGAATGCCAAGCCCGCCTGATTTTTCCAAATGATCGGATTAAATGAAAACTTTTTCTTTTTCATTTTGTTCATAAAATCTTCATCGTCCTTGCTGCCCCGATTATATTTGTTGACACTCAAGCCATGACTTATTATCTCGCCAGCATAAATAAGGGAAGCAATCGTTATTCCTGGGATAAAACCGGCATACATATATTTATCAAAAACCTTCGGGGTGTCGTCATTCATGGAGAGAAAATACCCACTCGCGACAAATAATCCGCCGATCAAAATCTTCGAAATATCGGCGGCGATGGTCAATCCTACGCTGGACTTAAGATAAATATCGGAAGGCAAAGTGCCCAAACCCATTAGAAAAACACCTCCAAATTGTAATCCTTGAAAACAAGATAAACGGGGTCCAGGTTCATCATGAGATACATTTTTTCCCGCTGGTTGGGACGCACAATATGCGGATGAGCCACCAATTATCGCAAGGGGAATGGCATCCATGGTAAAAGTTAACCAATAACTTTTAGGTTTGGGATGAGCAAGTAGTTCGTTATCAGCCAAGGCTAATGAGGGGAAAAATATGGAGAAAAGAATGAATATTAAAGCAAATATCAATTTCTTCATTATAGTTCCAGAAAGAAGAAGCTTTAATATTTTCTGATTGTTTTAATTAATTGTCAAAAAACTGATTGAGGGAAGATATAAAACGAGGGCAAAGATACCAAACAAGAAAGATAAACAAACCAAAACCAGGAGCAAACTTTTTCTAGGCGTTTCCTTTCAGACCGGTTTCAATTCCAAAAGTGATAGACTCGACCGGCACCTGTTCCTTATTTTTTTCTTCCTCGACAATCTGATCAAAATTGTAAACCAGCTTTTCCAGGTGTCTGCTCGTGACAAAAATCAACATCGCTTTGTTGTCCCCGACTTTATTGTTGGTTTTGATCATTGTCCTTCTCCTTTCGTCCCGTGAAGATCAAACCCATCGCAGATATAAACATGCAAATTCTGTTCCAAAGTATTTTTTAAAAATAATGACCATCACTAAACAATAAATATTCAAGTAATATCAAATAGTTAATAAATATATTACAAAATATCTTGGATATGTTTAATGGAAATTTGATCGATCAAATTACTTAAGGTAATGTCAAAAATTTGAGCATTAATGAATAAACCCGCAAACGAAAAGGGCGGGTCAATGACCCGCCCCTCCCCCTATCCCCCCGGCCCTCGCGGGCCGAAGCTAATTACGGCTCCAGACCGAACACATTCACGGGGTTGGACCTGTTTATTATCGTCCCGTCCCCGATTTGCCCGTCGGCATTGTTACCCCAACATTTAATCCCGCCGGTATTGGAAAGAATACAGTTCTGATAACTCCCGGCCGACAACGAGGTGACCAGCACATCAAGTCCGCTGACATCAACGGGCCCGTATCTGACTGCGGTAGTCCCGTCCCCTATCTCCCCTTTCGCGTTATATCCCCAGCACTTCACTCCGCTGTAGATAAGAGCGCAGGAATGATTATACCCCACGGAGATTGCGCTGGCCCCGCTGGAAAATCCCGCCACGTCAACCGGGACATGGCTTTCCCCGGTAGTCCCGTCCCCGAGCCCTCCGAAATCGTTGCCGCCCCAGCACTTCACTCCGCCGGAGATGGTGAGAGCGCAGGTGTGTAAATGTCCGGTGGAGATTGCGCTGACCCCGCTGGAAAGTCCGGTTACGTCAACGGGGGTACTCCGACTGGCGATTGTTCCGTCCCCCAGTTGTCCTCTGTGGTTCTGGCCCCAGCATTTCACCCCTCCGGAAGCGGTCAGCGCGCAGGTTTGATTTCCCCGGGCGGAAATGGCGACTACCCCGCTCGTAAGCCCAGCCACATCTACAGGTGTCATGCTGCAGAACTGGCCGGTGTGGCAGGTATCCGGACCGTTCGTGTTTCCATTGCCCAACTGACCAAGAGCTGCCGAACCCCAGCACTTCACCCCGCCGGAGGAAGTCAAGGCGCAGGTATGCGAGTCACCGAGAACAATGGCGATTACACCGCTGGAAAGCCCAGCCACATCAACCGCGGTGGTCTGGTTCGTCACCGTCCCGTCCCCTACCTGGCCGTAATAGTTGTAACCCCAGCACTTCACTCCGCCGGAAGAAGTCACCGCGCAGGTATGATAATATCCGGCGGAAACGGTGACTATCCCGCCGGACAGCCCGGAGACGTCGATCGGGTAATTACTGTGGTAATCCGTTATCAATCCGATACCCAGGCTCCCAAAATGGTTTAAGCCCCAACACTTTACCCCGCCGGAATTGGTAACCGTGCAGGTGTGACTGTACCCGCTTGATACCACCCCCACATGTCCAAGGCTGGGACCGGTAGTGGCGGAAACCGCGTTGGAATAATCGGACACCCCGAAAGAGCTATAAGCGAACACCCGATAATAATAGGCCGTGCTCGAGGTCAGGCTGGGATCGGAGAACAGATTGATGTTGGCGGGCACGGAAGCAACCACAAAGTATATCCCGGATTCACCGGTCTTCCGCTCGATTTTAAATCCGCTCTCATTGTTGGAATTATCCGTCCAGGTCAGATTGATTTGAGAAGCGGAAACAGCGCTGGCATTAAGATCGGAGGGATCCGCGATATTACAGCTCGGAGATAACACGTAAACTTCATCCGAATAGCCTGAACTCGGATAGGAATTATATGCATAGACCCGATAATAATATCCCGTGTTGGAGAGGAAACCCGAATCATAATATTCCGTGCTATCCGCGGGAATCGAATCCACCAATTCATAATTGCCGCCTTCGATCTTGCGTTCGATCCGGAAACCTTCCTCGTTAATGGAATTATCCATCCAGCCCAGATGAATCTGCAAACAGGATTCAGCCGGAACCGTAGCCGCCAGATCGGAAGGCGCAGCGACGCACATATCATCCGGGGTGGTATTTACATCGCAGTCATTATCAATGCCATCGCAAATCTCCGGGGCGCCCTTATAAACAGCGGGATTGCCGTCATTGCAATCCAGATTGTCTGACAGGTACCCGGCCGGCTGGGAGCAGGCCAAGGTCATCCCGTCCGGATAGCCATGACCGTCGCCATCGGCATCCCGGTAATAGATATTCTTAACCCCGTTGTCCAGGACCCCGTCGCAGTCGTTATCCAGGCCGTCACAGACTTCCGCCACCGGTTCAATACTGCCGGCGCACGGACCCCAGCCGCCGCCGACGCAAGTCTGGATCCCCTTCCGGCACTCTCCCACCGCGGAACTGCCGCAGGAACGGGTTTCCCCGTTGACACAGGAACAGCCCTCATCCACAGCCCCGCTGCAGTTTTCGTCATTCACTCCATCGCAAATCTCGGTGCCGATCGGGCTGATGAGTGCGTTATTGTCATTACAGTCGGTATGATCGGCAAGATAACCGGCGGGAGGGATACAGGCCAGGATGGAGTTGCTGATATTACCAAACCCATCCAGGTCGGAATCCAGGTAATAAGTGTTCTTCACCCCTTCATCCACGACCCCATCGCAGTCGTTGTCAACCCCGTCGCACACTTCGACCGCGCCCGGATTCGCGGACTGAATACCGTCGTTGCAATCACCAGCCCGGGAAACATACCCGGCGGGAGCGGAGCAGGCGTAGACGGATTTCGTCGAATCGCCCCAGCCGTCACCATCCGCGTCCCGGTAAAAGAGATTCTTTACCGCTTCATCAACGACGTTATCGCAGTTGTTATCCAGACCGTCACAAACCTCGTTGGAGGGAAATACCTCGCCCAGACAGGAGCTCCAGACTCCACCGGAACATGCCTTTTGCCCGCTCCGGCACTCCCCGATCTCCGCGGTTCCGGCCGGGCCGGCATAGCAGGTCTCCACCGCGCCCTCGGTGCAGAAGGGAACCACCTGGCAGGCCGGGTTCGAACTCCCTGAATTCCCCGCCTCGTTGTAGGCGAAAACCCGGTAGCAATAGCAGTTACCCGGAGCGACCAGCGAATCGGCGTAAGAAACCGCATTTTCACCGAGCACCGCCACTTCCACATATCCCTTGTTGTATACCGTCGGCCAATCTTCACTGTCCCCGCCTTCGCTGCAGGGGCCGCTTAAAATCTGGCGCTTGGTTATCTTGTAACCGATTTCGCGGTTCTTCTCATTCCAGATCAAAGATACCCGGTCCGGAAGCACGCTGCCCGCAAGGTTCGCAGGAGAAGGCGGAGGAGGCGGACAATGCGCATCGGGAGTGGTCACACAATATTCCGAAGAAGAAGATTCGTAAACCGTTCCGCTGACAGAATGATATGCGATAACCCGGTAGCAGTAGTTGGTATTCTTTTTCGTAGTCGAATCGGGATGGCTGACAGTATTGGCGGAAAGATCCGCGAGCACCAGCCAGCTCCCATCCCCTTCGCGTCTTTCAATTCTGAATCCATCTTCGTTATCGGCGCGATCCGTCCAGGTGAGGGTAAGAAGCTCCCCGCAGGTGCCGCTGGAGCCGACCGTATCCGGAGCGTCGGGATATCCTCCGGGGCGGTTGTAGAAATAATTGACCGGGAAGACCAGCGGATTATCCGAAGAGGACACCGGACACGCCCCGACAATCTTCTGGCCGTCATATCCTTCCGTATAATTCGAGCCCGTGATGGTCACCGAACCCTGCAGAAGGGCGTTGGTGTCGACCGCATATTTAATATGGAAAAGACCATTCGCGTCGGAAATCGCGGCCGGCTGACAGGTATCATGGCAGATCTCGATTCTCCGGGCCGGGTCCATGGCGCTGTCAATCGCGCTGACATTCACCCCGGCAACGGGAGATCCCACCAGGGGGGGATTACCCGCCCCTCCCGAAACTGTTCCTATCCCGCTGTATTTGATCACCCCGTAAATCTCGCACGGTGCAGGAATAATCTCTCCGTTAAAATTGAAATCCCCGATATTTACACATTTAGGACAATTCGGCGGGATGCACGGATTGGCATTCCCCTGCGCGTAAGGAGAGAGCACATAAGGATCATCGAAAGTACCCATGTCCAAAGTCTGCCCGTTATAGCTGCCAATCATTTTGGTCCGGTGAATCTCACCCTTGATTGAATCAAGATCAGAATCCTCTCCGGCATTTTCCGATTTCAATACCGGCTGGACAAACCAACCGTTTTCATCGGAAACAACCCTGGCCCGCCATGACGAAACATCTGAGGAAAAGGTATAGTTCGCGCCGGAAAGATTTAAGGTAACACCTGGTATAATTGATTGGCCATTAACAATCCTTCCCATTACGCAGGCATACGAGCTGACTTTCCAATCGATATTCCAATAAGACATATGGGCGGCCTCGAAAGCGCCATAGATGTTCGCGGTCAGGGTCCCATCTAATATTCCTGCCAGCTTAT
>JAQTNV010000007.1 GCA_028713675.1 bacterium
CCAGGGAGAAACAGAAAACAAAAATGCAGGCCATCTGGGACTGGGGCAGGGGCCAGTTCGGATACCAGATCTGCAGGGAGGGACTCCGGGTGAACTCCGTCAGGAACCGGCCCGCCGAATAATAAATACCCGCCAGGGGCAGAAGCTCGCCCTCGACAAATCGAACCCGCAGGAAATGGCTCGAGATTACGCGATGAAAAGAAGTCCAAAGCCGGTTTTGAAAGTATTTTATCTGCACCCAGCAATAGGCCAAAAACCAGCCCAGGATTGTCATCACGGCAACGTAGAGCGGAAAAGGATGCAGGGCAAAGCCCCGGGGGCCGGCAAACCCGGGTTGAAGGTAATAAATGCCCCAGGGGAGGTCGGTGAAGAAGCCGTAATGGCAGCCCGCGGCCAGGCAGCCGAAACACTGGATAAAATACGCCAAAGCATGCCAGGGAATCATCAGGTCGGTGGTTTTGCGGGCCGGGAGGCCGCTCCGGAGAAAATACCAGGTCCCCACCACCATGGCAGTGCTCATCACCCCGTAGTAAGACATCCCGCCCCGCCAGAATCTCAGGATTCTGACCGGGTCATCGAGGAACCAGCTAAGCCTCTCATCGCTGGAAAGCATCAGCACGGCGGACAGGCGGGCCCCGATGATCGTGGCCGGGATGCCGATGAGCGCCCCGTTGAGGATCAGCCGCATGTCAATCCCCATTTTTCTCGCCCAGTATAAAAAGCCGATTATCGAGACCACGTAGGCCAGGGACATGGTGACCGCGTGGGTGGGGACCAGGACTGTTCCGATTTTAACGAGGTAGGGAAGCATATAAAGTATTTGAAAGCTTTATTTTAATTATATCGCTTTTTTCTAGTCATCGGTTATCAAAGCCCCTTGCCAAAAAAAAGGCGGGGCTTAGCCCCGCCATAGAATTTTATCAACTTATTCAGATACCACTAATAATTAAGAAATCTTACTTTTGCAGCAGAAGAACTTGCCATGGTGCCAGCTTGGCTAAAGTCTCGCCATATAATAATTGCTTCATCGGGACCAGTAATAATGATCTTTGAATTGTCTTGCCCCCATGGTTGACTAGAAAGCAAAGCTCCTCCGACACCCCATAAGTCGTTTCCATCTCCATCTATCAGTTGTAGATATAAATCAGGACCATAACTATCTCCGCCTTTATTATAGCTAATCAAATATCCACCCATATTATCTCTGACAATATCGTTTTCATTACCATCGATAACTGATCGGCGAGAATTACGAAGAAGATTGCCATTTTCATCAACTCCTTGAAATAAAGAACCACTCAAATAAATAACTCCATTTTGATAATTTTGGGTTTGGAGAAGAACTGAATTAAAATTATTATCCATTATTTCAATTCCATCCAACGTCCATTGAATATTTCCAAGACTGTCAACCCTCTGCGCAAAAATATCTGAGGATATTTCATTTCTAGTATCAATCCAAGATATTATCGCTCCTCCCAAATTATCAGAAGTTATCACGGGGCTATAATGCGTATGAGACTCGGTACATATAGGAATCCCATTCGGCTGCCAAGCAATATTGCCATAACCATCTACGCGATTCGCATAAATATATCCGCCATTCTCATCCGTCCACGTAATAATAGCGCCACCAGACATGTCGGATGCAATAGAATCATATTGTCTTAAATCCTGACGGATACTACTGGTTGAAACATTGACACCGCCAGGAGACCACAAAAGATTCCCATTTACATCTATCCTTTGCGCAAGAAAATCAAAAGGACCTGATCCGTCAATCCAAAATACTATTGCTCCACCACTTCCATCACTAATGGCATTAATTTTACTTAAATACCAAGCAGGAGTCCCTCCTGCAGTAATCCATCCTGATTTCCATAATACATTTCCCGACAAATCAATTCTAGAAGCAAAAATAGCATTGGTCTCAGACCAAACCGCAATAATTCCCCCTGCCCCGTCGCTTACTAATCTAAATAATTCGTCCATTTGATAAGGAGCATAACCAAGCAATACATCCCATAATAAATCTCCATTATTATTTCTTCTTTGAACATTTATAGAAGTTCTATTGCTTTCCCATGGATGCCAAGCAGAATAACCAAAAAACGCCCCCCCAAAATCATCAGCAATCATATCAAAATCAGAACAATACGAATTCCCACCTCCAAAACAAATTTCATTTTCCCAGAGAATCTTTATCCAACCAACATTGATTGGAACGCACTGATAAGAAATCGCGCCTTTTTTATCAGATACTGTTAAACAAATATTTGGAGTTCCAACATCATCCGGAGCGGTCCATTCTACAGTATTACTTATCGAAAGAGAAAGAGTGCCCGCACTTACTGACCAATAATAAGAAAGAATATCATTGTCAGGATCAAAAGAATCCGCGTTAATGGTTATAGATTCTCCTGGATTAACATCTTCTTTCTGCAAATTTATAGAGTTCAAGACTGGGGGCATGTTGTCCATCCTGATATCAGGCAAATCAATTACTTGCGTCCCTAACGCCATTTCGGAAGTTATTGTTATCGGAACCCAGGCAATAGCCGGGTCGTAAGCTTGAGTTCCAAACGATTTAATCTGACTTAGTTCTTGCATTCTGACCCTTAACTGATAATCCCCGGGCGGTAAAAAGGAAATTTGATACTCCCCATTTTGATCGGTATAAGTAGTTAATCCACCGCTAGCTTGTTGCCCATTCGAACCAGTCACGTAAACAAGGGTTTTTTCCACTTTTTCTTGAATCGCTATTCTATATATTGGGGTTATCCCATCCCGGAAATACACCTTGCCCCGGATCGTGGCAAATGAATTCATATCAACTATAGGAATGAGCTTGATCGGATTGGGCAAACTCGTGGTCTGCCCGGCACTTACGGAAACACCGGGGACTTCGCTGATCTGGAATTCGTCGGCGAAAGCATAAACTTTAACGGTGCCGGGTTTTACCGCGCTCACCTCAAACGATCCGCTGGTACTGGTTACGGCGATCAAAGAAAGCGTGCCATCGTCATTTTTCGCATAAACCTTGGCTCTCGAAATCGGCTCCTCCGTTATTTCGTTTAGAACGCTTCCCGATATTGATCCGGAGACATCGATGGCTTTATTAACTGTATGACCAGTTTCCTTCCAGTAATTTCCGATGGAAGTGTTCTCCATCCACCGATAATGAAATGTCACCTGTCCTTTGAGCAGAGGGTGATCCGGAAGCTCCATATAAACGAACGCATAAACTATATCCCCTCGAATGATTCCATTTTGGTCGGGAAGATCAACAACCGTATCTAACTGACTGACCCAGAAATAAACGATTTCATCATTATCGGTATAGCCGGGAACTTGCTCTGCCGCATGAACGGTAAGCGACAGCGCTTCGGCCTGGGCCTCGACCACATCAGGAGGCAACGTTCCTTCCTCGGAAGCTATCTGTTTGAATATATCGGCTTCAGAAGGCGCCTGGGATTGCAGAAGCGCCTTAAGCGTCGCGTCATCCAACCCGCTGTTCGACTTAGATTCGCCATTACATCCGGCGATTAACAACAAAAAGGATAAAAATATTAATCCGAATAGAAATATCCCCGCCTTTTTCCCTCTTCCGGTTACCATTTTATAGATCCCCCTTTCATTGGTTAATAAAATAGACATGTCATTATCCTTATTTACCGACAAGTATTTCAATAAAATTCATACGGATAGGTTTTGTATTTCATGGAAAATTATCAGGTATTATTGGTAATTATTAGATTCCTATAAACTGCTGATCCGAAAGGGGCCAAAAACGGAACAGGTAGCAGGCTGCAAATAGCCGGTTGCCTGAACAAGAAAAATTCGATTAACAGGTGATAAGATAAGAAAATCAAGAAATGGACATCAGGAGATTGAGACCTTTTAAAAATAAGCGACCCTAAAGGGTCGCACTACGAATGATCATTTAATGACCGGGAAGAATATAAGGGTGCCCCTCCATAAACGGAGGCGCTACTTATAAATTTTATTGGCTGAAGAAGTGATTTTTATAAACGGTGGGACTTTTACCTGAGCATCTTTCCTTTAACAACTTACAAAAGTGCCCGGGATCTTTATAGCCGATTTCAGAGGATATTTGTTTTACCAACAACATTGGATTTTTTTCCAGAAGATCTTTTCCCTTATTAATCCGGATTTCTCGACGAATCTCGCCGAAGGTTTTGCCGGTGTTTTTCCTGATATAGAAACTTAAATAGGAAGGGTTCAAATTGAATTTCTTCGCCAGGCCCTTTAATGAAATCGAGCCCGAGGAACTTTCGATTTCCTTTAAAATAAGGTTGACTCGCCAAGTTACTTTATTTATCATCTTTGTAAAAGCTTTTAATTATAAATTGTTTAGGAGCTAATTGGTTAATATATTAATGAATTTCTTGAATGTCAAATAATATTTCTGACCAGCCGGCAAACAACTAGGGATGGGCCGGCAAGAGGAAATGGGGTTTGATTAGCGGCCATAAATGGCCGCACTGCGAACACACAGAAAAAAAAAGGGAGCCCGTAAAAGGGCTCCCCTGCATTAACCGGCTACCGGCTAAAACACGCGGACTAAAGCCCGCGGCTACTTTTTCTCAATCTGCTCGGGCGTTTTCGCCTTCCGGCTTTCCAGCTGTCTCGCGATCTGCACGATCGGGTTCAGGACCGTCCGCGCCACTTTCTTCAGGAACGGGCTGGCTTCCAGGACCCGGGAGATCGGGCTCGAAATCCGGTAATAAAGCCCGGTATAGATTTCCCCGATCCGGCTCCGGGCCAGGAAGTAATCCCGGAGTCCCCGGAGGGCGTTCAGGGCCTGGGTGTCTTCCGCCGCGCTCCCGTCGAAAACCGTGGAGCAGGCGCAGCCCATGTTGGCGAAGATCCGACCGACCTGGTCCATTAAATCGCCGAAGAGGGTGACCACGTTGGCGCTTTCGTAACCAGGGCCGGACCCGCCCCAGGTCTTGGTCGCCCCGGGAATAAGCTGGCGCATCGCGAGCTGCTTGGCGGTCACCGTGGCCATGGCGCCCCCGTTGGGCTGCATTTCCAGCTTGGCCGACGCGGCCCCGGTCCCCTCGATCAGTTCGAAACTGATGTTGTGCCAGCCGGCGGTGAACGCATAGTAGGTGGAGGGAACGCAGGCGACACCGGTGGTGCCGCCGGTGCAGCAGGTGGTGGAGGCGTTGGTGTTAACGGTCCCGCAATTGGCGATCAGGGTCTGGTTGTCGATCGTCAGCTTTCCGACCTCGTTGGCGCTGATCCGGAAACCGTAAGTCCCGCCACTGCCTCCCGTCAGGTAGATCGCGCCCTCCCACCGGATCGCCCAGTGGTCAGGCCGGGTCTTGCCGGCGCAGTTGGGGTAAACACTTTTCCGGTCGAAGCTGACCGAGGCCGTGGCGGAGCCGGCATATTCCGGCTTCTCCGTGGCCCCGGTCCAGAGGTGGTCGATCACGTTGTCGATCCCCTGGCAGACCTTGTTGGAGAAAAACGGTTCCGCGGCGGTCGTGGTATTGGAGTAGGCCTCGAATTCCGAGTTGTAAACGAACCGGCGGAGTCCGTTGGCATACTGGAATTGCGCGGGCATGACCTGGATCCCCTGGGGATAATCGGTCAGCTTGCTGTAAGCCACCGGCGGGGAGGCCACCGGAGCGGAGCCATTGGTGGCATCGCTGATCGGCGCCCCATACTCATAGAACTTATATACATCCGTTCCCGGAACGCAGGTTACGGGGGTGGCGGGGGTACAGGTTAACGGGTTGGAAGTCGTACAGGCGTTCGTGATTTTGACATTATCAATCATTGCGTCATAAGTGCCATAATGCATTCCTTCCAGCCCCATCCAGACTTCATGGAGGGTCCGGCCGGTCATGCTATTGGTATTGAAACAGCGATGATACCATTTGCCGTTCGCGAAAGCGGATAAATCAGTGGCCGGGTGAGCGCCGAGGCAATTCTGATCTTTCCAACCAGAATTATCCCTGACCGTCTGGCCGCCGGCGCCGCCGTTATCGAACCACCCGTCGAAACCGGCGTTGAAAGTCGGATTGGTGGTGGGCATGTAAATATCGTATTCCAGGCATTGGCCGGCGAGAAGGGTGTATTTTTTGGTCGAGTCGAAGACGCGGTAAGCGTAAACGTCTTGATAAGGCGAGAATCCGTAGTTCAAGAGAGGTGAAACCGTTCCCCCCGAAGAGCGATCGACGGCGGAAATCCTGACCTCGTCGATTTTGCCGAGAAAGCCGCTGCCGACCCTGAGGAGGGCGGTCCCGGTGGTGGCGACATTATCGCAGGTGGCAAGACTTTGACATACATCCAAAGCATTATCCACGTAATAACAGGCGTTGGCTTTCGGGACGGCGGCAACGGCTACATAATGCCATTTCCCGTCGGCCACCCCCTTGTTGCTGACGGTGCCGCATAAGGTTAATTGCACATTATTCCGATAACTGTAGTGCAGAATCCCCGGCCCGCCCGCGTTCGGGCAATATATGTAAAATCCATAATTCCTGAATCCGTCGCCCCCCACTTCCTTATGCACGATAACCGGCCAGTAATCACCTATCCCGGCGACACAGGGCTCCGCTTTTATATAGGCCTCGATGGTGATCGGCCCGCTGATATCCAGGTCATTGCTGTCCGCGGCGTTAACGTAATCGCCGGCCCCGTCGAAATAAAGCTTGGGGATGGCGGGATAAACCTCGGTGCCGTCCCATAACTCGCCCATCACGTCGTCGCTTTTCCACGCGCCGCCGGTGATGGTGCCGACATCGTTCACGGGCGTGCCGCCGGTCGCCGAATCCGCGAGCGAGGTCCCCGCCCCCTCGCTGAAATGGTAAAGCAGGCGGGTATTGGCGTCGGACCCGAGATAGAAGTCGTTCACCACGCTCAGGTCCAGGGCCGAGAGGTAATCCGAGTCGCTGGGCGTCCATTCCAGCTTCAGGGTGGCCACATTAGTAGCGGAATTAACATAGTATTCCAGGACCGTGTAATATTCCCCCGCGCTCGGGAAGGTGACGTTCGCGCACACTCTTTGCACCGGCGGCGTGACAAACTTTGCGGCCCAGGTGTCGATTTCGTAGGAACCGTCCCCGTTGACATCCAGGCGGGCCCCGCCGTCGGTGGTCAGGCAGAGCGAATAGGTCGGGGATGCCGGCGGATTGGCCCCGCCGGGCGCCACCCGGATGAACCCGGTGTAGCGGGCATTCCAAGTAGCGCCTGAGCCGGAAGCCTTGATCGGACAAGCCGCCCCCGCCCCCCATTCGAAATTGATGTCCGATTGGTGCTCGTAACCCATCCAGGTCCCGTCGCCTCCGGTGGAGGTATTAAAGACGGTGGGGGTGGGGTCGTCCCAGAAGCTCGCGAACCAGCCGCCCAGGAAATCGAAATTGGTCGGGGCCTCCCAGGAGGCCCGGAGGCGGCTGTTGGGAATGGCGTTGCAGTTGGTGCAGGTGCCGTCGGAGCATTCCCCGAGCCGGGCCGCGGCCGTTCCGGTCCACTCGTAATATTCCATCCGGACCGTGTGCCAGCCGTCCTCCAGGGTCGGCGGGGTGGCGTCGTAATTTTTGGTCGGGGTGGTCGTGATGGTATCCCAGGCGTTGATCCTGAGGTTTTCATCGATATATAACCGGCCGCCGGCATCGGTTATCATGCACAAACGCCTGGTGTCGGCGGTGGCGAAATTGATCTCCCCGATCCAGCGGGCCTCGAAATAGTCATACGACTCCGGATAGGAGCGGACCTCCCAGAAACCGAATTGTTCGGTGGTAGCGGTAAAGGCGATCAGCATTATCTGCTGAGTGCGGACGGTGGGGAAGTTATAGGTCTGTTCCAGGGACCGTCCCAGCTCGGGGTCGGAGGAGGAACCCAGGTAAGGTATTTCCTGGAGCCAGCTCCAGCCGGCGGCTTCCACCGCGGCTTGGGTCGACGTCCCCTCGGTCGGGGTGGTACAGGTGGTTCCCTGCTTCGAACAATAGTAAAGCTCCACCCTGCGGCCCGGGCCCGCGCCCACGTGGCCGTACCAGTAAACCTTGACCGAATTAATATACTGGTCGGATGCGAAGGACTCTATCCAGTATTCGGAGGTAGAGGACGTCGCGTCGTCCTGCCAGTAGGAGGAAATACTGTTTCCGTCGGCCGCATTAGCAGCGGTCACATTCGAAGCTAAAGTCGCGCTGACCGCCGCCTTGGTCTTGCTCGACCTCTGCAGGAGGATGTTGGCCGGGCCCCCGTCGCTCCGCCAGTCGATCGTGTAGCCGCTCCCGAAATCCACGAGCTGATCCACCCGCGCCCCCCGGAACATCGGCGCCGAGATGACTTCCAGGTAACCCACGTCCCAGAGGATCCAGTGCCAGACCGCGTCGTCATCGCCGGCGACCCGCAGGCGGATTTCGAAGTCGTTCTTGATTTCGTCCCAGGTGATGGGCTGGGTGGCGCAGCTGTAGACGGAGCAGAGGCTGACCCCGGCCGCGGTATAATCGTTGGCCGCTGTGCAGCCGGCCAGGGAGGTGATGGACTGCCAGGCCCCCGCGCTCCGGTTTTTCAGCCGGTACTCAAAATAAGCCACGTCCGCGGCTTCGGGGGTCAAGGCGCCGGCGGCCCGGCAAGGGGTATTGGCTGTCTGCTGGCGGCACATGAAGCGGACCCAAGCAACGGCGTCGGTGA
Organism: bacterium; assembly: GCA_028713675.1. GTDB lineage: Bacteria > Desulfobacterota > JAPLJL01 > JAPLJL01 > JAPLJL01 > JAPLJL01. The sequence continues at coordinate 8,671 of JAQTNV010000007.1, forward strand.
CGGCCGGGCTTCCGTAACGCGAAGCATAGAAATTGGTCAGAGTCAGGATGTTGTCCCTCCGGGTGTTTACATAAGCTTCGATCCCGTCCTCCTTGGTGGCGGCCACGGTATTCATATGCGACGGACAACCGGCCTCGCTGTTCCCTCCCGAGCCGGCCCAGGGATCCTGCGATCCCGAGCCCCGGGTTGACCTGGCGAGCACCGGATACCGGGCATCCCAGAGGTCGTAATACTCGCCCTTCAGGCCCGTGAGGTAGCCGAAGCCGTTCTTCCCGAGGGCATCATCCGCCGGGGTAGATTTAATCTTCAGGAGCAGGAGGGGGCCTAAAGCCAGGAGCAAGAAAATAACCGTGATTTTCAGGTTGGATTTTATTTTCATTTTCTTTCTCCTAATCCGCTCGATTCCGGCAAACTTATCTTTATTTCTTTCCCGGCTTCCGGCCGCCTAGCCGCCGATCTTTTTCTCGGCCTTTTCCCGGTAATAAACCTTGAGAAAAATGAGCAGCATGATCGGGAAACTGATCAACAGAATAATCACCACGATCGTCCCGACCCGGTTCACGCCGCCGTTCGCGAGCGTCCCGCAGCCGAATCCCCCGCGCTTGGAATCGACCATGAACTTGGTGGAAAGGCCCCCGACGTTCCCGGCCTCGTCCTGGGCCAGGATCTGGAGACTGTGGTCAGGCGGCTTGATGTCGGTCAGGCTGATGATCTTGGAGAACCCGTTGTCGACGATCTCCCCGCCGTCCAGGCGATAGGCGATCCGGATATTCTCCGGCTGGCTCAGGAAATCCGACGCCTCGACCACGAAGGACGGGTTTTCGTCGGTGATAAAGGTGTCCTCGGAAACGTTCTGGAGCTTGAGCCGGGGCGGCTGGTTGTCCACCAGGAAGTCGAGCCGGGCCGGATAGGAATCGGCCGTGCCGTCCGGGGCGATGGCCATGACCTCGAAGCTGTGTTTGCCCTCCAGCAGGTCCGGCATTTCGAATTTCTGGGAATAGCGGGGGATGCCCCAGAGCCCCCCGTCGAACCGGGAGGAATAGCGCAGCTCCTCGACCCCGGTCGTCCCCCGGGCGTCAGAGCCCACGAACCCGATCTTGGTCCCCTTCCGGCCCAGCGCGGCCGCCCCGGATTGCAGGGGGCTCAAAGCATAGCCCCGCGTCCAGGCGGGATCGGATTCATCCTCGAAAAAGACCCCGGAGGGGGCGCGGATGTAGGTAACCACCGGCGACTCGGTCTCGGTTCCGTTTTCGTCGCTTCCCCCGGAGGCCATGTAGGATAACACCGGGCCGAAGGGCCCCGCCGGAACGGGAGGGGCGAGCGAGACCATGCCCAAAACCATCGGGAGCAGGCCCTTGAGCATGTCATAATTGACCTTCGTGTCGGGTCCGATGTAAAGGTAGGTGGTCAGGTAATCCCCGGAGCTGTTGTCGGCGAATAACGGGGGCTGGCTCTCGCGGATGGCCGGGCCGTCCGGCCCGCCCGGGCCGATGGTTTTGAATTGCAGGCCCACGTCCTGCCCGGCGGTCCCGGGCTTGAAGATCCCGAGCACGGCGCCCACATCCAGCTTGGTTTCGACCATCATCTGCATGTAACCCGAGGCGATCGAGGTGAAAATTCCCGAGAGGGCATCCTGCATCTGCGACTGGGTCAGGCGCTGGTCGGCCGCGTACTTGATATCCACCAGCTGGGGGTGGATTTCCGCGAAGATCCGGAAATAATCGGTAAAGGCGCCCACTTTCGTCGAGAAGGTCGAGCCCTGGTCCCAGCCCCAGTAGCGGAGGGTCTTGACCTGGTTGCGGACATATTCGATGTCTATCCCGATGTCCATGTAAGCCTCCATCGAGAAAAGCCGGACCGGTTCATTCAGGACCTTGCCGGGGGTATGGTCGTCGAGGGGGGCCCAGACCTCAAACCGGGAGGGTGGCAGTTTGGCCATCATCCCGTAAGTTCCGGTGTATATGCCGGCAGCCGTGCCCGAGGAATAAAGATAATTTTTGGGAATAGCCCATAACCCGTTATCCACGGTGGTAACCGGGCAGGTCCTGATCCCCAGGGAGTTTCCGGTCGCCACGCACCAATAGAGATATGCGGCGGCCCCCCCCCCGTTTTCGTAATATTCCATCCGGATCTTGTGCAGGCCCTGGGTCAGCGAGATCGAACCGCAAGTGGGCGGGAACGGGGCCCCCTGGTCGACCCAGGAATTGACGACATTGGTACTATCGATAAACAGGCGCACCCCGTCGTCCGTGCGGGTGCAGAAGGTGTAGGTATCGGCAAAAGGAGCCATGACGTAGCCGCTGAAAATCAGGGAGAAATTATCGGCGGTGGGAAATCGCGAATACCACTGTTTGCCTTTGATATCGCTGGTCACGCAGGCGGGATAGCCGCCGCCCCAGTTGTACCAGACGGTCACGGCGTTGGGGTAAGCCCCGAGCACCCCGGCATAATTTTCAAAAATGCCCGGGCCCGCCCCGGTGTCGTCGTAGCACTCGCCCTTCAGGCCGCCGGGCTTGGGGTCGGAATTCTGGGGCATGATGTCCTCGAGGTATTCTACTGGGTACTGATAGGTTCCTTCCCCCATCCGGACCGAGGCCGCCCCCGAGGGGACCAGCTTGATCGAGGCGTAGCCGTCTCCGTCGGCGACGGATTCAACCCCGGGGGCGAGAAGGGCGAAGGCGGGAACGCGGAGCATCTCGCCCAGGGCGTTGAAGCTGAACCCTCCGGCGGCCCCGGTGGAGGACGTGCCGAAATTCAGCAGGGAAAAAATATTATCGTGGTTGATGTCCCAGCAGAAGAAATTGGCGGAATAGAGAAGGTTGAAAAGCTCGGTGAGGACATCCTGGGAAATGGCCAAGCCGATCATGTAGCTGGTGCTCGCGTTCGGGGCGGCGCCCGCGAGCGGCGCGGGCTCCGCGAAGGCCCCGTTCGCCACGCCCCCGGAAGATCTGAGGCGGTCGGGGTAGGTATACTGGGGCGGATTGATCTCGTGGGTGTCGATGCAGCCCCAGTATTCGTTCCACCGGGGCCGGATGGCGATGTCCATGTCGACCCGCAGCCGGTTACAGTCGGTCCCGTCGGTACAGGTGGCGCTTGTGCCCTCGATCGGCATCAGGGGGTTAAGGAAAAGTCCCAAATCGACGATTTGGCCCATCACTTCCATGGTCCCATATCGAGGATCGAGGGGGTCGTAATTGGGCTGGCTGGTCGAGAAAGGCTGGTACTTGCTTAAGATATTATTCACGTCCATGGGGAAGATCCCGTACGTACAGCCCCCTTCCTTCTCACTCCGGCCCGCGGTGTCGGAAATCCACTTGTCGACCGGGGGGATTCCCGTGCTGACTACATGTTTCATGTTATAAGCGGAGATGTTGCAGCGGGAGCCCAAGACCCCGCAGGCGGTGATGCTGTTGTCGCAGGTGCCTCCGTAAGTGCTTCGTTTGCAGGCCTCCTGCTGCCCCTGACAGCCCGCCCCGGTGCTGAAGGCCGTGGTCTGGTAATTCGCGCAGGCGGAGTTGATCTGGGCTCCCGGGCAGCTCCCGTGCAGGATCTGGTTGACCATGGTAACAATCATGTCGTGAATTTCGTTGATCGATTCCGCGTTAACCAGATCGTTGCCCCCGTCCTCCCCGTCCTCAAAGTCGCAGTTGAGGTTTTGCCCCACATTTCCCTGCGCCTGGGCTCCCTTGAAATCCATCTGGCCGTCGGTAACGCAGATATCAATGAGAGAGGGTTCGCCGGAGATGGGATTGACCGCTGTGACCATTCTCAGGTCCATCCTGAGAATCAGGGCTTCCGTGTATATGCGGGTCAGCCCGTTGACATCCCCTCTCAGGTACATCTCCACGCAAACCTCGCTGGAGCCCACTTTCTTATATCCGGTGCTGCTGTATTTGCCCACCACGCTCGATTGCGGGATGGTCAGGTAGGTCGTGGTATTCGGGGGCCAATTGATGACCGGGTCGCCGGCGACGTAATTCGCGTTGCCCGGATCGTAGCTCTGGTTCACGTTGTAAAGAGCGATGACAAGCCGGAGATCGGTTTGGGAGGCGTTATAACGGAAAGGGAATATTTTTACAAATGCCCGGTTGGCGAAAAGCATGTTTTGAGCCAGGCCGCCGGTGTTGCCGAAGCAGGTGCCGTTGGCATTAGCCCCGCCGTCCCCCATGATTATGCAGAGGTCGGAAGAGACCGGATCGGTAACGGCCATGCATATATCCATCCCGCAGAGAAGGGTCTGGAGGGTAGGCCACAGGAGGTCAAGATGATCCCGGAACATTTCCTCGATAAGGTTCTCCACCCAGTCGATCATCCCGTAAAATTCCCCGGCGTCGGCGTGGTTATCCCCGGGAAACATGATCACCGAGGTGGCCCCGGCGCGGTTCAGGGCGTTGTGATCGGTGCAGTAGTTGGCGTCACCGGTTCCGCCGGCGGCCACGTGGCAGCCCAGGCCGGTGCAGTTGGCGGTCGAACCGGTACACGCGTTGGCGGCATTATCATTAGTATTGGGAAAGCACCGGCAGCCCCGGTCCAGGTCCCCGTATGTCACCGTGAAGCTGATCGCGTTTGGAAGCCGGTTGGCGTATTTCACGGAATACCACGGGTCAATCCCGCCGCCCTCGTTCCCGTTCGAGGCGCTCAGTACCCCGGCGATAAAAGCGACGGGAAAAATAACAAGGAGGGGAAATAACCAATATGATTTTTTCATCAAACCAACCTCCTGATTATCAATCTAGGGATCAAGCCCATTTAATCCGACTGTATTTGCTTGTACGTATGATACCTTCGGCTGTCTTTGCTTGTCAAACAAATTATAAAGCAAATATCGTTCCCTATCTTATATTTATTCTAATATAAATAAAATTATTTTGCCCCTCGCAAAAACGAAGAAAAAACTATGGAATAACCAATACTTCGCAGAAAAGCTGAAACAAAATTTCCAGAATAGCATTCCTGCAAATATCCCGGAAATTACCGATTATCAGAAAATCTACTGTTATTTGTAAGGATTGGGAAAATTTTTCCCGCGAAATTTTTCTTTGGTAACTAATTAAATGGGCCGAAGAATTTTATCTCAAAGAAAGACCCCTGCCCTGATAAGCGTAATAAAAAGCGAATAAAATAATAGGGGTTGCGCCGTATAAAATATACTTGATGAATTTATTTCCGCCCGGGTTAAGAAAAATGCCGCGCAAGCCCAGGACAAGTATAAATACCCCGAAAACATACGCGATAATCCCGCCGTACTGCAGAAAGGGCATCCTCGGGGGACGAAATATTTCCTCATGAATCCCGAGGAACAACAGCACGAAAGAAAAAACGAAAATGGCGATGATCCAGGCCGCCCGTCCGGAAGAAGAAACGCCCGGAGCCCCCGGCCTTCCCGTTTCATACCAGGCCCGGCCCAGATTGGCGCCCAGGACCGGCAGCCAGAAAATCAACATGGCGAGACCGATCTCCAGATCCGGGAAAAATTTCCTGGTGATGATCGTCCAGGCGAAAAACAGGGGAAGAGGAGCCAGGAGAAGCGCACCGGCCATCTCCCGGAGGTAGTGGACCGGGCCGGCCGCCCGGGAAGAAAGCCAATGCCAGTAAAAAAGCAGACCCGAACCGAGAATCCAGGCGGCCAGAGGCTCCCAGGCCCGGAAGAAAGCCATCACCCCGATGGGAACACCGATTCCCGCCACGATTACCGCCCCGAGCTCAAACCAGCTCAAAGACCTGGGCGCGAGGATTTCCCGGAAAGCCCTCCCCGCAATTGCCGCCCCGATCACTGCCGGATAAATCACAATGACAATCATTACGAGAATCGGGGTCAGAAAAACTTGATGACGGGGATGATTCAGGCTTCCACCCATCCCCAGGCCTACCGTTACAGCCAGTATGGGAATCAGAACCTCTGGGGCCATTACCAGCCGCAAATATTCCCAAAGCCGTCCCTTAAATTTCTCTGGAATAATCCCAAGCATATTCGTCATAAGGCATCCTAGTTTGATTCTGCCGGTTTTGAACTATCTTACCAGAAGCGGGAAAAACTTCGCCACCCGGATCCGGATTTCCGGCGGCCCCGGACCTCTAGCATTTCAATACATATTTCTTAAACTGGAACCAGACGGACAAAAATAAAACCCGGAGCCGAACGATGCGGAACAGATTCAGGATTTTTCCGGGCCGGAGATAAAATCTCACATAACCCCTGATTTGCCAGCGTTCCAGGATGTCCGGGGTGAGGATCAGGTTTCCAAAAGCGGATTTGATTTGCTTCTGGTAGGAAGACCAGGGCACCCCGGAGAATCCTTCCTTCCCAGCCCGCGCTTTCATTTCCTCCGCCACCCTCGTTCCCGGATAGGGGACCAGGCGCGCCCAGACCAGGTAATCGGGATCCCAGGCCAGAACCGTTTTCAGGGATTTTTCGATCTCGCTTTCGGTTTCCCCGGGATGCCCGATGATGAAATCCAGCTGGACCTGGAGGCCGGCCTCCCGGGCCCACCGGACCGCGGCTTCAATCTGCTCGGGGAGGATTTTTTTCTCGCTCTGTTCCAGGACCTTCGCGGCCCCGGATTCCGCCCCATAAGTTATCAGGAAAAACCCGGCCCGCTTCAGCTGGCGGAGAATTTCCGGGTCCACCAGGTCAACCCGGGTCTGTGCGGAAAATCGGGTCTTCCGATTGATCCCTTCCCGGACCAGCGCTTCGCCCAGCCGCCAGGCCCATTCCCGGTCGCTGGTCAGATTTTCGTCGATCCAGGAAACCTGCCGGGCGCCGAACTTTTCAATCCGGAGCCGGAGCTCGGAAAGAACCGATTCCAGGGAACGCCGCCGGATTTTCGACCCCATCAGCTTGAAGCAGAAATTGCAGGAATACGGACAGCCCCGGGACGCCTGGATGGGGATTTCCCGATGTTTTTTCGACAGGCCGTAAGAAGCCGGATATTTTTTCAGGGGAAAAAGCTCGAAGGCCGGGAATGGCAGCGCATCCAGGTCCGGGATGAAGGGGCGGGGAGGATTAACCCAGATCCCTCCCTCCTCCCGGCCGGCCACCCCCGGGATCCCCCTTAACGGCCCGGCTTCCCGAAAGGCCCGGGCCATCTCCGGAAAATTCACCTCCCCTTCCCCGGAAACCGCGAAGTCGAAATCCGGAAATTCCTTCAGGGTCAGTTCCGGAAGGGCGGTGGGATGACACCCACCCACGATTACGTGAATATCCGGATTTATCCGTTTAATAATCCCGGCGGCCGCCCCGGCTTCCTCAACCTGTTCGGTGAATGCGGTGATGCCCGCGATGTCCGGACCGGCTTTCAGAACCGCCCGGCCGAATTCTCTCCCGCTGAGATTTTGGACCTGCGCGTCCAAAACCTCGACCGTGAATCCGCCCTGCCGCAGAACCGCCGCCAGACAAGCCAGTCCCATGTGGGGGGTATTGGTCGTGGAGGTCAGAAACCGTTCCCCCCCGGGTTTCACCGGCGGGACAACCAGGAGAATTTTATTCGGAGGTTTCACTTCATTTTCCGGTAAATCTCAAACCGGTAGCCCCGGATCAGGGGAAAAACCAGTCCCGCCGCCTTCCGCCACCACGGGGAGAAATTGATCGTTTCCGCCAGCCGGTAATCGAATTTTCCCCCTCGTAATTTTTCCGAGGTTTCCCATCCCTCCTGCGAATGGAAAAATCCGGCGTCCTTCTCCAAGGTTTCCGCCGCCAATACCACGATATAATCGTATCCGCCCGATCTGATTAAATCGTCGTTAAAATTCGAGGACTGGGCCACCCTCTGGAATTGCCCCTGCCAGAAGGTCGGATCGGGCGTGAAGAACCATCCGGTCAGGATCGCTTTTTCATTTTCGCGGACTTCGGCTTTCAACCACCTCCCGAGGTCGTTATGGATTGTATATAGCGGCTGAATTTGGGGATAAACGATATCCGAAAGGCAGAAAATCACCAAAAACCCGCAGAGCAATCCCTTGAATATTTTTTTCCAGTCTGCTTGCCGCTCCCACCCCGAAACAAAAAAATAAGCCCCGGACAAGGCCACGAAAGGAAGCAGGGGAAAATAATGCTGGTGAAAAGCATAAAGCATGATCCCCCCGGCGAAAACAAAATAACCCAGCGGGAAAATAAACAGCAACAAAAGTTTCCCTTTCGCTTCTTTCCCGATCTCCCATGCGCCGCCCGCCGCGGCCAGGAAAAGGAAGGGGGTGTAAATCGCGGGAAAGAGCAGAAATATCTGGAAGATATATCGCTGGTAGATCAGCGAATGGAAGTAGGAAAAATGAGGGACCTGGCGTTGCTGAAAAAACGGCAGCATCTCCCGGACAAAAGCCGGCCAATCGAAAAAAACGAAAGGATTGAAAAGAAAGAAAACGAGCAACGCGACATATGCCGCCAGCCATAACTTCGGGGAGAATAACGCCCGGCCAATCCACTTATACCCCCGTTTCCCTTCAGCCGGAAAAAATCCGAGCAGGTGCGCTCCCAGGACCGGGAGAAAAGCCAGAAAGTTATACTTGGCCGCCAGGGCAATTCCCGCCGAGAGACCCGCCCATAAATAATCCTTGAACCTGGCTTCCTTTTTCTCCATTATCCCGATGGAAAAATAAAGGGCGGCCAGGGAACCGAGCGCGGAAAAAATATCCACATTGAAGATTTGGGAGCGCTCGACCGCAAGCGGCACGATCGCCACGAAAAATGCCGCCAGCAGACCGACTCTCTGATTGAAAAGACGCTTGCCGACCAGGAAGGAAAGGTAACTTAAAAATACACCCGCGAATACGCAAAAAAGGCGGCCCAGGTAGAAAAGAGCATATTCATTGCCCCAGGGAAGGAAGGATCTGCTCGTCTCGAAAGCCGAGTGCCATCCTCCGCCATGGAAAAACGCTGAGAAGTGGAAGTAAAACCAGTAAATTATAGTGGTAACATATATTAAAAAGGCGCCATACTTGAAATTATGCGGATTCCAATCCCCGGTTTTGATAATGGCCAGGGCGGAATTCACGATCCGCAGTTCGTCCGGATTGATAAAATAAGGTATCAGCAAATCCAGGCCGCGGACCCGGAGCCAAAAGGCAAAAACCAGGATAAATCCAAGCAGGAAGGAATCCCGCGGTCTTTTTCCCAGACTCCATATGATGTTCATCAAGTTTATTTTCCGGATTCACGCAAACTGGTTCGGCCCGGCTCTCCTTATTATTTTATTTTAATTATAATTCCCTTTACAAATGAAAGTATTGTTAATCAAATCCCCTTTCGACCTCGCCCGGGAAGGGCTGGGATTAAAAAAATCCATTTCCTCGGGCTACCTTCCCGCCCTGGGGCTCGCTTATCTCTCCGCGGTTCTTAAGCGGGCCGGCCATGAGGTCATCACAATTGATTCCCCGGCCTCCGGCCTGGGACCGGCAGAGATCCGGGATTGCATCGCAACCGCTTCCCCCGACTGGATCGGTTTTTCCCTCCAAATTGCGGATGCGGAAACCGGCCTGGATCTCATCAATTCCCTTACGTTAGGCATTTCGCAATCCCTGGTTTTAGGCGGCCCCTTCATCACCCATTCTTTTCGGGAAGCGGCCCGGGTCCTGAGGCACCCGGCCTACCTGGTCCTCGGGGAAGGCGAAAGGCCGATTCTCAATCTGGTTGATTATCTTCTAACCACCCAGCAACCTGCCTGCGCCGAGGCTTCGGCAGGCAAGTCTAACCACCCGTCTTTTCCTTCCCTTCCCGGCGTTCTTTACCGGGATCACGACGGGACCATCCACGGGTCACCCGGGACTGACCCCGTCCCCGATCTTGACTCCCTTCCCTTCCCCGATTGGGATATTTTTTTCTCTCCAGTCACCGATCACCGATCCTTAAAAATTATCAAGCTACCTAACCACCCAGCCGCCCGGTCACCCTCTTATTCTCCTTTCCCCTCCTATTTCCGGAACGGTCCGGCCTTTCCGATGATTACTTCCCGGGGTTGTCCTTACGGGAAATGCCTCTTCTGCTTCCAGGGAGGGGAATTCGCTCCCCCTTACCGTCGCCATTCCCCGGAGAGGGTGATCGCCGAGATGGAGGAACTTTCCAGAAAATACGGGATCCGGGAAATAGTTTTTGTGGACGATATTTTCACCGTCAACCCCAGCTGGATGGAAAAATTTTGCTCCCTGATCATCGAAAGCAATCTGACTCTCTCCTGGGTCTGTTACGGCAAGGCCGACCTGGTCAACCCGGAAATGCTGAGACGAATGAAAAATGCCGGATGTTACCAGATAAAATTCGGCGTCGAGTCGGGAAACCCGGAAATCCTGACGGAGATCCGAAAGGGTTTTTCCCTCTCCCAGGTCCGGGAAGCGGTTCGTTTATGCCGCGAAACTGGACTGGAGGCAAACGCCTCCTTTATCCTGGGCTTACCTGGGGAAACCCCCGAGAAAGGGGAAAATACCGTCCGTTTCGCCCTGGAACTCAATCCGGACTTCGCTGAATTTTTCGCCTGCCAACCCCTCCCGGGAACCCTCCTCCACGCCCGGGCGCAAAGGGAGGGCCGCCTCCTCTCCGACCGGCTCGCCGGGGGATCGCACGAGCCCAACTATCTACCGGAGGGATACCCGGATCCGGAAGCGATCCGCCGGTTGGTAAAGTCCGCCTATCGCCGCTTTTACCTGCGACCGTCCTATTTCGCGAAAAGTCTGAGAAAAATCAGGTCGGTCAGCGACATCAAAAGATACGCGGGCGGGTTGCAATTGCTCACCGGGATTATTACGTAGTGCGAGGCTTTTCGATCAGATCCCGAGGCATTGTGGTCGGAAAAAGCCTCGCTAATCCGCGACCCTAAAGGGTCGCACTACGAAAAGGTATGAAAAAGAAAATCATTCTCCTTAATCCCCCCGGAACAAAAACATATTTCCGGGATTATTACTGCGCCGACATTGCCAAGGCCCATTATGTCTGGCCCCCTTTCGAGCTCGTCTATCAGAGCGGAATCCTGGCCGGCGAAGTCGAGGTCCGGGTCCTGGACGCCATCGCGGAGAAACTTTCCCCCCGGCGGGCCCAGGCGGTCCTGGCCGGCTTTCAACCCGATGTCGTCCTTTCCCTGGTCGGGTCCCTTTCCTGGGGCGAAGATCTCGACTTCCTCCGGGGGCTGAAAACCGGTCCACTCCCCCTGATCATCGTTTCCGGGGATATCCCCCGGTTCGAGCCGGAAATAACCCTTCGGGAAAATCCCTTCCTCGACGCCATCCTGCTTGACCCGCTTTCCCCGGCCATTAATCAATTCATCTTCTCCCCGGGGAAAGCGATCCCCGGGATCGCCTGTCGAAAAAACGGTGGCCTGATCATCGGGGAACAGGTCTCTCCGGCCCCGACTTTCTCCCTTCCCCTCCCCCGTTATGAACTTTTCCCCATCCGCCGCTATGGATTCCCCTTCAGCCCCGGGGGGAAATGGGGTATCACCCTAACCAGCTTCGGCTGCCCGTACCATTGCTCCTTCTGCAATACCGGGACCCTCGGCTTCCGCCTGCGGGAGACGGAAAACCTGCTGGAGGAGTTGCGTTTCCTGAAATCACTTGGGATCACGCATCTGCTCTTCCGCGAAGCGAATCCTACCAACCGGCCGGAACGCGCCCGGGAAATAATGGAGCGGATGATTGCGGAAAATTTTGGATTCAACTGGATCTGCCAGGCCCGACCGGACACGGTCGACCCGAACCTGCTCAGGCTGATGAAAGCCGCCGGCTGTTCATTGATAATGTTCGGGATCGAGAGCGGGAATGAAACCGTCCGTGAAAAGTACAAATTTAAAATGTCGAATCCCGAGGTTGTCTCTCTTTTTCAGACCTGCCGGGAGATCGGGATTCAAACCCTCGCTCATTTTATCCTGGGACTTCCGGGAGATAACCGCGAGACCATTGAAGAAACCATCAAATTCGCCTCAAGCTCACAATGCGACTTCGCTTCCTTCAACTCTTTCCGGTTCCGTCCGGGAATAACCCTGGATGCGGCCCGGTCGGAGACAATCCCCGCCGTCGAAATCGAAAAATTCCGGGTTCGAGCCCTGGAGCGGTTTTATCTTAATCCCAGTTATCTTTACGGGCGGCTACGCCGGGCTTCCTCCCCCCGTAGTCTTATCGTCCAGGCCGGGAACGGGATCACCCTGCTCCGGAACATTCTTTTTGGCTCCGGTTAAATTCGAAGAGGTAAAGGTATGGCGGCCGGGCCGGGTTTTCCCGGTTTCAATACCGGAGGAGAAACTCCCGCCCGAAACGGAAAATATTGGTGGACAGATATCCCCACATGGAGGAAACCCGGCGGATGCCATTCAGCAACCGGCGGGGATTGCGGTAAAAACGGCGATAAGCCCGTTTCTGAACCTTTTTCAGAGGTATCCCCGTTAGCTCCTGGTAGGCGGAATTATCCGCCCGGTAACAGCAGTCGTCGAAATCCAGCCTCCGGGTGAAACCGGCTTCCGCGAAAAGTCTCTCAAGTTCCGTCCCAGGAAAGGGAGTCACGATAAAAAAAGAAGCCGACAATAAAGGTGACGCCACCGCGAAATCAATCGTCTTCTGTATTTCCTCCTGGGTTTCGGTGGGGAATCCGATCATGAAAAACCCGTGGACATAATAGCCCAGGCTCACCGCCTGGTTGATCGCCTCCCGAACTTTTTCCAGGTCAAGATTCTTCCGGATCAGAATCTGAAGCCGGGGTGAAGCCGTTTCCACGGCCAGGGCCATCGAGTAGGCCCCCGCCCGCCGGAGTATCTGCAGGGTTTCCCGGTCGAGGATGTCGCCCCGGATCCCGTTGGGGAAAGAAAGCCGGACGCCGGGAAGGCGGGAACTGATCCCCTCACCGATGGCCTGGGCCCGGTCTCGGTCAAGATTGAAGCAATCGTCGAAAAACTGGAATTCGCGTACTCCGTAACGGGACCGGAGTGCCTCCATCTCCTGAATGACATTTTCCGCGCTCCGCTTCCGAAATGTTTTTCCGAAAATCGAATGGCAGAAGACACACTGGTAAGGGCAGGCCCGGGAGGTGAAGAGAGGCATGTACCGGCCCTTCCCCATCGAGTGATTGAAATCTGGATAATGGAGATAGGCATCGAAATCCAGGAAATCCCAGGCCGGGAAAGGCAAAACATCGAGGTCATTGATGTAAGGCGCTGGCCCCGGGAAGACCGGCTGACCGTCCTCCCGGTACGCCAATCCCGGTATCGGGCCGGGCCCGCCGTTTCCGAAAAGCCGGTCCACTAGGCGGGCCAGCGTCTCCTCCCCTTCCCCGACCACCGCGAAATCGATGTTCGGATCCTTGAGGATCTCGCGGTGAAAAATCGTGGCATGGGGTCCGCCCACCACTATTGGACAGCCGGGTTGGAGTTTTTTCACCTTCTCCGCCACCTGGTGCATGACCTTCGCCTCGAAGGTGAAACTGCTGATCCCAACCAGGTCCGGTTTAAAACTTTGCACCCGTTCCCTGAGTATCTCCTGCGGCCGGGGGAAAAGGCCAAGGTCAATGATTTCGAGATCTATCCTTCCCGCAAATTTTTCCCGCAGATAGGAGGCCAGGTAAAGCAGGCCCAGGGGAGGAGAAATCATATCCGCGAAAATCCGGCGGTGGGTGCGGACCAGGAGAATTCGCTTCATCCGGGCCTCCGGCCGGGGCGGAGGTTGACTTCGAGCTGATGCAGAAGGTAGTAAGGCAGAAATCGAAAACGGAGATGCTGGAAAAGATTCCGGATCTTCCCAGGACGCAGGTAAAATTTTATATAGGCCCAGGTCTGAAGCCTTTCCAGATAAGTCCGGGGAAGAGCGCTAGTTTCGTAAGACATTCCCATGTGCTTGCCGTAGTGGGACCACTTCCGGGAAAGCAGGCGGGCCCCGCCCTCGCCCCGCTCGGCCATCTCTCGCACCCGGGTTCCGGGAAAAGGGGTCATAATGGTAAAAATACAGAAATCCGGATCTACATCCAACGCAAAACGAATCGTAGCTGACACCTGGGACCTGGTTTCGTACGGGTAGCCGATGATGAAATTGGCCTGCGTCTTGATCCCGGCTTCCCGGGTTTCCCTGATCGCGGCCCGGGCGCGATCCAATTTTATGTTTTTCCCGATCTGATTCAAAGTTTCCTGGTTGCCTGATTCAATTCCGTAACTGATCAGGGAAAAACCGGATCTCCGGAGATTCTGGAGGAGTTCCCTATCCACCAGATCCACCCGGGTTTCACAGAGAAACTGGGTCCGCACAGACAAACCTTCTTTTTGTATGCCGGCGAGAATTGCAAAGGTTCTTTCCCGGTCGAAAGTGAAATTTTCATCAAAGAACACGATCTGCCCGGGCTGGAATCTCCCGATTGAATAACGGAGCTGTTCGATAACCTTCCCGGCGGACTGGGCGCGGACGGCAGAACCTAATTGCCTGTAGCAAAAAAGGCAGGAATAGGGGCAACCTCTTTGGGTTGAGCTCGGCAAATTGATCGATTTACTCGACAAGCGGTGAAAGGAACGATAAATATCCAATGGGAACAAGTCGAAGGCCGGAAAAGTCAAGGAATCCAAATCAATCAAGAACGGCCTGAGAGGATTGACCCGGACGTCCCCGTTTTCCCGGTAGGCAATCCCCCGGATTCCCGCCAGCGGTTGGCCGTCCTGGCAGGCCTGAACCAGTCCCGCCAGGGTCTCCTCCCCCTCGCCTTGGACCAGAAAATCGAAAGTCGGGAATTCCTCCAGGGTCTCCCGGGGAAGGGCGGAGGCATGGCACCCCCCGATTACGATCGGGACCGCCGGGTTGCGGCTTTTAATTTCCTGGGCCGTTCTCCCGGCTTCCTCGATCTGTTCGGTGTAGGCGGTGATCCCAACCAGCCCGGGGCCGAAATCCGCCGCCCGCCTCTCGACCTCCGCAAAGGACAGTTCCTCCACCTGGGCGTCAACCACCCGCACCTCGTGGCCCTTCTGCCGGAGCGCCGCGGCCAGGCAAGCCATCCCTATATGGGGATTAGAATAACTGAGGGCGAAATCCCGGTGGCGGCTCTTGATCCGGGGAGGGATCACCAAAAGCGTTTTCACCCGGTTCTCCTCATTGAAAACCTCTTTCCCGAACCAGGGAACGCCGGGAGAAATGCCGGATCCCGTCCATCCAGGAAACGTCCCGAAAGGAACCCCGGAAAATCATCCCGGGGAGCCGGGAAAGGTAGAAACGCCGGTAGGCCAGCCGCTGCAGAGAAAAAAGTTCGCGGTCCGGAACTTCACTGAGGTTGAAATAACTCCGGTGCAGATCCAGATCCTTATAACTGAAACCCGGACCGGGAAAACGCTCCGAAGCGCGGAACTGTTCTCCCATTTTTGTTCCCCCGTAAGGGACCGCCATGAAAAAAGAAGCAAAATCCAGCCGGGAAGACCACGCCCACTCCACCGAGGAACGCGCTTCTTCGTAGGTTTCAGTCGGAAATCCCAGCATGAAAAAACCCAGAGTGGTGATCCCCAGCCGGCGGCAGTTCTCAATCGAACCCCGAACCGCATCCAGATCGATATTCTTCCCGATCAGTTTCTGCAGGCGGGGGGAGGCGGTCTCCACGGCCAGGGCGGTGAAGTAAGTCCCGGCTTTTTTAAAATTATCCAGCAGTTCGGGATTCAGCCGGTCTCCTCTCAAACCGTTGGGAAAAGCCAGTTTGACTCCCCATCCCCTTTCCCGGATCGCCGCCAGAATCCTGCCCGCCCGTTCGTGATCCAGGTTGAAGATGTCGTCAATAATCTCAAATTCCCTTATTTGGTAATCCCGGTAAAGCGTTTCCAATTCGGAAATCACATTCTCCGGGCTGCGGGGATGGAAGCCCCTCCCGAAAAGCTTGTGGCAATAAATACAGCCGTAAGGGCAGGCCCGGGAAGTCATCACCGCCATGTACCTTCTTTTCGGAAGGTTGCCCATGCGCTTGACCTTCGCGTAATCATTAATATTGATAAGGTCCCAGGCCGGAAAGGGAAGTTGGTCCAAAGCCTCGATATAAGGCCGGGCCTCGTTCCGAACCGCCTGACCATTCTCCCGGCGGACGATCCCCCGGATCTGGCTCAAGCTTTTTCCCGCCGCCAGGCAATCCACCAGTTCCCGAACGGTTTCCTCCCCTTCTCCGAGCACCACGCAATCGATGTTCGGATCATTCAGGACCTCTTCGGGATAAGCCGAGGGGTGCGGGCCGCCGGCCAGGACCGCGGAAACCCCCGGGATATTTTTGGAGATACCCGCGATCCGGTGCATCGCCTCGGATTCCTGAGTCAGGGCGGAGAGCCCGACGATCTCCGGGGAGAAACGCGCGAGCTCCTCCCCGATCCAATCCAACCGATCCGGACTGAGCCGTAAATCCAGGAGCCGGACCTCGTGCCCCTTCTGCCTGAGAACGGAAGCGAGGTACATTATCCCCAGCGGGGGAGTAACCAGGAGATTAAAGCTCCGGGGCAATGAACATTTAACCAATGCGATTCTGGCCATGGGCGGTCACTTTTTAGAACATTTTAACACCGTAAAGAGGGGGAGAATAAAAGGCAGGTGCGAAATCCCCCGGACCTGAAAAAAACGGTCCAGGCCGGCCCGGAGCTCCGGGTAGGCATGGAAATGATCCTCCGGGGCGGTGAGCCCGAAAAGCTTCCGGCCCAGGCGATAGAAAAAGCCCTCGACCGGCAGGGAGACCACCGCCGTTCCCCCGGGTTTCAAAACCGCATGCATCTTCCGGATAAAAGCCTCCAGGTCGCGCTGGTGCTCCAGGACATCCGCGGCCACCACCAGGTCAAAGAACCCCGGCGGGAAATCCTGGGTGAGGAAATCCCCCTCGATCAGGGTGACGTTTTTTAACCGGTAATGCTCGGTCACCCTCCGGGCGTTGGCGATCCGCAGATCAATTCCCCAGACCCGGGGGTAATAACCGGCCAGGGAGGGGAGCAGCTCCCCGCCGCCGCAGCCGGAATCGAGAACCGTTTCCGCCTTGATCCCCCGGGCCAGACCGCAGATCTTCCGGAGTCTCTCCCAGAAAATCCAGCGGAGGAGCGGATCAGGATGGGAATAGAGATTCCCGGTGGTGAGATTGGCGTCCGCCGGGATGAAATTTTCCCGGTAAAAGCTTCTCGGGATCCGGATAAACATCAATATTCCTTTTTATACACGCTGATCCGGAAACCTTTCATCTCCGGATACACGATCCCGGCCCAGGCTTCCCAGGCCCCCGCGGGCCGGAAACTCCTGACCAGCCGGTATTTTTCCCCGCGGGAGACGGCCTGGATCACCTCCCGGTAACCCTGGAAGGATTTAATAAAGCGCTCTTCCTGGAAAAGGGAAGACTCGGCCACCGCCAGGAAATCTGGATCATATTTTTCCAGCCCGGCCAGGGAAAAATCGGCGGCCCGCCGGATGACCAGTTCATTCCGGAAACCAAAATGCCGGGTGGAGTGATAGGTCCCGAAATAAGTCGCCACCTTCTTATCCTTGGGAATTTCCTGATTGATCCACTCCCCCGCTTCCCGGTAGACCTGAAACTGTCCCTGGAAATGGGGAATTTTAAGATCCGAGAGAAAAAATACCAGGGAAAGGCCGAGGAGCAAGCCGCCGGCCAGACGCAACCGGGTCGGACCGGCGAGAAAAAACCGCAGGGCCTCCGCCCCCAGGATAACGATAAAGGGGAAATAAGGGAGCTGATACTGGGGCATGGCCAACTGGGAAACACTGCCGGAAAAAACGAAGTAACCGACGGGAAACGCGATAAAAATCAGAGCTTTCCGCCAGTCCTTCCGGGAAAAAAGAACCAGCCCCAGGGCGGCGGCCGGATAGATGAGCGGTCCGAAAAAGAAAGGAAAAAGAATAAAAACCTGGTAAAAAAACCGCCGGTAAAAAAAACTGGAGGGATCGGTCCGAAACTGGATCAGGTGCTGCTGGTTCTGGCCCATCTGCGCCCCGAGCTGATCCCGAAACGCGGCGAAATCCAGGACCGAATACGGACAGGTCAGGAAAAACACGACGGCAGCCACGTAGCCGCAGAAAAGGAATTTTTTCGAAAACCATCCCCGCCATCCCGTTTTCAGCCCCACCGCAAACAGGACGGGCAGGAAGACAAAGAAATTGTACTTGGTGGAAAGCGCGAGGCCTCCGCACACGCCCGCCCAGACAAAATCCTGGAGATCCCCCCGCTCGTAAATATTCAGGGAAAAGTAACAGGTCAGAAAAATCCAGAACAAGAGGGAAATATCAACCTTGAAAACCTGGGAGAAAAAAATATGGAAGGGGGAAATCGCCAGGAAAAGAGCGGCCAGTGACCCCGTCCGCCGGCCGAACAATCTCCGGCCCAGCAGGTAGGTCAGGTATATGGTCCCCAGCCCGAAGGCGATGGAGGTGACCCGGCCGAGGTAAAAAAGCAATAATCCCTGATCATAGATCCCGAATCCTTTTATGCATTCCCCGACGGTACCGATCCCGCCCGTCACCCAGTTTATCCCGAGCGCAGGCGAGAGACACCTGGCTCCCAGCACCAGGCCGTAAAGCAGGGTGGTCCAATAAATCGGAAAGGACCCGTACCAGAAAAAATGCGGGTTCGGATCGCCGGTCTGCAGAATTCTCCAGGCGGCCCCCACCACATCCCCTTCGTCGCCGTACTCAAAAAATGGGAGCAGAAAATTCAGATGGGGCAGACGGAAAACCAGCGCGAGCAGGAGAATGCCGGCAATCAGGACGCGATCGCTTTCCCGGATCTTCACCCAGAAAGACTGTCCTGGCGGAATTGAATTTTCCTTCATCGGGAAACAACCGTTCTGACGCTCCGGAGCGGATTCCGGGCCGGATCACCTCGGGAATCCGGGGCCCGGATGCCCTCCCCGATTATCCGCGTCGGATCGGGCAAGAAATGATTAAACGTCTGTATTTATAAAGACTGATAAGGACCGGAGGCCCGGCTCGCGGATCCGGGCTAGGACCCGGGAGGGGATTTTTTCGAATCCGCGGCTTCCCTCCGGCTCCAGACCGTGATCCGGAATCCCTGCATTTGCCGGTAGACTTTCCCCGCCAGCCATTCCCAGGTCGGCTCCAGCCTGAATTCCTTGACTAAATAATACTCTTTCCGGCCCTCTCCATAAAAGAGCCAATCCAGGAGCTCTAGGTAACCCTCAAAATGACAGGGGCAGCGGGGTTCCTTGAAAATCTGCGAATCCGTCAGGATCAGGTAATCCGGATTTGCTTCCCGGACCCGGGCCACCGACAGGCGGTCGGCCTTGGCTTCGCGTTCCTCCCGGGCAAAACGGAAATGTCCCGTGGCCGGCACCTGCCAGAAGAAATCCAGCACGGGTTTGTCCTTGGGAATCTCCCGGTCAATCCACCGGCCGGCTTTCTGATAAACCCCGAATTGCCCCTGGAAATGCGGGATCCACAAGTCCGAAAGGAAAAATATCAGGGAAAGGACCAGGAGCGCCCCGCCGGCTCCCCGCCGCCAGCCGGCTGATTTCCATAATTCCAGCATCCCCTGCGTTCCCAGGATGACAAAGAAAAACAGGTAAGGCAGCTGGTATTGGGGCGGCACCAGCTCGGAAACGCCGGCGGTAAAGAAAAAATAAGCCACCGGGAAAGACAAGAGGAGTATGGTCAGGCGCCAATCCTTCCTGACCAGCAGGAAAAAACCGTAGGCGGACGCCACGTATATTATGGGCCCGAAAAATGCCGGGAAAATCAGAAATATCTGGTAGAAAAAACGCCGGTGGAAAAAACTGGCCGGATCGTACCGGTATATCCATAAAAACTGCTGGTTCACGTTCATCTGGACCGTGAGCTGGTGATAAAAATTACGGAAATCCAGGACCGAGTAGGGACAGGTAAGGACAAACACCATCGCGGCCAGGTATCCCCCGATCAGGACCTTCCAGGAAAACAATCCTTCCCACCCCGACCTTAAAACGGGGGCAAGCAGAAAAGGCAGCAGGATCAGGAAGTTATACTTGGTGGACATGACCAATCCGGCCGCCAGGCCGGCCCAGAGGAAGCTTCCGATGCTTCCCCGCTCGTATATGTCCAGGGAGAAATAAACAACCAGGAGCATCCAGAAAGCCAGGGAAATATCCACTTTGAAAACCTGGGAAAAAAAGATATGAAACGGCGCCACGGTGAGGAAGAGGGCGGAAATGTAACCGGCGCCCCTCCCCCAGATTCTCCGGGCCAGGATGAAGGCGATTACGATTGTGCCCAGCCCGAACAGGATCGAAGTAAATCTGCCCAGGCCCAGCAGCAGAAAGCCCTGGTCGTTAATGCCGAAGTTTCTTATGCATTCCCCGATTGTGCCTACCTCTCCCCCCACCCAGTTTATCCCGAGCGCAGGCGAGAGACACCTGGCTCCCAGAACCAGGTCATACAACAGGGCCGTCCAGTAAATCGGAAAAGAGCCGTATGAGTAGAAATGGGGATTCAGGTCGCCGGTCTGGACAATCCGCAGGGCCGCCTTGACCAGGTCGTTCTCGTCGGAATATTCGAAGTACGGGATCAGAAAATCCAGGTGATGAAGGCGCAGGGCCAGCCCGAGCAGAAGTAAAACCGACAATCCCAGGAAATCCTTTTTAGAGATCATATTTGTCACATTCCCGGAAATTGACCGGCCCATTTCCAGATAGAATCATTGCTTGAGCTCGAGATGTGACAGCAATTGTTTTCGGATAACACCGTTTTTTCCCCGGGTAAATTCGGCCCGATCGAGGGATACCCGCCGGTTAACGCTTTTTCTGAAATATGTATATTTCGTACATGTTTTCATCCCTGATAATTTTCCCCGCCAGCTCGGTTATCGGCATTTTGAAAATTTTCCTGATTTCATAATGTTCGGTATCCTTTTTCAGCACCTGATACATTTTTTCGTAATCCTTTTTCAAGACGCTGTCCGCTATTTCCATAACAATGTAGTCGGGCTTGACCTCTTCCAGGGTCCGCAAATCAAATGAATCGGTCCACTTTATTCTATTTTCCCTGACAAAATTCAACTTCTCAGACGGGATCAGAAAGCCATAATAACCGATTACCCTGCTGCCGGCGGGAATTTCTTTCTCGATCCATTGGCCGAGTTTTTCATATTGATGGATGTAAACCCTGTAGCTGGCAAAAGGCGCGGTCAGGTTCACGATCTCGTAAACGAGAAAAGCAGCCAGAAGAATTGATTTCACGCTGGCGATTTTGCGGACATTGTTGGCGATGTAATATGAGCAGAAAATTATGACAAAAGGATACAAGGGCAGAATATGCTGGGGGAGCATCACGAACCCCGATTGCGTTTCCACCATCAGGAAGTAAACCAGCGGCAGCGAAATCAGCAGAATGAACGCCTGCCTTTTCTGCGCGAATAACTGCCGGCCTCCCGCGAGGGCCAGGACATACAGCAGCGGGTTGAACAACAAAGGAAATATCAAAACGACCGAGGCCGCGGCCTGCCCGATCAAATATGCCGCCAATTCGATCGGATCCTTCGAAAAAGCGTATCTTTGGATGACCAGTTCGTTGAGAATCTGCCTGATGAGATTGTTCAAATCGAAGAAGCAATACGGGCAGGTGAGGAAGAAGGTCAAGAGAGCCGCGTTTATGCACAGGATCGGCTTGATCAAAGCCCGGGAAAATACTTTTTCCGTCTGCCAGTAGGCCACGAATACCGGGACCATCAGGAAAAAGTAATATTTGGTCGAAACCGCCAGCCCGACCAGTATTCCCGCCAGCAGGTAATGCTTTGTTTTTCTTTCTTCAATAATCAGCAAAGACAAATATACGCACAGCAGGAGCAGAAACAGCAGGGACATATCGACCTTGAACAATTGGGAGGAAAGAACATGGAGAGGCGAGATCGACATTAAGAAAGCCGACCAGTACCCGGCTTTCTCGCCGAACAGCTTTTTGACGGTTAAAAACATGACATAGATGCTGGCGATTCCGAACAAAACGGAGGTCAGCCTCCCCAGATAATACAGGGAAGGATCAATCACGCTTTCCTTGACGGGAATGAGCGCATAAAAGGAATGTTTCTCCCCGGTGAAAAGCCAGGAAATATAATAGAAAATTTTAAAAATCAGCGCCGACCAATAGACCGGGAAGGAACCATATTTGAAGCTCAGGGGACAAAAGAGATTTGCCGGATCAACATGAACTGCCAGGTTGGCCCAGATATATTCATCCGGGATTTCGAAATAATCCAGGAGAAAATCCAGATTTACGATCCGGATAATCCCGGCCAAAAGGCAGATGGCCAGAATAATCACGTAATTCTGCCGGTTCTTCCCGGGGACGGTGATATTTTCCACCGATCAGACCTTTTTCATTTCAACTTCCGGAAGATCAGGATCCGGAAACCGGCGAATTCCGGGTGAACGAATCCCGCGAACATCTCCCACGGGCGGGGCGGGGAAAAACCCGCCTCCAGGAGGTACGATTTATTGGAATTGCTTTTCAATTCCACCAGTAAATCCCGGTATTCCCTCCACACCGGCGTGGCAAAACTGGTTTGATAAAACATCTTTGCATCGATCAGGACCACCCATTCCGGGTCCACTCTCTTTAACTCTTGCGGGGAAAGATCCCCCGCGCGCAGGTAACCATGCCCGTCGGTAAATCCCCAGTCGCCCGTCGGGGTGTAAACCCACCAATAGAAAATGGCCTTTTCCCCCCGGGGTATCTTTTGCTGAACCCATTGGGCGGCTTCCCGGTAAGGGCCATAAACCCCGTAAAAATGGGGATATTTCAGATCCGTCAGGAAAAACAGAACCGAAAAAATCAGGGCCGCCCATCCGGCCAGCTTCAGCCGGGCCGACCCGGTCTTCAAGAGTTCCACCAGCGCGAACGACCCGGCGAGGGCCACAAAGGGGAAAATCGGATACTGGTACTGGGGGTAAAGGTCCCGGACGTAAAAAGACACGAAAAAGAAATAGGAGACCGGGAAACTTAAGAACATTATTCCCCGGGGGAGATCCGAGGCCAGGATCCGATAACCGCCGCCCAGAGAAAGCAGAAACAGGAGCGGTCCGAAATAAAAGGGAAACATCACCAAAAATCGATATATCAAAGGGTTCAAGGACGAATAAAGCTGGGCGCTTCCGTAAATGTACAGGTTCAGATTCGCCTTCAGCGACTTCACGCCTTGATAAAAGCCGGGAAAATCCAGCAGGACAAACGGGCAGGACACGAAGAAAACCACCAGCCCCACGTACAGGGAGAGCAGGCCCTGTTTGACCGTCTTTCCCCGGTCGGCCCCCGGCCGGGCCCAAATCGCCGTCAAGGCCGCCAGCAGCGGCAGAAATGACAGGAAATTGTATTTGGTCCCCAGGGAAAGCCCGCCGCAGACTCCCGCTCCGATCGCGTCCCGGAGCCGCCCCTGCCGGTACAGTTCCCAGGCAAAATAAAAAGTCAGCAGGGTCCAGAAAAGCAGGGAAGCGTCCACCTTGAAAATCTGGGAAAAATAGATATGCAGCGGCGAAATCGACAGGAAAAATGCCGCCAGCAGCCCGGTTTCCCGGTTGAGAACCTTTCTCCCGAGCAGGTAGACCAGGTAGACGGTTCCGAGCCCGAAGGCGATGGAGGTGGCGCGGCCGAGGTAAAAAAGCAGGAACCCCTGGTCGTACATCCCGAAGTCCCGGATGCATTCCCCGACGGCATCGATCCCGCCCGTCACCCAGCACCTGACTCCCAGCACCAGGCCGTACAACATGGCCGTCCAATAAATCGGGAAAGCGCCGTACCAGACAAAATGGGGATTCAGGTCGCCGGTCTTCAGGATTTTCAGGGCGTGCTCGACGAGATATCTTTCGTCCTGGCCGCTCTCAAAATAGGGGAGGAGAAGGGAAATCCCCTTGATTCTCAGGGCCAGGGCCAGCAGGAAAATCAGGAAAAGAATCCAACGGTCATTTCGGGGGAAAACCGCCGCCAGAACATCCCGGGATTTCATATATTATTTTTCCGCGCCGGAATTTTCTTTCTCGGCCAGGACATACAGCATCAGGCCGAAGGGCAGGTCAAACCGGTTCAGCGCCCGTTTTTCCTGGCGCAGCACGGAAAGGAAGAAAAACCCCAGGCCCGGGAAAGCCGCCAGGCGAAAATCGGTGATTTCCTTGAGCTTCGGGAAAACCACGCTCAGGCCGTTTTTGATTTTTCTGACCAGGAAGGTGAGCGGAAGAGGAGCCGCCCCGTAATTGGTCATCCGCAGGATCTTCAGGCCGCAGGCCCGGCAGAGCGCGGTGATTTCGTCCCGGGTATATCTCCGCAGATGATGGGCGATTTCATCATTATGACCCCAGAGAAAGTGATGCGCGGGCACATTGATCACCACCCGTCCGCCCGGTTTCAGCACTCTCTGGATTTCCTGCAGGGCCAGCCGGTCGTCTTTTAAATGCTCCAGAATCGAACTGGCCCAGACCAGATCGAAACTGTGCTGCTGAAACGGAAGCCTCTGCGCGTCACCCCGGACCAGGATCAATTCCTGATCGGCATTCCCCGGATGCAATCGAAACGCCTGGGACGAGAGATCAACCCCCACCACCCTTCCCCAGCGCGAAAGCGCCGGGGTGAACTGGCCGGTCCCGCAGCCCACATCCAGGATTTTCCGCGCCGGACCGGACGGCATTTCTCCGAAGAGACCGAGCAGGATCTCCCGCATCCCGATAAAGTACCAGTGGTTGTCCTGGAAACGGGCGATTTCCTCATACATTCGGGATTCCAAATCGATTTTCCTTGGGGAGGAAAAGCTCTCCCGGCTCCCGGTTAATATTTCCGGAACTTGAGGATGGCCCAGATGGATTTCAACCCATCGATCCAGCGGATTTTCTTGCCTTCCTCGAAGCTCCGGGGCGAATAATCAGTCGGAATTTCCTTGATCTGGAAGCCGCGCCGGAGCAGCTTCATCACGATCTCCATCTCGATCTCAAAACCGTTCGCCTGCAGCTGCAGGCTCTCCAGGATTTTCCAGCGGATCGCCTTATGCCCGGTGGTGACATCCGTCAAGCTTCCCTTCCCGGCCCTGTTCACCAGCCAGGTCAGGAACCGCCCGCCCCAATAGTAGCGGCGGTAGGAAGCCGGATTTTTCTTCAGCTTTCGCGAACCGAAAACCGCGGCAATGTCCTGATTCCGGCTCAGTTCTTCCACCATGCTGGTGATCCGGTCGGGAAGGTATTCCCGGTCCGCGTCCTGGATCACGACAATCTCGCCCCGGGCCGCCCGGGTCCCGGCCTGGATGGCAAAACCCTTCCCCCGGTTCTCGGGAAAATAAAGGCCCCGCAATTCTTTGATCTCTTTTTCCAGCCTGCGGACCAGCATCCCGGTTCCGTCCCGGGAACCATCGTCAACCGCCAGGATTTCTTTTTCGAAGGGAAGCCCGGCTACCGCGCGGATCGTGTCCTCGATGGAACCGGCTTCATTGAAAGCGGGAATGATAATCGAAATCAGCATGGCTTAAATAATATATAAAAAACCCGTAAAAATCTAAACCGGGTCGGCCGACCCGGAAAGCGGCGCCGGATAAACAGCTCAAGCTGCGGGGCCGGTCCCGCGGCCGGCCTGGAAACCGCCGGCGTTTCCACCGGGATTTACCCGTTTTTCCCGGTTGCTTTTTCAACCGGATTTGCGGATCATAAATGCATGTACCGGCAGATGACTGTCTATTTTATGAGCGGCACGGGCAATTCCTTCCGCGCCGCCTCCTGGCTCGCGGAGGAGGCCCGGGCCCGGGGGGTTTCCGCCCGGGTGATTCCTCTCGACTCCGCCCGCCCCGCCGGGGAAATCGGCCGGGACAAGAATGAGCTGGTCGGGATCGTCACGCCCACCCACGGGTTCATCGCCCCCTGGACCGTCCTCAAATTCGCCTTCTTTCTGCCCAGACGCCCGGGAGTCCCCGCTTTCGCCCTCGCCACCCAGGGATGCATGAAGTTCGGGCCCTTTTTCATCCCCGGCCTTTCGGCCTCCGCTACCTTCATCATCGCCCTGCTTCTCGCCCTCCGCGGTTTTTCGGTCCGGGGCGTCTTTTCCCTGGACATGCCCGTGAACTGGATCGCCCTCCACTCCGGGCTCAAGCCCCGGAACGCGGAAGCCATCGTCGCCAGGGCCCGCCCCCGGCTCGCCGCCTTCGCCGCCCGCATCCTGGCGGGCCGGCCCTGCTGGTGGACGGCCGGCAACGTCTTTACCTTTCTCCTGGGGATTCCGCTCCTGCCGATCTCCCTGCTTTACCTGGTCATGGGAAGGTTTTTCCTGGCCAAGATCTTCTTCGCCAACCCGAAATGCACCGGCTGCGGGATCTGCGCCCGCAACTGCCCGATCGGCGCGATCGTCATGCGCGGGAAGAAAAACCCCCGCCCCTTCTGGACCTACAAATGCGAAAGCTGCATGCGCTGCATGGGGTTCTGCCCGGAAAAGGCAGTCGAGGCGGGACACTCCTGGGCCGCGCTCCTGACTTACATCACGATGCTGCCCTTCGCGTTTTACTTTTTTAAATGGCTGGGAAACCAGGTCCCCGGGGTCGCGAGCCTGGATAACCCCCTGGGGCGAAACCTGCTGCAATTGATCTATACCTACCTGTCGCTTTTCCTTTCGTATTACCTGTTCTTCGTCCTCATCCGCATCCCCCTGGTCAATAAGCTTTTCACCTACACCACCCTGACCCACCTTTACCGCCGCTACCACGAACCCGGCACCCAGCTCAAGGATATTGCCCCCGGTCCGCGGCCCGCCAACCCATGAATCAAGGAAGCCGGATTTTTGTCCATTTCCAATCACATCCACCCCGGAAATCCATCAATTTGAACACCAAAGTCGCCTCCCAACCATCCGCCGGGATCTCCGCTGGAGCCTTCCAGTAGATTTCATTCTCTTTCTCAACCTGCATCCAAAGATTCACCTCCGTATCATCATTGGAATCCTTGTCCACGAAATTGCCCGCGGTCGCGTAAACAGCCAGGGAAAGCATTTCTTTCCTGGTTTCTTCGCCCCCGGCGGTTTTGCTGATGTATTCCTGCCAGGATGAGTCCGGAAACTTCCATCCGATCCGATATGACTCCGCCGGGGTTATTGCCATTTGCGTTTCGCCGGCCGGCACGATCGGGATTCCGTTAATGGTCACTTCGGTGAGTTCCGGGTTCAGATTAATTTTGCTTCTCTCCGCCACCGAAAGCCTGATTCTTTTAATCCCCCAGTCACGATCGTTTTCCGAAACCACCGCCGCGCC
This sequence comes from bacterium, assembly GCA_028713675.1. Classification (GTDB taxonomy): domain Bacteria; phylum Desulfobacterota; class JAPLJL01; order JAPLJL01; family JAPLJL01; genus JAPLJL01. The sequence goes on from JAQTNV010000007.1 coordinate 35,816, forward strand.
TAAAAGTTGGCTCACGTATTCCACTCCGAATTGACTCACGATATCCTGACTTTCCCCGGGGGAAAAGGTGGAAAAGTTGATATCCCCCAGTAAATCGCCGTATATCCTTACCAACTCCGCCAGAATTTCCGGCCCCGGGATAACCAGCAAGGGCTGATGCTCCGCGAACCGGGCATTAACGTCTTGGGTACAATCGGGTTCTTCAACCTGTCCGATCCGGTCGGAATATTGACAACGACCCCATTCAACCTGGTATCCATCCTTTAAAAACGGTCCTCCCGGAAAGAGACCGTCCGTTACAATTCCGGTTTCATCCGCGGCCAGCAGCGCGACCGAAACGCTCTGGGCGTAGGTTTCTTCCGGGCAGGCGGTCGAGCCAAAGGGGCAAATCTCCGGCCGGTCGGCGCGAATCCCGAGGATCCTGAGTTTATTGATCACGGATTTCGGGGTGAAATTGCCTCCGCAAGCGGGGAGAATACCCAGGAGCAATCCGAACCCGATTGCTAAAACCCCGACAAAAAGTCGTCTGGATATTTTTCTTTTTTTCATCATCCCCTCCTAAAACTCCAGCGTGGTCCCCAGCGCCGGAATAATGGGCAGACCCCGGAAATAATCGTGTTCGCCGTAATCATAACTGTAGGTTGGAAACTCCACATTCCGGTGGTTGTATATATTCATCACGTCCAAGTAAACCGACCAGATTACCCAGTTATAAATGAAGGATTTGTCCATGCGGAAATCGAGCGAATGAGTCAGCGGCAACCGGGACTGCTTCATCGCGGTGGGACGGTAGATATATAATTCGTTATCGGCATCCAGGCCGCCGCGTTCCGTGATCCGGTCATAAGGATTACCGGAAACCAGCCGGAACCGGAAACTGATCTGCCAATTCCGGGGCAGCTTCACCATGCCGACCGCCGCGAGGTTGTGGGTCTGGTCATAGGTGAACAACTGCCAGGGCTGCCCGGGGAATCTGCGCTCGCTTTTCATCAGGGTATAACTGATCCAGCCGGAAATATATTTTGAAGGATCATGCTTGAGAATAAATTCCGCCCCATACGAACGTCCCTTCCCGGCGTTTATGTATACCGGCAAGGATGGATTCAGGGCGAAATCCGGGTTGGTCACCGCCAAATCCCGCCGATCGACGTAAAAAAGAGCGGTGTCGATCGAAACCAGTTCGCTCAACCTCTGCTCCCACCCGGCGGAATATTGGATCGACCATTCCGGATCCAAGTTCGGATTGCCGTATCCCTTCACCGTGAATTCATAAGGAGGCATCTGGTGATAAGTGCCGACCCCTCCCTTGATAACCGAACGATCGAAAAGTTTATAACGGACCGCCAGCCTCGCATCCGGACCGAATTTATCGATATTATAAAAGTACTCGCCCCTTATTCCCGGGATGATTTTCAAATCCGGCCAGGGCTCGGCATTCAGCTCCGCATATATCCCCGTGTTTAAAAAATTGGCGGTCGTCTTTAAACGGCGGCTCTCCGCCCCCTCCATCAACGGACTGTTCTCCTCTCCCAGCCGGGGTGACTGCCCGACGTTGATATTGCCCGTGAGCCGGTCGTCCAACAAATCGGCTCCGAAAACCGCCTCGTAACGAGGGCCGAATTTGACCTGTGAATTGACCCGGCCGCCGGCAAAGAATGAATCAAGGTTAATGAACTGATCCAGCACCAGTGTTTTTTGCCGTAATAATCCGACCAGCGGCTGAAAGGTATTGGTAACGTTTTCGTTGACCCTCCATTTATATTTCAAGGAAAGCTGATGAAACGAATCGCCGTAATTAAAACCAAATCCGCTCGCCTTTTCTTTGCCGACTAAAAATTCCATCTTATCGTCCGTACCGTAGATGAACGTTTCCAGGCTGTGGTTCGGATCCGGATTCCAAAAAAGCTTGAACTGATAATCGTAATACCTCGGGGCCACCGTAAAAGTCATTACATCTTTCGGCATCACCGCTTTCAGCACCACATCGTGCCAATTCCGGTGAAAAGCCGCGGCCACGCTAAACTTTTTAGTGATCGGGCCTTCCACCAGGCCGCCCCCCTCAAAGATATTCACGTCCAGTTTCTCATGCCAGCGGTCGTCTTTCGGGGTTCGGGTTTTAACATCCACCACCCCTCCGGCAGCATCTCCGTAATAAGCCCCGAAATTGCCGGGGTAATAGGCGAGGTCCTCGATTAGATCGCTGTTGATAATGCTCCGGAGACCGCCGAAGTGAAATAATTCATGGCTGACCAGACCATCGACAAAAACCTTGGAATCCAGCGGATCGGCCCCCCGAAAGACCAACATCCCACCCAACCCCATCGGGGTCCGGGCCACCCCCGGGAGCACCTCCACCACCTTCAGGGTGTCGCCCTGCGTCCCCGGCAATTTTTTTATCTCCTGGATGTCCAGCACGTGTCGGGTCACCACCGTTTTGGGCCGGGAGGCCCGGACGGTTACCTCCAGGGAGGAATAGGAAAGCCGTTCCAGATAAATGACGGATTCCGTCCGTTCCCCCTTGTGAATGAAGATTTTGAGCGCGGCGGTGATATAGTCCATTAATCCGATGATTACTTTATAATCTCCCGCCGGCAGTCCGCGGAAGGCGAAACCGCCGTCCGGGCCGGTGATCTGCATGACTTCCGGGTCGGTTATTACTACTTCCGCCCCCGCCAGCGGTCTGCGGGTCCCCCGTTCCAGGACCCGCCCGGAAAACGTTATCGGAAGTACCGGGCTGGTGCTGGCTTCCAAACCCTCCACTTTCTGGAGATCATCCCCTTCGGAAGCTTCCGGACCGGTTCCCGTGGCGGGTTTTGCCCCTTTTCCCGGCAAAATAAAATGGTAGACATAAGTAATCCGAACCGGGACCGGTTTGTCCGCCGCCTGCGCCGGATTAAAGATAAATTGGCGGGCGGCCTCCAAGGCCGCTTCATCGAATCCGTAACCCGCGCCCTGGATTACCCGGACCTCGATGGCCGCGCCTTTTTCGTCAATATCAATGCTCAGGGTTACGTTTCCTTCCAGATTCTTTTCCCGAGCCTCGGCCGGGTACCGGGCTTCAACGAAATTTTTCAATTCCGGCAGCCGCGAAATCTGCTCCCCTCTCGGCTTGGGTCCCTCTACCGCCGGAGGAGTGCTGATCGATCCGGCGGGAGCCTCTGAGAGCCCGACAATAATGGCCAAGATCATGATCGTCAGTTTCAATTAATTCCCCCATCCGATTTTTTGACCACGCCCAAAACCTTTAATTCGTTATCTTCCAATTATAGGCAAACGGTACCGCCGCCGGCACGGCCACCCCGTCAACCTTGGCCGGGGTAAACAGAAAACTGATGGCGGCGCCGCGGGAGGCTTCGTCGAGTTCCGGATCGATGCCTTTCACCACTTCCACCTTTATGACCATGCCCTCCTGGTTCAGATATAGCTTCAGCTGAACCCTTCCTTCAATCCCGGCCTGGCGGGCCTGTTCGGGGTATTTGACCTTAACGATCCTGATCGGCTTCGGCATCTCCGTGATGCGATAACTCGGGACGAAATAAGGTCTAACGTCCCGGGGATCGACGAATTCCCGGCCCGGGGCCATCATCAGGTTGTTCCCCACCGACATCGCGGTCTGGGCGTCACCACCGCCCGCCGCCACGGAGTCCATCGTGACCCCGAAAACCGGCTTCGGGGGTTCGGCGTCTTTCTGGGGGGGATTTTCCCGGTGGGGCCGGGGAGGACTGGGCTTAAATTCCGGGGGCAGGATTTTTTCAGACGGTGGAGTCGTCGGTTCCGCCTTTTCAATTTCCCGGATCGCCATTTTGATCGTCGCATCCTTCTTGAAATGACCGGAAGCCGGCACCCCCCAAACCAATACGACCGCGGCCGTCAGGTGTAATAATAATGATGCGAAGACCCCGACCAAATTACGGGCGAAAAACGCTCGGGGAAGGAAAGAAACAATTCTTTTCATGTTAATTATCCTTCCCGATCCAAAACCCTTTCGATGTTCAGGGCAAACTTCTCGATCCCCAGGCCTTTGACGACATCAATCAGATGAATGACGTCTCCGTGGGGCACCTGCCGATCCGCGCTGATGACCGCCTGAACATCATGGTGTCCCTGCATTTGTCTCCTGACCTGTTTTTCCATCTCCGGCCAGGTTGACTCCTTCCCGTTCAAGAACAGTTTTCCTTCCCGGGAAAGCACGAGGGCAACGGAAGACTCCACGTTATCTTCGGCGTGGGCGGCCCGGGGCAGGTCCACCTTGATCGCCGGGGTAACGATCACCGAAGCCGTCACCATGAAAACAATCAACAGAACCAGGATGATATCCACCATCGGGGTCACGTTGATGTTGGAAATGATTTCGTCGTCCCGCACGTTATTCATCCTGACGGCCATGATTCCTCCTATTCTCCCCCGATTGAGGCGGAGGTAACCGTTACCGCGCCCCGGGGAGGAATCCTTTTCATATAGGCGAAAACCACCCGCACCAGACTGTCGGCGTTAGCCAGTTTTTCCTTGACCTTCTCCTTAAAATAATTGAAGGCGATCACCGCGGGGATCGCCACCAAAAGCCCCACGGCGGTGGCGACCAAGGCCTGGCTGATGCCGGCCATGACCGCCGTGGTCCCTTCCTGGGACCCGAGGGAAAGATCATGGAAGGCCCTGATGATCCCGAGCACTGTGCCGAACAAGCCGATAAACGGGGCGTTGGAGCCCACGGTGCCCAGAAAAGAAACGTTTTCTTCCATCCGCAGCTTTTCTTGATTGATCGCGGCCGCGATTTTCTCCTCGACCACCCCAAGGCCGTTTTCCACGTTCTCGACGCCGGTGAGGCAAATCCGGGCCTCCGGGGAGTTGCTGGTTTTCAAGAAACTGGCGGACTCCTGGATCGCCCCGGCGGCCAGGAGTTCGGTCAGCCTTTGGCTGAGGGCGCCCGCATCCGAGCGGTTCCGATACAACATCACCGCCCTTTCCACCATGATCGAAATAGAGAAGACCGAGATCATAATCAAGAGCCAGAGAACCCAGTCCGCCCCCAGCAAGGTAAAATTAAAAATCTTTTCGACCAACATATTTTCAGCCTCCTTTCCTGAGGGCGCGGCCTCATCCCGCGATCAACCTCTGTGATTAAACACCGCGGCCGGCCAATAGTGTCACCGCCAAAATTATTCCCCCGCGGCCAGACGGCGGGGTATCAAACGCAAAATAAATTAAAGTCGTCGGTTGTCATTCCTGCGAAAGCAGGAATCCAGATGGAAAAAACTGGATTCCGCATCAAGTGCGGAATGACAGAAATACGGCAACACCGCAGCCGGTCAATTCTGTCACTTCCACGGTTTTACCCCCCTGCTTTCGGTGTTATCGTTTTGTCTTGATCTGAAGTAATATTCTTTCACACCGGAAATCTTCGGGACCGGGAAAACCAGCATCATCCGGAAAAAATATTTTGCCTCCGGGTGACAGATCCGGCCGGGAGCGGTGTTTAATCAAGTGGAGTCCCACGGATAAAGCCGTGGAACCTCCCCAAAGCTTGCGGCGGGCGGAACCCGCCGAAGCTTGCCCTCCTTCGCTAAAGCTACGGAGGGCTACCCGCTTCAAATATGCATCCACGGGTAAACCCGTGGCCCATTGCGAAGGCGGGTGAAAGCAGGTTAGTGGAAATTGGCGATTGACGTTGAAAACTATTACCGCCGGTACGGACCGATGGTGCTCCGTCGTTGCCGATCCCTGCTCCGGAACGAAGACCAAGCGATGGATGCCATGCATGACACTTTTGTCGAACTCCTCCAGGCCCGGGCAAGACTGGAGCCCGAGGCCCCCTCCAGTCTCCTGTTCCGGATAGCCACCAACATCTGTCTGAACCGGATCCGCGCGGCCAGACGCCGGCCGGAGGATGCCAATACCGAGTTGATTAATCGTTTGGCTTCGATCGAGGAACCGGAAACCCTTCTCTCGGCCCAGAACCTCCTCGACCGGCTCTTCGCCCGGGAAAAGCCGTCCACCCGGACCATCGCCGTGCTCCACCTGCTGGACGGTTTGACCCTGGAAGAAGTGGCGCGGGAGGTGGGTCTCTCCGTCTCCGGAGTGCGCAAGCGCCTGAGTTCCCTCCGCGCCAATCTGGAGAATCTGGAAGGAGTGCCAAAATGAATAAAAAAAGAGTCGTGCCAGATTTCCTCTTGGAGCAACTCATTCTGGGTGAACTCCCGCCCGAAAAGGAAGCCGAGGTTCTCCGGGATCTGGAGGCGGAGCCCGGCGGGAGGGACCGCCTGGCCCGTCTTCGGGCTTCGAATCAGGATATTCTCGGAACCTATCCGCCGGAAAAGGCTGCGGCCGAGATCAATCGACGTCTGGCCCTGACCCGATCGGAACCCCGGACCCGGCCGGCCCGCTCCCGCACCTGGGTATTGGCTCCCGTTCTGGCTGCCGCGGCAGCTGTCCTGTTTTTTGTCATCCTGCCCCTGGAACGGGGACCGGAGGTGAGCCTGCAAACCTCTCGGGTCAAGGGAAGTCCCGGTTTGATGATCTACCGAAAGGTTCCTCAGGGGGTGGAGGAACTGGGCCGCGGATCCCGGGTCCGGCCGGGAGACGTGCTCCAGGTCAGTTACCGGGCCGCCGGGGCCGCCGAGGGAGTGATTATCTCCGTGGATGGACGGGGTGCGGTCACTTTGCATTTCCCCGTTTCTCCCGACAATCCCACCACGCTTAACGGGGAAGGCGCCCAGGCCCTTCCACGCGCTTATGAACTTGACGACGCCCCGGATTTCGAGCGCTTTTTCTTCGTCACCTCCGATCAGCCGATTGCGATCGAAACGGTATTGGCCGCCGGGCGGGCCCTCGGGGCCGAGATGAAAAAGGCCCTGGTCCTGCCGGACGGCCTGCGCCAGGTCGATTTTCTCTTAAGCAAATCTTCTTCCCAGGAGGGAAAGCCATGAAGATTATCAGCAGATCCCATTTGCCGATTTTATATTTTTTGCTGTTCGTAATCGCCTGGCCGCGCTCCGGTTTTCCGGCCCCGGCCTCCGGGGTGGACGACCCCGTCCCCGCCACCCTTCGCCGTTTCGCCCTGGTGGCCGGCGCCAACAACGGCGGGCCCCAGCGTGTGCTCCTGCACTATGCCCAGTCCGACGCCCGGGCGGTGGCCCGGGTCCTGCGTGACCTGGGCGGCATTTCGCCCGAAGACACCATCCTGCTTCTGGAACCCGGCCCCGATGCCCTGGAAGCAGCTTTCCTCCGGATGAAAACCCTGATCTCCGAAGCCCGGGCCCGGGGTTTTCGAACCGAATTATTCTTTTACTTCTCCGGACATTCCGACGAAGAGGGCCTGCTTTTGAACAACCGGCATTTCAATTATCCAGAAATCCGTCAGATCCTGAACACCATGCCGGCCGATGTCCGCATTGCCGTCCTCGACTCCTGCGCCTCGGGGGCCCTGACCCGGGGGAAAGGCGGAAAATGGCAGGCGCCGCTCCTGGCGGACACCTCGACCCAGGTGCGGGGACACGCCTTTCTCACCTCCGCCTCTTCCGACGAGACCGCCCAGGAATCGGACCGGGTGGGGGGATCTTTCTTTACCCATTACCTGGTTTCGGGACTCCGCGGGGCCGCCGACGAAAGCCGGGACGGACGCATCACGCTCAACGAGGCCTATCAGTATGCTTTCAATGAAACCCTGGCCCGCACCGAGTTGACCCAACCCGGTCCCCAGCATCCCAACTACGACATCCAGCTGGCGGGCAGCGGTGAGCTGGTCATTACCGATCTCCACTCCGCTTCCGCGATCCTGGTTCTGGCCCCCGGGCTGGAAGGGCGCCTGTTCATCCGTGATGCCGACGGCCGGTTGGTGGCGGAAATCAATAAGCCCGGCGGTCGCGCCATGAACCTGGGTCTCGAACCCGGCGTTTACCGGGTTTCCCTGGAACGGGATACCCAGCTGCGCCAAGGAACGGTCACCCTCACCGAAGGCCAGGAAACCCGTTTGGACCCTGATTCTCTGGATAAGATCGAACCCGAGCCGGCGTCAACCCGCGGAGGAAAGCCCTCCGAGCCTTTTCTCCCTCCGCCTCCACCGGATAAAGAGATAGTCGTTCGCCCGTTCAGTTTGTCCTTCGTCCCCGGCCTGAGCACCAATTACGGGGCTTCCATCAAATACCGGGTGAAAAACAATTTTTCGATCAACCTCTTTTTTGATTGGAGCGATATCCTTTCGGGGGCGGAAGTTTCCGGAATCGGAGCGGTAAGATCCCAGAATGTCGAAGGGGCTCAATTGGCCGGTGTATTCAATTACGCCGGCGGCCGTTTGGCCGGCCTACAGGCATCCGGCGTGGCCAACGCCGCCTTGGGATCCGGCCGGGGCGTCCAAGCCGCCGGGGTGGCCAACTATTCCGGATCTTTCCGGGGGATCCAGGCCGCTGGCGTAGTAAATATTTCCAGCGGACACGTTAACGGCGCCCAACTCACCAGCGTGATGAATGTCGCGGATTCATTTAAAGGTTTTCAGGGTTCCGGCACGGTCAACGTCTCCTTGGGAAACGTCCACGGCGCCCAAATCAGCGGTACCGCAAACTATGCCGGTTCCATCACGGGCCTGCAAGCAAGCGTAATCAATGTAGCTTCCGGAGAAGCACATGGCCTGCAGGTGAGCGTGATCAACTACGGAGGCAAAGTTCATGGTTCCCAGATCGGGGTAATAAATGTGGCCCAGAAAGTTGACGGCGCTTCCATCGGGATCATCAACGTAGCCCAGGAAGTCAACGGCGCCTCGATCGGGCTCATTAATTATGCCGGCAACGGCATCCTGGAACCTACGATTTGGGCCAGTGATACCTCTCTCTTTAACATCGGACTCAAGATGGGAAGCCGTCATTTCTATGGGATTTTAGGTTCCGGCACCCATCCCTTCGGCAGCCAGGAATACTCATCTGCGATTGTTGGCTTCGGCAGTCACCTCGAATCGAAGCCCGCCTGGATAGATATCGATCTGCTCTACGAACGACTCTACGCCGATTATGTCGAAAGCGATGATATTGACTTCATCAGCAAATTTCAGGTTTCGGTCGGGCATCGGATTCTGGACCAGCTTTCCCTCTACGCCGGGCCCACGCTTAATTTCCTCTGCTCGGAAGTAAGGGACGGAGCGGGGCTGGGCCTGAACTTCTGGAGCCATACGGACGGTGACCGCAACCTGAGGCTCTTCCCCGGATTCGTCCTGGGACTGCAGTATGAGCCTCGATGGGGAAAATTAAATATTCATTGAAGAAAGTGAGAAGGTTTCAAATCGCTTGGGGGGATTAATAATTGCCAGGAAAGTCTGGGTTACTGGTTTCCGGTTTTCGTTAACTTTTCCCGCGGGGCTTCGCTCGTCCGCAACGCTTCGGGATCGGATCGAAAGACCTCGCACTACTTGCTGACGGCTACTTATGTTTTTTTCTAACCACTTCGCAACCTAAAGGTTGCGGCTACCGGCTATTTGCAACTTGCTACCTGCTGCCTTTGACCGGTTATTTGCTACCGGTTTCTGGCTACCTGTTACTGCTTTTTCCCCCGGTATTCCTCGAGGATGCTCAGGGTCCGGCTCAGGAGCCAGGTGGGATAAAGCTTGTTGCTGAATTTCCGGTACAGGGGTTCGGCTTCCTTGCGGATGGATTTGATCTCTTCGTCGCTTAATTTCACCGGCTGGATTCCGCGGGAGATCAGGTTCAGGTAAGCCTGCTGGTTGCCCTGACGGGCCAGCTTTTTGTACTCCGGGATAAGAAGGGCCAGGGCCTCCGCGACAATCTTTTTCAGGTCCGGGGGCAAGGTCTCGAAGAATTTCTTATCCAGAACCAGGGCCGAAGGCGGGTAATAGAACGGGGGATCAACAACAGTTTTGGCATAGCGGTACCACTGCCGGGCGATCGCCGCGTCGTAAGGGCAGTAAAAAGCGTCGGCTTTTCCCGCCCCGAGATATTTCAAAACGTCGTTCAGGCTGACGGGAAGGGTCGGGAAATCCTGCTCCTGAAAATATTCGGTCATGACCGGATCCCACTTCCAGGCCCAGATCCGTCCGTCCTTGAAGTCACGCAAGGATTTGATGGGCCTGCCGGAAAAAATGTAATTGAACCCGATGTCGAGCCACCCGGCCAGGATGAACCCCCGCTCCTCGAAAAAACCCTTGAACTGCGGGGTCAGCTTCTCCAGGACATAATCGGCTTCCCCATTATCCCTGATCAGGAAGGGCAGGGAAATAATCGCGGTCTCCGGAACCATGATGCCGAGGCCGATATTGGTAAAGTTTCCGCCCTGGATCTGCCCCGTCCGGATCTTGATAAAAGCGTCCGGCTCTTCACCCAGGACCGAGTCCATTGTCCAGATGATTTTGACCCGGCCCCCGGATTTGTCCTCTACGTATTTCTTGAATTTCAGGCCGAAGTCCGCCCAGACCGTCCCTTCGGCAGCCATGGAGGACAACTTGACGGTATATTCGGATCCGGCCGGGGCCGGCTTCGTGCCGGCGGGCGCGGGTTTGGCGGTTTGGGACCAGGAGGAGGAAGGGAAGGCCAGCAAGGATAAAATCCCGACGAGCAAGACTATCGTGATTCTGGAAAACGCCGATATTTTTTTCTTTGGCATGGCAGTCCGCTTTTTCTGACTGGTTAATATTATCAGAGGAAAAAGATTTTTCAAAATCCGGACCCCGGCTCCCGCGATTTCCAAATTGAATTCTCCGGATGTTTATTCAAACTTATTGCTTGAATAAAGAACCGTCCAATGATATGTTTTAAAAGGTTCTCTTCTTCCAGTTAATATATGAATCCTTCTTTATCAAATCGAGTCAGCCGCGCCCATCCCCGGATCCCAGCCAATTATAAATATTTCGTCTCCTGCGAAGACAAGTCCTTTGACGGGATCACCCACGATATTTCCCCGGGCGGAATCGCGATCTTCGCCGATCATGATCTGCCGCCCGCCCATGAACTGTCGATCAAGCTCTTTATCCCCGATGTCAACCTGCACCTGGACGCCAAGGGCAAGGTCATCTATTGCATCGGGAACCCGCATCCCTCCCGGCAGTCGACCAAGTACCTGATCGGGCTCCAGTTTGCGGAGGATGTTCTCGAAGACCTGTTCACCAAGAATACCCGGGGGCAGGTCAGCCGTCACACCCCCGCCCAGACCATCACCATCAGTGCCCCGGCAAAACTCTGTTTTGAGCTTCTGGGCTGTTTCGAGCGATATCCGGAGTGGTCCTCGGGGGTGAAACAATCCCGAATAATGGAGCGCTACCCGGACGGAAGGGGCAAGCGGGTGGAATTCCTGCATGATTTTTTCCTGAACCGGATCCATTATGCCCTGGATTTTTCCTATGACGACGAAAAAAATATTTTCCACTGCGTCAGCGCCGGGGCCGCCCGGGAAATTCTCAACCTGACCGGGAGCTTTATTTTCGTTCCCAAAGGAAAGGATTCCGTTTTCGCCACCTGTGAACTGGATGTCACCCTTTCGTGCGTTCCCTCCCCGCAGATGATCCAGTATGTCTCCTCCATCCTCATGCGGAAGGAAATGTACAATTTCAAGAAGTTTGTCGAAAGCAATCCGAAGTAAAAACTCTCCCTAATCACCTTTCGAGTTTAGGCTGCCGGGTTTCGAATTAAACCCGGGAGTGAATTGTTGACTTTATTACCCACGGAGATGAAGCTTTATCCTGTAAAGATTAAGTCTTTCGCAGAACCAAGGAGGATAAAAATGTCCGGATTAATCAATTATCCAAACCGCCGAACCGCAGCGGACCTATTCCTTCCGGCGTTCCTGCTCGCCGGTTTCCTCGGCTCCTGCGGGGGGGGCACCGGGACCTCCGGAGGCGGAGACGTGAAAACGGCCTTCGGGCCTTTCTCGGAAACCACCGTCTACACCTCCCAGGTGACCAAGCCGGACGGGACCCAGGAAGTCTTCACCGGGCAAACCGCCGGGCAAAAGGTGATCAACGGGGTCTCCTACGCGCGGCACCAGTTCGGGCCTTCGAATGCCACCACCCCGAAGCGGGGGTTGGAGGTCTGGGTGAATCTGAAGGATGAAAAACTCGCGTTCGCGGGAGGACAGACTTATTACTCGACCGCCAGCAACGCCAGCCAGCCCTATCTCGCGGTCACACTCGACCAGCCGCTGGAAATCGACACCCTCCCCCCGGTCGGCGTTCCCCAGACCTTCCACGTCCAGGGCGATTTCTCCCTGCAGGAAACCGGCATTCCCGACCCTTACCCGGTTGACGAGGACGTCACCTACACCCTGGAGGACGACGCCGCCACGGTCGATACCGGGATGGGGAAAATATATAACTGCCGCCGCTACACGGGCTCGGCCACGGTCGGGGGAACGCTTTTCGAGGCCGAGCTGTATTATAAGCCCGAGATCGGACCCGTGTCGGGCAAGGTGAACTGGCCCCCTCCCAACGGCTTTTCAGCGGATCTTCTTTCCGTCGCCGACAATGGAGCTTCGGAAGACGGCTACAACACCATCCAGGCAACCAAGGTAATCGGCCCGGCCAACCCGTCTTTCCAGCTGAGCACCTACGACGTCAACCAGGATTTCGACGCGGATAAGGACAGCCATGCCAAGATGCTGCTCGAATTCCGCTGGGCGGACGAGCAGAAGGCCAAGGAGACCTCCCAGCCCTACGTGAACCCCGAGTTCGGCACGGTCTGGGGGATCTACCCGTACGAACTGGTGTCGTCACCGGTGAGCATCTTTTTCCCCGAGGAAAACGGGAAGGGGTTCACCTACTGGATGGCCTACGTCGACCAGGCGGCCAAGAACGAATCCCAGAACGGCATCGCTTACCATATCTCCCTCAACCTTGAGTCCTTCATCACCAGCGAGATGCGCGTGACCGGCCGGATCCATTACAAGCTTTATCAGCCGTGAGAAAAACAGTTTCGCCTGCCCGAGCTGACGCTCGCGTCGGCCAGGGAGTTTTCGGGTCTCGGGTTTAAAGTTAAGAAAAAGAAAGAAGAAAATACCTTATTGGGCGGCAGGATGGGATTGGAGGCGGAACTCTTCCAGGACTGAGCGGAGCTTCTGCAGGAGCGGGAGGGGATAATATTTTCCCGCCAGCTTATCCTGGACCTCAACGGCCCGCGCCCTGACTTCCCGGAGCAGTTCCGGGCCGGAAGGATTTTCTATTAATCCGTGCGCCTTGAGTCCCCGGCAGGCCTTTTCCTCGTCTTCCCTCACCTTCCGGGTCAGGTCCGGAAGCAATAAGCGCCATCCTTTTAACACAATCTCCTGAAGATCAGACGGGAGCTGGTCGAAAAATTTACGTTCCAGGACCACTGCCCCCGGTGAATAGCCGTAAGTGAAATCGGACATGTATTTGGTCTCCGGGTACCACTGCAGGGGAATGATGGTCAGGCAGGAGCCGATGAAGGAATCAACCATGCCGGTCTTGAGCGAGTTTAAAACCTCGGGCAGTTGCAAAGGAAAAAGGTTTTTTACCCCCAGGATCCGGAGGGCTTCTTCAACCACCGGCTCCCCGGCCCAGGACCAGAACTTGGTTTGATCGTAATCCCGGATCGAGTTGATCGGTATCCGGGTATAGATCCGGACATAGCCGACTTCGAACCAGCCGGCCAGGATCAGGTCGCGCTCCCTGAGGATCTGCTGGAAAACCGGGGTAAGTTTTTCCAGAGCATAGTCGGATTCCTGGAAATTCATGATCAGCTGGGGAAGTTCCAGGACCTTGAAGTCATCGGCGATAATCCCCATTCCCATCAGGGTGATCACCGCCCCCTGGATCTGCCCGATCCGGAGTTTCCGCACCTCGTCCGGCTCATCCCCCATGATCGCTCCCATGTATAGAGCCACGTTGACCCGGCCGCCGGATTCCTTTTCCACGTAGTCCGCGTAATTGTGGAAAACATCCCCCCAGCCCGTCCCATCCGGGGCGATCGTGGCGATCTTGAGGTTGTATTGGGGTTTATCCCCGGCCGGGACGGAAGGCGCCAGGGCTATAAGTAGAATAAGGGTGGAAAAAATGCTGATAAAATTTTTGCCTGGTATCAAAGCGCTCATGGAGTTGAATTTTAATTGATTAATGAGGCGGCATCAATTGATTATTTCAATTATTTCAATTACTTATGACTCATCGCGTCAATCCGATCGGGCGGGTCCATTCGGCTTGTGTTGTCCGTTTCGTACTAAAAATAAGGACGAGATAAACGAAAGATACAAAGATGTAGAAAAGTATAATTCGGGGACTGGAGACATTCGGGTTACCGCGTTATTTTACCTGTTTGACTGAATAAGAATGTTTCTTTAAATTAATAAGTAATGAAGATTTCACGCCTGGTTATGGGGATCACGGCGGCGTTTTTTCTCCTTTTTCTTTCCTGCGGCCATGACGGTGAATCAACCCCGGGCACCCCGAGAAAAATCATTCTTTCCTCCGACATCTCCGTATGCCTGCCGGCGGTCCACGAAGTGGATGACGGATATGTCCTCGGTTACGCCCTGGGAACCCCGGGGGTCGAACTCCTCGGACTGGTCGCTTCCCACGGAAACACGACCTCCCTCAACTCCTACGACTGCGCCCGGCAATTAACCCGGCTGGCCGACCGGGAGGACATCCCCGTATTCCAGGGTGCGGAGGGGATTCCGGAGCGCTGGCTGGTTACCGACGCCACCCGGGGGATAAAAGAAATCGTGGACGCGCACCCGGGCGAGATCTGGATCGTCACCACGGGAGCCACCACCGATCTGGCGAGTTTCATCAAAAATTACCCGGAAAGCGCCTCGCGGGCCGCAGGGATGCTGGTGATGGCCGGGGTCGTTCATGGGACCGAGGGATACCTGAAAGCCGATATTATCAATGTCCAGAAAGATCCGGAATCAGCCGACTATGTCCTGAAAAACGCCACCAACCTGGTCATCGCTCCCCTTGATCTGACCGAAGACGTGGTTTTTCCCTACGAGCTCTGGCAGGAAGCGAACCAAACCGCGAAAAGCCCTTACACCCGATATCTTTTGAGTCAGACGGAGGAATGGATAACCCTGCAAAAGCCCGTCACCGGCGGTTTTTATCCCTTCGACGCGGTCGGGCTTTCCGGGCTTATATATCCCGAGATCATCACCCGCACGGAATTCCTGCGCCTGGAGGAAGACCTTGCTCGTGATTCCCCAACCTGGTCCCGTTTTCTCGCCTCGACGGATGCCACCCGGCCTGTGGCCGAGGTCTGGCTGGATTTAAATAAAGAAGAATTTATGAGATCATTGAGGAAAGCCCTGGGGATTTAATAAAAAGCATGGGGCATGGGACATGGGGCATGGGACATGGGGCATAGCGCAATATAAACGGATGTTTCAGGTTTATGGTTTCTCGTTTCGAGTTTTTATGCAATAAATATTAGGTAACAGCAGGTTTACCAGCGGTGAAATAAGTTCTGATTTTCTTTTTTTTGGAATTTACTGTTTGATATTTGGAATTTGGTGATTGGTTATTGCTTTTCAAAAGGAGGTAGAAAAATGAAAAAGATCCTGATGGCACTGGCGATCCTGGCGGTCACCGCGGGCCCGGTCCTGGCGGGGGAACAGGACACATTGATCAAGGGCGGTCACGAGCACGAGCACGGCGGGTTCGGCGGCCCGGTGGTCAAATTGACCGCCGTCAATTTTGAGCCCGGCGCGGTCGTGGGGGTCCGGGGCGGCTGGATCCTGGATCATCAATTTACCGTCGGCGGCGGTGGTTATGTGCTGCTCAGCAATCTTAACCAAGGACAGGGGGACCTTTCCGAGGAAGCCGACCTCACTTTCAGCTACGGGGGATTGGAGCTGGGATACACATTCTGGCCCGATAAATTGTTTCATGGCAATTTCCTCGCCTTGATCGGGGGCGGCTCTCTTTCAATGATGAATAATGACGATGATGAATTTCTGTTGGAAAGCAACGATTACTTCGTTTTTGAGCCCGAACTTAACCTGGAAATGAATGTCACCAAGTTCTTCCGGATCGATCTCGGCTTGGGGTACCGGCTAGTCGCCGGCGATGAATTCTATGAATACGATTACATGGACCTGAGCGGTGTCACCGGGACACTGACGTTCAAGTTCGGGAAGTTCTAAATCGGTAGACGGTATACGGTATACGGTAGACCGGGAAAGGCAGAACAAACCACGGAGGCCGGATCAGATGATCCGGCCTCTGATTTTTTACGGCTGTCATTATCCATTAGAAAGATTTGAAAACCAGATCCTTCGCTTCCCAGCCTTTTAGCTTCCGTGACTTCAAATTTTTAATCGGCGTCTTCAATCCGAAATAAATTGAATAAGGAAACCAAAAAAGGTATAAATAATGGAATAAATGGTATCAAAACATATATCTATAAAAATCAATATCAGGAAGGAGGAAGATCAAACCTTTCGTTCCTCGGTCAACGATGATGCTCCTGCTGCCTTTAACTTACCGGAGCCTTTCTGGTCCGATTATATTAAGAACAAAAAGATTAAGCCCCATTATCTTACCTCCTTCGGCGAGGCTATTTTCCGCTCCGCGTTCAATACCGAAGCCCGAGAAAACCAGATCAGAGACGTTATAAATGCCCTCACCACCAGAAGCCACCTGATTATTTCCATTGGTTCTTCCGATGAGATAATTCATGAACTTCCCTGGGAGCTTATCAAGGACCCCCAGGGGAATTTCCTCGCCAATCGGAGAAATATCAGCATCTGCCGCACCATTCCCGGGCCGATATCAAGTCCCAGCCCTACCCATCCCCCCTATCGAATCCTGGTTATTATCTCTCTCCCGGTAGAGGCCTATGAGGAAGCACCTCTTAACCCTTTACGGGAGCTACAAAACCTTTATCAGGCCTTGGATGATTTCCTGAGCCGAGGGCTAATAAAGATTGATGTCTGCGTTCAAGCCACCCGCTCCGAGATTCTAAGACGCCTTATCGAAGTTCGTTACAATGTGGTTCATTTCATCGGACACGGGGGGCCAGGGGGTGTCCTCGTCTTGGAGGATGAAAAGGATTTCCTCAGATCTCATCAGGCCGATGCAAATGAAGTCCAGGGACTTTTTCGGAATCTGGCGGTCCAGGCGGTGGTCTTGAACGCATGTCATACCCAGAGCGCCTCCGCATTTGAACCGTCACTAGCTTTTTATATTTATCACTCCGGAGTTCCCGTGGTAATCGCCAACCAAACCAGCGTTAATGACGATCAGGCCGTTGAGGCGGCCAAAGACATTTATTCTTATCTCTTTCTGCCGGGCCAAAATCCCGCCGGCGCCCTGGATATGGCCCGTCTCAAGATTACCGACTGGTGGAAGCCGGTGATCTTTGTCTCCCCGGAGCTGAAATCGGGCGAGCTGTTTCTCCCCCCTGCCGAAGAACCCTCTGTTATCAGAGAAAAAGGGATCCTCCATGGCCTGGGTACTCTTGGAACCACCAGGGTTTATGTTTATCGTTATCGTCCCCTCCGAGAGATAACGCAGTATTTCTTCTCTGGTGAAAAAGCGGTGGTTCTTCACGGCCTCGGCGGGGTGGGTAAGAGCTTTATGGCTGATTATCTTGCCCGTTTTCTCCGCCCGGAATTTGCCCACGTCATTGCCCTGAATATGAATGATTTTATCGGGTCCGGCGTCCGAGGGGTCTTGGAGAAAATCCTCCGGCAATTTGAAGAGAATAAAGTGATATCCTCAGGAGATGCCAGTTCGATCGGAAAAACACGTGCTATCTCACTTTCCTGGAGGGAATTAAATCAAGCCCTAAATTATATATCCTGGCTTTTGATCCTGGATAACTTCGAGCATTTTCAAGACCGACGAGGCCTGGTGAAAGATGAAGAGATGAAAGAGTTTCTTCGGGTGCTTCGCGGTGAGGACTGGCGCGGGCGGTTCCTCATAACCAGCCGGCTGATTCCATACCTCGATCAACGAAGCTCCCTGGAGCCGGTGGTCGAGATCGGGACCTACGATGAGGCGGAGAGGTTATTCTTACTTTCTTCCCTCAGCGAAAAAGAAGCCAAGGCAATATTGGAAAGCCAGGTAGTAGCCGGGCTCGGCTGGCATCCACTAGCGCTTAATCTCTTCCTGCAGATGCCAACCACTCGGGTAGAAACAATCCTCGGCCGGCAGGAAATGAGAGAGGTTTTTGATGATTTCTATAGAGATTATGTGACGGAAAATCAGAAGGCTTTTTCTCGTATATTTTCTCTCCAATACCCATTCTCGCTTGGTCTTCTGGAAGCGGTAGTCGGTGATCCAGACCTAGTGGAACTTTTATTCCGGAGACTGAGAGTCTTCCAGGTAAGGGGAGAAATGATTCAGCTCTATCCAATTTTTATACAAGCATTCCAAGATCAATGTCCCCTTTCTCCAGAGGAACACCGGCGCCTTACCAACACCCTGGCGCAAACTGAGGCAGAAAACATTGGGGATAGCTTGAACCGATTTAAAGTTCTTGAAGAAGCGCTATCCCGAAAAGAAATCCCCAATGAGAAGACAAATGAATTTAATAGTTCTTTGGCCGAGGAAGCAAATAATATCGGAGGATATTTCAGCAACTATGGTCGGATTGATGAAGCGATTTTCTTCTTGGAAAGAGCCTTAGAGATTAGGAAAAAATTGTCCGGTGAAAAGCATCCGGATGTCGCCACCTCCTACAACAATTTAGGGATGGCATATAAAACCAAAGGAGATCTAGGTAAAGCAATATCCTATTACGTTAAAGCCCTTGATACTGCGAAGGATTTGTTCGGGGAAAAACATCTCTTTATCGCTACCTCCTACAATAATTTGGGATGTGTCTATCAAGAAAAAGGAGATTTGAATAATGCTATATCTTTTCACAAAAAAGCCCTTGGGATTACTAAGGATTTATTCGGCGAAAAGCATTCTGCTGTCGCTACTTCCTATAATAATTTAGGGATAGCATATAAAACCAAAGGAGACCTAGAAAAGGCAATATCTTATTACGAGAAAGCCTTGGAAATTGTTAAGGATTTGTTCGGGCAAAAACATCCTCATATTGCCATCTCATACGACAATTTGGGGATGGCATATCATACTAAGGGAGACCCGGATAAAGCTATATCTTACCTAGAGAAAGCCCTCGGGATCAGGAAAGATTTATTCGAGGAAAAACATCCTGATATCGCTACTTCCTATAATAATTTGGGGATGGTATATCATGTCAAGGGAGAACTGGATAAAGCCACATCCTATTACGAGAAAGCCTTGGAAATTATGAAGGATTTATTCGGGGAAAATCATCCAAATGTCGCCACTTCATACAATAATTTAGGAGGTGCCTATCAAGACAATGGAGACCTTGATAAGGCTATATTCTATTACGAGAAAGCCCTTGGGATTGCGAAGGATTTATTCGGGGAAAATCATCCAAATGTCGCCACCTCATACAATAATTTAGGAGGTGCTTTTAAAGACAAGCAAAACCTGGATAAAGCCATAACCAATTATGAGAAAGCCCTGGGAATTTGGAAGAATTTATTCGGGGAAAAACATCCAAATGTCGCCACCTCGTATAATAATTTTGGGATTGTTTATCAAGACAAGGGAGATTTGGATAATGCCATATCTTATCTCGAGAAAGCTCTCGAGATCAGGAAAGATTTGTTCGGCGAAAGCCACCCCGCTGTCGCCACCTCCTATAATAATTTAGGGTGTGCATATCAAGCTAAGGGGGAACTGAATAAGGCTATATTTTATTTCGAGAAAGCCCTGGGTACTGTGAAGGATATATTCGGGAAAAATCATCCTCAAGTCGCCACCTTCTATTTCAATTTAGGAACGGTATATCAAGTTCAGGGAGACTTAGATAAAGCCACCTCTTATTATGATAAATCCCTTTTAATTTATGGTATTATCGGTTTCAGGCTGGATGAGATTAAAACCTGTATTGTTCTAGTAAATCTTCTTCTAAAACAAAGTAGGACAGATAAAGCCGCCGAGAGGTTCTGTCAAGCTTTAGATATCCTTAACTTTCTCTGGGCTGGAGGGGAAAAACCTGCCTTGGTTATACAAGCAGATCAGGTCCTTAAACTGGCCGGAGAATTGGAAGACGAGCTTAAAAAGGATAAATATTACCAATGTCGAAACATGATTAAGCAGCTTCAAGAGGAACTGGAGCCGCTTTTAATGATTCTGCACGAGATCCCTGCTTCACCCCCGGAAAAAGATAAATGAAATTTTCCGCTTAATGTTTAAACCTAGATCCTTCGCTGGCGCTCAGGATGACATTTTATATCTCTTACTTCCTGACTTCGGACTTAGGACTGAGGACCTAGGACTTCGGACTGATTTTTTCCCAGACCAGTCTTCCCACCGCCTCGATCTTTCCCATTCTGATCGGGGGGGTACGGAAAACTATCTGGGTATCCGAAACCTCCGCGTAGCGGAACTGCTCTCCCCCCACCCAGTCCGGGATCACGGCGCCCTCCACGCGGGTGGTAAAAGTGCCGTCTTTCTCATTCGCCTGGTAGGGGCCGAAATACGCGGTATATCCCTGGAAGGCGGCCTTGATCGTCTCCGGGGTCGAAGTCTTGCCGGCAAGAAGCGGGCGGTCGCGGCGCATGATCTGGACGGACATGTAACCGCTCTTGTCGATAATGGCGATCCCGACCGGATCCTTGCCCCAGGGGTGGGGAACCGGCCCAGCCGGGCCCTTGAATTCATAGGAAACCAGTCTCCAGCAGCCGAGGATTCTTTCGCTTAAGGTAGGCATTTTTTCTCCTGGTTTAGGTCTGGATTCCTGCTTTCGCAGGAATGACGTAAATAATGCTCATTTCCGAAAATAACTGATCACATAATAGGCAATCAATCCCGCCATCAGCAACCAAATAATAATGATCACTCCCGCGGCAATCCAGTTCGTGGGTTTACCCGGCCCGATCATTTCCCGTGATTTTTCCCGGCAGTCGGCCAGGACATCTTCCGGGATCAGCTTCCGAACCAGGATAATCCCGAGAGGAATCAGGACCAGATCGTCCAGGTACCCGAGGACCGGGATAAAATCCGGGATCAGGTCGATCGGGCTGAAGGCATAACCGACAACGAAAACAGCCAGGAGCCGGGCCGGCCAGGGGGTCCGGGGATCCCGGATCGAGAGGTAGAGCGCGTAGGTTTCCCGGCGAAGCTCCAGGGTTTTTTGTTTCCAGGTGTTGAGGATTTCCAATGGGATTCTAAATATCAGCGAGGCTTCCCTCGACCACAATGCCTCGGGATCTGATCGAAAAGCCTCGCACTACATATAAAATTCGGGAGGATTGCCACGCCCTCGCCCGGTTCGGGCTCGCAATGACGGCTTTATTTTTTCCTCACGTAACCTTTTAAGATACCGTCCTCTTTTTTCATCTCTAAAAACTGCTCCCCGGTCATCCCGCACCAGGCGGGCAGGTCCTTCTCGAACCCGGGATCGTCGGCGATGATCTCCAGGACCTCCCCGGATTTCATCCCTTCGATCTCTTCCTTGGTCTTGACGATCGGCATCGGGCAGAAGAGGCCGATGCAATCGACGGTTTTATCAGCTTTCATTATTCATCCCTAAATCTTTTTACCCTCCCCTTCATCCCCTCCCCTCAAGGGCGGGGATAAGAGTTAAGGTGAAATGGGCAAGCCGAACATGAA
This sequence comes from bacterium, assembly GCA_028713675.1. Taxonomy (GTDB): domain Bacteria; phylum Desulfobacterota; class JAPLJL01; order JAPLJL01; family JAPLJL01; genus JAPLJL01. Next base: position 57,420 of record JAQTNV010000007.1, read on the forward strand.
CCAAAACATCTTTTGTGAGGACTCTTCGCCATCGGCTTAGAATGACAAGCATATGCTAACGGCCAGGCCCTGCGGGCCGGCCTCCGGATCTTCCGGGGAAAACTAATTGTTTTGGGAATGAAGGCTTGCCCATGAACCGTCTCCGCTGGAAATTCACGCAACTATTGATCCCGGCGGTATTTCAAATAAATAGATTGATTTTGGATTCGCGGGCGATGGCCAGGTAAGTGGCCGCCCCGGTGAAATCGTCCACGGTGTCGACCAGCTGTTCCCGGCCCAAGCCCATCACCCCGCAGCTGGTGGTGCAGGCGATGTATCTGACCTTGAGCGCCCGGGCGGTCTTCATCATGTCCTCAAGCGAGGCCATCCCGGTTTTCCGCATCAGCTTTCTCATCATCCAGGGACCCAGGCCCAGCATGTTCAGGCGGGAGAGCGGGAATCCCCGGTTCATGAAATTCAGCATCTTCTGCATCAGGAGCTGGGTCTTGGAAAAAGCAAAATTGGATTTCTTCAGAAGGTTCAAACCCCAGAAGGTGAAGAAAATGGTGACCTCCATCCCGCTGGCGGCCGCGGTGGTGGCAAGCGTAAAGGCGGCCAGGGCCTTGTCGAGCTCGCCGGAAAACAGGATGATGGTCATCTTCTCGCTCATCGGCAGGTCTCGCAGGTCGGGCAACTCTTCAGATCGCTCTGATAAAGCCGACCGCATTTCGGGCACTGTTTCAGCTTGATCTCACAGGGCTGGCAAGCCAGGGTATCCCGGCACTGCGAAACCAGTTCCTGCTCGCACATCGGGCACTTGCAACCGGCTTTCGCGCTGGGTTTAGTCTTACCGGAGGTTGTCTTGGCGGTTTTTTTTGTTTTTGTTGCCATCTTTCCCCCTCTTATTGGTTCATCTGGTCTATTTAGTTTCTTTGGTTTCTCTGGTTACCGGTTATTTGCTACTTGCTACCTGCGACTTCTTCTTTTTCCAGCTACCAAGCAACCTAACCACCTCGCAACCTGAAGGTTGCGGCTACCGGCTACCTGCTACTTGCTACCGGCTTTGGGATTCTTTTTGAGATAGTCCTCGATCGCCTTGTGGAGCGCGTCCGCGCCCAGGTTGGAACAGTGCATCTTGTTCTTGGGCAGTCCTCCGAGCTGTTCCGCCACCATCTCCTTGGTCATTTTCAGGGCCTCCTCGATCGTCTTGCCCTTGGCCATCTCCGAAACCATCGAGGAAACCGCGATCGCCGCCCCGCACCCGAAGGTCTGGAATTTAACATCCTCAATCACGTTATCCTTTACCTTGATGTAAAAGGTCATCATGTCCCCGCAAACCGGGTTGCCTATTTCTCCCACCCCGTCGGCATTCGGGATCTCCCCGACATTGCGCGGGTTCTGGAAGTGGTCCATCACTTTTTCGGAATAAATGGGCATCGTTAACCCTCCAAGTTGAACCCGATAGTTTCGGGTTTCTAGTTTCTAGTTTCTAGTTTGGAATTTGGGATTTGATTATTGGTCATTATGTTCATGGTCATGCTCGTGCTCGTAATCCGTACCCGGGCCGGCGGGCTTTCTTTCCCCGGTCTTCAGGAAATAAGACCAGAGCGGCGACATCTCCCGCAGTCGTTTCACGATGGGAGGAAACTCGGAAAGCACGTAATCAATATCGGCATCGGTATTGTTCCGGGAGAGGGCGAAAAGGATGGAGCCCTGCCCCACGGCCGGGTCAACGTCAATGGCGGTCAGCACATGCGACATTTTCAGGGCCTTGGAAGCGCAGGCCGAGCCGCTGGAAATGTAAATCCCCTTCTGGTCCAGGAACAGGAGCATGGCCTCTCCCTCGATGAATTCCACGGAAAAATTCACGTTGCTGGGGATCCGCCGGGTCGGGTGCCCGTTCAGGTACACATGCTCAATTTTCGCGGGAAGCTCGGCGATCAGGCGCCGGGAGAGACCCGACAGTTTCCGGTGATTGTCCCCGCGCTCGCTTCCGGCGATCTCGCAGGCTTTGCCGAATCCGACGATGGCGGGAAGATTCTCGGTGCCGGCCCGCCTCCCGTTTTCCTGGATGCCGCCGTCGATCTGGGGGATGACCCGGGCGCTCTTTTTCAGATAAAGGGCGGCGGTTCCCGGAGGGCCGTAAATCGGCGAGCTGGAAAAGGTCAGCAGATCGGCGCCCAGGGCTTTCACCTCGACCGGCAAAAGCCCCGCCGTGCAGACGGCATCGGTGTGAAAGAGCGCCCCTTTAGCGTGGGCGATCCGGGCGAATTCCTCGATCGGCTGGATGGTCCCGATCTCGGGATTGGCGTGCTGAATGGAAACCAGGACGGTGTCGTCCCGGACGGCTTTCTTCACTTCCTCCGGGGAGATCAACCCGGACTTGTCCACGGGAAGATGGGTCACCTCGAAACCCGCCTGGCCCAGCCGCCGGGCGGAGTAAAGCACGGAAAAGTGCTCAACCCCGGAAACCACGATGTGCTTCCCTTTTTGCCGGTAAGCCTCGGCCGCGCCTTTCACCGCCAGGTTGTTCGCTTCGGAACCGCAGGAGGTGAAATAGATCTCCTCGGTCCCGGCCCCGACCAGTCCCGCCACCCGTTCCCGGGCCAGGTCCAGGGCTTCCCGGGATCTGGCCCCCAGGGTGTGCATGCTCTGGGCATTCCCGTAATTCTCTTTCAGGAAAGGCAGCATCTCCTCCAGAACCCGGGGGTCGATTTGCGCGTTGGAGAGATTATCGAGATAAACCTCTTTCATTAAAGCCGGCTCCGGAGAAATTTTTGATCTAAATCAGGGAAATAGCGTAAATTCATTCGTTTCGTTGAGATTAATATGTACTGGATAAGGATAGAAATCATAAATGACCAAGTCAAGTAAAAAGACTTTTCTTTTTTCTTCCTGGCGAGTCGATCCTTCGACCCGGATGTGATAAAATTTTTCTTGCCTTTATTCTAATTTCATTATATGCTCATAACATGAAGTAAAGGTGTAAAAGTAGGTCAATTTGTATTAAAAAGGGGGCAAAATGGACGAAAAACAAAAGAAGATAATAATGATAGCCGGGATCGCCGCGGGAGTCCTGATTGTGATCCTGATTCTTCTTCTGTTCCTATGGCCTAAGAGCAAGCCCGCCACCCCCCCTCCGGCTCCTGTTCCGGTGGCAGCCCCTAAACCGGTGACCGCCCCGGTTGTCCCGGTCGCCCCGATCCAGGTAACCAAAACCATCAGCTACGCGCACGACAACTACCGGACCAAGCCGGGCGACACCCTCTGGGACATCGCCAAGCGGCCCGAAGTATACGGCAATCCCGAGCTCTGGTGGTATCTGGTCGAGCCCAACGAGGAAATAATTTCTTATATCTATGAGAAAACCAACGGCCGCTGGATCGCTTATGTCCTCCCGGACAAGGATCTGATCATCCCCCGGGAGAACTACACCCCGCAGGAGAAGGTTTCCCAGTACCAGAGAAACCTGGTCACCTACGCGGTTGACCTGGGAACCTTCGCCAGCCAGGCGGAGGCCAACGCCCTCCAGGTCAAGCTTCGCAACGATGTTTACAGCGCCTACATCACCCCGGCGGCAAACGGGGCTTCCCTCCGGATCGGTTTCTTCACCAACAAGAAGCTGGCCGATTTCGTCGGGAACGAGGTGATCAAGAAATATCCGGAAATCAAGGGGTTCAAGGTAGCGCAACCCGGGCAGGATGAAATCACGAAATACCGGGACGAGCTGAGGAAATTCTTCGCCAACAAAATGAAGCTATAAAAGCGCGGAGCGGATCTCGCCAAGCGCAAAGCGTAACGAGAAAGTTTTTAGGGAGGGGACAAAAACCCTCCCTTTTTATTACGGGATAATTTTTTACCCGAACGTAAAAAGAAATCCAATTTAAATCATGACGGTTCAAGCCTTTATTTTCCTTGCCCTTCTGGCCGTTGCCCCGATTGAAACCCGGCATTTCGAGTTCTCCTACTCGGCCGAGGATCAAAAACTGGCCGGGGAGCTCGCCGGAAAAATCGAAAGCATCCGGGACGAGATCGTCGCAACCATCGGCTATGATTCCCCGGAAAAAATCGAGATCCTCCTGGCGGGCCCGGAAAGGATCGCCGCGGAGACATCCACCCTGAAAAACTGGATCCCCCCGTGGGTCTCGGCGGTGGCCATCCCGGAAAAGCGGATGGTCATCCTGAAAACCCGGGGACAGAGGGCCGGGCTGCCTTTCGAGCCGGAAAAAATTCTGACCCATGAACTGGTTCACATGGTCCTGGGCCCCGCCACCGGCCACCACCCGATTCCCACCTGGCTGAACGAGGGCCTGGCCATGTTCCTGGCCCGGGAATGGAAATTCCAGCACACCTTCATTCTCTTCAAAGCCTCCCTCGGCGGCGTTCTGCCCCGCCTCTCCGGGCTCGACCTGGATTTTTCCGGAACCGAGGATGAGGTCCGGCTGGCCTACGGCCTGAGCTTCAGTTTTATTTCCTTTCTCCTGGAATCATACGGAAAAGACCGCGTGCGGGAATGGATCGGGAGAATCGGCAACGGCCAGGCCTGGGAGGAAGCCTTTTCGGAAGCTTTCCCGAAAAATTTCTACCAGGCGGAAAACGAATGGCGGAAAAAGCTCAAGCTCCGTTACGCCTGGGCGCCGTTTATTTTCAGCGGGACCGGGATCTGGTTTTTAGCCGCGCTCCTCTTCGTTCTCGGCTATTTGGCCAAGCGCCGCCGGTCGGAGCAGACCCTGAACCGCTGGCGGCAGGAAGAGGGATATCCTCTTCCGGAAGAGGATGATGACGATCCGATTGATCCGACAGTGCACTAGGAGCATAGAGCATGGGGCATGGAGCATGGAGCATGGAGCATAGAGCATAGAGCATGGAGCATGGGGCATAGGAGAAAGGTCAAAGGAGATAGGAAACAAGTGATAAAAGATGGGAGAAAAAGCGAGATCCTTCGCGCAGTTTACCCTGAGCAAAGCGAATTTGCTCAGGATGACACACTATTAATGCATAACTTCTCGGAAGCATAGCATGCTTGGGAGCCGACTTGTCCCGAGAGTATTCGAGGGAAGGCGTGCTGAGTACTTCGTTGCGCTTGGCGCTTGGCGCTTGGCGCTCGGCGCTCAGCGCTTTGTTGTCTACTCCCGAAGCTTGAAGATGAAAAGCTCCGGATCGCCATGGCTTTGCGCGACAAAAGTGTAGTTTTGCACCAGGTAGCGGACCACGACGCCGTAGGGGTCGCTGTCCCAGGCGTTCGCCTGGAAAAGCCAGAGGCGCCGATACTTGAGCGCCAGGTGTTCCATCTCCGCTTTTAGCTTGCCCACCTCTTTATCCCCCGCCTGGAGATAGGGGAAACGATACGTCTCGGGGGCGCGGCCCTGGAAGTTGAGATCGATATAATACTGGAAGATCCGGCTGATATACCCGGCGTTAAATCCGACCACATCCCCGTCACGGTAATTCATTACCACCACCTGGGTGGCTTCCCGCCAGATGGTCCCCCGGAGAACGGTGAAATGCAGGTAAAGCGGGTAGGCAAACGACAGGAGTAAAATCCCGACCGCCAGTCCCTTGACCCATTTCCACTTGAAAAAACTGATCCCCCCCGCAATCAGGAGAAGGTAAAAAGGATACAACCCGATGAGATACTTGATCTGGAAGGCGGGCTTGAACAGGGAAGCCAGGAAAACCACGAAGAAAGGAAGAAAAAGAGAAAGGCCGAGGAACAGTCTCGGGCGCGAGGCCTGGGTCCGGCCCCGATAGAAGAATCCGAGCAGGGCCAGGGCCAGGAAAATGTAAGAGATCGAAATAATCCAGGCCTTGGTGTTGGCCGGCCCGATCCCGAAAACCTGGATGGTCTGCAGAATGTTTTTTACTCCCGGGTAGCCGAAGTAACGGAGCATCCACTCCCCTTTTCCGGACCGGTACTGGGAAATCAGAACCGGAAGCCAGGGAGCAAAAAACAGAAGGATGAGAAGCTGGCTCCCGAGCCAGCGGACCAGTAATTCCCTCGGGCGTTTCTCCCTATACCAGTGGATCAGGAGGTAGAGGTTCTGGGCGAGGAGGACAAAAATCGTGAAATAGTGGGTGTAAAGCGACAAGGCCGAGGCCAGGGCGTAGCCGATCCAGAATTTCCACTCGCCCCGGCGCAGGGCCAGAAGGAGCAGATAGCTGGAAAGACAGACACAGAAAAGAAAAAGCGGGTACATCCGGGCTTCCTGCGAATAAAAGATATGGAAGGGCGAAAAAGCCAGCAGGGCCGCGGCGATCAACCCCTGGGATTTTCCATACAGTTCCCGGCCCAGAAGGTAAACCAGCGGAATCGCCAGGCAGCCGAAGAGGAAAGAGGGAAACCTCAGGATTTCCTCCCGGATCCCCAGGGACAGGAAGGGATGAAGAATTAGATAATAAAGGGGCGGATGGACGTCCGCCGCGGTCTGATGGATCATATTAACGATGGAGCCGCGGGCGAATTCGTAGCTCAAAACCTCGTCCAGCCAGACGCTCTCCTTGCCCAGGTGGTAAAAACGCAAAAATATCCCGGCCAGGAAAATCCCGAAAAGCGCAAAGAACTCCCAGCCGAATTTAGCGGGACTCGACGTGACCGATGGTTTTACCTGTTCTTCCATTGTTTTCCTTCCGGTTATTTTCCTGAAGGTTTTCGGACAACCGCCACCAGGGAAACCCCCAGGGGCAGGCCGGATTTTAACACAACCAGGGTTTCCAGGTTAAGCAGCAGGTAAAGATAAGCGTTGATAAAGTCCGGGAGACGGAAAAGGTCGCTTCCGGATTCTGCCGGTGATTTCCGGCGGAAGACCCGAAAAAGGAAAATAGGAAAAAAAAGAAAAAAATTGAAATAGCTGATTTTTTCCAGTTCAAGGCCGCCGCCGGTTAAGACCTCGAGCAGTTCCGCCTTCCGGTAGCGGCGGAAATGCCCCAGGGCCCGGTCATGGGCGCTGAAAAGAAAGGGAAAAGCCGGGACCGTGACCAGGAGACGGCCCCCGGGCCGGAGCACCCGGGCGGCTTCGGCGATTACCCGCCGGTCGTCCCGCACATGCTCGATCAGGTCCAACGCCAGGACCGCGTCAAAACCCCGGTCCTTGAACGGCAGGGCCTGCGCTTCAGACCGGGCCAGCCGGGAGATTCCCCGGGACCGGCAGAATTTCAAAGCCGGTTCCACGCTGTCCGCCCCCACCGCGAAACCCAGTCTCTCGAAACTTTTAAGATTAATCCCGGTCCCACACCCCAGGTCCAGGATCCGGGGAACAGAGCCGGCAGGCAGATACCGGGCCAGAAGCTTCAGGACCAGATCAAGTTTCCCCCGGAACCAGAAATGGTCGGCTTCCAGGGCAAACATTCTCTCGTATTCGGAAAGATTCATTAACGACCGCGGACCGCCGACCGCCGACCGCCGTTAAATAAAATGAAAGACGTGAGGCGTGAGGCGTGAGGCGTAAAAGGCCAAGGAAAGTAAGATGTGAGAAGCAAGACGGAAAATGATTTGAGATTTTTATCTGTCATTTTGTTTTTGATATTTGATTTTTGGATTTACTCTTCCCCGGTCTACCATCTACGGTCTACCGTCTACCGGGTTTTTCTTGATACGCTCCATTGAGATCGAGCCAGCGGATCCGGAACAGGTCCCAGATCATCCGGGAGGAATCCCGGAGCATCCGCACCCGGCTCTGGGGGGAATTGATCCAGCGGACCGGGACCTCATGAATGGAATATCCGAGTTTCTCCGCCAGATAGAGGATCTCCACGTCAAAGCCGAAGCGCTCCACCCGCTGGAACGAGATGATTTTCCGGATCGCCTCCCGCTCAAAAGCCTTGAACCCGCACTGGGTGTCTTTCCGCCCGGAAATCACCAGGGATTGCACCAGAAAGTTAAAGGATTTTCCCATCGTTTCCCGGATCCGGTTCTGGTGAATCTCGATCCGGGAATCGGGCAGGGCCCGGGAGCCGATCACAACGGAAAACCCCGACTCCAAAAAAGGCAGAAAACGATCGAGCTCCTCGATCGGGGTGGAATGATCGGCGTCGGAAAACAGCACGTAGCGCCCGCGGGCTTTCTCGATCCCGGTCCGGACCGCGAATCCCTTGCCCCGGTTTTCGCGGAGTTCGACCAGGGAGAGCTCGGGGATCTCCCCGGTTTTTTCCCGGACCACCTCCGGGGTCCGGTCGCGGGACCCGTCTGAAACCACGATGATCTCGGCCCGGAGCTTCCGCTCACGCAGGTATTGCGCGATCGCGGAGAGGGTCACTCCGATCCGGTTCTGCTCGTTAAAGGCCGGGATGACGATCGAGAGATCGAGATTCAAGGGTTTATTCATCGTTCACGATTGGAAGGAACCATACAGCTCGGAATATCTCCGGGCCACCTCCGTCAGGGAAAAAAACTCTTCCGCCCGTTTCCGGTTCCGGTTTCCCGTCTCCGGCCAGCGTTCCGGGGCGGCCAGGATTTCCCGCAATCCCCGGGCCAGGTCCCCGGTCTCCCCGGGGTTCACCAGGACAGCCCCCCCGTTTTCGCCCAGGGCCTCCACCGTTCCCGGAAGCCTGGTCGCCAGCACCGGGAGACCGGCGGCCATCGCCTCGAGCAGGGCGTTGGAAAGCCCTTCCTGGAGGGAGGGGAGGGCAAACAGGTCTGCGGCCTGCAGGAAGGGAGCCAGGTCGGAAACCTCCCCCTTCCGGATAACCCGCGCCCGGAAAGCCCGGGCGTCGGGCGCGTCTAAAAGCTGAGTCATCCGGGTTTCGATATTCTTTTCCTGGAGCCGGCCGGACCCGATGATCACCAGGTAGAGGTCGGGAAACTCGGCCGCCAGCCTGAGCCAGGCTTCCAGCAGAAGGTGCGGGCCTTTTTCCGCCGAGATCCTCCCCGAATAAAGGATGATTCTCCCCTCCTCCGGCAGGGACAGTTCCCGGCGCCGGATTTTTTTCTCGGTCCCGGACACCGGGAAGAAATGCCCGGTGTCGACCCCGTTGGGGATCCGGTGGATCCGCCGGTGATCGAAACCCGCCTCCCGGAATTCGCGGACAATCTCGTCGGTCGTGGCCAGGAAACCGTCCATCCGCCGGAGGATGAAATTCCGGACGATCCGGGCCGGCGGATTTCCCCGGCTCAAAACCCCCGCCCCGGCGATCTTCACCAGCACTCTTTTTCCCAGGATTTTCATGACCAGGGCCACCAGGGAATTGGGAAACGAAACCAGGAGGAAATGCAGGATCTTGAAATCCTTTCTGATCCGGAAGAGAAAAACCAGCGAGGTCAGGGCGAAGGCGAACTCGGCCGCTTTTCCCAGGCCGGCGGGAGGAAGCCGGTGGATCCGCAGGCCATCCACCTCTTCCACCTTCGGCCAGGAGGGATCGTGCCGGCGGGTGACGACCAGGAAACCGACCCCGCCGTTTTCCGAAATCTTCCGGGCCGCCCGGAAGGCCTGGAGCTCGGTTCCCCCCACGATGGGGTAAAAGCGATCGGAATAAAGGCAGACCTTAATCATTATTAACTAAATTTATTCACCCTCTCCCCTACCCTCTCCCCTCGAGGGAGAGGGCGAGGGTGAGGGGGCAAATCTTATTGGTAGCAAGAAATTAAAGATGAAAAATAAAAAATAGAAATATTACTATTGGTCACCTGTTTTCAAACATCAAACCTTTTAAAATCTCGCAGGCTGAAGCCTGCGGCTACCGAGCCCTGCGAGCCCGACGAAGCCTTTGGCGAAGTCTGGTCCCCTTCTCACTTTTTACCCTTCGACTTCGCTTAGGGCATGCTTTTTACTTCTTAGGAGCGGGCGGGGGCGGAGCGGAACCCGCGGGCGCCTGCGGGGGCTCCATCACCTTGGCCCCTTTCGGGGGAACGAAGGTAAATACCTTCGCGGCCAGGGAAGGATTGACTTTGATTTTGGTGAATTTGATCTCGTTGAGATTGGAGAAGAAGTCGTAAATCCGGATCGCCCGGACCAGGTAGTCTTTCCGATCCGCCTGGAGCACGATCCTTTTCACGTCGGCCAGGTTCTCCTTGGGAACCATTTCGATCTCGAAGAAATTACCCGCCTTCTCGTCCTTCGCGATCAGAAGCTGGAGGGTAAAATCCTCCTGGAGCTTTCCGATCCCCAGCAGGAAATTGACCGGGGTCTTGCCGCTGAAAGCCCGGCTGACCTTGTCCACCATCACCCGGCCTTCCTTGGGCTGGTAAAGCCACATCTTTTCCCCGTCGCAAACTACGTACTGTTTATCCGGGCTTTTGTATTCCCAGCGCATCTTCCCGGGCTTCTGAAAGAACACCCGGCCCTTCCCCGAGAAACTGCCCTGCACATTGGCGATCTGGGAAACCTGCTCGAAATCCGCCACCATCGAATTGATCCCGTCGTATTTCTGCTGAAGTTTCTGGACCAGGTCCTTCAGCTTGGGCGTTTCGCCCGCCGCCGCCACCGCGGATCCCAGCAAGACCAGGGCCAGCGCCGCGCCGCCGATCCGGAGAACAATTCCGTTTCTTGATTTCATCGTTTTTCCCTCCCCCTTATTGGTCTATCTGGTTGATCATAAAAAAGCGAGAAACGCGAGAAAAGTGGAACACGCGAGAAAGGGTTAAAAAAAATCACATCCTTCATTTTATGCCCTGATAACCCCTTCCTGATTTCCCGCTACCCTGATCTCCCTTCAGTCTTTCCAGCCATCAACCACGCAACCTGAAGGTTGCGGCTACCTGTTATCGGCTAACCTGCTACCCGCAGCTTTTCATTCGTCAATCGTTTTATCCCGAGTCATCCCGAGGGACATCCGTCAATCGTCAATTGGTTTGGGTTTATTATCCGTTATTATCCCGAAAAATGCGATTCCGAGCAAAGCGAAAAAGCGTCCATTGAGTTTATCGTGTCCATTGTGCCCTTTGGTCATAATCATGGGTAATAGGTTTATTGGAGGCTAACGCAGGTTAAAGCCTGCGGCCACCTGCTTACTATTTGCTCCTTACCCTTTGAGCTATGAGCTTTCACCTTTGATCAATTACCTGCCTACCGTCTGCTTTTTTCCAATAATTATTTCTTGTTTTTGCCTCCGGGGGGGATCAGGACTTCCCGGGGCTTGGCCCCGTCCGCAGGACCGATAACCCCTTCCCGCTCCATCCTCTCCACCAGCCGGGCAGCCCGGTTATAACCGATCCGGAATTTTCTCTGGATCATGGAGATCGACACCTGCCCGATCTCCGTCACCAAATCCAGCACCTCCACGTATTTTTCATCCAGGTCCGCGTCAAAATCGTCGGGACGGCTTTCCGACTTGAGCACCACCTGTTCGTATTCCGGCTTGCCCTGTTTCTTCCAGAAATCCACCACCCGCTTGATCTCGTCCTCGGAAACAAAGGGCCCGTGCACCCTTTCGATCTGCTTGGTGACGGGGGGAATGAAAAGCATGTCCCCCTTCCCGAGCAGACTTTCCGCCCCGTCATCGTCCAGGATCGTGCGGGAATCCACCCGGCTGGAAACCTGGAATGAGATCCGGGACGGGAAGTTGGCCTTGATCACGCCGGTGATGATGTCCACCGAAGGTCTCTGGGTGGCCACGATCAGGTGGATCCCGGCCTGCCGGGCTTTCTGGGCCAGGCGCTGGAGCGAAATTTCCACCTCGTTGGACGCCACCGCCATCAGGTCGGCGAGCTCGTCGATGATCACCACGATGTAGGGCAGGCGGCCCAGGGGCATTTCCTCTCCGGTACCTTCCCCCCCGGCTTCCTCCGCCCCCGCCTTCTCCTTGAGCGACAGGGAGGAACGCAGGCGCTTGTCCTTTTCGACCAGCTTGTTCAGGCTCTCAATGGACTTGGTCCCCAGCTTGTTCATCAGCCGGTACCGGTCCTCCATTTTATCCACCATCCACTTCAGGGACTGGGCCGCCGACTTGGGATCGGTGATCACCGGGACCAGCAGGTGAGGCAGCCCGTCGTAGGAGGTCAGTTCGAGCATCTTGGGATCGATCATGAGCAGGCGGACGTCTTCCGGGGTCGCCTTGAAAAGAATGGAGAGGATCATCGCGTTCAGGGAAACGCTCTTCCCCGAACCGGTGGTGCCGGCCACCAGGAGATGAGGAAGCGAATTGCCCAGGCTGACCACCACCGGATCACCGAAAATACCCTTTCCCAGGGCGAGGGACAGGGGGGAGGCGCTCCCCCGGAAACTGTCGCTCTCCAGCATGGACCGGAGGACGATCTTCTCCCGGACGGGATTGGGCACCTCAATCCCGACCACGCTCTTGCCCGGGGGACGGATCACCCGGACGCTCTGGGCCCCGATGGCCATCGCGATATCATCGGACAGGCTTTCTACCCGGCTGAGCCGGATGCCGGGGGCAAGTTCGAATTCATACAGGGAAACCACCGGCCCGGTCCGGATCTCGGTCACCCTTCCGTCCACCCCGAAATTGGAAAGCTTCTGCACCAGGTTCCGGGAATTGAATTCCAGGCTCTTCTGGTCCACCGGCCTTTCCTCTTTCGGCACCGGGTCGAGCAGGGTGGTCTGGGGCAGCTTGAACTGCCCGGTCCGGTCCATGAAGGAAAAAATCTCCTGGGCCGTGGCCCGGACCGGAGGCGGAGGCGGGGCGGACTCCACCACCACCGGGGGAGCAGGGGCCGCCCCGGGAGCCGCGGGTTCACCCTTGTCCGCCGGCCGCTTGGTCGCCTCCCGGCGCTGCCGGCGAAGGCGGGCCATGATGATTTCCCGGTGCAGATAAAGAAAAGGCACGGAAGCGACCTTCAGGAACTGGCCCAGCCACCGGACCAGGGAAACCCGGAAGAATACGGTGATGCAGACGAACCAGCCCACCAGGATGACGACCACCGCCCCCACGCTCCCCAGGTAATGGATGAAAAAATTAGCGAGGATGACCCCGGCCGATCCTCCCAGCGGGAAAGGCAGCCGGCCCCCGACTTGCGACTCCCCGGCCAGCCCGAAAAGGGAGGAAAGAAAAATCAGCGAACTGCCCGTCCCCAGGATGAACCGGAGCGAGGGCGGATTGAACCAGCTGGGAAAGAGGAGAAGAACCCCTGCCCCGAGCAGGATCGGGATGAGCAGCCAGGCCAGGAGCCCGAGGGTTTGAAAGGCAAGATCAGCCAGGTGGGAGCCGATGATTCCGCCCAGGTTCCGGACCGGGACCCCGATCTTCCCCTGGACCACGTTGAAGGAAGGGTCCTCCGGATGGTAGGAAAAAAGCACCAGGAACAGGAAAACGGCCAGGGCCGCGAGGAGGACCCCGAAAAGCTCCCGGTAGATCTTGTTCTCTCCCTTGTTCTTTTTCGACTTGGAACTGACCTTCATTCTCTCCCCCGCCTGGAAACCACGACTTTTTTCATCTCCGCCTTGAGTTCCTCCATTCCCTCCCCGGTCAAAGCCGAGACGCAAACCACGGGTGGCTCAAATTTCTGGGAGAGACGCGCAAGCTCGACGGGATTTTTCACCAGGTCGCACTTGTTCAAAACCGTGATGGATGCTTTCCAGTCGATCTCCACTTCTTCCAGGACCCGGAACACCGTTTCGGCCTGGACCTCAACCCGGGGATTGCTGGCGTCCAGCATCACGATCAGGCCCAGGGCCTCCCGGACTTCCTCGAAAGTGGCCCGGAAGGCGGCCACCAGGGAATGGGGAATCCCCTGGATCAGTCCCACGGTGTCGATCACCGCGGCCCCCAGGCCTTCGGCGAGCCGGACCCTGCGGATGGTGGGATCCAGGGTGGAAAAAAGCTGGTCGGCAGTGTGGACCTGGGCCCGGCCCAGGCGATTCAAAAGCGTGGATTTACCCGTGTTGGTATAACCGATCAGGGCAAAGGTGGGCAGGTCCCGGGTTTTCCGGCCCTGCCGCTGCACCTCCCGGGTCTTTTGAATTTTTTCCAGCTCCCGCTCGAGATGGGCGATCCGTTTTCTAACCCGCTGACGGTCTACTTCCAGCTTGGTCTGGCCCGGCCCCCGGGTTCCGATCCCTCCCCCCAGCCGGGACAGGGCTTTTCCCTGGCCGGTCAGCCGGGGCAAAAGATACGCCAGCTGGGCCGACTCGACCTGGATCTTGCCCTCGCGGGTCCGGGCCCGCTGGGAAAAAATATCCAGGATCAGTCCGGTTCTGTCCACCACTTTCACCCCCAGGAAGTCTTCCAGGTTGCGGTACTGCACCGGGTTCAGGTCCTGGTTGAAAATCACCAGGTCCAGTTCCCCGGCCTTCTCCCGGATCTCCTCGAGCTTGCCCTTCCCGATCAGAAAGGCGGGGTGGAAACGTTCAAGCTGCTGTTCCCATTTTTCCACGACCCGGGCCCCGGCGCTCTCCGCCAGCCGCTCCAGCTCCCGCAGGGAATCCGGGGAAACCGGCTGGCCTTTCCGGCGAACCTCTACCAGTCCAGATCTTTCCATATCAATGGCGCAGGCTAAAGCCTGCGGCTACCTTCATAAAGCTGAAACTTTGTCCTTGGTTTTCGTTTTTCATTCGTCAATCGTAAATCGTCAATCGTCAATTGGCACATTCCGCAATTATTTTTCGGGGGTCTTGCCCTCGGCGAGGTGAGGCTGATTATGAAAACCCTCTTTCTCGACCGGGGCCGGCGCGAGGCGGAACTTGCTCCCCGGGACCGGCCGGATCGAGGCCACCGCGTGCTTGTAGACCAGGACCGGGATGTTTTCCGAATCCGCTTTTTCCAGAAGCAGGCAGAAGTTATCGAAAGATATCACCCTGACCCCCTCGAGGCGGCTGCCGGATATGAATTCCACCGCCACCTTGAGCTTGTCCCGGCGCACCTGGTTCAAAAACTGATCCTGAATATTGATCCGGTTCATATTCATAATCCCTCCTATTGCACGGTAACCGATCCCCCTCCGAAAATCTCCCGGACCCGGGTAAAGAACTTCTCCCCCGCTTCCGCGCGCAGGCTTTCCGGCAGGGCGATCACCGCTTCGGTTTGGTTCGGAAAGGAAATATGCAGAACGGTCTGGCACCTGCCGGGATGATCCTGGATCAGGCTCTTGAGCTCCCGAAAGGTCTCCCCGTTGATCCCGGGCGCCGAAATCTGGAAATGAATCCGCTGGCAGAATCTCTGGCCGGCCAGTCGCAGGGGACAGATCTCCCCGTCGAGGATCTTCAGCCGGTCCTCGTTCCGCTCCAGCTTTCCCGCCACCACGATCGGCTCGTCCTCCTGGACCTCGCGGAGAAACTTGGCGTAGCTTTCGGCAAAGACCACCACCTCGATGAAGCCGTCCAGCCCCTCCAGGGTGACGAAACCCATCCGCTTCCCCTGCCGGGTGGTCACCTCCCGCTTGCCGGAAATCATCCCGCCCACCCGCACCGGCTTGTGGTCGGCCACCTCGGAGAGCTCGGAAATCTGGTGGGTGACGTAGCGGTTCATCTCCTCGGAAAAATCGAGCAGGGGATGCCCGGTAATATAAAAGCCCAGGGCCTCTTTCTCGTTGCGGAGGAGCTCGTTCCGCGGCCATTCGGGGAGTTCGGTCCCGCCGTCAGCCTGCCGGGGGCGCGGGGAACGGAGGCGGCCGAAGAGGCTTTCCTGGCCCTGTTCCCTTTCCCGCTGGAACGCGGAACCCGCGTCCAGGGCGGAATCGAGCACATCCAGGGTGGTGGCCCGGTTCATCCCCAGGCCGTCGAAAGTCCCGCATTTGATCAGGTTCTCCAGCACCCGGTGGTTGACCTTGCGCAGGTCCACCCGCTCGCAGAAATCAAAAATTGATGTGAATTTGCCCCGGGCCGAGCGGGATTCGATGATGGCCTCCACCGCCATTTCCCCCACATTTTTGACGGCGGAAAGCCCGAACCGGATCGTGTTGTCCCCCACCACCATGAAATCCTTCTCGCTCTCGTTCACCTCCGGGGGCAGGACCTTGATCCCCATCGCCTTGCACTCGTTCAGGTTCTTCAGAACCTTGTCGGAATCATCCATGTCGGCCGAGAGCAGGGCCGCCAGGAAGAAAACCGGGTAGTTGGCCTTCAGGTAGGCGGATTGGTAGGCGATCAGGGCGTAGGCCGCGCTGTGGCACTTGTTGAAGGCGTATTTTGAGAACTGGGACATGTCCTCGAAAAGCTTCGCCGCCTCCTCCCGGGAAAACTTGTTCTTGACCGCCCCCTCGACAAAACGGGGCCGGGCCTCCTCCATCTCCTCCTGCTTCTTCTTGGCCATCGCCTTCCGGAGCCGGTCGGACTCGGTCAGGCTGAAGCCCCCGATCCGGTTGGCGATCTTCATTACCTGTTCCTGGTAGACGATCACGCCGTAGGTTTCCTCCAGGATCTCCTTCATCTGGGGAATCGCGTACTGGGTCTTGTTCCGCTTGGCTTTTTTCCGCTTGATGAAATCGTCGATCATCCCGCCCCCGAGGGGGCCGGGACGGTAAAGCGCATTCAAAGCCACCAGGTCTTTGAGCTCGGTGGGCCGGCTCCGGGTCAGGAGCTCGACCATCCCCGAACTTTCAAACTGGAAGATCCCCACGGTTTTCCCCGCCGCGAGGAGTTCATAGGACTTGGCATCATCCAAAGGGATGAGGGAAAGATTGACTTTTTCTCCGCGAACCCGCTCGATCAGCCGGAGAGTATGGGCGAAAATCGACAGGGTCTTCAGGCCGAGCAGGTCGAACTTGATCAGCCCGGAGGCTTCCACGTCCGCCATGGCGTACTGGGTCACCACCTCGTCGTTCTGGCCCTTGTAGAGCGGGAGGCATTCCACCAGGGGGCGGTCGCCGATCACCACCCCGGCCGCGTGGGTGGAGGCGTGCCGGACCATGCCCTCGACGGACTGGGCGGTTTCGATCAGGTCCCGGATCCGCGGCTCCTTCTGGTACATCTCCCGGAGGCGGGGCTCCGACTCCAGGGCCGATTTGATCGTCACCCCCGGGCCGAAGGGGATGAGCTTGGCCACCTGGTCCACCTCGTTGTAAGGCATCTCCAGCACGCGGCCGACATCCCGGATCGCGGCCTTGGCCTGCATCACGCTGAAGGTGATGATATGCCCGACATTGTCCTTCCCGTATTTCTCGGTGAGGTACTGGTAGACTTCGTCCCGCCGTTCCGGGCCGAAATCCATGTCGATATCCGGAAGGCTGGCCCGGCCCTCGTTCAAGAAGCGCTCGAAGAGCAGCCCCTCCGCGATCGGATCGATCTGCGTGATCGAGAGGGCGAAGGCCACCAGGCTCCCGGGGGCCGAGCCCCGGCCGGGTCCCACCGGGATACCCCGCAAGCGGGCCTGCTGGACAAAATCCGATACGATCAAAAAGTAACCGGCGAAGCCGGTTTTCCGGATGACCCGGAGTTCCTCGGTCAGGCGCGTCTCGTAGGCCTCCCGGCTCTCCGGCCGGACCCTCCCGGTCGCGACCAGGCGCGAGAAATTTTCGTTCAGCCCCGCCCGGGACTCCTTTTCGAGCTGTTCATCCGCGGTCGTTCCTTCCGGGAGGGGGAAGGCCGGGAAACGCCTTTCGCCCAGGTTGAGTTCCAGGTTGCAGTCCCCCGCGATCCGGACGGTATTTTCGATCGCCTCCGGGAGATCCCGGAAGAGCTCCGCCATCTCCTGGGGCGAACGGAAGTAAAAGGTGTCGGAATGGAAAGCCATCCGGTCCTTGTCGCTCATGGTCTTGCCGGTCTGGAGAGCGAGGAGGATGTCGTGGGCCCGGGCGTCCTTCTTTTCCAGGTAATGGCAGTCGTTGGTCGCCACCAGCGGCAGGGAAAGCTCCCGGGCCAGCTCGATCAACAGGGGATTGACCCGCTCCTGTTCGGGCAGGCCGTTCCGCTGGAGCTCCAGGAAAAACCGGTCCGGCCCGAAGATCCCGGCGAGCTCCCGGGCCGCCCGCCGGGCCTCATCCTTCCGGCCCTGGAGCAGGTTCCAGGGAATCTCCCCTTTCAGGCAGGCGGAAAGCCCGATCAGTCCTTCGCGGTACTGGGTCAGGATCTCCCGGTCGATCCGGGGACGGTAATAGAAACCCTCGAAATGCGCCCGGGTGACCAGCTGCGAGAGGTTGCGGTAGCCCTGGAGATTCCGGGCCAGGAGCACGAGATGAAAAGACGTCTCGTCCGCCGCTCCCCGTTTCTTGTCCAGGCGGCTCCCGGGCGCCATGTAGCACTCGCAGCCGATGATGGGTTTGATCCCATGCTTGTAAGCCAGCTTGTAGAACTCGATCGCCCCGAACAGGTTCCCGTGATCGGTCAGGGCCAGGGCCGGGAGCCGATACTCCTCCGCCCGCGCGAAAAGCTGTTCGGGACGGATGGCCCCGTCGAGAAGGCTGTAATGGGTATGGACGTGCAGGTGGACGAAATTACTGGCAGGCGTTTCCAATTTTCAACTGTTCATTTAATAAAAAGGAGAATTGACTCCGGGCTGAATTCTAACCCCGGCCGGAAAACCCCGCTTACTTCAAGCGATAGTTCGGGGCTTCCTTGGTCACAATGACGTTGTGAACGTGGCTTTCCTTCAAACCGGCAGTGGTGACCCGGATGAACCTGGCTTTTTCCCGAAGTTCCGAGAGGTTCCGGCAACCCAGGTAGCCCATTCCGGACTTAACCCCTCCCAGGAGCTGGAAGATGTTTTCCGAAAGCAGGCCCCGGTAGGGGACCCGGCCCTCGATCCCCTCGGGCACGAGCTTTTTATCCCGTTCCGGCTCGCGGAAGTAACGGTCCTGGCATTTCCCTTCCTCCATCGCCCCCAGGGAACCCATCCCCCGGTAGACCTTGTAGGCCCGGCCCTGGAGCAACACCGTGTCCCCGGGGCTTTCCTCGGTCCCGGCGAAAAGGTTGCCGATCATGACCGTGTCCGCGCCGGCCGCCAGGGCCTTGGTGACATCGCCGGAGAACTTGATCCCTCCGTCGGCAATCAGGGGCACCCCGCGCGGGCGGCTCTCCGCCACGCAGGAGAAAATCGCGGTGATCTGGGGCACGCCCACCCCGGCCACGATCCGGGTGGTGCAGATGGATCCCGGGCCGATGCCGACCTTGATCGCGTCGGCCCCCGCATCGATCAAGGCCCGGGCGCCTTCCGCGGTGGCGACGTTCCCCGCCACCACCTCCAGCCCGGAGATCTTTTTCTTGAGTTTTTTCACCATCTCGATGACCCGCAGGGAATGTCCGTGGGCGGAATCCACCACCACCACGTCTACCCCCACCTCCGCCAGGGCCTGGGCCCGCTCCATTCCCTCTCCGCCCACCCCGATGGCCGCGCCGACCCGGAGCCGGCCCGCCTCGTCCTTGGTGGCAAAGGGGTTCTTGCCCATCTTCTCGATATCCTTGACCGTGATCATTCCCTTCAGGTGTCCGGCCTTGTCCACCACCAGGAGTTTCTCGATCTTGTGGCGCTGGAGGATTTCCTTCGAGCCCTCGAGCGAGGTCCCTTCCGGGACGGTAACCAGTTTCCCTTTGGTCATGACCTGGGAAATCTTCCGGCTATGATCTTTCAGAAAACGCAGATCCCGGTGAGTGAGGATGCCCACCAGGCGCCCGCCTTTTTTGCCGTCATCGGTGATCGGGAGCCCGGAAATACTCCGCTGGAGCATCACCTCCACCGCTTCGGAAACCCGCTGGTTCGGGCTCATCGTGATCGGGTCCTCAATCATCCCGCTTTCGGATTTCTTCACCCTCCGGACCTCTTCGACCTGGCGCGGGACGGAAATATTCCGGTGCACGATCCCGATGCCGCCTTCCTGGGCCATGGCCACCGCGGTCCGGGATTCGGTCACCGTGTCCATGGCCGAGCTCACCAGGGGAATATGAAGCTTAATCCGGCGGGTAAACTGGGTTTCCAGGATTACTTCAGAAGGCAGAATATCCGAGTACGAGGGAAGCAGAAAGACATCGTCAAAAGTGAGACCTTCAAGAACTCGATTCGGCAAAAATTTTCTCCTTTTCAGTTGGCTTTTTCAAAGGATATTTAGGAAATCCCTATCCGTCAACCTCTTTCATAAGTCTAAAGCTTTCAGCTCTCAGCTGTCAGCTTTAGACGACCGCAGACCGCCGACCACCGACCGCGGTTAGAATCTGTCATTCTGAGCCTACCTGTCCGCCGAAGCCTTAGCGAAGGCTGGATGGCGAAGAATCCCTCTTTTTGCTCTTGGCCTTCTGTAATTCCTTGACACTATGAACACAATGGACCCAATGGACTCTATGGACGCCTTTGCTCTCTGCTCGTTGCTCTCTGCTCGTTGCTCTTTTCACACCGGCGGCGCCGGGATCGTGAGGGTAATTCCTTTCTTCAATTTGCTGGGTTTGGGGATGACGTTTCGGTTCGCCTCGTAAATCAATCTCCAGAGCCGGGCGTTCCCGTAGTAATACGCCGCCAGCAGATGGAGATCGTCCCCCTCGACAATTATATGCTGGGCGGGGGTGGGATGAGTAACCGGGCCCAGGACAACGCCCCCTAAGCCGGGCATGGGCGGCCCGGCCGGGGCGGGAGCTTCACTCGGGACCGCCGCGGGGGTCGGGGCAGGGGCAAGGTTCTCACCGGGAGCGACCGGGCTGGGAGCCGCCGGGGTTCCCGGTTCCGCCAGGGGCGGAAGGTCGAGAGCGGGCGGGGCCACGGACGGAGCCGGGCCCGGTTCAACCGCGGGCGCCGGGCTGGGAGCCGTCGGTTCCACCGGTGCTGCCGGAGGCGCCGGTTCCGTCAGGGGTTGAAGCTCGGAAGCGGGCGGGGCCGCGGACGGGGCCGGGCCCGGTTCAACCGCGGGCAACGGACTGGGAGCAAAAGGCGCTGCCTGCTCTGCCGGCGGCGTCGGCTCCGCCACAGGTTGAAGCTCGGAAGCGGGCGCGGCGGGCTGGGCCGCGGACGGGGCCGGGCTCGGTTCAACCACGGGCGCCGGGCTGGGAGCCACCGGAGCTGCCGGCAGGGGTGGAAGTTCGGAAGCTGGCGTGATGGGTTGGACCGCGGATGGGGCCGAACTCGGTTCAACCGCGGGCGCCGGGCTGGGAGCCGCCGGAGCTGCCGGCAGGGGTGGAAGTTCGGAAGCTGGCGTGACGGGTTGGGCCGCGGACGGGGCCGGACTCGGTTCCACCGCGGGTAACGGGCTGGGGGCCGCCGGCTCTGCCACTGCCCCGGCCTCAGGCAAAGGGGTGATTGGTTCCGGAGCTTTTTTGGCCTTGGCCCAGGCCCCGGCAGTAAAGATCCCTACCAGGACCAGGCTGAAGATCAATCCCCGGACCGCGCTTTTTCTTGTCGGATTCATTTTTTTGCCTCCTATGACAAATCAAATTCCAATAACCAAGCTCCAATCACCAAACAAAAAAGCGAGAAATGTCGGACAGGTTGGACATGCGAGAAATATTTTTACTTTCATTATTCTTTTACGTGTCCCACCTGTTCCACTTTTTCCACGTTTCCCGCTTTTCTTCAAGAATAATTATTTAGACTTAAACTTCATTTCCAGATTAGTCGGTTCCGCCGCCGGCAGCTCCTTTCGGAATTTGAGGGTGAATTCATGATTCTTCTTCAGCTCACCCCGGAATAAAACCAGGCCCTGCGCGAAAGCGTGAGGTTCGATCGGCGCCGGGCTCAGGGCCTTCAGGTAGATCTCGCCGGGGCAGCGATCGGAGCGGGAGACGGAATTGTAGCCGAGGGGAAAACCCGCGCCCATCGCTTCCCGCCCGCCTTCATGCCCGTAGGCCAGGCCAAAGGTAAAAAAGGCCGAAGACCGGCCTTCCTCCCTGGGCTCGAGAGCGGAAAACTCCCGGGCATCCACCGCCTGGTATTGCCGTCCGCTTTCGTCCTGCAGAATAAAATCCTCCGGTTGAATGGAAACCCGGCCCTCCGTCCGGTTCTCGATCCTCACCTCCAGGGAAATCAGGAGTTTGTCCCAGGCCGGTGAGCAGTGTTCCAATTCACCCTGGCGGGCGGCAAAACCCAGGGCCGGGCTCTCCACCCGGCCAAAACCCGCCCGGGCCAGGTCCTCCGAACCGGCGGGGACCAGGGGCAGGAGTTTCGGCGCACAGCCTCCTCCAATCAATCCCCAGAGGATTAATTGGATTATGAGTAAGCCTTTAACCATGTTCTGTTCAGGGTTTCGTTGAACGGTTGTGCAGCTAGTGTCGTTAAACGGGCAACGTCCATCGGCTTTTAAAACCGCAACCTAATTACCCAACCGAAACGAGCTGCCCAACCGCAACCGCATGACCTAACCAAATAACTAATCAAATCAGGCTTTTTCCTGCCCGGCCTTCCATGCCAGAAACTCGTCGACCTGGTCGAGTCCCACCCGGGTCTTCTCGGACAGGTTCAAGGCCAGGGCCTGAACCAGGCGGAGCGCGATCAGGGCGTCCGTCTTTAAAAATTCCTGGAAATCTTCCCGGTCAATCGTCAGAAACTCGGTTTCTTCCACCGTCCGGGCCGAAACCTCCCGGGGTCCCTCAGCCAGCAAAGCCATTTCCCCGAAGTATTCCCCGCTTTGAATCGCGGCCAGCGGCGTTTCCCCAATCCCGGGGATATTCCGTGAGGTCTGCACCGATCCCTTTTTAATGATGAAAAGGGTCTCGCCGATCATCCCTTCAATATATAAGGGGGTACCGGCCGGGATCTTTTTTTCAGATACAATCTGGGAAATTACCGCGATATCCTTATCGCTGAAGATCTTGAACAGCGGGCATTCTTTCAGGGGCTTGATCTTGGCCATTATCGACTATTTGCCTCCTTAATTATATTGACGCAAATTATATACCAAAGTTTCATTTTTGGGAAAACCCCTGCTCCCAATAATCTGTTTTTGGCCAAAAAATTTTAAACAATACTAATCTGTAATTGTTTTCCCAAAGCCGCAGCCACCTTTTCTATTGTTGATAATTTTATATCCTCGGCATGATTTTCAATTCGAGAAATAGCGGTTTTTTTCGTTTTCAGCTTCTGGGCAAGCTCTTCCTGAGTCAATCCCGCCGACTCGCGGGCCTGCCGAAGAATCACACCGATTTTGAATTGTTCATAACCTTTTTCATAACCCTTGGCGAAGGCCTGATCCCGCTTTTTTCTCCCGCTGACATATTTTCTCAGATCACTCATTGTTTTCCCCTCCTGGAGATATAATCTTTCCGGTATGATTCAGCCTTTTTTATTTCCATCTGCGGTGTTTTTTGGGATTTTTTAATTAAACCATGGGTTAATACGACCAAAGAACCTTTGTCGAAAAAACAAAATATTCGAAAAGCATTCGAACCGAATTGAACCCGGCACTCCCATATCTCCTCTGTTCCGACAAGCTTCTTGAAATAAGAGGAAGGAATGAAATCTAATTCCTCCAGTAAGCTCAAGGTCCAAGCAACCTTCTGAGCCGCCTTGCCGGGGAGTGAATCAAGAAATTCTTGAACGGGGCATATACCGTCGGGTTTATGATAAAATATTACCGTTTTTTTCACTGTATTATGTTAACCTACAAGTTAACCGTGGTCAAGGAAAAAAAGAAGGGGAAAAGGTGAAGAAAAACAGAGTGATGCTGGCGGTGGATGAATACCGGGAGTCAAAGGCCTCCCTGGAGAAAGCGGCTAAGACCGCCGGGGTTTCCATCCCGGAAATAATGGAAATATTGAAGAAGAACGGGGTCGAGGCGAATGTCGAATTCGAAGATTATCTGAAGAGCCTAAAAAATCTTCGGAAGACGTGGTGATTTCTTGAAACAACGGAACTACGTCCCCCTCGTCATATTGCCCCGGTTCGTCACTAGTGGTACACTGAACAAGAAAAGGAGGAAACATTAATATGCCTGCCAAAAACCCCAGAATCCACGTTGTTCTCGAGAAACCGCTTTATCAAGCGGTTCAATCGCTGGCTCGAAAAGAACAAATATCCCTTTCTCTAAAAATCAGAGACTTGGTCCGGGAGGCCCTCGAAACCGAAGAGGATCTGGCCCTGGCCGAGATCGCCCAGGAACGGGACAAAACTTTTAAAAAAGTTCAGGCGCTATCCCACAAGCAGGTTTGGGGTTCTTAGTCTTCCTAATCTTTCCATGGCCTACACCCTCCTTTACCATCCAGCGGTGCGGGAGACGGATCTGCCGCAGATCAATCCGGATGTCAAAGCCCGAATCGCGCGGGCCATTGAATCACGACTGGCTACCGAACCACAAAAATACGGCCGACCATTGAGGAAAACTCTAAAGGGTTATTGGAAACTTAGGGTTGGTGATTACCGGGTGATTTATAAAATAGTTGGAGATGACGTATGGATTCTGGGAATCATCCACCGGAAAATTGTCTACGAGAAAGCCGGGAAACGACTAAAATCAAATTAGAAACCATAATTTATTTCATTTTAAATCCTTTTTTAGATCTTCTTTTATCCTGCCGCTTTCTTCAAACCGATTTTTAGACCAAATAGACGAGACAGATTTATCCTCCGAAGCCCATGTCCTCCGGAGCTTTAGCGAAGGAGGGTTGGCGTAGGAGGACCAGATAGACTAAATGGACTAGATGGACTAGATGGACTAGATAGACTAGATAGACTAGATAGACTAGATAGACGAGATAGACGAGATAGACCAGATGGACTTGATTTCCGGGGCGGGGAAGAGTCCGGGAAGTTAATTTCTCAATTATGTCCCCAAATTTTGTCTTACGTTTTAATCACACGAATATTACGTAAATAATTTTCAGTTAATTCCGAGAAAAAACCTATTTCACCGGTCTTACTAATAGCGTTAGTAACGCTATCAACTAATTGACTATCACGATATAATGATATGTGTTTATCATTTATTTCAACTCGCATTTTAACAAATTGATTGTGAGGTGAATGATATTTAAGATTTTCTTTGTTACATTCTTTCCAATTACTATCTTTTTGCTTAAAAAGAATACAGTCCCAATGATCGAGACGAGAATCAACTCGAGCCATATAAAATTCATTTTCATTTAAATTTGCTCGAAATATTATATTAAATGTTGAATTGTGACTTAAATATATTACGCATTCAATAATTCCATTCATAAAATTCGGTATTGTTTTTAGAACCATCACATTAGATAAATCATCATGTGGGATTACAATCAAACCATTATTATTATCTAATTGTGGCTTCCAGTTTTTATTTTTATTATTTATTTTCCAATAACTCAAGCCAAAGCGAAAATCATCTTCATAATAATTGAAATATTTTTGAAACTCTCGTTTCGGAACAAAAAAAAGAATTACAAGCAATAAAAGTAATACATATGAAAGAGATAGCAAAACAACATTAATATTTGGAAAAATCATCAATTGAATAACTTCGATTAATGATATTAATAATATAATTATTAAATATCGCCAATATTTTCTTATGAAATTAATAATAATATTTCCTATTTTTTCTAAAAATGAACGAACCTTTTTAAATATTACTGAAAAAATAGTTATTAATATAAATACAAATATAATTAATATTGAAAGTATTATGTCTGACCCTTTTTGAATTCCTAAAATACTCTCCAAAATAAATTTTCCTAAAATTGAAATAGAAGAAGCTAACAATAATGTGACTACACCACCTATTACTGTATTCCTTAAATTTAAATTATTCAGATCCATTATTCACATTCTTTTTTTTCAATAAAGGCAAAAATAGAATCTAGAGGAATCTAAGGGAAGTTGATTCTTAAATTGCATAAATAAATTATTTTTTAGCGTTCTGAATATAAAAACAAAATATATTTAACATATTAAATACCGGACTGAAAATAATATTTAAATTCAATTATTAATTATATCTATAAATTTTTATTTATTTCTTTTAATAATTCTTCAATAGTCACATCTTTTAACCATTTGCCAATCGTAACTAATTGGCCTCTTTTTAAAAATATATCATAAAATAATTCCATAAAATTCGATTTGTTTTTTATTTCATTTTCTGGATCTTCATACAGAAGGAAAATACGTTTTTTATTAGAAGACTTAATCCAATCAACAATACGGTTATTTATTCCAATATCGTTCCACCCGTAACCAGACATAACCATTAAATCATGCTTTTTTAAAGATTGATATAATTTTATATCCAATTCTCGATGAATCCCAATTTCGTAGTCAATAATTTTATTATTTGTTCCAACAAGGAATAACGGATATTTTATTTCCCACGAGTTCTTTTCAGAACTTCTATAATACTTTTTTCCTTTTAGATATTCTCCAGGAATGCCAACCTGGGGCATAATATTGTTATTAACATTATTAAATAGAAACCAATTTATAGAACCATGCAGCTTAAATAATCTAACTTTTTGATTATCGTCATAAATATTTGAATCAAAGAATCTTATTTCTTTATCAAGCAAAGCAAATCCATCCGAAAAAATTACCTTTTGTCCTTGATTAATACCCCCAAGAAGTTCTTCTATAAGAAGATCATGATTTAAAGTGAATATATCAATCTTTTGAATATGCTCTTCAAAAGATAATTTCTTTATAAGATCCATCTTCTGGGGTATAAAGTCATGGTTTAAACGGTCATAAATCACATATCTTATAAATTCTTGTATATCTATAAAAAATCTTAAATGATAATCAAAAGGAATATTTATTATAGATAGATAATCATTTTGTATTTTCTCTATAAAGCACTTTAAAATTGGATTATTATAAGAACCGGTTTGCTCATCAATTAGTTGATCCAACAAATAAAATAAATCTTCATAATTTGATTGTTTTCCTTTTCTAGAAATAAAATATTCATCTGTAAAAGATTTTAAATATTTTAGAAAAGGTTGAATTTCTGAAACATAATTGAAAGTACTCGGATAACAAATATTCCGAGAAAATAATGATTTTGCTTCTTCAATATTCCAACTATCATGAATAATTGAGTTAGTAATGTCACCTATTTTAGGAAGATTTGATTCAAATGTAATACCAGAACCTAAAAATAATATGAGATCTAAGGGATTGTTATTCATTTTGAATGAAGTCTAGGGTCAGATAACTTTTTCAATCTTATTCCAGCAATTGCAAATCTTCCTCCGCTCTTCTCTTCATGTTGCCCATGCATTGGCTTTCCTCTTATACCTGGGTATAGACGTCCCAGCCCAGGGCCTTGAAGAAGGGCTCAAGGAACTCGGAGCGGAGTTGTTCTTCGTTATAGGCCGGGCTCTTGTAGGATTCAAAGTTTTTCTCGAAGCGTTCGACCAGATCGAGGATTTGTTTGGGGGCGGAGGACATACCAAGCCTTTATAACACCCTTACTAATACCCTTACTTAGGGGTACTACCCTTATATCTCCACCGCGCCGCCGGGCCTTTGCCCAGGCACGTAACTTCTCCGGATTTCTTCATTTTTCCCAGTATGACCTTTATCCATTCCCTTCCCACCCCTGGGCATTGTCTCTCAATATCCATTATCCGAAACTCCCCGCTTTGTTTTTTTATTGCGCTGATGACCGCCTCGGCTTTGGCGCCTTTGGGAGAAGCGACCTGCCCGATCCGGTCTTCAAACTCCCGGTAAGCGGTTTTTAATATGTAAAGGAGATAATTTATATAGGGCCAGGGATCGTGTTTTCCTTCGTGCCAGCCGCGGGAGCTTTCCTCCAGGGTTTCGTAATAACGATCTTTGTTTTCTTCGATTAAGCGCTCCAAGCTGATATAACGTCCGACTTCATAACCTGCATGGTAACTCTGTAGTAAAAGTACTAACCGCGAAACGCGCCCGTTCCCGTCCCGGAAAGGATGGATGCAGAGGAAATCCAGATTGAAAGCCGCCAGGGCGATCAACGGATGGACCCAGCGCTCTTCCCGGCACTTTTCCCAAAGTCCGACCAGCTCCCGGAGGGATTCCGCCGTCCGGACCGCAGCCACCGGCTTGAACCGCACCCTTTCTTTTCCGTCAGGGTATTTTTCAACGATGTCGCCGTCTTTTTCCTTGTATTTCCCTGCATCCCAAATCTGCCCCCGGCAAAATTGATGAAGCCTCAAAATCGTTTCCTCCGAAACCGGCAAGCCGGCGCCTTCTTCATGGATAAGCTTCAGCGCATCGCGATACCCTCTCACCTCTTCCTCGTCCCTGTCCTTGAGTTCTGACTTTCCCAAGACAATCGTCCGAACCCGGGCCTGGTCCACTTCCACCCCTTCGATCCGGTTGGACGAAACCGCGCTTTCAATCAAGGCGTATTCACGCAAAACCTTCAGCCGTTGGGGAGTTTGTCTGGTAAAAAGCTCCTGTTTGCCCCGGGCCTCGCCGAGATCGGCGAGATACCAGGAAGCCGAGGTCGGAATCGCCTCCGGTTTTGCTGAAAACTGTCTAAAAGTCATCATTTTTATATGCGGAATGTTTTGATGAACTTGGGATAAGGATGCTATTTATTATAGATTTTATCTTTATGAAATTCGAGGTTTTTATCGAAGCGTTCGACCAGATCGAGGATTTGTTTGGGGGCGGAGGACATTATAGTTTTCAATATATCACAAATGGGGTGGTAGGAAAAACGAGAGATCCTTCGCCCTTCGACCAGCTCAGGGCTCAGGATGACAAAAAGCGAAGGACTCTGGATGACAGGGGCGGCCCTCGGCGGCCGCCCTAAAAAGGGAGCCCGCGGAGGGGCTCCCCTACATTTTTAGAAGAATCTGGATTCCTGATTCCCTCGACTTTGCTCGGGACAGGCAGGTCCGGAAGGACGAAGCCATGAAACTCTCCCCTCCCCCTCCCTGAACAGGGAGGGGAGTTTTTTAAAGAAAAGGAAACGAGAAAAAAAGGGAGGCCATAAAGGCCTCCCCAATAATAATAATTAGCAAAAGTTCCAGGTTCTAACTTTGAACTTTGAACCTTGAACTTTGAACTTTTCGTTAATCGCCTTCCCCAGTGCCGGCGCCGATCGCGGCCCGGGCGGCGGAAAGCCGGGCGATCGGAACCCGGAAAGGCGAACAGCTGACATAAGTGAGACCGACCCCGTGGCAGAAGATGACGGAAGCCGGGTCCCCGCCGTGCTCCCCGCAGATCCCGACCTTGAGTTTGGGGCGGACCTTCCGGCCCTTTTCCACCCCCATCTTGATCAGCTGTCCCACCCCCTCCTGGTCCAGCGAGGCGAAGGGATCGACTTTGAAAATGCCGGCCTTTAAGTAGGCACCCAGGAATTTCCCGGCGTCGTCCCGGGACAGGCCCCAGGTGGTCTGGGTCAGGTCGTTGGTCCCGAAGGAGAAGAACTCGGCGTATTCGGCGATCTTGTCGGCGGTGAGGGCGGCCCGGGGCAGCTCGATCATCGTCCCGATCAGGTAATTGAACTTGGTCTTCATCTCCTCCTGCACCTTCTCCACCGTCTGCTTGGTCAATTCCCGGAGGATCTTGAGCTCCCTCCAGTCCCCGACCAGGGGGATCATGATCTCGGGGCGCACATCCCGCTTCTCGTCCCGGATCAGCTGGGCGGCCGCTTCGGCGATCGCCCGCACCTGCATTTCATACATGTCCGGGAAGGTGATCCCCAGCCGGCAGCCCCGGTGCCCGAGCATGGGATTGGCTTCGTGCAGGGCCAGGAGTTTGGCTTTCAGCTTTTCCGCCGGGATTCCCGAGGTCTGGACCAGTTCCTGGATCTCCGCCTCGGTATTGGGCAGAAATTCATGCAGGGGCGGATCCAGGAGCCGGATCGTGACCGGCAGGCCTTCCATCACCCGGAAGATCTCCACGAAGTCGCCCCGCTGCATCGGCAGGATCTTGTTGAGCGCCACCCGGCGGCCGGCCTCGTCTTCGGCCATGATCATCTCCCGGACCGCGGGGATCCGGTCGG
>JAQTNV010000008.1:0-42784 GCA_028713675.1 bacterium
GCTTTGCCGCCCACCAGGAAGGCCGCGGCTGAGCTGAGCAGGACCACGTCCCGGTGCGGCCCCTTTTCTCCCGACAGTACCCCGGGGATGACACGGGCGTTATCCTGGGGGTTCCGGGTCTGGATCACTGCGAGCTGGGAGCACGGGAGGCCGAAATCATTCGGGCTGAATTCACCCATCTCGATTTTTCCTTCTTTCAATTCCGCGACCCGGGTATTTCCGGAGAGTGAAATCTCGTCCAGGCCGTCCCGGCTGTTCACCACCATCACCCGGCGGGATCCCAGCCTGGCCAGCACCTCCGCCAGGGCCTTGACCCAGCGTTGATCGTATACCCCCAGGAGCTGGCAGGTCGCCCCGGCCGGGTTGGTCAGGGGTCCCAGGATGTTGAAAATCGTGCGGATGCCGATTTCCCGCCGGGGCCCGATCGCGAATTTCATCGCCGGATGCCAGAGGGGAGCGAAAAAGAAAGCCACCCCGACTTCGGCCAGGCACTTCTCCACCAGTTCCGGGGCGCACTCGATGTTCACGCCCAGCTCCCGGAGCACATCCGCGCTGCCGCAGTTCGAGCTGACCGAGCGGTTGCCATGTTTGGCCACGGCCAGTCCTCCTCCGGAGGCGACCAGGGCCGCGGCGGTGGAGATGTTGAAAGTCGAAGAGCCGTCGCCTCCGGTTCCGCAGGTATCGAGGTAATCCCCCTGGGGAACGCCGGGCTTCCGGGACCGGGCGCGCATCGCCCGGGCGGCGCCCGTGACTTCACCGACGCTCTCCCCTTTCATCCGGAGGCCGGTGATCAGGCTCGCGATCTGGGCCGGGGTGGCTTCCCCGTCCATGATCTGGCCCATCACCCCCTCCATCTCGGTCTCGGAGAGATCGGCGCGCTGGATTACCCGGTCAATCGCTTCCCGAATATTCATTT
Source organism: bacterium (assembly GCA_028713675.1). Lineage (GTDB taxonomy): Bacteria > Desulfobacterota > JAPLJL01 > JAPLJL01 > JAPLJL01 > JAPLJL01. The sequence goes on from JAQTNV010000008.1 coordinate 917, forward strand.
TCTTTCCTCCACTGGCAATTTCAGAAAATTCGTGAGGAGGGATTTCCCTTCCGGGGTCAGGATTGATTCCGGGTGGAACTGGACCCCCTCGATGGAATACCGCCGGTGCCGGATGCCCATGATCTCGCCGTCTTCGCTCCGGGCACTGACCTCGAGGTCGGGGGGAAGGGTAGCCTCGTCCAGGGCCAGGGAATGGTAGCGGATCGCGGTGAAGGGGTTCCCGATCCCGGTGAAGATTCCCTTCCCGTCGTGGGTGACGGCCGATACCTTGCCGTGCATCAGGCGCTTCGCCCGATGGATTTTCCCGCCGAAAGCTATCCCGATCGCCTGGTGCCCGAGGCACACCCCCAGGATGGGTAACCGCCCGGCCGACTCCCGGATCAGGTCCACGATGATTCCCGCCTTTTCCGGGCGCCCCGGGCCGGGTGAGATCACCAGACGGTCCGGGGCGAGGCTGGCCGCTTCCCCGAGCGTGATCCGGTCGTTCCGGACCACCTTGACCTCTTCCGGGCGGGAGGACATCCCTTTCCCGATCTCGGCCAGATACTGGTAGAGGTTGAAAGTAAACGAGTCGTAATTATCAATTAACAATATCATTTCTGGTTTCCTCTTCTCATTTCTTTGCTCTTTGCCCTATGCCCTATGCTCTCTGCGCTATGCGCTATGCTCTATGCCCTTTGCCCATTCAGTCCATCCCCCCGCCGGCCAGTTCCAGGGCCCGGAACATCGCTTCCGCCTTCTCCTCGGTTTCGCAGGTTTCCCGGGCCGGATCTGAATCGGCGACAATCCCGGCCCCGCTCTGGAAGACCGCCTGGCCGTCCTTTAAAAATATGCTGCGGATGGTGATGCACATGTCCATGTTTCCGGTATAGCCGATATAGCCGACCGAGCCGGCGTAGGGACCCCTCCGGTCCTTCTCCAGCTCCTCGATGATCTCCATCGCCCGGATCTTCGGAGCCCCGGAAACGGTCCCGGCCGGGAAAACCGCCGAGAGCACGTCAAAGGCATCCTGGCCGGCGCGCAGTTTTCCCTGCACCTCCGAAACGAGGTGCATCACGTGGGAATATTTCTCGATCTCCATGAACTGGTTGGTCCTGACCGTGCCGATCTCGGCGACCCGCCCGACATCGTTCCGCCCCAGGTCCACCAGCATGACATGCTCGGCGCGCTCTTTTTCATCGTTCAGCAGTTCCCGCCCCAGGGCTTCGTCCCCGGCCGGGTCCTGCCCGCGCGGCCGGGTTCCCGCGATCGGCCGGGTATAGATTTCGCCGTCTTCCACCCGGACCAGGGCTTCCGGGGAAGCCCCCACCAGGGTTTCGGACCCCAGCCGGAGATAGAACATGTAGGGCGAGGGATTCAGGAACCGGAGGGCCCGATAAATATCGAAAGGATCCTGGCGGTAAGTCTTCCTCCAGCGCCGCGAGAGCACTACCTGGATGATCTCTCCGGCGGCAATCAGGTCCTTGGCCTCCCGGACCGCGGACTGGAAATCCGCCCCGGGACACTCCTCGATCAGGGCCCGGTCCCCGATTCCCCGCCGGGTATCGGCCCCGCCGTCCGGATTTCCCGGTTTCCGGACCGGCGCCCGGCTGCGAATCAGGTCCAGGATTTCCTCGATCCGGGCCGAGGCCATCCGCCGGGCTCCGCTCCCTCCCTCTCCGTTCCGGGACACCGGGGTGACCATCACCTTGAGCGTTTTCCGGACATTGTCGAAAACCACCAGGGATTCGGTGAAGATCAGGGCCGCATCCGGAAAATTCAGGTTTTCCTTCGGGACCGGGCGGAGCTCGGGAAGTCTTTCCAGGTAGCGGACCAGGTCATAGGAAAAATACCCCACCCCGCCTCCGAAGAAACGCGGCAGGGCCTGGCCGGGGGTGGGAGAAAAATTGCAGGACCGGAAAAGCTCCCGCAGGGAAAAGAGGGGGTTCCCTTTTCCCACCGGGCCCGTCCACGGTCCGCCCAGAATCCCCGGTTGCCCCGGAGCGGACCCGGGAGACGTGATGGTGATCCGGCCTTCCTGCAGGCGGAACACCAGGAAGGGGTCGAACCCGAGAAAGCTGTACCTCCCCCAGCGTTCCCCCCCCTCGACACTCTCCAGGAGGAATCCGTATTCCCCCTGGTTGATCTTTTCGAAAACCGAAACCGGGGTGTCCCGGTCGGCCAGGATCTCCTTTTCGATCGGAGGCAGGATCTTGATCTGCGGAAAATCTTTTCCATTTATATCGACTGCGGTCATTTTGCCCACTCCTGATTCGTTTTGCGGAAAAATAAAAAGCCATGAGCCCTTTCCGGAGCCCATGGCTTTGAAAAAGCCAAGTTTGTATTTCTGTTACTTCCTATTCAAAAAGAAACACGCCGGCGGCCCCGGGAAAACGGATAAAGGTTCGCCAGCACCAAATCGCGCTCGACCTCACTTTCAATATCATCTTTACGTTCCCGGTAGCCATTGGAATTATATTTACCAGACCTAAACAAATTGTCAAGCCGGTGGCAAAAAACCACGCTGATCAGTTAAAATGATTTCAGCTTAAATCCCGGAATTAAATTATTTTTCTCTTTACTTCTTGCTTCGTATGCCATCGACTAAAACCATCGTTATTTCTCTACTTCTCATCCATTTTACCCTGGCTTTCAGCTCCGCCCTGAAAAAATCCCAGACTTACGACGAAGCAGTCAACCTGGCCTCCGGGTACAGCTATCTTACCACCCGGAGCGTTCACCTGAACCCCGAGCATCCCCCCCTGATCGATTCGCTGGCCGCCCTTCCCCTGGTCTTTCTCGATATTTTTCCTCCGGAGAGCACTTACCGGGAGGATCTCCAACGCTGGGTTAACGCCGCGAATTTTCTTTACCGCAACCGTCAGGATCACGAAATCCTGCTGACCCTAGGCAGGATCCCGATGATCCTGCTCTCAGTTTTATTGGGGTTGGGCGTTTATCTTCTCGGGAAAAGGCTGTTCGGTCCCCGCGCGGGCCTGGCCTCTCTTTTCCTTTACACCTTCTGTCCCAATATCCTCGCCCACGCACCCCTGGTTTCGCATGACATCGGCCTTTGTGCCATGATCGTTTTTGCCGCTCTCTTCTGCTGGGACTACTTTCAGAACGGAAATTTCATTTCCTTCTTTTTTTCCGGGATATTCATCGGTTTGGCTTTGCTTTCGAAGTTCACCGCGCTAATTCTGGGCCCGATCTTTCTCTTCTGGTTCCTGATCCGGGAAGTAACTTATAGGGGAAAGCGGGTTCCGAGCTTTTTAACCGGACTGGAAAAGAAAAAATATTCCCCCCAATTCCACCAATTTATCCGGGTCTCTATTGAGATCGGTCTCCTGGCAATCTTGGCCCTGGGGGTTGTCCTCAGCTTTTACCAATTCAATCTCCCTGACCTGTTTTCTGAGATAAAGCACGGCCTTGAACATAATCGGACCGGGCATAACGCCTTCCTCTTAGGAAAATATTCCACTTTGGGTTGGTGGTATTACTTCCCGGTGGCTTTTGCCTTGAAAACCCCTTTGGTCACCCTCGTCCTGGTTCTGGCGGCGATTTTATGGGTCAGGAAAAATCCCGGTTTGGCCACCGGATTCTGGCTGGCTCCGGTGCTCCTGGTTTTTTACTCCGGAGCTTTCGCGGCCATAAATATCGGGTTGAGATACGTGCTCCCGGTTTTTCCCTTTCTGTTCATCGGAGCCGGAGACGCCCTGTCCCGGTTCGTTCAGGGAAAGAAGGTCTTCAAGTTCATCGGGGCGGCACTGATGGTCTGGTATTTAACGATGAATGCGAGAATTTACCCCCACTACCTTGCCTACTTCAACGAACTCTCCGGAGGTCCGGAAAATGGAATTCATTTGCTCAGCGATTCGAATCTCGATTGGGGTCAGGATTTTATCGGGCTTCGGGATTATTTAACCCGCCGGGGTGTGAAAGATGTTTACCTTTCATATTTCGCCAGCTTTAACCCCTCCCGGCTGGGGATTTCATATCAATATCTTCCTTCGGTGGGACTGCTGCCAACCCGGGTCAGTCACCGGGTCAATGGACCTCCGGAACTGGTCGCGATCTCCGTGACCAATCTCCAGGGAACCTACTGGGGCCATACGGATATGTATGGCTGGTTTTTGACTCAAACCCCGGTGGCCCGAATCGGTTATTCAATATACGTGTACGACATTACCGGTTCAGAAGCTGCCCACCGGGAAGTGTTAAAAATTTATCGGTTGGCGGGACTGGACGTTTAACCGGAAAAGTTTGAGACATCTAGCCGATTGCCTGCCGAGCCGAGCGGGGTGGTTTCTTCTCTTTTTCTCGACCGTTGGCAAGCAAAAACAGCCAAGCCTATCCAGGCCAGAAGCCCGACCCCGCTCATCCAGACGGAATTCCGGAAAACCGCGGGGGAATAATGGAAAACCACCCCATGTCGGCCTGCCGGGATCCGCACTGCCCGGAAAAAACCGTCGGCGCGGAAAATCTCCACCGGCTTGCCATCCACCTTCGCTTCCCAGCCGGGATAGTAACTATCCAAAAGCAAAAGCCATCCGGCTTTTTCCGTTTCCGCATCCACCGTTACCTTTTCGTTCCGGTATTCGATGATCCTCGCAGTCCCCGGCTGCGCCGGGCCGGAAACCGGCACGGTTTTTTCCGATCCGGGCTCGAGCAGTAATATTCTGTCCGCGGGGAAATCCGGTTGGCTCCAAAGACTGATAACCTGATCCTGACCGGTCAGCGTCTGAACCTGGTGGAAAATCATCGCCCGGGGAAGGGCGCCGGGATATTTCTTCATGCCCCGGTGACGATCATACAAATATTCCACCCCGGCCCGGGCCAGGAGCTGTTCGTAATGCGGCAATTCCGCCAGAAGTTTTTTGTATTTATCCACATCCTCGGGATAAAAAGTACCCAATCCCTGCAGGCTGTTGATCCCGAAATAAATAGCGCTTCGGGCCAGGGCCGAATCCCGGGATTGTTGATCAATAATTTCGGGGGCAATTTGAGTATTCAGGTTCACGTATTTGTTCTGGGGCCAGAAAGAAAACACCCGCGGAGGGGTAATCCGGTTGTTTTCTTTGAGCAAAAAGTTCCGGACTGAAGGATTAGGGTAAAAATAATCCTTGGTGACGGAAGGATTAACCCGATGATGGGCGGCAAACAAGTCAAGAAAAACCGTTACCGAGAGCAAAAGCCCGAAAATATTCCGGTGGATTTTAACCTGGGAAAAGACCAGGCCCAGAACGATCAAGACAAATATCGAACTCCGCAAAACACTTCTCCAGAACAGATATGCGGAAATCGCGGGATAGTTATCCCCCAAGTCCTGGATTTTCAACGGGTAAACCCAGAGGAGGACAGCAATGCCGGCCCCGGCGGAAAAGCAGGCCAAGGAAGCCAGGGGTAAAGACCTTTTCTGCTCGGACAGAAACTCGAATCCGGAGAGGGCGAGCAGAACGAAAGCAAAGTTTAAAAAAAGGAAGAATTTTTGCGGAATTCGAAACATTTTAAATCCGGGAAGGTAATTATAAAAGATTTCATATACCCCTGATTTATCTCCCATCATCATTATCAGTCCGAATAAAGCGGCCACCGCCCAGAAATATCTTTTCCATTTGGCGGGCCCGGCAAACCCGAAAAATACCAGGGGCAACAGGGCGGCCGCCAGGTAAAAACTGGAAAAATATGAATTGCCGGCGAAATACCCCAGATTCCAATAGCGGCCCGCGGATAAATCGAGGATAAAATTCGGGATGAAAAGTGATTTCAAGCTCGAAAACGGCAAAGACCAGGTCAAAACCTCGGAAAAACTCAGGCCCCCGGACCGATTGGAAATCGGCAACATTTCCAGGGCAACTGCGATCTGGGGCAAAGCCAGGATAATTCCCCAAAACAATCCCAGAAGCATGACCCAGAGCAGCCTGGTTAAGGCCACGGGCCGTTGCTTCCGGGCGGGGGCAAGAATCACGGTGAGGAACGCCAGGGCCCAGCTCATGCCCGCGATTTCAACTTCTCCCCCTAAAATCTGAAGCGCGATCGTCAGCCCGAGGAGCAGACTGGAGAGCAGCCATCTTCTCCCCTGGGCTTCGCTAAGAAAAATAATGATCAGCCCCAGCCAGGCAAAGGTGCTGAGGAGAACGACCAGGAGAGTAATCGAGATCAGATAGCCGCCAAAACCGAACCCGATGGAGCCCAGTAAGCTGGTTTCTTCCTGATATCCTACCCGTCGGAGGGCCAGATAAAACGTCAGCAAAAAAAATAAATGGTGGAAAATAATATAATAGACCAATCCTCTTTCCGCCCCGAAAACAGAAAACAGGAAATTAAAAGGATAAAAAGCCCCGGATTGCGGGGTAGCATACGGCGTTCCGAAAAGAATGAAGGGGTTCCAGAGCGCGAATCCGTTCGATTCCGCCCAGAAATGCTTTCGGGCGAGAATTTCGATGGAAAGGTCCCGGAGAAAAAACAGCCGATCGGGCACGAGCGCCTGCCCCCAGAAAATAACTCCCAATCCTAAAAGCAGGGAAAGATAGAAAAGGTCCTTGCGGTATTTCATCTCTAATTATCGGAGCCCCGTGATTTCATTACTTTGATTTCGCGCGGGGCAAATGAGGGAATTGGGGCCGGCCCGGGATTTAAACGCCTTTGTTCTTCAGCATCCGGCATTCGCTCATTTTATGATTGCATTCCACGTCCGGGCAGGGCTCGACGTGAATCAGGATGTTGGCGTTGTTGATCTCCTGTTTGATCTTCTCCTCAATCGTGTCGCAGATCTGGTGTACCTTCTCGATATCCAGGTTATGACAGCCATAGATAACCAGGTCCACGAAACGATCCACTCCGGCTTTCCGGGTCCGGATCTCATGCAGCCAGACCATCTGTCCGCTTTTTTCCTCGATCGCCCGGATGATCCGCCGCTCTTCGTCGGCCTCGATCTTGGTATCGACCAGGCCCTCGAAGGATTTTCGGGTGATCCGGACCGCCACGGAGATGATCAGGCCGGCCACCCCCAGGGCGATCAGGGGATCGAGGATGTGCCATCCGGTCAATTTGATCATCAGGAGTCCCCCCAGCACTCCCAGGGAGGTGATGACATCGGTGCGGAGGTGCTCGGCATCCGCCTCGATAGCGACTGATTCCGTTTTCCGGGCGACCCGGAACAGAAGACTGCTGACCAGGATGTTGACCGCCGCCGAGACTCCCATCACCGCCATCCCGACGCTCAGTTGCCGGACCGCCGACGGGTTCAGGATTTTTTCCACCGCCTCGATGATGATCAGAAGGGCGGCCATGAAAATCAGCACCCCTTCCACGAATCCGCTGATATTCTCATAACGGCCGTGTCCGAAGGGATGTTCCCGGTCGGCCGGCAGCCCGCTCTGCCGCACGGAAAGAAAGGCGATCACGGCAGCGATCAGGTCAATCCCGGAATGGACTCCCTCGCTGATCACCGCGGCCGAGGACATCCAGATGCCGCAAACCAGTTTCCCGAAGGTCAGGATGGTATTGGATATGACCGAAATCCGGGAAATGTTGATATTCGAGACGCTGTTTTTGCTGAGCTGAATATGGGGCATCGTACTTTTCGTTTGGAGCAATATTATTCCCGGCTATCCCGGGGGAAGCTCGAAGGCGTTCTGATAAAGTTCGAATCCCGTCTCCCGGCCGGGATGGAAACTGACCCCGAGGACATCGAAGCGCATGTTGGTTTCTTTTATTCTCCGGGCCTGGATAAAATACCTGGCCGCCTTGATGATCTGCCTCTGCTTTCTTTCCGTTACGCTTTCCTCCGGACGGTCAAGGCCGGTTTTCCCCGCGGACCGCACCTCCACGAAAACCAGGGTTTTCCCGTCCAGGCAGACCAGGTCCAGTTCCCCCCACCGGCAGGCGAAATTCCGTTCCAAAACCCGGTAGCGATGGCGGCGAAGGAGGAACTGCTCCGCGGCGCTCTCCCCCTGCCGGCCGAGCTCTTTACGTGAGACCCGGCCCATTATTTCCCCAGCTGCACAGTCTGGTCGGCGATCTTGGCCAGGCCGGGATTGAAAGAAAAATGGATAATCTGCACCCGGGCGGAAATCTTCTTCAGGTTCTGCGCCCAGAAAGCCAGGCGGGCCGGGTCAAAATTGCGGAAAGGATCGTCCAGGATAATGGGCAGGGAAAAACGGGAGCAAAGCGCTTTCCAGACCGTCAGCTGCCAGGAGGCCGCCGCGGCTTCCCGGGTGGAGGAACTCAAGCCCCGGGCCGGCGGCTGGCCGGAAGCCGGGATAATTTTAAAACCGGACGGGGAGCTGGGATCCAGGGCCATCTGATACCGGCCCTGCGTGACGGTCCCCAGGGCCTGGCTGGAACTCTCCACCACCTTTTTCCGGAGCTCGTTTTCATCGGCGACGTTCAGAATCACCCGGATTTTCTCCCAGGGCCCGGTCCCGCCCGACGGGCTCGCCTCTCCCGGATCCGGGGCTGATCCCGGATCGTCGGCAAAACCCCCCAGGTCCTCAACCTGCTCGACCCCACCCTCCGGGCCGTCCGTTCCCAGCGGGGATTCCAGGCGCTTGATTTCCCTTCTCATCTCCATCGGATCCATGGCCACCCCGCCCATTTCCAGAAGCCGGTTCTGTCTTTTGTCGATTTCGGCCTTGAGTTGGACTTTCTGGGCTTCCGCCTCGTTCAGGTTGACCCGGGCCAGGTAATCGGCCTTTTCCTGTTCCGACCTTTTCTTTTCCGCCAGTGCGGTCCGGTATTCCTTCTGCCGGGCCAGGATTTCCTCGGGGATGATGGCCCCGGTTTTTTCCAGCAGTTGCCGGATGACGCTCCCTTCGATTTCAAAACGTTTTTCGATCACCCGGGTCTTTTCGTTCCAGCCGGCCATCTGTTCTTTGAGCTTGGTCGCTTTCTCCTTATTCGACCAGAATTTCCAGAGCGAATATAAACTGGCCCCGGCCCCGCCAAACAGAAAGGGGGCCGTGATCAGCCGGGGCAGGTTGGGAAAAGCCAGCGAGACCACCAGGGCAATAAAAGCTGCGGCCGCGCCGGCGATGAAAATCGGCTCCCGGTAGAAATTCCCTTTCTGGGAGTATGTGGCCAGCTCGGCTTCGACCTGTTTCCGGTCTTCCTCGAGTTTGCCGAGTTCTTCCGACTTCTGGGTGTTGAGTTTTTTAAAGGCTGTAACCTTGGCTTCCAGATCGGCGGGAAGTTCCTCGCAGCCGGCATATTTTTTCAGCTTTTCCGCCGCTTCCTGGATCTTTCCCTCCAGGGCGGGGATGCCTTTGCTCTTTTCCTCGATCTGGAAAAGCTGGGTGTGCAGTCCGTCCAGCTCGAATTCAATCCCCTCGATCTCCTCCGCCCGCGCCAGGTCTTCCTTCAGGGATTTGATTTTCTGCTCCTTTTCCGCCTGGTTTTTCGGCGCGGGGGCAGAGGCGGCGGCGAAGGCGGGTTTCTTTTGCGGGGCCGGGACCGTTCCGGGATCCGGAACCCGGGCCGGTTCAAATCTGTCCAGTGCGAAAAACTGGAGGTAATCGGAGGTAGTAACCCCGGACTCCTTTTTCCATAATTTTCTCCAGGTCTCCGGATTGCGGTCCACCACCTTCCATTCCTGGGTTTCCCGGGCCAGCTGATTGATCAGCAGGTCCCCGGTTTTAAAATCCCGGATGACCCGGTATTCCCGGTCCTGGCTCCGGAAGCGGATCCCGGCCCGGGGCGCGATTTCTCCGCCTTCCCCGATCGGAATCCCGGCCTTGATCGCCGAAAACCGATCCGGATCGATCACCGCGGTAACCAGTTGATAAATCAGGGTTTTGCCGGTTTCGTTGCCCCCGAGGATCAGATTGTAACCGGGGCCGAAAACCAGCTTGTAGGGCTTGGGAAAAGGACCTATTCCCTGGACGATTATTTCGACAAATTCCAAGGTTTAAACCCAAAAATTTGTCCGCCCGGAGCCGCGGAAATTTTCAGTCGGTTTGAACCGGCCGGATCTTGGCGGCCTTGCCTTTGCGTCCCCGCAGATAATAAAGCCGGGCCCGCCGGACCTTCCCCGACTGCACCACTTCTATCTTTTCCAGCAGGGGTGAATGCAACGGGAAAATTCTTTCCACCCCCACGCCGTAAGACAGTTTCCTCACGGTGAAACAGGCCCGGTTGCTGCTCCCCTGCTTCGAGATCACCACTCCCTCAAACACCTGGACCCTCTCCTTGTCGCCTTCCTTGATCCGGGAATGAACGCGCACCGTGTCGCCCGGTCGGATCCCCGGCAAGCCTGTGCGCAGGGTCTCGTTTTCAATTTTCTGAATCAGGTTCATATTTGCCTCCTTTTTCTCCTTCTTCCGCTTCGATTTCCGCCAGAAGTTCCTGGTCAGACTCGGACAAATTCACTCGGGCCAGAAGATCGGGGCGCCGTTCCCGGGTTCGCCGCAAGGCCTCCTTCCTCTGCCATTCCTCAATTTTACGATGATCGCCGCTGAAAAGCACCGGGGGAACCGGAAACCCCGCGTAATCAGCCGGACGCGTATAAACCGGATGTTTCAGCACCCCTCCCTCCAGCGAGTCGTGATCCGGGCTCAGGGGATTTCCCAATACCCCGGGGGTCAGGCGGGCCACCGCTTCCACCAGCACCAGCGCCGCGGCCTCTCCTCCGGAAAGGATGTAATCACCGATGGATATCTCCTGATCCGTGAAATGTTCCGCCACCCGCTCATCCACCCCTTCGTAGTGCCCGCAGATGATGACCAGCTTCTTTTCCCGGGCCAATTCCCGCGCCCGCTCCTGGGTGAATAATTGTCCCTGGGGACTGAGCAGGATGACCTGGAGGGGATCGGAAGAGTCCCGGCGGATCTGCTCCAGCGCCCGAGCGATGGGTTCCACCTTGAGCACCATGCCTTCTCCCCCGCCGAACGGATAGTCATCGGCAACCCGGTGCTTGCCTTCGGTAAAATCCCTGATATCCACCACCTTCACCTGAATGATCCCCTTGGCCTGGGCCTTGGATAATATGGACTCGGAAAACGGCGAATCAAAGTAGCGGGGGAAAAGGGTTAAGATTACGAACTCGATTCGGGAGGGAAAATCCTTCACGGTCCGCCCTCAGGCCGACTTTCGGTCGGCCGGCGGCGGCCAGCTCCCGGGTTCCCCCGGCTGCGCAAAAAACCCTTTCGGAAATTTGATCACTTGGGGATTATCTCCAGGACCACCTTTTTCTTCGACTTGGCGCCGGCGGACGCCAGAATCGTCCGGATCGCCCAGGCCGTCTTCCCTTCCCGTCCGATCACGCGGCCGACCTCGTCCTGGGGCACCTTGAGCTCGATAACCAGGGTGGATTCCCCCTGGATCTCGTTGATCTCCACCTCCTTGAAATTATTCACCAGGAGTTGAGCCAGGTACGCGACCAGTTCCTTCATTTGCTCTCCTTCTTCTCCGAGTCTTGGCCCGTTGATTCCGGTTTGCGATAGTAACCTTCCCTCCGGAGAATCCCCTCCACGGTCTTCGTCGGCTGGGCCCCCTGGTCCAGCCAGTGGTGAATCCGCTCCGCTTTCAGAATTACCTTGGCGGGATTACCCTTGGGGTCATAGGAACCGAGCCGCTCGATAAATCGCCCGCTCCGGGGAGACCGGGCATCGGCCGCGACAATCCGATAAAAGGGTTTGGACCTTCCTCCCACCCGAAACAACCTGATTTTTACCATTTTGCCCTCCGCTTTCGCTAACTGGTCAAGAGTAAAATTAATTAGATATTAAAACCGTTTTGGAAAGGAAAAGCCATCCTCCCCGGCCGGTGTCCCGGCTTTATCTTCAAAATCTTCTTCATTTCCTGGAAACGCTTCAGCAGGCGGTTCACGTCCGCCGGGGAGGTTCCGCTCCCCGCCGCGATCCGGCGCCGACGGGAACCGTTGATCAGAACCGGGTTTCGTCTTTCGTTCCGGGTCATGGAATTAATAATGGCCTCGAAACGGGAGATTTCCTTTTCCGCCCTCTGCATCTCCTCGGGATTGGGGGCCAGCTTCTTCATGCCCGGGACCATGGCCAGGACCGATTCGAAAGATCCCATCTTCTTCAGCATCCGGAATTGTTCGAGAAAATCCTCCAGGTCCAATCCCCCGGCGGCCAGTTTTTTCTGAACCTTCTGGACCTCTTTTTCTTCCCAGACCGATTCGGCTTTTTCAATCAGGGACAGGAGGTCTCCCATCCCGAGAATCCGATCGGCCAGGCGATCGGGATGAAACAGCTCAAAATCGTCATCCTTCTCCCCGATCCCCAGAAACTTGATCGGGATGCCCGCCACGGCCCGGATGGAGAGGGCGGCTCCGCCCCGGGCATCGCCGTCCAGCTTGGAGAGAATGATTCCGCTCACCCCCACCCCGGACGAAAAGTTCTGCACCATCCGGACGGAATCCTGCCCCACCATCGCGTCCACCACCAGCAGGGTTTCCCGGGGTTCCAGGGCGTCCCGGACGGCCGCGAGCTCCGCCATCAGTTCGGTGTCCACGTGCAGGCGTCCCGCGGTATCCAGGATCACCACGTCGTATCCCTGGGTCAGGGCCCGTTCGCGGATCCGGGGAATCACCTCATCCACCCGGCCCCCCGCGGCTTCCTCCCGGGCCCGGTAAAAGCCCGCGCCGACCCGTCCGGCCAGGATCTCCAGCTGTTCCTCGGCGGCCGGGCGCCGGGCGTCAAACGCCACCAGCAGGGGATTGCGCCCCTTGGATTTTTTCAGATAATACGCGAGTTTGGCCGCGGTGGTGGTTTTCCCGCTCCCCTGCAGCCCGACCAGCATGATTCCTACGGGCGGCGATCCGCCCAGATCCAGGGGCTGGACCTTCCCCCCCAGAACCTGGATCATTTCCTCCCGGACAATCTTGATGAATTGCTGGCCCGGCGTGAGGCTCCCGATCACCTCCTGTCCCAGGGCCCGGGTCTTGACCTGGGTCAGAAAATTATTGACCACCTGGTAATGGACATCCGCCTCGAGAAAAGCCAGGCGGATCTCGCGCAGGGTTTCCTCAATATTTGACTCGGAGAGCTTGCCCCAGCCTTTTAATTTCCGGAAAACCTGGCCGAGCCGGTCGTTGATGCCTTCAAACATGTTTTATCCCTGGTGCTGCTTTCGTAAATTCCGGCGATATTTTTCGCTCCGCTCCGTCGGGGAAAATGCTCACTGCGAAATAAACCGGGGGGAATAAATCCCGGTTCAGGCACCCTATTTCCCTGCCTGGGTCTGGATACTGCGGAAGGAAATTAAATTCTGGCCGCGCCCGGATCCGGGAAAAGCCCGGACTTCTAATATACCCCGCTCCGGAAGCAATCCCCCGCCGTGATCGTGTCCAGGCTGGAGGTAATCAACGCCGCGGAGGTCCCTTCCTTCACGTCAATAATTAAAATTTTTCCCAGCAGCTGCGGAGGCAATTTCAGCATTTTCTTGGTTCCCGGTTCCGGGACGCTCCGGCTGGGCCGATAGGCCAGCATCAGATTGCCCACCGCCAGTCCGTCGCGCTCCCCGCGATCCAGGTAGACGATATCGTTCGCCGCGGAGTTTTGCACCGGGTTCTGCGCCACGACGATATATCCGTCGATCTGCCCCGAGAACTGCTTCAAGTCGATTTCCTTGACCGCCGGCTCGAAAGCGCGGAGAAAATTACCCTTGGAAACCACGTTCCCGGAATGAATGATTTTGGCGGTGGATACCTCGCCGTTCAGCTCGACGATTTCCAGATCCCCCACGATTTCCACCTGATAGCCCATCGGTTTCTTGCTCTGGGGGTGGAAAACCTGGCCTCCCTCATCGAGAATGGAAAAACGATCGCCGACTTTCACTCCGGAGTTTTCCCCCAGGTTGGTGAAAACCATGTCTCCGGCGGAATACATGATTTTTCCCTCGTGAGAACCGACGATCAGGCCCATTTTCCCCAATTCATTCGGGGAAATGAATCCCCGGTTGGTAACCTTGGCGTAGTAAATCGCTTCCTGAACCCCGATGGCTTCGCCCGAAACCGGCGGGGGCAACTCCTCCTCCACCGGGGCATATTCTTCCGGGGTGGCGGTTTCAACGGCCGCCGGCTGGATCGGAGCTGCGGCGGCCGGGACCGGAGCGGCAGACTCCGGGGCCAAGGCCACGGTTTCCGGAACCGGGGCCGCTTGTTCCGGTGCCGGGGCCGCTTGTTCCGGTGCCGGGGCTGCTTGCTCCGGTGCCGGGGCTGCCGCCTCCGGGGACGTGGCTACCGCCTCCGGGGCCGGAGCGGCGGCGGCCGGCTGTTCCTCGACCACCTGGGGAGGCTGGGCCTGTGCCACCTGGACCTGCGGAGCCTGGCCCAGAGCGATCGGCTCACCCGGGTAAATCAGGTGCGGGTTCGTGATGTAAGGGTTCAGCGCCCAGAGCTGGGGCCAGTACCAGGGACCGTCCAGAAAACGGGAGGAGATTTCCCACAAGGTATCCCCGCCTTTGACCACGTAAACCCGGGTCTGAGGTGCCATTTCCTCCTTGGTCGCGACCTGCGCCGCGATGACCGCGGTCAACGCCAGATAAATTCCCACCAGCCAGAAAATCGAGGTGGTCATTCTTGATTTCATGTTTTCTCCTTTCCCCCTCTAAAAATGAAATTTCTCTTTGGCTTTATTGGCCGCTTCCGATTTGGGAAATTCCTGGGTCAGTTTCTGGATTACCTCCCGGGCCCGGTCCTGATTGCCGGCCGAAAGGTAAGAATAACCCAATTTCAGAAGGGCATCCGGAACCTTGTTCCCTCCGGGAAAATCCCGGCAAACCTGTTCAAACGTCTGAATCGCCGACTGGAAATCCTTTTGCGAATAATAGCATTCTCCCAACCAGTAAAGGGCGTTGTCGGTTAAATCATGCCGGGGAAAAAGGGCGACGAACCGGGAAAACTTCGCCTTGGCGGTTTCGTATTCGCCCGCCTGGAAATACCCGTAAGCCTTCCGGTAAAACAGAAACGGATCGGCGTCCTCCGGCCCGCTCGCTTCCGGCGCGGCTTTCCGGACCGCGGCCGGCGTGGGAGCGAGAACAAGCTCGGGCTGAATCGGTTCCTCCCGGGGAATCTCGGCTTTTTTAATCCCGGCCAGGCCTTCCTTGGCTTCCTTCAGGCCTTCCGAGGTGGAATCCACGGCGTCTTTCAAAATAAAAATCGAATTGTCGATTTCCCCCAGTCGTTTTTCCAGGTCGGAAAGCTGATTGCTTAAACGCTTGCTGCTCACCCTGGCTTCGTCTGTTCCGGCCTCCAAAGCTCCCACCCGTTTTTCCAGTTGCGCGGAGGCGCAGGAATAAACGGCCAGAAAAAGCGTGCTTAAAAACAGTCTGGATATTATTTTCATAGTCAGATTTTTGCCCATCCCTGCATCAAACCCTATTGAATTCTATATAATTTATAGTAAGTATTGTCAAGGAAACCTATCTTTCATAAATTATCAATCATATATATGGCAGGGCGAAAAATAACATCCCGTTTGCTTCTGGGGGTCCTCTGGACTCAATTGACGATCCTGACTTTGATCCTGGGAAATTGCAAATCCAGCCCGGCACCGGTGGAGGTTATTTTCGATCCCCGCACGCAGCATCTTCCTTTCCCGTCCGATCTCATTCATACGGCTTACGGTTTGGGATTTACCGAGCCAGTTATCCCCTGGTTGAGCCCGGAACAGGAAATCAGGGTCAACCGGGTGCTTCCCGGCTTCGATCTGGCCCTGGCCGATCTGCACGGGTTTTCCCCGAATGGTCCCATCCTTGTGCAGTTCTCCGACTGGATTGACTGTTCTTACCTTCCGGCCACGCCCTCGGCCTCCATTGAGGACGGCAGTCCGGTAATTCTTCTCAATTTTGACCGCGAAAATGACCGGATCGGGCGGAAGTCTCCTTTCCGCTGGAAATTCGACTGGGAAAATAATGTCCTGGTTATCCAGCCCTGGATCCCGCTGGAGCCCGGGACAAAATATCTGTTGGTAATCACCGATGGGCTCAGGGACACCAGGGGAAACGCGGTCCAACCGTCAACTTTTTTCCGTTTAATGAAAGCCGATTACATTTTGAACACCGCTGCCCTGGAAAAAAGCCGGAGTAACTACTCCGCAATTTTTACCGATCTCAATCAGATTCTCGGGCTGTCCCGGGAATCCGTAAGCCTCGCGGTGGAATTCACCACCTCGGCCTCCATCTCGAGCCCGCTGCAGGGTCTGATTAATGACACCCGCCTCCGGGCCCTTCCTGTTCTGGAAAATATTCAATTCTCCCCGTCTCCGGCCGGAGCCCTTTCCTACCGGGGCGAGCTTCTGCTCCCGGACTATCTCGACTGGAAGGGGCACCTGCTCCCGGCAAACCCCGATACCGCCCATTACCCGAAGCTGCTCTCGGGGTACCGGGTGAATTTTGTCCTTACCTTCCCCTCCCCCGGGTTGATCAACCTCCCCGGCGGAATTACCGGTTCCGTCTCCCCGCCTTTTCCCCTGGTAATCGTGCAGCCGGGATGGTCGGACGCCGACTCCTCCCTGGATGGGCTCACGGATGTGCTCGCCCGCAACGGGGTGGCCACCCTGATGGTCAAATCCATTTTTCCCGACCCGGAACATTCCTATCCCGCCGGCGCCTCGGCCGGTTCCGTCCCGCTCTGGAGAAAACTGCCCGGCTGGAATCCGGAGGCGCTATCTTTCGACCCGCTCAGGTTCCGGGACTTTATCCTGCAGTCAGCCGCCGCTCTTTCCGTCGTGCTGCAAACCCTGCCCGGAATCAGCGGACTGGACCTGTATCCCCGGGGGGCCACTTCCGCCGGGGATGGAATCCCCGACCTCGACCTCGCCCGCCTCGGGTTCTTCGGCGAACTTTTCGGGGCGACTGCCGGTTTGCTGGCCCTTTCCCAGCAGACCGAGATCCTGATCGGGGGCTTCCGGCGGCCGGGAGGCGGCTGGGCCGGTACCCTTTTCGACAATCCTTCCTGGTCGCCGGATTTAACCGCCTACCTCCAGCAACAGGGTTTCTCGCGGCTCGACCTCGACCTTTTCCCGGCCCTGCTCAACCTCCTCTGGGACCCCTCTGATTGCATCTATTTCCCTCCCTCTTATTTATCCGAAGAAACCGGCGGGGCGGGCCTGCATCATGTCCTGATGCAGGTCGTCGTGCCCGACCTTCTGGTCCCGGCCTCCGCCAGCTTCTCCGTCGGCCGGGCCTACGGGATCCCTCTGCTCCTGCCCCTGATCAGCACCGAAGTCGGAATGGAAACGCAGGAAAGCCCGGCGCGGGAAAACATCCTGAGTTTATATTCGGGTGGAATATTTGAATTTCCCGGGTCGGAACCGCTTCACGGCGAGGCCGGAGACTCCCGGGCCGACCGACAGGCCGCCCAGTTCTTCAGCTCATTCTTCTATTCCGGACGGGCGGTGATCATCAATCCTAATTAACGTGAAACGTAAGGCGTGAGGCGCAAGGGGTTGGCAATCAAAAACAGATATCAGGTGTTGGCTTTTAAGAAAGCCCGGGGGGTTGGTCCTCGCGACACAAATTTCTTTTTTCCAGGATATCGATAAACTCGACAGCTCTTGATAATTGGATCCAACGAAGGCGAGGCTTAGCGAGCCCGCCGCCCGGGATTACGTGATCGAACGCATTATTTGGGGAGCGAGACCAACCCCCCAAAAAAGAAAAAAAGCTTCGATCTGATCTACGGCTTGTCCTGAATGGCTTGTCTTGAGCAAAACCGGAAGATGCGACCGCAACCGGTTCAGGAAATCTTATTTATTCCGGATTCCTGATTTCCGTCCGCTGGATCCTGATTTTGCTTCCTGGGCAAATTGCTCGGAGAAATAGCTGATCGTCCGCTTCAACCCCTCCTCGGCCGAAACCACCGGCTTCCAGCCCAGGAGTTTTTTCGCCCGGGAGATATCCGGTTTTCTGACCCGGGGATCGTCTTCCGGCAAAGGTTTGAATACGATTCTTTCCCCCGCCTTTCCTTTTCCCGGGATCATTTTTATCGTCCGCCGGGCCAGTTCCAGAAGCGTCATTTCCTCCGGGTTGCCCAGGTTAACCGGTTCCTCTATGCCCGGTTTCTCCGAGGTCAGCAGGCGGAAGATGCCTTCCACCAGGTCGGTGACAAAGCAGAAAGACCTGGTCTGCATCCCATTTCCATAAACCGTGAGCTTTTGTCCCCGGAGGGCCTGGTTGATGAAATTGGGGACCGCCCGTCCGTCCCGCAATCTCATCCGGGGCCCATAGGTATTGAAAATCCGGGCAATCCGGGTCTCCACCCCGTGGTAGCGATGGTAGGCCATGGTCAAAGCCTCGGCGAACCGCTTGGCTTCGTCATAAACCCCGCGGGGCCCGATCGGGTTCACATTGCCCCAGTAGGATTCTTTCTGGGGGTGCTCCAGCGGGTCGCCGTAAACCTCGGAAGTGGAAGCCAGGAGCAATCTGGCATTTTTTTCCTTGGCCAGGCCCAGGACCTTGTGGGTGCCCAGGGCCCCGACTTTCAGGGTCTGGATCGGAAGCTCCAGGTAATCGATGGGGCTGGCCGGGGAAGCGAAGTGCAGGATGTAATCCAGCCGCCCGGGGACATGGATGTAATTGGTCACATCGTGTTTCAGGAAGACAAAACCCGGCCGGCCGAACAGGTGCTCGATGTTTTTGACATTGCCGGTCAGAAGATTATCCAGGACCATCACCTCGAAACCCCGGGAATGAAATAGATCGCAAAGCCAGGAGCCGATGAAACCCGCCCCGCCGGTAATCAAGACCGTTTTTTTCATGATCTCTCCTTAAATGCTACAAGCTTTCAGGTGATAGGTGATGGGTCATAGGTGATGGGTTTTTACCCATAACCTAAAACCTATGACCTATGACCTGATTTTACGTCAGCTTCTTCCCATCCCGTAATAAGCGAATCCCAATTCCCGGAGAATTTTCGCGTCATAGATATTGCGGCCGTCAAAAATGACCGGGGATTTGAGGGCCTCCCTGATCCTTTCGAAATTCGGGTGCCGGAACTCCCCCCATTCCGTGACCAGGACCAGGGCATCCGCGCCCTGGACCGCCTGGTAGGGGCCCTCGGTGATCTCGATTTTCGACCCGAATATTTTCCGGGCCCCGTCCCGCGCCTCCGGGTCATAAGCCCTGACCCTGGCTCCCCTCTGCAGCAACCCGGAGATAATGGCAATCGCCGGGGACTCGCGCAGGTCATCGGTGTTCGGTTTGAAAGCCAGGCCCCAGACCGCGAAGGTCTTCCCCGCCAGTTCCGGCCCGAAGTGCCGGGTGATCTTCTGCAGCATTATTTCCCGCTGTTTCTGGTTGACCTCCTCCACCGCCTTTAATATTTTCATCTCCATCCGGACATCCTGGGCGAATTGAAAGATGGCCCGGACATCCTTGGGGAAACAGGAGCCGCCGTATCCCACCCCCGGGAAAAGAAACTGATGGCCGATCCGCCGGTCGAATCCCATCCCCCTCCTGACCTCGTCCACGTCCGCCTGCAGCAGGTCGCAAAGGTTGGCGACCTCGTTGATGAAGGAAATCCGGGTGGCCAGAAACGCGTTGCTGGCGTATTTGACCATCTCCGCGCTTCTCCGTTTCACCACCAGGATCGGCCTTTCCGTCCGGACAAACGGGGCGTAAATCTGGCGCATGAGGTCGGCGGCCCGGGCGTTCTCGGTCCCGATCACCACCCGGTCCGGCTTGAGAAAGTCCTCGACCGCCGCGCCTTCCTTCAGAAACTCCGGGTTGCTGACCACCTCAATCTGCTGGGAGGAGGCTTCGCGCATGATTTTTTCCAGCTCGTCGCCCGTGCCCACCGGGACAGTGCTTTTCACGATCACCACCTTGGGGCCGTTGGCGGCCCGGGCGATCTCCCGGGCCACCGCGAAAAGATTCCGCAGGTCGGCCCGCCCCCCCTCGCCCTCCGGGGTTCCGACCGCGATGAAAATCGCGCCGGCGAAGTGAACCATTTCTTTCAGATCGGTGGTAAATCGCAGGCGCCCTTCCCGGATTCCGCGTTCCAGGAGGTCCTTCAGCCCCGGTTCATAAATGGGCATCTCCCCCCGGGAAAGCCGGCGGACCCGCTCGGCGTCAATATCCACCCCCAGCACATCGTTGCCCCCGTCAGCCAGGCAGGTGCCCGCTACCAGCCCGACGTATCCGAGACCCGCAACCCCGATGTTCATTTTTATCCTCTCCTTTTATAACCCGGCTGTCCCTAACTTACTGAATTGATCGGGAAGGGTTAATGGACAGGCCGAAGCGAACTAAAACATCTTTTCCAGATTCTCCATTTTCGATCGAATGAAACAATCGTATGCTAACGGCCAGCCCTTGCGGGGCGGCCGGTGATATTATCGGTAAAACCAAATTGTTTTAGAAGCAAGGCCTGTCCATTAACCTGGGAAAGACAACACATTTCTATCTGATCTAATTTAGTTTATTTCCACATAACCGGGCAAATCCAAGGCCCGGAGGGCTTCCCCGACCAGGTAAAGCGAACCGGTCACCAAAAGATACTCTTCCTGGCCGCACCCTTCCCGGGCCAGGTCCAGGGCCGCCTCCATCCCGGAGGCTTTTCCCAGTTCCAGATCCGCGCTCCGGCGCCGGATTATCTTTTCCAGTTCCGCCGGCGGAAAAGCTCTTTTTCCGCCCAGGTCCACTAAAATCACCCGGGAGGCCAGCGGCAGGATCTCTTCCAGGATCTTATCCACTTCCTTGTCCCGCATGGCGGTGAAGACCAGCCGGGCCTTCCGGCCGGGAAAGGCATTTTTCAACTCCTCGGAAAGCACCCGCGCCGCGCCGGGATTATGCGCGCCATCCAGGACGATCGTCCGCCCTTCCCTTTCAATTCTCTGCATCCGGCCGGGGATCCGGAAGCCCTCCAGGCCGGCCCGGATCTCCTCCTCCCGCGGAGAAAAATCCAGGCACCCCGCCAGGATTTCGAAAGCCGCCAGCGCCAGAGCGGCGTTTCGGATCTGATAATCTCCCGGGCCGGGCAGGGTCAGGCCCCTGATCATCGAACCGGGGCCCCGGTAGTCAAATCCGGCTCCGGTCCGCTCGACGGCGAAATCCCGCCCCAATGATAGCACCCGGGCCCCCTTCCCGGCGGCCATCCGTCTGATCTCCGCCAGGGCGTCGCCTTCGGCCCCGGTGATGACGGTCCTTCCCTCCCGGATGATCCCGGCTTTTTCCCCGGCGATCTCCCGCTCCGAAGCCCCCAGCCATTCGGTATGTTCCCGGGAAATGTTCGTGATGATCGAGGCGAGCGGATTCAGCACGTTGGTCGCGTCCAGCCGTCCGCCCAGGCCGACCTCGGCCACCGCCAGCTCCACCTGCCCCTCCCGGAAACGGTCGAAGGCGATGGCGGTGATAAACTCGAAAAATGTCCAGCGGTCCCGCTCCGAATCCGTCTTTTCGCCGATTAAAAGCCTGCGGGCCGTGTCCCGGATCCCTTCCCGGGAAACCGGCCGGCCCCCGACCAGGATCCTTTCTTCCAGGTTGACCAGGTGGGGAGAAAGGTAAAGCCCCAGGCGGAACGGTTTTCCGTTTTTACCCGCGACCCGGCTCAAAAGACTGGCCAGGATCACCGCCGTGGAACCCTTCCCGTTGGTTCCTCCCACCAGGACCGAGCGGAAAGCGTCCTCCGGGCGGTGAAGTTTTTCCAGAAGCTCGCGAATCCGCTCGAGCCCCGGCTTCATTCCCAGGTACTCGGAGCGGGAAAGCGAAAGCAGAAAATCAACCGGATCTTCCGGAATCATTTTTTTATCCTAGCCAATTCGATTCGAGGAGTCTAACCTGCCGCCAAACTGGCGGGATGTTTGGCGGGATATCCGGCAGGTTCGGAATATGTCTCCACATTAGTGGGTGAACCCCATTTTCGTTGGTCTTGAAAACGCCACTTTTCAACTTATCACCAGCGTGTCCCCCAAGACCACCTGTCTTTTACCTCTGACCTTTCTGAAATGAACACCCGCGGGCAAAATATAAGACGCGACCCCGGATCTGTTATGGAAGTTTTAACACCCTGGTAAGTCGCAAGAAAATTTATGGTCGAACAATATCGATGAATTATTTGTTTGCCCACAGATTAAGACTTTTAAATGATTGTTTGAATCAGTTAGAGCCCTTTTTTGAAACCCAAACTTTGGATCGTCGCTAGAAAATATGCTATTTAACCATGTCTTCTTCCACTCATCTTCTGTGAGTTTGATCCGAGGCCGAATGAATGCCACGATCTCGTCTAAAGGAAAAATACAGGAGTCGATGCTAAACCAGATCATGCTCTTTTCATCTGGCAATTTTAAATCCGTGGGATATCTTATAAAGTCAAAATATCTCTGAAAATATTTGACTCTTCTAACAAAATCAGGTACCGAAAAATCTTGGTTATATTTGATACAAGATTCAAGCAGATTCTCTAAATCGTGACCCCATACTGTTTTGTTTTTCCCAACAGGTTCACCTCGAGACACAAGAAATGCTTTTAGATATAACTCTATTGTTCGATGACTGCTGACAGGGGCATCTAATAAAAAACCGGTAAACCAGATCAGCCTAGTAATTAAATAATTACGATCTGCATAAGATACCCACGCTTCTGGCAAATCTGCACCAAACATATTTGCCTGCTCCGTTAATTCGTTTAGGAAAAATATTCGACTAAGTAATTAGGTCTTTACGAAGTATTCAAAAAGACGCTGTAAGACGCGCCCGGCTGCTTGCTCTTCATCTTGCAAGTGAGTCCACTGTGGTTTCCCGGTGAACGCTCGAATCATTGAGAACTTGTGTAGCTCGGATGTTCGAAATTGTTCATTAAACTTTAGCAATAGCTCAGCATCACCGTCTATCAGGATGGCCTGACCTGTCTCAAGCTGTACTCTCTCGATAATCTTTTTCCACTTCCCCCTCTTATGATTCGATGGCTTGCGCTCCATTACCAGCCATAAGAGGTCGAGAACTTGCTCAATGAGTACCGAGAGCAAGTAGACACGATAGTGGATCTCGCGAAGCAGAGAGATTGTCTTTGGATTCAACTTTTCGATCTCATTGTTTCCGACGATTTCCGTTACGCCCCGATAGAAGTGCTGCATCACTGTCAGCAAGTAGGCGAAATGAAGTTTGATATCGATCAGCTTCTCTCCGACCGATGCAGACAGTTGCTTGTCATCGAGCTTCGTATCAAGGGCGGTATGCAAACGCACAATAGAAAACTTGTATAGCGGCCACTCTGCGAGAAACGACTTGTCCCGCGTTGCCACTATGGTGGGGGGTAAGCAGGAGAGGAAGTACTCCTCAATCTTTTTTTCGAAGACGCTAAGTCGCTCAGTCATGATCTATCTTGCAGGCACGAAAAATTTAGGCATGAATCTAAGATATGAATTTTTATGGTTTGGGAGAACCCAACTTTCAACTTATCACTAGCGTCATCTAAGACTGGACCTTATCATCCTTTGTCTCCCCCTTTTGAAGCGCAACAGCTTCAAACTTTTGGAGTCCCCCATTTACCCGCTGGTGCACAACCCATCCAAGGGGAGTAAACTTGAAGGCAGGCTTCTCTTGTGAGAACTCTCCGGCAAGACATATCAGTTCTTTGTCTAGCATTCGATGAATCGCATCGCTGTACCAGTTCGCGATGCCTTTGACCTCTCGAGCCCATACCATATCGGCCGTATACTCCTTCATCTGGTGAAAGAGGAGTACCTCCTCAGCACTGAGAGATGCGATCGCCAAGGAAACACGGGCATCGTGGTGGAAGTTCTGCTCTTGTAGGCGCCCTCGAAGCTCCTCGGTCAATATTGTCTTTGCTGCTTTTTCGTCTGCAAAGTTGATGATCTTGTGCGGTACAGTGCTTACATCGAAAAGGAAGTCATCATGGTCATCCCGGACGAGAAGGACTTCAGAATGGTGGCGACAAGCCAGAGCCAACCCAACCTCATAAAGAACATTCGCATTCCTGTAGGCTAGTCCAGTTACGGAATCTTTCCCGATGGAGGAAACGTCGGCCAAGACAAGGCGAGCATGTGCAATTCCATCGCTAATTTCCGTGAGAATCGAGTCGCCACTCTTAGAAATATCAACGCGGCGCGGTGTGAGAGTTATACCTCCGACCGATATTTCTCGTATTGACGGACTAATCACTTGCTCGAAACGCGACCAATACTGAGGGGCAAAACTCATCGCCACAAAAACCTGGGGCAGCAGCTCCATCCGCCAGAAAGTGTTAAGAAACGTCTGTGGATGCATGCACCCTCCTAGCGTTTACCCCCGAAATACCTTCGCAACAAAAAATCCCGGAGGCCATTGTTATGGGCTTCTATCGACGAGGCAAAATCTCCGAAATCAATGAATGATCTATAGGATGTTGGCTACTTATCGCTTTATCGCACCGAAACCTCTGCCAGAAAATCCGAAGGTGCTTGTTTCGATGTAGGAAATTCAAATATCAAGGGTTGGCCGCTCTATTTCCTAATTCTATTCCGTCAAAACCTCGTTCAACTTCGATTCCCATTCATCCTCGGCCAGTACTTCGAAGCGGAGCACCTTGTCTTTCATCTCAAGTCCGAGTTCGCTCCAATTCCGGGACTTGGCCTGCCGGGTGCAAATATCGAATATCTTGCGGATATAGTTCGTTTTGGCGTTGTCCTTCAGGTGTAATCCTTTGGTTTCCACCACGTACACGCGTTCGTAATCCGCCTGCTCATCCTTGTGCGTGGCTGTGAAAATAAAGTCGGGATAAATCCGATGTTCCCGCCAGCCCTGAATAGCGTAGTCATGCCGCGAGCGGTTCCGATACCAGAAGAAAAGCCGTTGTTGATTCTCCAGATACCACGCAACCGCCTTCTCTGTCTCATTGAAATCATCCTCCGGCACGGCCACGTATAGACTCAGTTCAAGTTGCCCGCCCTTTTCCTTGGTCAGAATCTTCGAGGTCGGCTTGATCGCAATTGATTTCGGGAAAGACCAGTCGAGGTTGTTGCCGATAATTAGGAAGCGAAGTTCGTCCTTTTTCAGCATGGCACAAAAAACCTGCTCGGCGAGTCGGTCCTTTTCCGCTTCAAGTTGCTTCCGTAACTCTTCGATCAGGAAAACGAAATTGTTCGCAATCTGTCGCTCGGTGTCCTGCTTGCCGCCCATTTTACGGAAGTAATTCAAGATTTTCTTGGAGAATTCGTATGCCTGCCAGGGGTTCGGTACGATATCGCCTATTTGCCGCGTCATGAATACCGGGTCAACCCGGATGCCGCCTTCTTTCAATTCGTGGAAGCCTTTGGTTTCAATCAAACGGTGCTTATCGTCTGTAAGTGTGACGCCAATCTCAACGTCTTTCTCCTCGTATTCGGAAAGCGTCAACTGCATTACCGGTTTCAAGGTAACGTCATTCCAGGGAATACGGGCCGCAATGTCCATCTCGTAATTGACGGGCCGCCAACTGTTGCCGTTCTTGACCATAAAAACCGGGAGAATCGTGCGGTTCGCGGCCTTCTTGAACCGTTCGCGGATGTCGAAAAGTCGGTCGTTACCGTCGCCCGCCTTGCCGTGCTCATCATCGGTGGCAATATGCCCACGCAGATCGCCCAAGCCTTCTTCTTCAAAGCCCTGTCTGATATTGTCCAGCAGTTCTTTCCCGCGCTGTTGGAAACAGAACACGTAGCTTTCATCGAGTTCCAGGATTTGCGTCTTCCGGGCGTATGGTTGCCGAAGAATGCGTCCGACAAGTTGGGTCAAAGCGTTCTGCGAAGACGGGTTCGTCAGGATCACGAGCACATAAGCGAACGAGCAATCCCAGCCCTCTTGAAGCGCCTGCTTCGTGATGATGTACCGGACTTTGCAGTCCCGCCCGAGAAGTCCGCCCACGTCGTCAACTTCCTTGAGTTCATCCTTCTCGCTCGTCTTGACCACGACTTGTTCCGCCGGAATGCCCATGATTTTCGTCAAGTGTTCCCGGACTTGCTCCGAATGAATCCAGCGACCGCCCTGCTGGTCTTTGCCAGTCCGCTCAACTTGAATCAGGCAAATGGGCCGGATGTTAATGCCGGTGTTCGCGTTGTATTCCTTGGCTTTTTCCTCCAGCACGTTCCGCTTATTCACCCCGGCCAGCAAGGTGTCCTTCCAGTCCGGGCTTGCCTTGTTCACAACGTGGAGATCCAACTTGATCATTTCTTCGTGGTGCAGTTCCCGGCCGGTGATGTCCACGATAATGTTGCTTTGAACCGGCGTCGCCGAAAGTTCAACAATCAGGCACGGATTGAACCCGCGCAAGGTATCCTGAGCCCCCTCGCTGTAAGCCTTGTGTCCTTCGTCCAAAATGATGACCGGCGCAAGCGTTCGGAGCGTGTTGCCCAATGAAGTCTTGATCTGCCTGCCCCAAAATCCGCTTTCCTTCTCGTACGTGTCCAGATTCGGGAAGCGTTTGAGTGTGGCTTCCTGGGCCTTGATATCGTCCTCTGGCGGGAAGAAGTCCTGAAAACCGCCGCTGTCCTTGAACACCTTCAACGTTTCCTTCGTCTTCCGGTTCGCCGATGGAAGCATGAGCATCAGGACAACGAGATTCTCCTGCACGTCCTGTGGGGCAAAGTGGTCTGTCTTCTCCAAAATCAGAGTATGCCCGCCGCTCGCAAGGTCAAGGTGCTGGCGATAGGGGTGATCCCGGTCTTTCAGTTTCTGGATCGTCTGCCGGTAAATCTGCGTCGTGGGGACAATCCAAAGCACAAGCCCCATCTGTCGTTTGCGGTAGATCATGTTAACAAGGTCAACCGTCTTGACCGCCAGCAGGGTTTTCCCTCCGCCAGTCGGAACTTTCAGACAGAATATCGGCAACGGTTGATCCAGCCCGTTTTTACGCGGCAGATACCGGCAAGCAAGGCCGGTCTTCTCCCAAGCCTTCACCGCAAAGTCAAAGGCCAGGTCGGGGTCAGTTATGCCTTCGGCCTTCTTCTTCAGATCGGCCAAAAGGTCAAGGTAACTCCTGATCCCTTCCAACGCTCTTTGCTGGTATTCTTTGAGTTGCATCAAGAATCCTGCGGAAAACAAACTATCTATAATTCGTTGATAATCAACGCTCTTATTTTTATTTGCATTTCAAATCCGCAAATAAGTCCCTGTACCCTCATTCGAAGCGCCATTGTTTTTCCCTAGTCTTACTCATGGATTTCCTCACCTCGTTAATTCATAAATCTCAAAAGGTAACTGCGCAAAATCAATCCGGTATTGGTCAAGGTGCTCCTGGTCCAGATACTTCGTCGGCGCGAAGACAAGCCGCCGCTTGTCCTTCTTCAAGGCCGGAAGACTCTTCGCCATGTCCAGCGTCAAAGCCAGATTCTTCAGTTTCGCAATGTCCGGCTCGTATAAAAGGAACACTTGATAATTACGGCTCTCTCCAACGAAATGTTTTTTCTCGACAATAGCCTTCTCGTCGAACTCCTCGCCAGTCGCCGTGTAGAATACGTAGCGGGCAAGCTCCTCATATGTCGGCAGGCTGTCGCCTTCGAGAATGGCTTCCAGTTCAACTGCTTTGCCGAGTTTGAAAAAGCTGAATGTTCCGCCGAGACCTTTCTTTAGCATTTCGTCTTTGGCCGATGGAATTCCCTTAATAACGCGGCGGACGCGCTCAGCCGTAATGGAATCGGCGTAATCCTCGCATTCGACCAAGATGAAGCGACGGTTCCCGTCATCTTCTGCATTGAGTGACAAGACGGCTTGGCCCGTAGTGCCGGAGCCAGCGGTACAATCTAGGATCAGATCGCGACTCTCGGCAGAAGTGACGATTCGCAAGAGGTGTTTGATTAGACCGACGGGCTTAGGGAACTGAAGAACGACCTCGTCGTTGAAGACGCCGCGCAAATCCGCGGTGCCCTCCTGAGTATAAATCTTATCGATTATTGAGAACGGTTTGGCTCCCCGTTTTTCGCCAGCCTCATCAATAAGATATTGCTTGTATGAGATAGAATAGCCGTCGTCCGTTTTCGTGAAAGTGAGTTCGTCTTCTGCAAGAGCTTTTTCGACACGGTCGTGACTCCACCACCATTGGCGCTTAGGCAGAATCTTGCTGCCATCGGGCGCTTTGATCGGGAAAACCAAGTTCTCTCTCCGATCCATGCTCTTTGTTGCTTCAAGAGGCTTGATCCTATAAGGCCCGCGTTCCGCAAATTTCGAGTCGCGGTATTTGTAGTAACGCGCTTCTGCCTCCTCATCGGGCGGTAACCACAAATCAAGGATGTTCTGCTTATTGCGAGCATACAGCAGACAATACTCATGCTGGCGGACGACGTATTTTTCTTTCGCCCCGCCTCCATAGCTTTTCTTCCAAATGAACTGTTCAACAAAGTTGTCTTCGCCAAATACCTCGTCCATCAAGGCTCTAATACGATACTGCTCGTTGTCATCAATCGATACGAAAATGACGCCATCCTCGGTCATGAGTTCGCGGAGTAACTTCAACCTGGGCATCATCATGCAGAGCCACTTGTCATGGCGGGTCAAGTCTTCGCGGTCAACGACCTTGCCAAACCATTCCTGCATCATCGGCGAATTGACATTGTCGTTATAGACCCATTTCTCGTTTCCAGTGTTATATGGCGGGTCAATGTAGACGCATTTGATCTTCCCGGCGTAGAGCGGCAAGAGCGCTTTCAGGGCCTTTAGGTTATCGCCGTGGATTATCAGGTTGTCATGCAGACTCACTTTGTCCGTCAGGCTTTTGGCCTTGACCGGGATAAGCTCGTGATACTTCACCAGCAAGTGGTGATTCTGCACAAACGTCTTTCCCTTGAACTGTAGTTGCGCCATGAATCGCCTCGCTATCCTTTAACCGTAATCACTTTGAGATCATCAATTTTAAAAAATCCCTGTGCCTCCGAGACGTTATTACCTATTTTGTTAATTTTGTCCCAATTTTATTTTAGTATACGTCTTTTCTGGGTCACATCTTGTTTTTTGCCAATCTGGTTCATCTGGTCATGAGAATTAGGTTGGGATCGTTTTCTGACAGTTTTAAAGAAAGTGTCAAAGTAAAAAATCTTTAGCAAGGGCATAGGCGGCTAGACTCAATAATTTTTCTTGATCGAATAAACATTCGCATCGAGGCTTTGCCGCATTCAATCGATTTTTCCAGGAATTCTTCGGGCAGGACCCCTTTCATATAATCTCCGAATACCCTCTTCCAATGGCTTTCGTCTAGCAACGGCTCGCCGACATCCTTGATATTATCATCTCCTAAAAAACCGAGGTAAACAAGCACGGTGGGGATACCGAGGGATGCAAGTTTCCATGCATAGGCCACGCGGTTGGAAAGCTGGTAGTTCTTATCCCGGGAGATTTCTACCCCGGGGATTATTCGGGCCAACGCTTGCCGTGATTCTTCGATCGCCTCAGAAATTTTTTCGTGGTTTTCCTTTGAGTTTTGGGTAGGGACAGAAAGCTTTTTCCCTTCGAGCTTTAGCTCAGCGCAATTAGCCTTGGCCTCCACCATGACCAGGCCTTTCTTGCCGTTTATTGTGCAGGTGGATAAAAAATCCCAGTTTGGGCGATTCGCCCCCCTCTTATGTTTCAGCCACCAATTATCCAGGGATTGGGCTATTTCTTTGGGCAGGTATTCAGAACCAAGCTCGTGGAGTTTTGCCTCGGTTGGCTCTTTTTCTCCCCTGGGCATCCAATGATCACCGGGGCTTACTATCGACCTGGACGGTTCCAAAAGCTGGTTAAGGGAGGACAAAAATTCGCTTTTATCCAAGCTGGTCCAGTCTAGGACATGTTTCCGACTACCCCGGCAAGGTTTTTTATTTGAGTTCTTTTTCATACCTTTATTTTAAAATATGGCAGTGACAGGGTATGTCAACCGATGGAACCGATTATATGCCTGAAGCTTGATCGGTTCAATTTTAGCAATAATCGCAAACCCTACGGATAATCAATTTAAAGCCACCTTTTAATTTCCCTTTATGCAAGAAAAAGAACGCCGGATTAAGGGCGTATGCCAGACATGCGGGGTTGGACCCCGAATCAATATTGGCAAGGATCCGCTTCCCTAAACTGCGCTCGCGATAAACTCCAGCGGGAATCCAGAAGAATGAGGATGGATTCACCCGGATCAAGTCCAGGGTAGGCTGAATCAAGTGCGGAATGACAGAATGAGAAAGATGAATACAGGCTGGTTTCTAAAATTCGATTTTTACCCCCGGGGAAAGGAGGGTCACGGGGGGATCGCTGAGTTTCCGGAGTTCCCGGGAAAGGGTCTTCAGGTAGGCGGGCTTCATGTGGGAAATGTAAATTTTCACTCCCCGGTCATTTAAATGTTTCATGTCTTCTTCCAGCATCCGGGGCGTCATGTGCCGGCTGATCCGGGCCAGCTTCTCCATCGAATTCGGAAATGAAACATCCACGATCATCGCTTTGACGTTGCCGATGGCGTTGACCAGCTTCCACATCCCGGGGTTGGGTCCGGTGTCACCGGAATAAAGCAGCCAGCCCTTATCCCCTTCGATCAGATAACCCAATGACTCCACGGTATGGTTGCTTTTAAAAGCCAATACCTTTCGCCCTTCCACCCGGAACTTCTTCCCCACCGGGATGGTTTTGAAACGGAGCATGGGATGCCGGGGATTGGGGATCTGGGTAAAATCGGGCCAGATCAGCCAATTGAAAAGATTCTTTTTGATTCCCCGGACCACCCCCCGGGAACTGTACACCAGGATCGAATGGGAATTTTGGGCGTTGACATTGTCCGCCAGGAAAAGAATATCCTTGATATGGTCCATATGGGTATGGGAAACCAAAATGGACCGGATTTTGACCTGTTCCTTGATGGACAGCCGGCTGGTGACCGCCCCGGCGTCGAGCAGGATGGAATCCCCGACCAGGAAGGCCGAGGTGGCGTAGCCCGGCATCTTGGCGCCGTAACAACCCAGAACCCTTAGCTTCATTTTCCTTTATCCCCCTCGAAACTGCGGATCAGTCCCCCGATGATCCCCACCCCGGCTTAACCCCCGAATTGCTCCTTCATCGATAGATAATCCAGATATTTTTTCAGTTTGTCCAGATCAGGGACGAAATACCCCTTCTCGTCCTTCCGGGCTACCCCCGCCTTGGCGATCTCATCCCAGAGCGGCGCCAATTGGTTGGCTTCCACCCCGGAGGCCGTTTCGAGTTCCTGCTCGGTGCCGCCCACGCGGATCCCCTGATTCTCCGGCTTCCCCCTCGCCTCGGCCCAGCGCACCAGGATCAGCACCACTCTCTGGTTATGATTTTTCAGGAGCAGGCTTTCGATCTGGTTGTCGGTATCCTGGAGCCGGGCCGCCAGTTTCTTGATGATCCGGATGGCAATCTCCGCGTTGTTCCTGAGCATGGTTTCAAAAGTCTTGGGATCGATCACCAGCAGGTTGGCGTCTTCCATCACCGTCGCGGTGGCCGAGCGGGGACGATTGTTCAGAATGGACATCTCCCCGAAAAAGTCCCCGGTGGGCAGAATCGCCAGGGTTTTCTCGAGATTCCCGATTTTCTTGGAGATCTTGACCTTGCCCGACTGGATGATATACATCTCCTGGCCGGCCGATCCGTCCTGGAAAAGCACCGTCCCGGCCGGGAACGACTTCCCGAACTTTTCAAAAAGCTTGTCGTCCGCCCCCATTTTTTTCTCCCGATCCTCCTGCTGCGACTGGCTAGGCGGTGTTTTTGCCCACCGACCTGACCTTCCCCTTTTCGTAAGCGCGGATGAAAGCCTCGACCACCTGCTGATCAAACTGGATCCCGGCAAACTTCTTCAACTCATTCAGCGCGACCTCGTCCGGGAGCGCCTTCCGGTAAGGGCGGTCCGAGGTCATGGCGTCAAAGGTGTCCGCCGCGGCGATGATCCGGGCGAAGATCGGGATCTCCCCGTCCTTGATCCCATCGGGATAACCCTTGCCGTCGAACCGCTCCTGGTGATGGAGAATGCCAGGGACCACGTCCTTCAGGCCGTCAATATGTTTGACGATGTGCGCCCCGATCTCGGGGTGGCGCCTCATCTGGGCCAGTTCCTCCTGATCGAGCGGCCCCTCCTTGCGCAGGACCCGGTCCTCCACCCCGATCTTGCCGATGTCGTGCAGGACCGCGGCAATGCGCAGCCTTTCCATTTCATCTTTGGGCAGGCCGAGTTCGCCGGCGATCGCCCAGGAGTAAAACACCACCCGCTGGGTATGGCCGCCGGTGTAGGGATCGCGTTTTTCGATGGACTCGGCCAGGGCCTCTGCCGTCTCCAGGAAGGTCTTCTGGATTTCCGTGTAGAGGTTGGCGTTGTCGATCGCGATTGCCACCTGGTTAGCCAGGGACTTGAAGAGTTCCAGGTCCTCCTGGCTGAAGATCTGCCCGCCCTGCTTGTTGATCGCCTGCAGGACCCCGATCATCTTGTCCTTGGCCTTGACCGGGACGCAGATCATGTCCCGGGTGGAAAATGCGGATTTCTGGTCCGCCTTCCGGAAATGCCGGGGGTCCTGGGAAACGTCCGGGATCAGAAGCGCCTCGTCCTTTTCCGCCACCCAGCCGGCGATGCCCTCGCCGATTTTCAGGCGGATCTGCTTCACCGCATCCCCCTTATCTCCCAGGGCCACATCGAAATAAAGTTCATTTTTTTCCTGGTCCACGAGGAGCAGGGAACCCACCTCCGCCCCCATCAGATGGGTGGCGGCCTCCATGGCTTTTTTCCGGACCACCAGGGGATCCAAGGAGGAGTTGAGGAGGGCGGAGACCTCGATCAGTTCGGAATGCTGTTCCGCCTGCTGCCGGGACTCCAGGAAAAGCCGCGCGTTCTGGATGACAATGGCGAGCTGGCTGGCCAGGGAGGAAAGGTTCTCCAGATCTTCCTGGGCCAACAGTTGCCGGTCTTTCTTGTTGATCGCCTCGACCGCCCCGAAAACCTGGTCCCCGATCCGGAGGGGCACGCAAAGGATTTCCCGGGTTTCAAAACCGACCAGATCCGCATATTCCTTCTGCCAGAGCGGGTCGCCGGCCACCTGGGTGGAAACGTAAGGGCGGCCGTTCTGGGTCACCCAGCCCGCGATCCCTTCGCCGATTCTCAGCTTCTTGCCCTTCAGCTTTTCGCTTCCGAAACCCCGGACCGACTTAAAAACGATATGTTCCCCGTCTTTTTCCTTCAGAAAAATGGTGCCGGCCTCCGCTCCCACCATTTTGAGAATCAGGTCCAGGCTCCCGTCCAGGATCTCGCTCAGTTTCCCCCGCTGCTCCGGCGACCGGCTGAGGGCCCGCGAGATCTGCCCGATCCCCCGGAAAACCTCCAGTTCCCCTTCCTTGACCGCCAGCTTCTGCTGGAGCTCGGAGACCTGGAATTTCAGGGTGATGAGTTGTTCTTCCAGGCTGACCGATTCCGGCTTTTTCCCCGTTTCGTTCATAAAAATCCCGGCGTTAATTTAGACACGGATTTGCACTGATTCCCACGGAGACAATAAATTTCTTCAAACCCTCTCATTTTATTTTCTTTATCTCTGATCCACGAAAATCCGTGGAATCCGCGTCATCCGTGTCAAAAAACCAAATTCTTATTCTTTCATAATAATCACGACGTTAATTTAGACACGGATTTGCACTGATTCCCACGGTGACAATAAATTTCTTCAAACCCTCTCATTTTATTTTCTTTATCTCTGATCCACGAAAATCCGTGGAATCCGTGTCATCCGTGTCAAAAAACCAAATTCTTAAACTATTACACCACCACTTCGCCCGATCCGCCCTCATCCAGGGTCATGATGGTGGAAATCGTGTGCTCGGCCCGCTGCTGCAGGTAAGTCCGGGCCACCTCCAGCGCCTGGGGAAAGCGCAAGGCCAGGGCCATGAAATTATCCCGGGAAAGCACCATCAGCCGCCCCCGAGTCAGCGCGGTGACCGTGGCGGTGCGCGGCTGGTCGCTGATCAGGGCGATCTCCCCGAAGAAGTCCCCGCTCTGCAGGGTGGCGAGCACCACTGCCTGTCCTCCCGGCCCGGCGGTGGAAACCGAAAAATCCCCGTCCTTGATCAGGTAGAGAGAATCCCCCTTCTCCCCTTCTGAGATCACCGCCTGGCCCTTCTCAAATACCTTGAGCTCGAACTTGCCGATCAGTTCCTTGCGCTCCTTGGTTCCCAAACCCCGGAAGAGGGGGGAAATCGCGATCACCGTATCCAGAACCCTGTCCTTGTAGAACTTGACCAGGATGTCCGAAACGTTGGGATATTCCTCCACGATCTTGTCCAGCTCGGCCCGCTTGATTTCCAGGAGTTCCACCTCGCCCTCGGCCCGGACCGAGGCCTGGCGCTGATGGGACATGAAGAAGCTGAATTCCCCGAAAAAGTCCCCTTCCTCGAGGTCGGAGATTTTCAGGTCTTCGCCTTTGACGCTCTTGTAGATCGCCACTTTCCCGGAGCTGATGATGTAGATGGTGTCGCCCTTCTCGCCTTCCCGGATCATCCAGTCTCCCTGGTTGTATTTCACCCGGGTCAGGCCGCTCATGATCCGGACCAGTTCCTCCTGGTTCAGGTCCGAGAAAAGCGGAACCCCCGGGACGGCCACGCCCGCCGGGATCTCCCCGGCCTTCCTGGCCTCGGCCGGGGCGGCCGTCGGCGCAGCCGCCGTGGCGGCGGCCGGGGCGGCGGCGCCTTTGGCCCCTTCCGGGCTCTTCATTCCCCGGGAGGAATAAAGCTGGGCCAGCTTGTCCTGGATTTCCTTCCGGCTGGGATCCAGGTCGAGAATCAGCTTGTTCACCGCGATCGCCTGCACGATAAAACCGTCGGCCGCGTATTTTTCCGCCACCTCTCCGTAACATTTGACCGCATCTTCGGTCTTCCCCATCCGCGCCTTGACCTCGCCCAGCTTGAGCTTGATCCGCAGATCCTTGGGGTTTTTCTCCACCAGCTTGCGGAACTCCTCCAGGGCCTTGTCCAGCTTGCCCGCGGTCAGGAGTTGTTGTGCCTTTTCCCTTTCTTCGGAATCGGAATCTTTTACCTTTTTTACCGCCATTTCGCCTCCACTAGATAACGATGTTTCTTAATATTATTTTTTCGTCAGCACAAAAGCCCCGTTCCAGTCCGGAGGGGGAGGGCTTTCCTGGTACAGCCGGCAGCGCTCGATGAAAATCCGGGCCGCCTTGTCCTCTTCATATTTTCCCAGCGCCTCGAACTCCCGGATCGCCTCCTGCCACTGCCGGTTCTGGTAGGCCTTGAACCCGGCTTCAAAGCGGGCAACCCGCTCGGAAAACTGGGCCGCGTCCTCCTTGTTGCCCAAGAGCTCGAAAATGCCCACGGTTTCCTTCTTGCCCTTGACCACGACCCGGTCCATGACCCGGAAGACAAACTCATCCTTGGTCTCCTGGTAGGTGCCTTCGCTTACGATGATATTCGTCCCGTATTCCTTATTCAACCCTTCCAGGCGGGAGGCCAGGTTGACCGAGTCGCCGATCACGGTGTAGTCAAAAAGCATCTCCGATCCCATGTTGCCGACCGACATCGGGCCGGTGTTGACGCCGATGCCGATGTTGATCGGGGGCAGCTTCCTTTCCTCCCAGCCCTGTTGCAGGACCTTGAGCCGCTTCATCATTTCCAGGGCGGTGATGCAGGCCCTCCGGGCGTGATCCGGCAGGGTCAGGGGCGCGCCCCAGACCGCCATGATCGCGTCGCCGATGTACTTGTCCAGCATCCCCCCCTGCTGGAAAACCACCTCGGTCATCGGGGTCAGGTATTCGTTCAGGATGTGAACCACGGTCTCCGGGTCCAGCTTCTCGGAAATCGAGGTGAAACCGCGGATGTCCGTGAACATCACCGTCAGGGTTCTTCTCTCCCCCCCCAGCTTCAGCCGGTCCGGGTCCTTGAGGATCTCGTTGACCACCGAGGCGCTCACGTAGCGCGAAAAGGCCTCGCGGTACTGCTTCCTTTTCTTTTCCTCGGTCAGGTACTTGTAGAAAG
The DNA here is from genome assembly GCA_028713675.1 of bacterium. Classification (GTDB taxonomy): domain Bacteria; phylum Desulfobacterota; class JAPLJL01; order JAPLJL01; family JAPLJL01; genus JAPLJL01. The sequence continues at coordinate 36,761 of JAQTNV010000008.1, forward strand.
TGATGCCTAGGAAAATGAAAAATATTTCAGCGATCGGATAGACGGTGGAAACGATCACTCCCTTGATTTCAAACAAGTAGCGGTCAATCCCGTAGTAGGACAAGGCTATGGCCACTACCGGGATCAATCCGTAGGCCGCGCGGACCCGGGGTAAGATAAGCCCGAGGAGAAGCCCGATAATTAAAATAGAAACCAAGTCAAAAACCTTAATCCAACTGGGTTGGATGAGAAAATCACCGTGCAGGATGTTTTCAATGATATTGGCATGAACCTCGACCCCGGGGAAAACCGCGCTGAAGGGAGTGGCCCGGATATCATAAATTCCGATGGCGGTCGCCCCCACCAGGACAATCTTGTCCTTGAATAGGGCCGGGTCCAGCTTACCCGTCACCACATCGCTGGCGCTGTAGTGGGGAAAGGTGTGGCCGGGACCGTAAAAATTAACCATCATCTTGCCGGATTCGTCCACGGGGATACTCTTGTCCCCCACCGCGATCTGTTCGACTCCGTATTCGGCGAACCCCATCATGATCGGGGCGTTCAAATAAAGGCTCACGGATTGTAGCGCCAGGGAAGGAAAGACCCGGTCGCCCAGGGTCAACACCAGCATAGCTCCGCGGATGGTCCCATCGTCGTCCGGGATGGCGTTGAAAAACCCGTTGGTGTGGGCCGCTTCGGAAATTACCGGGATATTGACCTGGACCCCCAGGGCCCTCCGGAGAAACCGGCTCGGGTCCACCCCGGCCGGGGCCCGGATCGCCCCGACCTCGGAATTGGAGATCCATTTCAGGTTCCCCAGATAATCTTTTTCCCCCAGGTTGGCGATTTCGGCGGAATTAAAGTAGAAAAAATAACCCATAACCATGCCTGGAAATTTTTTTACCGCCGAGGCCAGGAGGCGGTCGTCATCTGAGCCCTGGGCCAGGCCGATTCTTTTTTCGATGAATTTGAGCTCGGGGGCGTTGCGCCGGAGGGCCGGGGCGGTTTCGGCCCCCTCCCCGGGTTCCGGCCCGGTAAATTCCCGGCGCAGCTGTTTCAGCACCTCCAGCTCGGTATTCCGCTGGGGTTCGGCAAAAATGATATCAAAGGCCACCACCCTGGTCCCATATTCATTTAGATGATTGACCAGTTCCGCGATCCGGGCCCGCGGCCAGGGCCAGCGTCCCAGCTCCCCGACCGACTTCTCATCCACGGCGACAATCACCACCTCCTGGCCGGCGGGCGTGCGGACCCCGCGGGACCGGAACTTGAAATCCAGGGTTTTCTTCTCAATCGTTTCTAGAAAAATAGGGCTTATAATGCAAAGAACGATAAAAAACAAAGTGATTAACAGGGAAATTTTGAATACGGACAAGGAAAAGATCTTCTTAAATAAGGAAAAAAATTTTTTAAACATAGAAAACAATCTATCAGAAGACAACAAATTCCTCAAGAAAATCCCCCTTTCCTTTTCTTTTCAGGCGATTAACCTATAGAATATTCCCAGGCCGATGATGAAACGTTCCCGCCATCAGCAATCCTTCTTACCTGCATTTGTCCGCTTATCTGTTTTTGCCCTGATTTTCCTGGCGCCGGCAGTCTTTCTCTGCCGCTGCGGATCGGGTCAATCCGCTGCCGCCCGGATTGCCATTGACGTTTCCGGGCCCGGCGCGGCCATCGACCAGCGGATTTACGGACATTTTATTGAACATTTAGATGGCGCCATCTACGGTGGGATCTGGGATCTGTCGGCCGAGCGTCTGATCCCGGAAACCGTGGACCTGATCCGGGCCCTGCAGCCTCCGCTGATGCGCTGGCCGGGAGGCTGTTTTTCCGATACCTACCACTGGGAGGACGGAATCGGGCCCCGGTCTCTCCGCCCCACCCGGCCCAATATTTACTGGGGAACATTCGGCTCGAATTACGGGCCCGACGACTCCAACCATTTCGGAACCGATGAATTCATGTCCTTCGCCGAAGCCATCAGCGCCTCCCCGTATGTCAACGTCAATTTCGGCTCCGGGACCAAGGAGGAGGCCGCCCGCTGGGTGGAGTATGTCAACGGGGAAACCGGCACGCTCCAGGGGGGATTGCGGCTCCGGAACGGCCACCCGTCACCCTACGGGGTTAAACTCTGGGGAATCGGCAATGAGATCTTCGGGGCCTGGGAAACCGGACACCAGGACGCCGCGCCCTACGCCGACCGGTTCCTGGAATTCGCCCGGGAGATGAAGGCGGTCGATCCGGAAATCGAGCTGGTGGCGGTGGGGTGCCTGCCCGGGTACCTGACCTGCCCGGAAGGCTGGAACCGGACGGTGCTGGACCGCGCCGGGGCCGAGATCGATTACCTTTCCCTGCACATTTACCTGCCCGAAGTCGTGCACTCCATCAATCCCCAGGGCCGGGACGATTACTACACCATCGTGGCCTCGCCCCGGGAAATCGAGACGGATATCGGGACTTTTTTCCAGGATATCAGGGACGCCGGACGGGAGGGCAAGACCTTCATCGCTCTCGATGAATGGAACCTCTGGTGGCAGTATGAACAGCTCCTGCATTCCAATTTCACCCTCCGGGACGCGCTCTTCGCCGCCGGGGTGCTGAATGTCCTCCAGCGGAAAAGCCCTCCGGTGCGGATGGCCAATTACGCCCAGATCGTCAATGTCCTCGGCCTGATCAACACCGGGGACGAAGGCGTTTTTCTCTCCCCGATGTACTACGTTTTCCAGCTCTATTCCAATTATTCCCAGCCGCTCCCGGTCCCGGTTCAGGTGGAGTCGGAAACCTTCTCCAGCCGGCCGCTGGCCTCGATTAAGGCCCAGTCCGGGGTGCCCTATCTCGATGTTTCCGCCACCGTCAACGCCGGGAAAAACCGTCTGGCGGTTTTTGTCACCAACCGCCATGACTTTTCCTCCCTCCGGACCCGGCTCGAAATCAAGGGGGTCAGGCCGGAAGGGCCGGCGGACGTTTACGAACTGAACGCTCCGACCTTCGAATCCGGAAATACCTTCGCCGAACCGGAGACGGTCAAGCTGAGGAAATTGCCGGCGCTTAAATCCGGGTCCTCCCTGGTTTATACCTTCCCCGCCCATTCCCTGACCGCCCTGCTCTTCACCACCAGGCCTGACTGATGCGACCCGGTCCCCCGAAACCGCCTTTCTTTGTCGCTCCCCAAAAAACCCGTCCGGATTTCCAGGACCTGGAGGCTTCCGAGCTTTTCTGCCCGAAATGCCGGAAAGCCGTCCCGGTCCGCAAACGGCTCCTGCTGGTCCTGCCGGAGGGAGACAAGTTTGATTACATCTGCAGTTTCTGCTCCACCCCGGTCGGATCCAAGCTGGAGAAGGAAGGAGATAGAAATTCCTAAGCCTGGCGGTTATATTTTGGCGGTTGCGGTTGAGCAGATCGTTTCGGTTGGGTTTTACGTTCATAGGTTAAGAACCGAAAGACGCCAGCCGTTCTGCGATCCGAGCGGTTTATCCTGAGCCAAATCTAAGGACGCAACCTAACGACGGAAAAAGGTTAAAAAAATGAGCGAAAACATTCCTAAATTGAAAAAAATCCGTGCGGACCAGCTCCTGGTGGAAAGGGGCCTGGCGGCCAGCCCGAAAGAGGCCCGGGCGCTGATCATGGCCGGGCGGGTTTTTTCCGTGGAACAGCGCGTGGAGAAAGCCGGGACTCCGGTTTTTCCCGGCAGTCCTCTGCGGGTGACCGAAAAGGCGGAATATGTGAGCCGGGGCGGGGAGAAGCTCGCCCACGCCCTGGAGCATTTTTCCGTCAACCCCTCCGGGCTGATCGCGGTGGACGCCGGGGCCTCGACCGGCGGGTTCACCGATTGCCTTCTGCGCGCGGGTGCGAAAAAGGTCTACGCCATCGACGTCGGCTACGGTCAGCTGGACCCCCGGCTGCGCGACGATCCGCGGGTGGTCCCGATGGAACGCTTCAACGCCCGGCAGCTGCTTCCGGAACACCTGGATGACGAAGTGGATCTCGCGGTCGCCGATCTTTCCTTTATTTCCCTGACCATGGTGATCCCCCCCCTGGAAAAGGTGGTAAAACCCGGGGGCCGGCTGCTGGTCCTGATCAAGCCCCAGTTCGAGGTCAGGAAAGACGAGGTCGGCCCCGGGGGGGTGGTGAGGGAGCCGGAAAAACACCAGGCGGTAATCGAGAAAATTACCGTTTTCTCCCGGAACCTGGGGCTCCAGCCCCTGGGGGTGACCGAGTCCCCCCTTAAGGGACCCAAAGGCAACCGGGAATTTTTTCTCGCCCTGGAAAAAACCTCCGAAAAAACCTGATGCCGGCCCAGACCGCCTCCCCCGCCCATTTCCAGAGCCGGTCCTCCGCCGGTCCGGACCCGGCCCGGGGCTTTTACCGCTGCGCCATCCTGGCCGTGATCCTGGTCCCGCTCTTTTTTCTTCCGTATAATCCGAATCCGGAATTCGAAATCGCCAAAACCTGTCTGCTCCAGATCCTGGCCCTTTTCGGAATCGGCTTCTGGCTCCGATCCGGTCCGGTCTATTCCTCCCGCGCCTGCTATTTTCTGTTCCTCTTCCTGGCCCTTTGCGCCCTCTCGGTTCTCTCCGCCCCCAATCCCTACCTGGCGCTTTCCCGCCTGGGTTTCCTGGCCGGGGCTATGGCCTTCTTCCTGCTCGGAATGCATCTCAGCTCCGACCAGGTCCAGGGTCTGTTGAAATGGGCGATTTTTGCCGGGGTCCTGGTTTCCCTGCTGGGGATCCTGCAGACCTGGGGAATCCTTCTGAAGCCCCGTCCCGATATTTACGGGGAATTGATGTATCCCTCCACCTTCCGGCACGCCAATTTCGCGGCCCAGTTCCTGGCTCCCCTCCTGCCCGTCACCGCCGGGGTTCTTTTCGCGACCCGGCGCCGGTTCAACCTGGCCCTCCTTCTGGCCGCCGTGCTGATCGAGGCCTTTTACCTCGCGGCCACCCGTTCCCGGGCCGGATGCCTTTCCGCTTTCCTGGGAATCGTTTTCCTGCTTTTCTTCTGGCTCTATTTTCAGTTCCGGGGCGCCGGCCGCAAGCTCCACTCCTCGCTCCTGCGGCCGGCACTGCTGATCGGATCCCTGCTGATCCTCCTGGGCCTGAGCTTTTATTTGTACCCCCCGGTCCGGAACGGTATCTCCCGGCTGTCCTCCCTGGCCGACCTGAAAGACCCGGCCAACCGGGTCCGCCTCCTCCTTTATCAGGACACCGCGAAAATGGTCCGGGCCCACCCCCTGTCCGGAATCGGGCTGGGCAATTACCCGGTGGTCCTGCCGGATTACTGGTCGGGGGAGCTGAGGGACCTGATTACCTACGGCGCTTCCCGGACCGCCGAGAACGCCCATAATGATTACCTGACCACCGCCGCGGAATCCGGCCTTCCCGCCCTGCTGGCGCTGGCCGCCCTGATCGTTTTTGTTCTTTTCATCACCCTGGCCGGACTGCGGAAGAAACCCGATCCCTACCGGCTCTCCGCCCTCGGCGGGCTGCTGGCCCTGCTCTGCCACGCGGCTTTCGATTATCCCCTGCAAAACGCCGCCTCCGCCCTGCTTTTCTGGATCCTGCTCGGCATCATCGCCGGGAAACCCGGCTCGAAAAAACTGTCCCTGCCCCCCCGGCTCGCCTTTCTCTCCTCCCGCCCCCTTCTGGTCAGGCTCCTCATCTTCGGGCCGGTCGTGCTGCTCTCCCTCCTGGCCACCCGGTCCCTGGCGGCCAACTATCTCTGGCAGCGGGGTTTTTCCGAGTATGTCCGTTCTCCCCTGAGCGCGGAGAAATCCCTGCAGCGGGCGGAGAAAATTTCCCCCCATGACCACCAGGTCCTTTTCCTGCTCGGAAACATCGCCACCCTGAAGCGAAACACCCCGGAGGCGGTCAGGTATTATCAGGCCGTGCTCAGGCTCTTTCCCGCCCATTCGAAAGCCCGGATGAACCTGGCCGAGCTTTACCTGGACCAGGGCAGGTTCCCGGAAGCCGAATCGGCCATCGCGGAGGTTTTACGGCTGGACCCGCGCAACCCGGCCGCCAATTATCGCCAGGCCGTTTTCCT
>JAQTNV010000008.1:42884-85754 GCA_028713675.1 bacterium
CCCGGATGAACCTGGCCGAGCTTTACCTGGACCAGGGCAGGTTCCCGGAAGCCGAATCGGCCATCGCGGAGGTTTTACGGCTGGACCCGCGCAACCCGGCCGCCAATTATCGCCAGGCCGTTTTCCTGGCGCTCAAGGGCCAGGTGCGCGAATCCGCCGATTATCTGGCCCAGGCTCTCTCCCGGGAACCCCGGTTCCGGGAAATCGCCCGGCAGGAACCGGTTTTCCAGAGATTGCAGGACCGCCCGGAATACCGGGATGTGTTGAACAACCCCTGATCCTTCCCTTCCAAATTCACGGATTACGTTGATCGGTTAAGCGGCTGGTTTCGGCTTACGGTTTACGTCTTTCGGCTTTTTAAACGATGACCGAATGACGGACGACCATACGATCACCGCCCTGGGCGGGATTCCGCCAAAGATGATAAAAGCCGGGCCGAGAACCATTTTGAAGGCTGGCAGTCCAATATACAATTGGAAGCGGCCGGGAAATAAGGCGTGGATCTCCCGCCGGTATCGGCTTGACATCCATATTTTTCTCAATTAAGTTAAGCGCTTAAGAAAGAAAGGAGGAACTTTAATGAGGTTAGAAAAAAACAGAATCCTGATCATCGGATGTATCTTGGTCCTCTCGTTGGGAATGGCGGCTTGCAAGAAAAAAGGGGGAACGGGGAAAACTTTGGCTACTTACCAGGGCGGGGTCATCACCCAGGGTGATCTCGACCAGGAATTAAATAAATACCCGCCGCAGGCTCGGTCCCGCTTCGATACCCCTCAGGGCAAAGAAGAGATCCTCAACCGCCTGATCGAGCAGCGGTTGATGGCCAAGGCGGCCCAGGACCGGGGCCTGGACAAGGATCCGGAGTTCGCCCAGAGAATCGAAGACATGCGGCAGAGACTCCTGATTGACGCTCTCCGCCGCAAGATTACCACCGGGGAGGCCCAGATCGCCGATCCGGATGTGGAAAAATACTACAAGGACAACGAAAAACAGTATCACACCCCGGAAATGGTGCGGGTGAGAAACCTCCAGGTGAAAACCGACGCGGAGGCGCGGAAGCTTCTGCAGACCCTCCAGATGAAAAAGGACAAGATGGAGAACCTGATCACCAAGTTCTCCCAGGACGAAGTAACCAAGAGCCGCGGCGGGGACACCGGTTTCTTTCCCAAGGGTTCCCGGGAGCAGGCTTTTGAAGATTCCGCTTTCAAGTTGAAAAAAGAAGGGGACATCAGCGGCGTGGTCAAAACCGCCCAGGGGTTCCATATCCTGCAGCTCATTGAGAAGCGCGCGGAAGTAATCCGGCCCCTGGACCAGGTCCGGGAGGAAATCAAGCGCCGGATCAATTTTGACAAGCAGCGCGAGGCCTTCAATACCTTCCTGAACCAGGAAAAGGAAAAGGCCAAGGTCAAAATTATCAAGGAAAATCTTTAAGGATTTCTGAAAACGATGTGTTTCCGGAGGGCCTTCGCGAGAAGGCCCTCTTTTTTTTAACCGGGTATTACTGCCCCATGAGTTTTCCGGCCTGGCAGGCGCTGTGATAAGCCAAGAATTTCTGGAAACGGATTGTTTTACGAGGGGCCTTCACGAGAAGGCCTCTTTTCCGGGTATTACTGCCCCATGAGTTTTCCGGCCTGGCAGGCGCCCTGATAAACCAAGAATTTCTGGAAACGGATTGTTTTACGAGGGGCCTTCGCGAGAAGGCCTCTTTTCCGGGATTAAAACCCCATGAGTTTTCTGGCCTGGCAGGCGCCCTGATAACCCAGCGAGCAGGAGACCCCGAAATCCTTGGCCGCTTCCGGGTTCATTTTTTTCATCTGGTAGGAATACCCCCTCCCGTAATAGGCCTGCGCGTTGCGGGGATTGACGCTGATCAGGTAGCCGTAATCCACGATCGCCTGGTCAAGATCGCCCTTCTGGAGGTAAGTGGAGGCCCGGTAGCTGTAGGCCGTTTCGAGCTTCGGGTTGAGGCCGATGGCCCAGTTCATATCGGTCAGGGCCCGGTCATAATCCTTCTTGTTCAGGTAGGCCATGCCCCGGTTGAGGTAAGCTTCCGGGAGCCGGGGATTGTACGTGATCGTCTGGCTGAAATCGGAAATCGCCAGGTCGTAATCCTTCTGGCGGAGGCCCGCCAGGCCCCGGTAGTAATAAATCATCGCGAATTTAAGACCGAGTCCGACCGCCTGGTTGAAATCGGCGATGGCCCGGGCGTAATCACCCTTCCCGAAATAAACCGCGCCCCGGTTGAACAGAGCCATGGCGAACTTGGGGGAAATGGCGAGGGCCTGGTTGAAATCAAACACCGCCCGGTCCAGGTCGTTTTTGTAACGGTAGGTTATGCCCCGGTTGTAAAAAGCCATGGCGAATTTGGGCGAAAGACTGATGGCCTGGTTGAAATCCGTGAGCGCCCGGTCAAAATCCTTCCGGGATCGGTAGGAAATGCCCCGGTTGTTATAGGCCACCGCGAAGCGGGGATTCAGCTTGATGGCCGAGTCGAAGCTGGTGACGGCCTGCCCGAAATCCTGCTTGTTGACGTAGCAGACGCCCAGGTTGTAATAGGCCTCGATGAAACGGGGATTGATCCGGAGCGCGGAGTTGAAGTAGGCGATCGCCCGGTCGTAATCGCGCTTGCCGAGCGAAACCACCCCCAGGTAATAGTAAGCCATGGAATGCGCGGGGTTCAGCGCCAGGGCCTGGTTGAAATCCGCGACGGCCTGGTCCGGGTTCTGCTTGCTCACGTAGGCGGCGCCCCGGTTGTAATAGGCGTCGGCGTATTTCGGCTCCAGGCCCAGGGCCCGGTTGAAGTCGGCGATCGCCCGGTCATAATCCTGCTTGTAGCGGTACGACACCCCCCGGTTGTTGTAGGCCATGGCGAACCGCGGGCTCAACCCGATGGCCTGGTTGAAATCCGCGATCGACCGGTCAAAGTCGCGCTTATACCGGTAAGCCACCCCCCGGTTGTTGTAGGCCAGGGCCAGGCGGGGATTCAGCCGGACGGTCCAGCTGAAATCTGCGATCGACCGGTCGAAATCCCTCTTGTTCATGTAGGCGACGCCCCGGTTGTAATAGGCCTCGACGAATTTGGGATTGAAACGCAGCGCCTGGTTGAAATTGGCGATGGCCAGGTCGAAATTGCGCTTGTTGAGATAGGCCAATCCCCGGCTGTAATAGGCCTCGGTGAATTTGGGGTTGTAATCAAGCGCCTTGTCCAGGTCCGCGATCGCCAGGTCAAAATTGCGCTGGACGATGAAGGAGATCGCCCGGTTGTAGTAGCCGCCCTCAAAACTGGGCTTCAACCTGATGGCCAGGTTGAAATCGGCGATCGCCTGGTTGTAATCGCCCTTTCTCTTGTAGATGATGCCGCGGTTGTAATAGGCGCCCCCGAAGCGCGGGCTGAGCCGGATGGCCCAGGTGAAATCCGCGTTGGCCCGTTCGTTGTCGCCCTTTTCCATGTAGGCGATGCCCCGGTTATTGTAAGCGTCCGCGTCGGTGGGGTTCAGGTAGGTCACCCGGCTGCAATCGGCGATGCCCCGGTCGAAATCCCGCTTCATGAGGTAAACCCGGCAGCGGTTATAGAGAGCGGAAATGTCGTTCGGATTTATTTGGAGGGCCTGGTTTAAATTCACGATGGCCTGGTCGAATTCGCCTTTCTCCGCGTAGGCCACGCCCCGGTTGCCGTAGGCGTAGGAATCCTTCGGGTTCAGCGCGATCACGCTGGTGAAATCCTGGATCGCCGCGTCAAAATCCCCCTTCTTGGCGAAGGCGCCGCCCCGGTTGTAGATGGCCTCCAGGTATTTCGGATTCAGGGAGATGGCCTGGCTGTAAACCGCGATTATTTCCTCGAGCTGCCCCGGCTTCTCCCGGCCCAGGTTATCCCTCTGGATCACATAGCCCCGGGCGAAAAGCTCCATCGCGGTCAGGGCCCGGTCGGTCTCATCCCGGGACTTGCCCGCCGAGATTTCCTGCCGGAGGGAATTTATCTGCGTCAGCTGGGTGGCGAAACCGGCGAGGTATTTGATCGGTTTTTCATTCCGGGCCGCCTCCTCCAGGATCTGGATCCTTCTGGCCAGGCCGGCGGCATTGTCCGCGGCTTTTCCCGGCAGGGGAAAAAGGAGCAGAGTGGAGATAAAGAAATACATCCACCCTTTTTTCATATGAAAAAGGAGCTTCTTCATTCTTTTAAATAATATTATAAAAATAAAAATATTCCCAATCTTAAATTTTATCCCCCTTATTTCCAGGACAACCTGTCCCGCAGGCTCAAAAAGAAACTATCCCAAATTCGCTCTCCGGTCAAAAATATTTTAAAATACCGGACATCCTGGTTCCCTTTCTTGACTTGCGGAAAAATGTATTCTAGGAAGCTATAATAGGATAATACCAGAAAACGGAGGAAACCCATGACGGATAAAAAGAAAGAATCCCTCTTGAACATGGACACGCTCAACGAAGGGCTGTCGGCCGGCTTGATCGAACTCAGCCGCTTCCCGGGGGCGCTGGAGAAGCTGAAAATCATCCCGGGCCACGATCAGTGGGCGCCGGGCAAAAAGCTCAAGGTCCTGATGGCGGGCTACTGCGGCGCGCGCAATACCGGCGCCGACGTGCGGGTCAAGGAACTGATCGACCAGTGGTTTCATTTTCTCGGGCCGGATAACGTCGAGATCGGCGTGACCACTCTGAATACCGACCTGGTGAAATGTTATTGGGGAGGTGCGGGCGAGAAAACCAAGGTCGAAAAAATCGACTACATCTACCACCGCGACGTCCTGAGGCTCTGCTCCGAGTATCACATGGCGGTGATGGTGGAGGGCTCCTGCTTCAAGTCCAAATTCGCCAATGCCCTGACCACCATGATGACCATGGCCGCCGGCATCATGGCCTCGCAGGGCAAGCCCTGCCTGGCCTACGGTTCGGAAGCCGGGCAGATGGACCGGGTCCTCGAGACCTTCGTCCGCCACTACGCCAAGAACGCTTTCATCATCTCCCGGACCGAGAACTCGCATAAGGTCGTGCAGAAATTAGGCCTGCAGGGGGACGTCGGGACCGACACGGCCTGGACCTTCAAGCCCGGCCCCCGGGAATGGGCGACCCAGGCGCTGAAGGCCGCGGGCTGGGACGGGAAAAAGCCGGTGATCGGCCTGGCGATCATCGATCCCTTTGTCTGGCCGGTGCGGCCGGACCTGCTGCGCTTTTTGGGCAACAAGGCGCGCGGGGTCAAGGAAGGCGGCGACCCGATGAACGTGCGCCAGTGGTACTTCTTCACCGATTCCGCCGAGCGCCGCGCCGCTTTCCGCCATTACATCGAGGGGATCGCCGGCGCCCTGGAGGAGTTCCTGAAGACTCACGACGCCTTCCCGATCGTCTTCGGCATGGAGATGCTGGACGACCGTCCCACCCGCGAGTTCGTCGCGGCCTGCCGCGGCGTCAAGCCTCCCATTTTCTGCTCCAAGGATTACGACGGTTACCAGATGACCAGCCTGCTGCACCTCCTGCGCTTCCTGGTCTCCTCGCGCTATCACGCCTGCGTGCTCTCGATGACCGGCGGAGTGCCTTCGGCCGGCGTCACCATGGACGAGCGGATCGCCAACCTCATGGAGGAGCGCGGTCATTTCCAGCGCCTCTGCATTAAAACCGACGAGCCGGAGATGAAGCAGCGCGTGGCCGGCCTGATGAGCGACCTCTGGGACAACGGCGACGAGATCCGCGAGGAAATCCTGCGCAAATTGCCCGGGTACCTGAAGAAGATGGCCTACATGGCCGAAGTGACCAAAAAACTGATCCGCGGATGGTTCCCCGGAATAAAACTCAAGGCCGATCCGAAGGACTGGACCGGGTATATTCACCCGCTTTATCCCGAGCTGAAAAATGTGCTGGAGAATTACAAAAAATACGCCGACAAATAACCGATTTTCAAAAAGCGAATTAAACGGAAAAGGGGCTGGCAAGCCCCTTTTTTGTTCCGATTTTTCTCATCCCCCCCGCCGCGGCAGCCGGAAACACGTCCCGGACCGGACCGGGCGGAAAAAGATAAATTAGTTCCATTCCGGGCGGGGATTGGTTATTTTAAAGATAGTAAACGTCAGAATAGGCCCGGCCCGGGAATCGCGGGAAGGGGAAAAGAGGAAATCATGAAAACTAAAAATTTCAGGCCTGACTGGACGGAACAGGCCCCCCCGGCCGGGAGCTTCCGGTCCATCGCCAAGTACGGCCATCCGGATCGTTTCAAGCATCCCAGCGACGCCTGGGTCAGGATGATGAAGGATGAATTTCACCTGACCGATGCCGACTTTTCAAAGAAATTTGATGAGGGGCACGCCCAGGTGGCGCTGAACCGGGCGCCCGCGCTCAAGCCCGAACAGATCGAGGCGCTCGAGGCCGTCGTGGGCAGGGAAAACGTGTCCCGGGATGACTACAGCCGGGTCAAATACTCCTCGGCCAAGACGGCGGAGGAGATCCTGGAACTCCGCCGGGGCATCATCCGCGAGGTGGCCGACGTGGTGGTGCACCCCCGCGACAAGCAGGACGTGCGGAAGATCGTGGAGTACTGCGATGCCCAGCGCGTCCCCGTCACGGTTTTCAGCGGCGGCTCTTCCTGCAACTTCGGCTGCCGGCCCTGCCGGGGCGGGGTCTCCCTGGTGATGAGCACGCACATGAACAAGGTCCTGGAGGTCAACGAGCTGAATCAGACCGCCCGCGTCCAGCCGGGCCTCTTCGGGCCCGCCTACGAAGACGCCCTGAACCGGGCGCCCGAGCTCTTCCACTGCCGGCAGCGCTATACCTGCGGCCATTTCCCGCAGTCCTTTGAATATTCCACGGTGGGCGGCTGGGTCCTGACCCTGGGGTCGGGCCAGGCCTCGACCTATTACGGCGACGCCTACGACATTGTGTTCAGCCAGGAGTTCGTCACCCCCGCCGGCTCCTTCAAGACCCTCGATTATCCCGCCACCGCCACCGGCCCCAAGGTGAACGATATAATGAAGGGCTCGGAAGGCGTCTTCGGGGTCCTGGTCGAGGTCACGATGAAGATCTTCCGCTACCAGCCGGAAAACCGGCGGTTCTTCAGCTTCATGTATCCCACCTGGGAGTCCGCGGTCGACGCCAGCCGCGAGATCATGCAGTCCGAGTTCGGCCGGCCCGCCATCTACCGCATCTCGGACCCGGAAGAAACCGAACGGGGCCTCGCGCTCTACGGCATGCCGGGCTTCGTGGACTCGTTCCTCGCCTTTCGGGGTTTTAAACCCATGCGCCGCTGCCTCTGCCTGGGCAATGTCGAGGGCGACCGGGACTACGCCCGCCTGGTGGCGCGCAAAATCAGGCGCATCGCCCGGAAACACGGCGCCATGTCCCTGACCGGGTATGCCGGGCGCAAATGGGAACATACCCGCTACACCGAGCCGTACATGCGCGAGGATTTGAACGATTTCGGCATCCTGATCGACACGCTCGAAGCCGGCGTCACCTGGGACAACCTCCACCGCCTGCATCAGAACGTGCGCGCCTTCGTCAAGAGCCGCCCGGGCACCATCTGCATGACGCACGCCTCGCACTTCTACCCGCAGGGGACCAATCTCTACTTCATCTTCATCGCCCGCATGGGCCTGGACGAGTACGTCGCCTTCCAGAAAGGCATCATCGACAAGATCGTGGAATACGGCGGCTCCCTGAGCCATCACCACGGGGTGGGCCGCCTGCTCGCGCCCTGGATGGGATCCCACCTCGGCCGGGAGCAGATGGCGGTCCTGCGCGCCCTGAAACGGCACTTCGACCCGCACAATGTCATGAACCCGGGCGGTCAGCTCGGCCTGGATGAAATCCCAGCCCGCAGGGCTGGCAGTAAGGAGTAGGCAGTAAGCAGCAAAAGATCGTGAGGCGTCAAGCGTCAGGCGTTAGGGGTTTTCCAGAACCCCGGGGGGAAGGTTCTCGCGACACAAACTCTTAGGAAATCAGGCTGCGATATACTGGACGATAAAGTTTTTATCGATACCGGCTAGACCCTGCCTGTCCCGAGCACATTCGTTTCACTCAGTGTAAACTCAGCCGAGGGACGGGTCAGCCTGCCGGGCAAACGGTAGGTACCAATTGTGAGGGGAGCGAAACCTTCCCCCCAAAAAGAAAAAAGTGCTTAACGTAACAATCAGGATTGTCGACGAAGGAGCAACCGATCTTCCCTTAAAAATAATACGCAAAGGAGTTTCGAGGAAAATAAATGAATAAAACTGTTTCTCCGGAAGATGGGCGCGCCGAAGTTTTCCTTAGCGATACCAGGCTTGGAATCGCGCCGGCGGTGAGCGAAGTCTTTGAACATTTTGGCGGCGGCGGAAAGCTCCTCCGTTCCAGCCGGGATGTCTACATCAAGGTCAATGCCGTGGGTTCGGAGTCCTACGTCTATACCGATCCGGAGGTTCTGCGCGAGACCATCCTCTACTTCCGCCGGTGCGGGGCCCGCACGATCTATGTCATGGATAACTGCACCCAGGCCAACTTCACGCGCCTGGTTTTTCAGGCCACCGGGTATCTCCGGATCTGCCGGGAAACCGGTGCCGTTCCGGTCTTTCTGGATGAAACCCCGGCCTTCCCGGTGTTCCTGGAAGGCCTCGAGGAATTCATCGACATCTCGCGCTTCGTGTTTGAACGGCTGGTCGAGCGGGGCGCCGAGAACCTCTATCTCTCCCTGCCCAAGCTCAAGACCCACAGCATGTCCCAGGTGACCCTCTCCATCAAGAACCAGTTCGGGCTGGTGCACCAGCGGAGCCGCATCGCGGACCACAACTACCGCCTCCACCAGAAGTTCGCCGACATCTACCGCGTGCTCCGGCCGGACTTCGTCCTGATCGACGGCCTGATCGCCACCAACCACGGCCATTATCCCTCGGCGTACAACGCCCCCAAATGCGTGGTGCCGATGGACCTCCTCCTCGGCGGGCCCGACCCGCTGGCCGTTGACGTCGCGGGCGCCGCCCTGCTCGGCTTCAGCGTGGCCGAGGTCAAGCACCTGGATCTCTGCCGCGCGGCCGGTATCGGCCAGGGCGAGCTGGCCCGGATCGATCTCGTCAACCGGCACCTGTTCGAGGAACGCCGGCAGCACTTCACCTGCGAACTGCTGGACGACTACCCGCCGGACATCACTTTTCTCCGGGGCCGGGAGCGCTGCTGCCGGGAGGGTTGCCGCCGCAACACCGAGAACATCGTCGAGATGCTGTACCGCGACTACGGCGGCAGGGGCGGATTTACCATCCTGATGGGCAAGGGCATTGACCGGCAGGCGGTCGAGGCCGTCCGGGGCCGGGCGCACCTCGCGGGCGGATGCGCTATCCAGGATTATGGGGTTTTCCTCCGAGAGCGCCTGGGCGCGCGCAACGTGACCATGAGCCCGGGATGCAACGACCTGGCCAAATCAACCGCCGGCCTCTGCCGGCTGATGGGGGTTCACCCTCTCCGGATGACGCGGGTGAACCTGGCGCGTTCCGCGGTGCTGTTCATTACCGCCAAGCTCAAGGGCTCGCAAGCCAATATTGTCCCCCTGATCTGATCTGACCCCCTCTCCTCTCCGAGCCGTAGGCTCTTACCCTCCGGCCTGTAAGCCCTACGGGCTGGAAGCGGAGCCGGAGGCCCCACCCTCCCCCTCAGCTTGCCCCGCCAGAGGCGGGGAGGGGGGAAAAATTCACCCTGGAGAAAAATGGTGAGGGTGAAAAATTAACCCCGCGTGTTGCCGCGGGGTCACCTTATTCCGTCATTCCGGTCTTGACTAAGCCTGCCCCGGACTTGATGCGGGGGAATCAAATTCTCTTGTTAGTATGTCATTCCCGACCTGATCGGGAATCCATTTTTTCAACCCTGGATCCCCGCTGGAGGTTGTCCCGTACTCTGATCCGGGACGGGGAAGACAAAGAGGAAATGGTTTCCCTGCTCAAACCCTTGGTTTCAGCTGCTTGAGCCGGATCAGGCCCGGCCGGATCTCGAAAGCCGCCGGCAGGAAGCCCGGGTTTTCCCCGTCGAGGTCGAGGGAAACCCGGTCGGGGCTCTCGGCTTCGAGCTGCCGGCCCCGGAAGCGCGCGACCCGCGGGAGGGAAAGATGCTCCCCCCGGTAGGTTCGGAGCGTGTACCGGAGCGCCCCGATCGGGCTTAAATCCCCGGCCACGATGATGTCGAAAATACCGTCGTCGGGCCGGCTCCCCGGGGCGAAGCGCATCCCTCCTCCCGCGTATTCCCCCAGGGCGAGGTAAACGGCAAAGACCTTCTCCTCCCGGACCGGACCGCCGTCGACCCGATAGCGGACCCGCTTGTTCCGGTAACGGGCCGAGGCCCGGAGGCCCCCGATCAGGAAGGCCGGCCTGGTCCCGAAGCGCTTGGAGCTCAGGTTCACCAACCGGTCCACCTCCCCGCCGATGCCGAGGCTCGCCATATTGATGAAATAACGCCGGGCCGGGAGATCGCGGTGGTCGTGGAATGAAACCAGGCCCACGTCGGCGGGGGAGAAATCCCTCCCCTTCAGGGTTTCCGCCCTCCGCGGGAGCGGGAGATTCCGGACCCCGAGGGTCCGGGCCAGGTCGCCCCCCGTGCCGGAAGGGAAGATCGCCAGGACCGCCCCGGGGTTGACCGGCTTTTCCCCGTCGAAAAAACCATTGACCACCTCGTGGTTGGTACCGTCCCCCCCCACCGCGATCAGCATCTCGTATCCGCGGGCCAGCGCCTCCCGGGAAAGCCCGGCGGCCTCGCCCGTCCGGCCGGTGAGCGCGAAGTCGAAGGGACCGAGCGCGGCCCGGATCGCCTCCCGCATCCGGGGCCAGTCCCGCCCCGTCCGCCCGCCCGCGGAGTGAGGATTAACCACCGCGAATGATTTGAAATTATTATCCCCCATTCCGTGCCCCCGTCATCATGCCGATTATATCATCCCCCCTGCCCCGAAACGCCCGCGGCAATATCAAGCAGCGGAACGCAGTTCCGCCCTCCTTCGCAGACGCTTCGAAGAAAAAAAAACGGGAAGAGGCTCCGCTGCCTCCTCCCGTTGGCTCTTATCAACAACAAAAATACTATTGGGAAGCTCGTCTTACTTCGGGGCCGCCCCTTTCTTGTGGGTGGCTTTCTTTTGAGCGGCTTTCTTCTTTGAAGCTTTGTGAACGGCTTTCTTCTTCGCCGCGTCCTTCTTGGCCGGCTTCATGGTGGTCTCGCCCTCGACCACGACCAGGTCCTGGATCTTGGCCAATTCCTTCTTGGTGATTCCTTTCACCGCCAGGAGATCTTCCGCGGAACCGAAATCCGCCTTTTTGCGCTTGGCAATGATCGCCTTGGCCAGTTTCTGGTTAATCCCCGGCAGAAGGCAAAGTTGGTGAACGTTGGCAGTATTGATGTTCACCACGTCCTTGGGCACGACGGGAACCGCCGGGACCACCGGAGGGGTAATGGGAGCCGGGGGAACGATCTTGGTCAGATTGATATTTTGCCCGGTCAGGGTTTTCCCGTTCTCAACCATGATCCCTACCAGCGGCTTCGAATCATAACCTTCCTTTTTGGCTTCCACGTCATATTGGCCGGCCGGCACCCCACTGATGGAATAAGCCCCGGAATCATCCGTGGCGGCGGTCAGGGCAACTCCCGTGACGGAAACTGTGATCCCCGCGTTACCCGTCGCGGCGTTATCCAGGGTGGCTTTCCCTTCGATTGTGCCGGGCTTCTTCGCGCAGGCAAAAACCAGAACCAAACCCAGAGCCAGAGAAACATACGCAACCTTCTTCATTTCTGAATCCCTCCTGAAAATATGGTTAGTGCATTCCCCTCGGCCTCACGGCCGCGATATAAAACGTTCCGCCTGCTCCTCAGGCGAACGATAATTTGTCAGCATTTTATTACCATGAGACAATAAATTCAAATGCCCTTGACGGGGAATCCTCATTAAGATGAGCGAGACAACCTTTGATTTTTTAAAAGAGCTGTTTTGACCAATTCCCCGTCCGGAAATATAATTGGCACCATCGGATGACATAATCTCTTTCTAACCGGTTCCAGGAATGAAGCTCCCCGCGGCAAGACCGCGGGGTATCTAAAGCAAAAAAACTCTTAAGTTATCTGTTGTCATTCCTGCGACTTGTCCTGAGTATGGTCGAAGGAAAGCAGGAATCCAGAAAAACAAAATAACTGGATTCCGCATCAAGTGCGGAATGACGGAAACAAGGTAACCCCGTGGCAAGACCACAGGGAATTGCAAGTTAAACCAGGAAAGGGCCAGATGAAAAAAATAATTTTGGGGATCTTGCTTCTGTTTTTCTTCGCCGGCTGCGCCCCGACCACGACGGAACGCCTGCATCTGCCGATGTTGCAGACAGTGCCGCACGTGGATCTCGACCGGTACCTCGGCACCTGGTACGACATCGCGAGCTTCCCGCAGAAATTCCAGCGGGGATGCACCGCTTCGACCGCGCTCTACACCAGGCGTCCGGACGGGGAGGTGGACGTCCTCAACCGTTGCCGTCAGGGGTCGCTGGACGGGAAGTTGAAGTCGGCCCAGGGCCGCGCGCGGGTCGTCGACCAGGCCACGAACGCAAAGCTCGAGGTCAGCTTCTTCCGCCCCTTCTGGGGCGACTACTGGATCATCGATCTCGGGACCGGCTATGAGTACGCGGTCGTCGGCCACCCCAGCCGCGACTATCTCTGGATTCTCAGCCGCACACCGCAGCTGGACCGCGCCGTCTATGACGGGATACTTGCGCGGCTCCGGGCGCAGGGCTACGAGGTGGAACGGCTGAACCGCACGCTGCAGCCGGAGAGCAGCTCGAAAGGCAAATCCAATATCTGTGAAGTGGGGAGAGATCAGACCTGCAATGACAATCCGCTAATCTCGTCTTTGCACGGCACCTGTCAAACGGATCATACCTGCACGTGCAAAAGTGGTTTCGCGAAGAACCCTGAATCGGGACGCTGCCTTTAGTCCGGCCTGGAGGCGTTATCGCTTTGCCTGCCGGGGCGATGATTTGCCATCTTCCTGAGCTGTAGGTTTTTGCTGCGCCTGGTGATTACATTTCATTCTTGGTGGCAATAAAAACAAAAGCGCCGGTGGTATTTCTGATTCGATTACTCTTGGTATTTTTCCGTAATATCATGCCGCCGACAGACCACCATATTTTGTGAAGTAACTGGACAGGATAAACTATCGATTTGGAAATGAATCTCGGTGCATAAGGAAAAAGGCTCATGCTCGCCTGCGCCATGAGTACCGGCCATTTTTCGCTGGGCGCCAACTTCTCGATCGTGAATCCGGCAAACTGAAGGGAATTGAAGGTTCCTAAATGGGTATGATGATAAAAACTGTCTCCATGAAACGGTTCAAGAAAAGCAACGGTTCCAATAATTTTTCCATGGGGTTTCAGCACCCGGTAAGCTTCGCGCATCATTACGAAAGGAAATCGGATGTGCTCCAGAACCGCGATCGATAAAATGAATGAAAAAGTTTCGGATTTGAAAGGAAGCGCGTGAGCATCGCCGAGAATAAGCGCTTTTTCTGAATCATAATCCAAGCCGACCCATTCAAACCCGGCACGTTCACAAACGGATTTATGAACGGCGTTACCGCAACCAAGGTCCAGCATCAAGCTGTCGGATGACTTGGCCTTGGGAAAGAAGCTTACGATTTCCTCGGATAAACGCTCGGGAATCTCAACCCCGGAATAATCCACTTCCGGATTATTATTTATCGTTAATGGTTCAAACTGAAAGCCTTCTTTCGGCAGCAAAGTGGTTCCCAGTTCGAATTGCAGGTCGTATTTCCTGGGCTTCCTCAATCGCATATCCAGGCAACCGGAAGCGTTATATTTGTACGTCAGGCCGCATTTCAAACACTGGACATCTCCGTCTGTCGCGAGCACCTGCTGTCCGCATTGAGGGCAGGCCAGGCTATTTCTTATATTGTCTGAGACTGAAGGTCGCATTTCCAAGGTTTCTGTCGTGATTAACGTCTGATTTTACTAAAGGCCGCAGTAAATAATTATTATTTTACCCCACTCTCTTAAAATCGATATATCCGCGCTGCACATCCGTGCTGACCAGCTGCACGCGGAGCCGGTGGCCGACATCCATGCCTTCAAAGCCGATTTCCAGTCTTCCCTCCACCGGCGGATGCAGAAGCCGGACCCAGGTGCCTTTGTCGGACGCGCCGGTGACGATGGCGTCGAACTGCTCCCCGACCCTGGATTCCAGGAGGATGGCCGCGGCGGATTTCCTGACCTGCCTTTCCACTTTTTTCGCCGCGTCTTCCTCTTCGGTGCAGTGTTTCGCGAGCTTTTCCAATTCGTCGTTCTCGTAGGGGCAGGCGCGCCCCGCCAGGGCCGCCTTCAGCAGCCGCTGGACAATCAAATCGGGATATCTCCGGTTCGGGGCGGTGGAGTGAGTATAATCCTTGACCGCCAGGCCGAAGTGCCCGGCGGATTCTTCTCCTGGAAGCTCGACCACGTATTCACCCGCGCCCAGCAGCTTGATGACGCTGAGCGAAAGATCGGGGAAACGAAGAGGATCCCGCTTTTTCTCGGATAATAAAAATTGATTCAGGGCCTCGGGGTCAGGTTTCTCAGGCAAGGCCGAGCCCCGCTCCGCGGCCAGCCCGACGATCCGGTCCCAGCGTTTGGGAACGCGGACAACCCGCCGCAAAGACGCAAGCCTTTTGGACGCGAGATATCCGGCGGCCGCGCCGTTGGCCGCGATCATGAACTCTTCAATGAGATCCCTGGCCCGGTTCTTGTTTTCTGCTTCCAGGCCCTTGAGCTCATCCCCGTCAAAAACCGGGCGGGGCTCGATGGTTTCGAGATCCAGCGCGCCGCGCTGGTGCCGGAGCACCTTCATTTTCTGGGCCGCGCGGTCCTGGAGCTGAAGGTTCTCGGCGAGACCGCTGATCGCGCCGATCCCGGGAGGCATCGGCCCGCCGCCCTCCAGCCATCCGGCCACGCCGCGGTAGGCCAGCTGGGCCCGGTTCCGCACCACGGCCCGATAAAGGTCCGAGCCCTGAAGCGATCCATCAACGGCGACTATCACTTCAGCAACGACGGCCAGCCGGTCCGAGTCCGGATTGAGGGAGGTCAGGTCCGTGGAGAGTTTCTCCGGCAGCATCGGGAAAGTCGCGGCCGCCGTGTAAACCGAAGTGGTGTTCTGCCGCGCGTGATCATCCAGGGCCGACCGCTTTTTCACGATCGCGTCAACATCGGCAACGGCGACCAGGACCTTGACGGCCCCGCAGGCCTTGGGGTCGGCAACGGTCAGCTGATCCAGGTCACGCGAATCGTCGTTGTCGATGGAGCACCAGAGCAGGTCCCTGAGATCACGCGTGGATTCCTTCTCCCGGAGCGCCGGTCCTTTTATTCCTTCCAGCTCGGCGAGCGCCGGGGGTGGGAAATCCGGGGAAAGTCCTTTTTCCAGCATCACCCGATGAGCGATTCTCTTCAGGATCGCGCGGTGCTGTTTGGCGGTATCGGTCATAAGGTCACCGGGTTCATATTAAGAAGGCCCCTGCCTGGAATTGTATTTAAATAAAAGCCCCGGAGCCGTTTCCGGCTTCGGGGCTTATTCGGTGTCAAATTACAACTTCTTATCGCTATAATTTAACTACCTTCGTGGCTTGCAAACCCTTCGGGCCCTCGGTAGCTTCGAATTCCACCCGGTCGCCCTCTTTCAAGGTCTTGAAGCCTTCACCCTGGATGGTGGAAAAATGCACGAAGACATCCTTTCCACCTTCCTGTTCAATGAAACCAAAACCTTTGCTCTCATTGAACCATTTTACTTTTCCTGCTGTCATGACTCCATTCCTCCTTTATGAGTATTTAACACTATATATAATAAATTTCGATAAAATTCAAGGGGTACCTATTTTTCAGCACAGATTGGCCGGCACCAGGTCCGGCCCGACCGCTTAATCCTCCCCCGCCTTCATCTCGGCCGGGACCGGGGTTTTCTCCGCCATTACCATAATTTTCCGGCCGTCCGTGCTGATCACGATGTCCCCGTTCTCATCGGTCCGATAGATCTTTGTTCCTCTTTTAATCAGCTTATCCAGCGTCGATTGGGAGAGATGTCCGTCGTTATTTGGGCCAGCGGAGATCACCGCCACCCGGGGTTTGACCCGGTCCAGAAACGGGATCGAGGTGGAATACTTCGACCCGTGATTACCGACCTTCAGGACTTCGGATCGCAGGTCGGGATTATTCGCCATCAGCCTTTTTTCCGCTTCCCCCTCGGCATCCCCCATGAAAAGAAAACCAACATCCAGGCAGTTCAGCCTGGCGATCACGCTGTTGTTATTGGCATCGGACCGGGAATGCGAGATCAGCGGGTCTTCCGGGGCCAGGATGCTCAGGATGATGCCCGGATCCACCGTATATGCCTGGCCGGCCCGGGCGATTTTATATTTGACATCGTTTTTCCGGAGGCCGGTTAAGAGATCCGCGTAAACCCGGGTATTGGCCCCGAACCCCGGTTCGGTGAAAAGGGCGAAGAAAAAGGTCCCGATCAGATTCTGGAACCCGCCGATATGGTCCTCGTGCGGATGGGTGGCAATGACCAGATTCAAACCTTTGATCTTTTGGGATTTGAGGTAATCGCCGACTTTATCCCCGGCCTTTCCGCTCCCGGAGTCGATCAGGACGGCCTTTTGCCCGGGAGAGATGATCAGGATGGAATCCCCCTCCCCCACATCGATAAAGTGAACCTGGAGATCCTGGGCGGACAGCCGGAGGGGAAAATAAATAATGATGGACAATATCAGCAGGGGCCATCCGGCCGGCCGGCGTTTCAGAGCCATAGATTTTAAAGTTTAGTTACTTTGGCAGAGAAATCATCATTTACCATTGATCTTTAATCCCCTGGACTCTTCCCCGAAGATGCCGACAAAAGAAAGAACAGCGAAGCCACGGCGGCATTCATCAGGATGGAAAAGATCATGACAACATAGAAAACGGAATACATCTGACTGAAACCGAGAAACACTCCCCGGGCGAAGTCCCCGATCCAGGAAGTCAGGAGATTAAAAAGGAAAAGCAGCCCGGACAGAATGGCGAAGCCGCTCCACGCGCCTTTTATGTCCGGCGGGCTGAGCCTGATCGAACTGCCGACTGTAAAAGTCAGGTACAGGAACAGGTAGAATTTCCAGTCGGTCAGGTTCTTGAGGGTCAGAAGCGAGGAAAAGATAACGGGGATGCCCTTCAGGACCGCTCCTCCCAAAACCGCGATGTTCGTGCTTACGCCGGTCGAAGTGGCGGTTATGGCCCGGGCCAGCGACGGGAAGACTTCTCTGCCGATCAGGTATCTCGACGAGAAGTAAACAACCAGGGTTCCCAGGACGATGGGGCCGATCCCGATGAAAAAGTTTCCGATTTGATGATAAAGATTATGCGGGTCATAGCTGTGTTTTACGTAACCCAGGCTCCCCTCGGAAGGATTAAAGTCGAACCATTTGATCTCCGTTATTCTGTGGCCAAAAATAATGCAGAATAAAGCGTGCCCGGATTCGTGGATGATCGTTCCGATCCAGCCGAAAATCCAGTAATAGGCCCGGAACCCCAAAACCCGGCACACCGCCCTCTCCTCAAGAACCGCCAGGTAGTTCATCAGAAGCGATAATGCTATTCCCGGTCCCAGCATTATCATCAGATGGGAAAACGTGGTTACCGTGGTGGACCATAAATACCGCAGGATCGAATCGGCGATTGAATCCATTCCTGATCGAAATTCCTTTATACCAAGCCGGAAAAATCAATTTTATCTTTTGATACTTCCCCAATGCGTCCAAAAATCATTGAGTCATATTTATTCAAACCGCTTTTTCTTTTCCCTTTCCGCGGGTGAAGGTCATCACGATCAATCCCAGCCAGATCAAAAATTCCAAACCGCTGACCCAGACGGATTTTTTCAAAATTTCCGGGAAATAATTGAAGACGATCTTATGCTTTCCCGCCGGGATCCTCACCGCCCGGAAAAAACCGTCCGCCCGGAAAATCCCGGCCGGATTGCCGTCCACCTCGGCTTTCCAGCCCGGATAATAACTGTCCAGGAGCAGAAGCCAGCCGGCCTCTTTCGCCTCCGCCTCCACCGTCACCTTCTCGTTCTGATATTCAATGATCCGGGCCGGTTCCGACTTGAGCGGACTCGAGCCGGGCCCGGCTTTTTCCGGATCGGCTTCGATCAGGAGGATTTGGCCGGCGGGAAAATCCGGAGCCGACCAATGCTCGATAATCCAGTCCTGGCTGGAAAACGCCTGCGCCTGATAAAAAATCAGGGCGTGGGGAAAAGTGCCGGGAATCTTTTCAAAGCCGCGATCAACGTAATAATAATATTCCATCCCGGCTCTGGCCAAAATCATTTCTTGCGGCAAATCGGCCCTTCGTAAAAGCTGCCTGAATTTTTTCACTTCCATCGGGAAAAAAGTGCCGCCGGCCCACCGGATATCATTTAAGCCGTAATAAACCTTCCATCCGTCTTCCAGTAATTCCTTCGGCAGATTTTCATATCCCTCCGCGCTGATCTGCCACCTCAACAAATTCCGATTCGGCACCGGAACGGAATAGATGCGTGGGGGGACAATCCGGCCCTTTTCCCTTTCCCAAAAATCCCGGACGAACTCATTCGGCCGGAAAAAATCAGCCGTCCTGACTGGGTTGAGCCGATGATGAGCGGAATATAAATCCAGGAAAAGCACCAGGGCCAATCCCAAGCCCAGCCAGCGCACATTCACTTTCCCGATCGACAGAATCATTCCCGATCCAGCCAGGAAAAACACCGCTATCCGCAGAATATTCCTCCGGAAAAGGTACGCGGTAAGGTCCTGGTAATTGTTTCCGAATTCCCGGGTATGAAGCGGATAGATAAAAAGCAAAACGATGATGATGCCCGCGACCAGGAAGCAAATCCACGCTCCCGGGGGAAATAACCGCTTCCGGCCGGAGAAATATTCATATCCGATAACCGCGAGCAGGACGAAGCCGAAGTTTAAAAACAGGAAAAACTTCTCCGGGAATCGGAACAGATCAAAACCGGGCAGGTATTCATGAAAAAACGGGTAAATTCCCAGGTTATTCCCCAGCATCATCCCCAGCCCGAATAAAGCCAGAATCAGCCAGAGCAGGGTTTTCCATACCGCCGGACCGGCAAATGAAAAAATCACCACGAGCAGTAAGGTCACTCCCAGGTAATGGCTCAAAAAATAAAAGAAGCCATAAAAAAAGCCGAGATTCCAGAAAGAAACCGTTGCTGATTCAAAAAGGTAATTGGGAACAAATAAAGATCCCAATTTGGATGGAGCCAAAGACCAAAGCGCCGCTTCTTCCAGGCTCATCCCTCCGGTCCGATTCGAAAGCGGAACCAGCTCGGCGGTCAGAGCGATCTGGGGCAAATTGACAATCACGGCCCCAACCAGACCCAAAGCCAGCGCTCCCGACGCCTTGAGCAAATCCCCGGGACGCACCTTCCGCCTGGGGGCCAGGACCACCACCCCGAAAGCCAGAACCCAGCTCATCCCCGCCAGCTGGATCTCCCCCCCCATAATCTGCGCCGCCATCACCAGGCCCAGAAAAAGACTCCACCGGAGCCACTTCGTTTCCAGGGCCTCGTCCAGGCAGATGATCAGCAGGCCCAGCCAGGCGATGGTCCGCAGAAACAACGGAATGGAAGCCAGCGAAATCATGTATCCGCCGAACCCGAACCCGGCCGCGCCGATCAGGCTGGCCTCCTCCCCGAACCCGACCTTCCGTAAAGCCAGGTAAAATGTCAGCAGGAAAAACAGGTGGTGAAGAACCACGTCGTAAACCACCCCCCGCTCCGGGCCGAAAAGCAGAAAGAAAAAATTCAAAGGATAAAACGCCTCCGACTGCGGATTGGCCGCGTGAGGCACTCCGAAGAAACTGTAAGGAAGCCAGAGCGTGGGTCCGCTCAACCCGGACCAGAAATACTTCTTGGATAAAATCTCCGCGGGAATGTCCCGGAAGAAAAACATTTTCCCGGGGGCGAGGGCCTCCCCCCAAAATATAATTCCCAGTCCTAAAAGCAGGAAAAGATAAGAATAGTCTTTGCGGACATTAATCATTTATTTTAAAAGCATGCCTGAATCATCGGATTCTTTCGCAGGTAATCAGTCAGATTTTTTCTTTTCCCTTTCCGCGGGTGAAGGTTGTCGCGATCAATCCCAGCCAGATCATAAATCCCAAACCGCCGGCCCAGGCGGATTTTTTCAAAATTGCCGGGAAATAATTAAAGACGATCGTATGTTTTCCGGCCGGGATCCTCACCGCCCGGAAGAAACCGTCGGCCCGGAAAACCTCGGCCGGGCTGCCGTCCACCTCGGCTTTCCAGCCCGGATAATAACTGTCCAGGAGCAGAAGCCAGCCGGCCTCTTTCGCCTCCGCCTCTACCGTCACTTTCTCGTTCCGGTATTCGGTGATCCGGGCCGGCTCCGACCCCGGCAGGTTCAAGCCGGGATCCGTATTTTCCTCCCCGGTCTCGATTAACAGCACCTGCCCGGCGGGAAAATCCGGATTCGACCATCTTTCCATGATCTGGTCCCGGCCGGGAAGCGTCCGCGACTGATAAAAAATCATGGCGCGGGGAAAGGCGCCGGGAATTTTGGTGAAACCTTGGTCAAAGGAATAGATATATTCCACTCCGGACCGGGCTAATATAAGTTCATTTTGCGGCCATTTGGATTCTTCTAAAAGTTTCAGAAATTTATCCACCTCCTTCGGGTAAAAAGTGCCGCCGGCCCACCGGACATCATCCAGGGCAAAATAAACAGACCATCCGCCGACCAGCATTTTTTTCGGTGAATCTCCGGTATATCCTTTCTCCTTCCTCTGGGTATGCAGAATCAAATCCTGTTTTGGCGACACGATCGAAAATATGCGCGGGGGAACAATCTGATTCTTCTCGTTGGTCAGAAATTCCCCGATAAACCCGTTCGGCTGGAAAAAATCGCTGGTCTCAACCGGATTAAGCCGATGATGAGCGGAATATAAATCCAGGAAAAGCACCAGGGCCAATCCCAAGCCCAGCCAGCGCGCATTCACCTTCCCGATCAACAGAATCAGTCCCGACCCAGCCAGGAAAAACACTGCTATCCGCAGAATATTTCTCCGGAAAAGATACGCGGTAATGGCCTGGTAGTTATTCCCGAATTCCTCGATTCGAAGCGGATAAACTAAAAGAAAAACCACGACGGCCGCAACGGCCAGGAAGCACACCCCCGCCCCCCAGGGAAATAATCGCTTCCAGCCGGAGACATATTCATATCCGTAAGCCGCGAGCAAAACGAAGCCGAAGTTCAAAAACAATAAAAACTTGTCCGGGTACTCAAACAAATTGAACCCGGGCAGATATTTATGTAAAGACGTATAGACCCCCAGGTTGTCCCCTAAAATCATCATCAGGCCGAAATAAAACAGGATCAGCCAGAAGATCACCTGCGGTTTTTCTATATTGATCAGGGAGAAAATAACCAAAATCAATAAAGTCACCCCCAGGTAATGGCTCAGAAAATAGGTGTAGCCGTAGAAAAAGCCGAAATTCCAGAAATAATACGCCGATGAGGTAAGGATATAATTGGGAAAAAAGAGCGATCCCAATTTGGAGGGGTCCAAAGAAAAAGCTGTCGCACTCGCCAGGCTCATCCCTCCGGTCCGATTCGAAAGCGGAACCAGCTCCCCCGCCAGGGCGATCTGAGGCAAATTGACAATCACTGCCCCAACCAGACCCAAAGCCAGCGCTCCCGCCGCCTTGAGCAAATCCTGCGGCTTTGCCGTCCGCTGAGGGGCAAAAACCACCACCCCGAAAGCCAGGATCCAGCTCATCCCCGCCAGTTGGATCTCCCCCCCCATAATCTGCGCCGCCATCACCAGGCCCAGCAGAAGGCTCCACCGGAGCCATTTCTTTTCCAGGGCCTCATTCAGGCAGATGATCAGCAGACCCAGCCAGGCGGCGGTCCGCAGAAACAACGGAATGGAAGCCAGCGAAATCATGTATCCGCTGAACCCGAACCCGGCCGCGCCGATCAGGCTGGCCTCCTCCCCGAATCCCACTCTCCGCAAGGCCAAATAAAATGTCAGCAGGAAAAACAGGTGATGCAGGACCACGTCGTAAACCACCCCCCGCTCCGGGCCGAAAAGCAGAAAGAAAAAATTCAAAGGATAAAACGCCTCCGACTGCGGATTGGCCGCGTGAGGCACTCCGAAGAAACTGTAAGGAAGCCAGAGCGTGGGTCCGCTCGACCCGGACCAGAAAAGTTTCTTGGCCACAATCGCCGAGGGAATATCCCGGATGAAAAACAGTTTCCCGGGGGCAAGAGCTTCCCACCAGAAAATAATTCCGAGTCCCAAAAGCAGGAAAAGATAAGCGTGGTCTTTGCGAAGATTAATCATTTATTTTAAATGCATGCCTGAATCATCGGCTTTTTTTACATGCAATCAGTCGGATTTATTCTTTGCTTTACTCAAATCGTTTTTTCTTTTCCCTTTCCGCGGGTGAAGGTTGTCACGATCAATCCCAGCCAGATCAAGAATCCCAAACCGCTGACCCAGACGGATTTTTTAAAATTTGTCGGTATAAAATTGAAGACGATCTTATGTTTTCCCGCTGGAATCCTGACTGCCCGGAAGAAACCGTCGGCCCGGAAAATCTCAACCGGATGGCCGTCAACTTCGGCTTTCCAGCCGGGATAGTAACTGTCCAGAAGCAAAAGCCACCCGGTCTCCTTCGCCTCCGCCTCTACCGTCACCTTCTCGTTCTGATATTCAATGATCCGGGCCGGTTCTGACTGGAGCGAGCTTGACCCGGGATCAATTCTTCCCGGTTCAGCTTCGATCAGAAGCGTCTGGCCGGCGGGAAAATCCGGAGTCGACCAAAGTGTGGCAATCTGATACTGGCTGGAAAACATCCGGGCCTGATAAAAAACCATGGCTCGAGCAAAGGCGGCGGGAATTCCGGTGAAACCTCGATCAACGGAATAGGAATATTCCACCCCGGATCTGGCCAAGATCAGATCTTTTTGCGACGATTCGGCCCTCCCCAAAACCCTCATAAATCTATCCATATCTATCGGGTAAAAAGTCCCGTTCTGCCTAATATCATTCAAGCCATAATAAACAGACCAACCGCCTTCAAAGATTTTTTTAAGCAAATCTGCAACATATTTAAGGTCCTTCCCCTGTACCTGTAAAATCTGGTCTTGAGCCGGTATCGTAGTCGGAAATATGCGCGGCGGGACAATCCGGCCCTTTTCTCTGGCAGATAATTCCCGGACAAAGTAATCAGGCCGAAAAGAATACTCCGTCGTCACCTGATTAATTAGATGATGGGCAAAAAACAAATCCCCAAAAAGCGCCAAAGCCAAAACCAATCCCACCCAACCCGCCCTCAATTTTCCAATCATCAGAATCAATCCCGATCCAATCAGGAAGAACGCCGAAATCCTCAGAATATTCCTTCGGAAAAGATATTCCTTGGCGTTGCCAAAGTTATTTCCGAATTCCCAGATTCGAAGCGGATGGATCAAAAGAAAAACGATGATGACCACTGCGGCAAATAAACATATACCCGCCCCCCAGGGAAATAATCGCTTCCGGCCGGAGGCATATTCATATCCGGAAACGGCAAGCAAAACGAAGCCGAAGTTTAGAAACAGGAAAAACTTGTCCGGGAATCGAAACAAATCAAACCCCGGCAGATATTTATGTAAAAAGGCATACACTCCCAGGTGGTCGCCCAAAATCATCCCCAGGCCAA
This sequence comes from bacterium, assembly GCA_028713675.1. Classification (GTDB taxonomy): domain Bacteria; phylum Desulfobacterota; class JAPLJL01; order JAPLJL01; family JAPLJL01; genus JAPLJL01. The sequence continues at coordinate 66,618 of JAQTNV010000008.1, forward strand.
ACAAAGCCAGAACCAGCCAGATTAACCCTCTCCATTTACCTGTGCCGGACAACGAGAAAATCACCAAAAGCAATAAAGTCACCCCCAGGTAATGACTTACAGAAAACGGAGAATAATAGAAAACACCCAAATCAAAGGGGTAACCTTTCGACCAGGGAAAGAGGTAATTGGGCACAAAAAGCGAGGCCAGGTGTGAGGGGTCAAAAGACCACAATGTCGCATTTACAATGCTCTCCCCTCCCGCGCGATTCGAAAGCGGAATCAGCTCTTTCGCCAGGGCAATCTGGGGCAAATTAACTATTACCGCCCCGACCAAACCCAAAACCATCGCTCCCGACGCCATGAACAAGTCACGGGGAGACACCTTCCTTTTGGGGGCCAGGACCACCACCCCGAAAGCCAATACCCAGCTCATCACCGCCAGCTGGATCTCACCCCCCATAATCTGCGCCGCCATTGCCAGGCCCAGCAGAAGACTCCACCGGAGCCACTTTGTTTCCAGGGCCTCGTTCAGGCAGATAACCAGCAAGCCTAGCCAAGCGATGGTTCTTACAAACAACGGAATGGAAGGCAGTGAAATCAGGTATCCGCCGAACCCGAACCCGGCCGCGCCGATCAGGCTGGCCTCCTCCCCGAATCCCACCCTCCGCAAGGCCAAATAAAATGTCAGCAGGAAAAACAGGTGGTGCAGAACCACATCGTAAACCACCCCCCGCTCCGGGCCGAAAAGCAAAAAGAAAAAATTCAGAGGATAAAACGCCTCGAACTGCGGATTGGCCGCATAAGGCACTCCGAAGAAAAAATAAGGAGACCAGAGCGTTGGAAAGCCCGACCCGGACCAGAAAAGTTTCTTGGCCACAATCGCCGTGGGGATGTCCCCGTAAAAAAAGAGCTTCCCGGGGGCGAGGGCTTCCCACCAAAATACAATTCCCAGTCCTAAAAGCAGGAAAAGATAAGAATAGTCTTTGCGAATATTAATCATTGATTGTAACTGAAAATAACCGGCACTTATTTTATAGTCACCGGAAGCTTGATCATGCTCAAGGTATACGGGGCCGCAGCGAGGTAGGAATCAACATCGACACGCTTTTACGATAAAGGCGGTAACTCTCGCCAAAACTCTTCACCAGGTCTCGTTCCTCCAGCAGCGTGCCGATTACGACCCAACAGCTCCACATCAAGTTGAAAAGCAATCGGTCGGCCCGCCACACGGGATGGGACCAGATCAGCACCAGCATGCACAGGTACAACGGATGGCGCACCCAGCGGTAAGGCCCGCGGATTTTAATTGCGGTCGGCTGAACATCCTGACCATCCAAATGCCGGCGCAGGCGCAAGAGGCCGAACGGATCGAATTCCCCGAGAGCTACTACCCCCCAATAAAATCCGGCCATGGCCAACGGAATGCCAAGGTAGACCAGCCAGCCGTATGGTGCCGGTACGCGAAAAATCGTTATTGGTGAAGTCTGCCAGAGAATGATCATGGCAAACAGCGCCAGACCCGAGGCAATCGAGTAAACTGCCGGCCAGCAATACTCCGGGATCGACCGCTCGATCATGCCTTTGAATGATTCCCGGATCATCACACTGTGTTGGATAAAAAAGAGCATGCAGAGGAAAAGGCCGTCCCAGAGAAGAACACCGGTATTGCCGAAACCGAGATGGAAAAGCTCCGGCGTTCCCGCCGCGAGGAAGATCAGAAATGCCAGCAGGGCCCCGCCCCCGATCAGCCCGGACGACCAGATCAACAAAGATATTCCCCGGCCATCCCTTTTCGTCACCGTTTCCATTTCCCTTGCAACCGCCGGTTCAAGTTGCCTCCTGAAAACAAATGATCCTTGCCCGGTACGGAACTATATCCCCTCAAAAAATAATTGTTTGCCTCACTTTTTCTCCCCTCCAGCTTTTTCACCTAAAGCTTTCTCTATCTCCGCCGTCAGCAACGCCTCCAGGTCCTTCTGCTCCCCGATGATCTGCTTTTTCAGGGTGCAGTCAGCGCCTACAATGAACGTCCGCGGTATGCCTTGAACCATGAACTTCTGGGCGGTTTCTCCGTATTTATCCATCAGAACTATGAACGTAACCCCGTTCTTCTCCGCGAATTCCCGCAGCGTCCCTTCTCTTTCCTGGAAACTCACCAGAACTATCTCAAGGCCCTTGTCCTTATACTTTTCCTGGATCTTCACCAATACCGGCAGCGCTTTTTTGCAGGGAGCGCAGTGGGTGGCGAAGAAATCCAGGATCAGGAGCTTGGTGCCCTTGGCCTTCTCCCCGCAGATGTCGGAGGAGTAATGAATGATGCCGTTATAGTCGCGGAGAGAGAACCCCGGGATCTTCTGCCCTGGCTCAAGGGCGAAGAGGACTGGAGCCAGGAAGACAAGGAGGATAAAGGCCAGGGTTAATTTTTTCATGGTTGGCCGCCATTTTATAACCATGCAGTAATAAATTCAAATTAAATTGAAAGGAAAATTCTCAACCCCAGCGGGAGGGCATTCATTTCAATGCTGGCCATATTATTATCCTGAATTATTACTTATTTTTATCTCCCTTTGCGTCCCAAATGCGTCCCCATAAAAGCTTGACTTCTGCTTAAATAATCCGGATAATTATACTATTCAAAATAGAACTGACGGTTATAGGTTTTTCCGAAATTCGCTTGGCAGGAATTATGCCCTCAATCTCGCACAAGCTGTGCAGATGGGGGTTTGAAAACTCGGTATTTTATGGAACCCTTGCAATCTGAATACGACGTAGTGGTGATAGGAAGCGGACTCGCGGGCCTGACCGGAGCCAATCAGCTGGGAAAATGGGGGCGGCGGGTTCTGCTCCTCGAACAGCACGCTAATTTCGGCGGTTTGGCCACCTGCTTCCACCGTCCGAACGGGCATATTTTTGATGTCTCGCTCCACGGGTTTCCCTACGGGATGAAGAAATGCTGCCGCAAATACTGGAACCAAAAAATCGCCGATTCGATTATCCAGCTCCCCCGGATCCGTTTGGACAATCCCCAGTTCGATGTAACCAGCACCTTTGAAATCAATGACTTCAGCCGCCTCCTGACCGAACGTTTCCAAGCATCCCCGGAAAAAGTGGACCAGTTTTTCCACTGTCTGAAAGAAATAGACTTTTATCTGAAAGGCCTGGAATTGCACTCCGACACCTCCCTGACCACCGGGCAATTATTGGAGGAATTTTTCCCCGGCCGGCCCGATATCCACCGCCTCCTCATGGAACCCATCACCTACGCCAACGGATCCAGCCCGAATGAGCCGGCGGTTACCTACGGGGTCGTCTTCGGTAACTTCCTGAACCAGGGGATATTCACCTTCCAGGGGGGCACCGACAATCTACTGAAAGAAATGCGGAAGGAATTGGAGAAAAATAGAGTCCAATTAAAGAATCAAATCCGGGTCGAGAAAATCCTGATTAGAAACGGAAAAGTTACGGGAATAATAGTTGGCGGGCAGGAAATCCGCTGCCGGGCGGTGCTCTCCAACGCTAATCTGCGGAAAACCATAACGGATCTGACGGGGGAGGAACACTTTCCGACCGATTACCTCGATCAGGTCAGGTCCATGCGCATGAGCAATTCCAGTTGCCAGGTGTATCTGGGAATCCGGAAGGGGGAGGAGATTCCGGATGTCGGCGATGTCATCTTCACCTCCACACTCCCCCATTACGACCCGGAAGCTCTCTGCCGCTCCCGGGAACTGAACAGCCAGTCATTTTCCTTCTATTCTCCGAAAATCCGCCCGGGCCATAACCGCTACACGATCGTGGCTTCCAGCAACGCCTTATGGGAGGACTGGGCTGACCTTCCCGAGGAAGAATATCGGGCCGAAAAACAAAAACTGATCCAGAAAACGATTGCCAACCTGGAAAAATACATTCCCGGGGTTACGGACAAGATTGATCACCAGGAGGCGGCGACGCCCCGGACTTTAGCCCGCTACACCGGCCACGAAAAAGGAGCCTCGTTTGGGACAAAATTTGAGGGTTTGAAAATCAGCCAGAGTCTGCCCAAACAGATAGGTGGTTTGTTCCACACCGGCTCGGCCGGGATCATCATGTCGGGCTGGTTGGGAACGGTCACTTACGGCGTCATTGCCGCCCACAATCTTGAGATTTACCTGGATTCAACGCAAAAATCCGGGGAAGGAGGACATCGGGACGATTGATTTTCCGACAACGTTGCTATTTCCGCCATAGACATCCGCGCCTGATGAAATGTATTTCCATTATTTAATCACTTTCTTGTTTTCCTTCCGAAAATTTCTTCAGAATACTTCAGCTCTCCCGGAATCAGCTTTTTTATGTTTAATTGACGGTGAAATTCCCGATCTTAAACAGGTGGACATTCATTTCGACGCTGGCTATATTATTACCCTGAAAACGGGTCGTTAGCTCAGTTGGTAGAGCACCGGACTTTTAATCCTTCCGAGGGAAAATTCAAGATTTCAAGCTTTCCGGGTAATTCCCCGATTCCCCTATTCTTTTGGAATTTTTTTACTTAACTGTAGATCACTCAAGATCAGTATAAATCAATGGCATATAGTTAAAAAAAGGTAAAGAACTTCTCCCCCCTTTGATTCGAGGTATAATGATCGTCTCCTTTTAATCATTTTTTCGTAAATTCCTGAAAATAATTTTAAGACTTCCGGTTAATTATTTAATCTCCGGTTTTATCGGAATTTTTTGATTCCACTCTCTTTATATTTTCTCCCTTTTTCCCTCGGATTTATTTAAAAAAGGTTTATTTTCTATACTTCCAGGTTAACATCCTTAGTAGAATGACTACTAATGAAAACAATTTAAGATTGATAAACGTCAGTGAACTCTCCCGACTATTATCTATCCCCATTGGAACTTTAAGAAATATGTGCTGGCGAAAGGAAATCCCCTTCGTCAAATTTAAAAGGTCCATAAAGTTTAGGCCAACCGATATTCTCAAATGGATCGAAGAAAAGACGGTCCAAGTATTCGACCCGGGAAAACATGGAGAAGCTTAATGACTGACCCCGTAATAAGCGAAATTAATTTCTACCCATTGAAACCAAATGGTAAGGGCTTGATAGGTATCGCTTCCTGTATTTTCGACGGAAAGCTGTCTTTAAACTCAATCTCAGTTTATACCACCCTCAACGGTAATATAAGGCTATTGTTTCCTTCAAAGACTTTACCAAATTCTAAAGAAATAAATGTATTTTATCCGATCAATAAAGAAACTTATGCCCTGATTAAAGAAGCGGTTGAAATGAAAATAAAAGAAGTGTCTGAAAAAGCGGACGGAGTATATCGGAATGAAAAAGCTACCACCTAATCCGTCGAATACAGAATATCCTCAAACTTTATCCCTCTCAGATTTGGAACTATTGGATATTTTTCCCGAGGGGCGAGAATTAATTCCCCAAAAATTGAAAGAACGGGAGGAAAAGAATAAGGAATTAAAAAGAATCATTAAAAACGATCTAAGAATGATTCGTGAAGAGACAAAAGATGAATTTTCTCGGTATTTTTGGCGAGAGGTAATAAAAATATATGTGACCGATGAATTATCTGAAATCAGAAAACAGCTTTTCCGGTTAAATAGATTTAACTCAGTTATTCAAGGAAAGGTTCTTATTTCCAGATTGATACCTGAAGATAAGCTCAACCAAGCCAGATTAACCTCAATTATTGACGTTGCTTCTTCATTACGATTAAGAAAATCCGGAAAGAACTATATCACCCTCTGCCCTTTTCACTCAGAAAAACATCCTTCTTTTTACCTTTATCCAGAGACTAATAGATTCTTTTGTTTTGGCTGTTCTGCGAGTGGGGATGTTATCAAATTTGTTGAGCTTACCCAAAATATTTCATTTAAAAATGCGGTCGAATATTTAACTGGGAGGTAACGAAATGAAAAATAAATTAATAAATGATGAATTTGAAAAAATTGAAAAAGAAATAGATAGCGAAGATTTGGAATTAAGGAATAAAGAAAATTTAAAAGAAATATTCCCTATATTATCAACGGAGGAAATATTAAAAACATTGGGATTGACCATAAAAAAAGATGATGAAAACAAACTCATAACTTTTTTATGCTGTCTCTCGGCCTATACGGAAGATGATCAATTTAATATAAGTTTCAATGCTCCTTCCTCAACTGGTAAATCCTACATTCCTTTGGAGATAGTTTCTCTTTTTCCAAAGGAAGACGTTTTCAAAACGGCCTATTGCTCTCCGACGGCTTTTTTCCATCAAAAAGGAGATTTTATTAAAGAGCGAGAGGGTTATTTAATAAACTTAGATAGAAAGATACTCATCTTTCTTGATCAACCCCATGATTTGCTTTTACAGCATCTCCGACCCTTACTATCCCATGATGCAAAAGAGATTACTTTAAAAATTACTGACAAGACTCAAAGATATGGCTTGAAAACGAAAAATATATTCTTAAGGGGGTTCCCTTCGGTTGTATTTTGTAGTGCAGGTTTAAAAATAGATGAGCAGGAAGCCACAAGATTTATTCTGCTTTCTCCAGAAATAAGTCAGGAAAAACTGAGGGAAGGAATTAAACAGGTTTTCAAAAAGGAAAGTAATTCAGAAATTTATTTAAAAGAATTAAATAATGATCCTCTCAGGCAAAACCTGAAAGAAAGGATAAAAGCTATCAAGGAAATAATGATTTCTGAAATAAGAATTCATAACCCTGAAATGATTAAAAATACTTTTCTCTCAATGCATAAAAATTTAAAACCTCGTCATCAAAGGGATGCTAAACGCCTATCTTCTATTATTAAAAGTTTTGCTTTGCTTAATTTATGGCATAGAAAAAATGAAGGTCCGATCTTATGGACTTCTGATAATGATATTGAGGAAGGATTTAAAATTTGGGAGGGAATCTCAGTAAGCCAGGAATTCAACCTTCCCCCCTATATTTATAATTTTCTTTATGAAGTGATCGTCCCTCTTTACCAAGAAAAACAGGAAGGATTAACCAGAAAAGATATATTAATGGGGCATTATAGAATTTATCAGAGACCACTAGCAGAATGGAAATTGAGGAGAGAGATTATCCCGGAATTGGAGACAGCAGGCTTAATAACTCAAGAAAAAGACCCGGACGATAAAAGAAATATTTTGATTTATCCCGTTTGTTCCCACTCTACCCCTGAGTCTACGTTATCTAGGCCGGAAAATATTGAAGACTGCATGGGGGGGTAGAAAGAATAATATTATATAGAGCTGGGATGTTCTGTAATTATGCTCCCAAACCGCTTAGGAATGAGTTTCGGCAATTAAATTTGAGAAATAATGACCCGGTTAAGGGGATGGTTGCGGGGGAGATAGAAATCACAGGTTTATAGAGAAAATACTGGAATTCATAGGCCAGGGTAAAAAAACTCATAGTTTTTAAAGAAAATAAAAAAAAAGAGAAAAGCAGGAAGGTTAAAAAATTGGGGGCCGGAATTTTAAAAGCCAAGGAGAAAATATCATCAATTCCTATTTTTTAAATTCCATGATTAATATATTAATCATCCCCGAAACCTCTCAGAACCCCCAAAAAACCAGGTGGGGGGCTAGGTAGGTGTATGAAAAGCAGCACCCAAATTTTATTGTGTGTTATTGGTTTTAACTCCTTCCCCTGATATTAACTGCAAAACCGTCTCCTTGGCTACTCGCTGGCGTTCTGGATCGGCCTTGAAAGACCTAACCCACTCCCGGAAGTCGGCGATGTCCTCGAATTCATCGAGAATACCCTTTATTGTCTGGGCAAAGCCATATTCATAATTCATATACCTGCCGTCCGACTCCAGGATAAATCCTTCTTCCCGGAGCATCTTTTCCCATTGATCCCAGGATTCTTTTGGTTTTGTTTCACTCATATTTTTCTCACTTAGAATCCATTGATTTTAATCATTCAAAATATCCTAAAACATATCTTTCATTTATATTTTCCCTATACTTATCATCTCCAAAAGTAAATTTCTTTATAGTCTATTTGTTTTGTTGTTCATTTTCCTTTTCATTATTTTTATCTTTTTCAAAATCGACTTTCAAAATATTATCAAAATACTTTTTTGTTTTGCTATCACACGATTGACGATATTTCATTATATATTCAAGTCTCAGATTCAGAATACTGTATTGAAAATCCTGCCATTCATTTTTTGACTTTTCTAGTTTATTCATTGCTTCATTTAATTGTTCAAGTTCTTTAACGGTGTATTCGGATCGCTTTTTGTTTTGTAGTTTTTTAAGTAAATTATTTGTTTTTAAAGTTAATATTTCCTTTTCTCTATTTAAACGATCTCTATCAGTTATGATTTTATTATGTTCTAAAATAGCTAAATTGCATTCAGCTGAAATATCATCACTTAAATTCATTTGTTTCCAACTATTATCAAATTTTATTGTTAAAGTTTTTTGTTCCTGTTCTTGAGATAACGTTACATTACAAATTATTTCAAGAAAAACAAAACAAGAAAATAATATAAATAATGATTTTATAAATTTTGAATATAATATCATTCTCCGACAAACCTCCTTAGTTTTTATAAAGGATCACCCCAATAAAAAAGCGGGCTGGAGTCTCAAACCTGAACAGGAAAAAGCCCCCCAAAACCTACTTCCCAATTGGAATCAGTTAAGGGTTATCCTTCATAATCTCGGCAAGAATCCTATTGGATTCTTCAGAAATTGGTTTGTTCTTATCAAAGGGATAAATTCCAGACTGTTTCATTGACATCGGTTTAATATTTATAACGTTTGTTGAAACTTGAGCTTTCGAACCCCAATAATAAATAAAAAAGAAATCCGTACAAACAGGAGTTTTAAATTCCTTGCCTTCATAGATCCATCTTACGTTTGCAAGAGCATTGCCATTTCTTGCCTGAGCAACCGAAAGGGCATTTTTCAAGGCATTACGAGCGGCGGTTCCGCAAAGTCCAATATAATGAGCCCATCCAGAAACCGTTAGTGGACCAATTTCCTCGTATGTCTCGTTAGGAAATGCCGAATATGCTTTATATGAGTTATAGTTCAACATATTTGCATCACCCCGCCAACATCCTCCGATAATAAATATTGGGATTAATGTAATTGATAAAATTAACAATGCTTTCTTCATTTCCTTCTCCTTTCTTTTCTACTATTTCGCCCGGAACTTTTTCAAAAATATTTTAAATATAGTTCCCTCATAATCTCGAATACCATTTATATATAGTATTGTCAAATATAAAGTTACTTATAATGAGGTGTTAGTCCTCTAAGGCTCACCCTAATATGGGCTCATTAGGAGGTGAGCAATGGAGAACATTCAAAAAGCCTTAGGAGCAAGGTTTAAAACCATAAGAAAATCAAAAGGTCTTACCCAGGAACAGGTTGCAGACAAAGGAGAGATGAACCCAAAATATTACGGGGCAATCGAGAGAGGAAAAATAAATATCACCTTAAAAACCGTTGCCAGCGTCGCTAGAATTTTAGACATCGAAATAAAGGATTTATTTACCTTTTCAATGGAAATTCAGAATACAGAAGAATTGCAAATAATCGCCAAGATTTCTCAAATTCTAAAGACTGGAAATAAAGATCAAAAAAGACGATTAAATATTTTCTTAAATGAGGTGTTTAAATGAGTAGGGATATAATTAAGTTTAACTTCCTCACTCGGAAAGGGACTACCGGAACTAATTCCCCCAATTAGACAGTTACGCTAATATCTTCCGAAAAACTCACTCTTTCAATAAATTGGATTTTATTTTCTATAGCCAATTCTTTTGCCTTCGGTGTTATTTCAGTAGAAGTAATAACTACTCCTCTTGATCCTTTTGGAAAAGTCTGCAAAGTACCAATCAATTCTCGGATAATGTTGGGTCCAACCTTTCTGTCATGCCAATATTTGCATTGTATTAGTAAGAATTCTTCTCCTTTTGATGCTTGAATATCAACTCCACCATCACCATTTCTTGATGCTGCGATATGATCTACTACATACCCATTCTTTAAAAGCCATCCTTTGACATTTCTTTCGTAATTAAACCAATCATCTTTAGAATATTTGTTTTCGAAAATATCTAATGCATTAATACATTTTAATGCTGAACGGCTTCGATATATTCTCTCTTGAGCTTCTTCCCCTCTTTTATGTGGTCGAACAAAAGTGAAGCCTTCAGGAACGACAATATTATATTTTTTCGCTAAAAATATTTGAGCTTCACTAGCATGGACAGCTTTTCTTAAATGTCCAACAACAAAATGTGACCGACGGGCAATTAAATTAAGTTCTTTATGACTCTCTTGTAAATCTTTAACATATTTAATTCTCGGAATATAAACTACTATTTTTTTATTCAAATCAGATTTTAGCATTGGAACCCTAGGTGATCTTATTGAGCTGCCAAATACAGATTCTCTTTCTTCAACAACCCAAAAATCTCGAATAATAGATGCCAATAGAATTTCCAACCCGAGACATTTAGTATTCAAATATTCCTCAACATCAATATCCACATTGGGATCGGAATCTTCAATAATATTTAATCCATCAGTAGCATCGATATTTTGTTGATCAGGGACTCCATATTTATTATTGTAATACTGATCAAAATAACTTAGATAAATTGAATGATACGGAGGATAAATAAATTTAAAATTATGTTCTTTTGGATGAAACCATATAGGATAAACATGAGATTCTTGATCAAGAAATATACAGGCGACTGATGTTCCTAATTCAATAAATTTTATTGCTTTAATATTTCCTATATTTATTTGAACATAAGCTTTATAAGGAATCGTCCATTGTTTTAAATACATAGCTTCGTCAAGAATGTCATGAATATATTTATCGCCTTCTTCATAATCACCTTGATATGAGGGAATGTTCATAAAGAAATTTTTTATATTAGCAAGACAATTTCCAGATCCTAATAAAAGATCATAATTAAATGGGAAATCAAAAATAATTCTATCCCAAAAATGATCATAACATTTTTCATTTAATTGATTTTTTAGGACTATTTTCTTCCTATCTCCATCATCATTTATTGAAGTAATTTCGTTTCCTTGAGCCGTTCCCATAGAAGAAAACCAAGCCAATCTCATTAAATCCGATATTATTTCTAGGTGAATAATTGGAAAATCACTAATATTTTTGGGGATTTCAATTGCTACTTTTTTTAATTCTTCAATTGGATTGTTTATTTCTTTATCATTTTTCTGCCAAAATATATTTGCATAAAATGAATATACTTTTTTGAAAATGTTTTGCTCATCTTTAAAAAATTCTTTTGCTATTGTATGCGAATAAGCTACTTTTGCTTCAGGGAATTCTTCTTCCCTTTTCGCATCAGGATATTTGTTAATTGCTATTGACGCTTCATATTCCAATCTGTGTGCCCAATTAAATCTTAATTTATTTTCTTCAATACTATCTTTAATATCATCATACATTTTACTTTCAACAAAATATTTTGCTGCAATTAAATCCCCTATATATTGCTTGGGTGGACTTGAATCAATTAATTGCCAAACGTCTTTATTAATTAATGGAAAATTTATTTCAGTATGTGAAACAATATAATTATTTCTGAATAATATTATTTTTATTGGTTTTGAAAAAAATAAATCTGTTTCTGGAAAAGAGGTAGGTAAAAATATACGATAACCTTCTATTTCTCTGCTTTTTTTATCCTTAAAAATAAATCTAAAACAATATATTGGCCATAAATGATTATTAATAAATTTTAAAAAAGAAAAAGATAAATCGATGGAATGCAAACCCGTTTCGGCAAGCAAATAAAGCTGGTTATCTGAATAATTAACAAATTCTTTATTGAAAATCTTTTTTGATTTATTCTTTTTATAGATTTCTAAAACCCATTTGGGATCAATATCTGATGTAGGCAAGACATAAGTTATCTTTTCAAAATAATCGCATATTTTTAAATTTTTCTCGTTTTCTAATTGGGTTTCCATTTATATTAATGTCTAAAATAATTACCTAAAAATCAGGATCAATTTGTTTTAAATAAATCATTGCCATTCATTTTCTTTCCTTTCAATGGACTTGATTTCTGGACGTAATAGCTTTTTTCTTCGTTGTTGTTCCATTATCTGATTTATTTTTCATAGGGTCAACAAATCTATTGGACCAATGTTTTTTCCTGAACCCTCTTGAAAAAGGAATAATATTACTATATAATAAAATAAGAATTCTAACAAATGGGGGCAAGTGAATGGTAATTCCGGTTAAAGAAAAGAAAAGCAAAGGATCGTCAACAAACCCGGAGAATAAGGTAAAGGTTGCCTTTTATCTCCCTCGGAAAAGTGCTGAGGATTTAGAAGAAGTCCGGTTTGAATTAATCAAACAGGGGAAAAGCCGGAGGGATGCAAGCCAGAGTAATCTAGTCGCCGAGGCAATCGAACTACTAAAAAATAAATATCTAGGAAAATAATCTCCTCTGTGTAATAAAACCCGATTTTTTTCGTATTATATACTGAGGAGGAAATAAAATGAGTATCAGAAAAAGGTATTCCAAACGGCTTGGGAAAACGGTCTATTCCGTTGATTATTACGATATTAATCATCAACGAAGGGTGGAAACAGTAGGAACGGTTAAAGAAGAGGCAAAACGGGTATGGGAAGCCCGCCTAGGGGATAAAGCCCGAGGTAAGAACCCAGACATACCTTGGTCTAGAAGAGTCACCTTTGGAGATTTTTCCAAAGAATACATGGAATACTCAAAGGAAAACAAAAAAGCCTGGGATCGGGATATTACCAGCCTGAGACATTTAGTCCCCTTTTTCGGGGAAAAACGGCTTGATCAGGTAAGTTCTTTTGACGTTGAACAATACAAATTGGAGAGGAAAAAAGAAACCAGCAGAATAAAGAAATCCCCTTCCCCAGCATCTATTAACCGGGAACTTGCCTTGCTCAAAAATATGTTCAATAAGGCAATCCTTTGGGGTAAAGCCAAATCCAACCCGATGAAGGGAATCAAACTTTTTAAAGAATCCGAGGGAAGAATAAATTATCTTCAAGAAAATGAAATACAAAAACTCCTTAAAGCTTGCTCTCGGAATACCAATCTTCATTTGATCGTATTAATGGCATTAAATACCGGGATGAGAAGAGGCGAAATCCTCAAGCTCAAGTGGGAACAGATTGACTGGAAGGAAAAAATCATTCATCTTTACGAAACGAAAAACGGGAGAACTAGGCATATTCCCATAAGCGATTCCTTGACGGAGGAGCTTAAAGACTTTAGATTGAATAATGAAGGCGGTGAGTTTGTTTTCAGTAATTGCCAAGGGGAACCGTTCAAAAGCTTCAGAAAGTCCTTTGGAAACGCCTGTAGGGAAGCCGGAATACATGATTTTAGGTTCCATGACCTCCGTCATACCTTCGCAAGCTATTTGGTCATGGGAGGAACAGACTTAGTTACGGTGATGGAGCTTTTGGGCCATAGGTCGTTTAAAATGACGCTCAGGTATTCGCATTTGTCCCAGGACCATAAAAGGGACGCAGTTAATTACATTGGGACCATTTTGACCGGGGATTCCGGTCGGGATGGTAATAAATTGGTAAAAATTCAAGAACGCCGGGAAAAGGTAGCCAGCCTAAGTAATTGATTTTCTTAGAAACGGGTCGTTAGCTCAGTTGGTAGAGCACCGGACTTTTAATCCGGGGGTCGTGGGTTCGAACCCCGCACGACCCATAGTTAAAAGCTAAGAAGCTCTCAGCTATAAGCTGTCAGCTAAATAATAATCACCCTCCCCTCTTTCCCCTCCCCTCAAGGGAGGGGAATTTATTTTCAAGTTTTTTTGTAGGGGCGGCATTCAACTGCCGCCAAAAAAAAGGGAGCCAGTGGAATGGCTCCCCTACGTCGCAGGCTGAAGCCTGCGGCTACCGGTTAAAAAACGAGACAACCGCTTCAGGTTTGATCTCCAGAAGGCAGGCGCGTTTTTTCCGGCATTCCGGCGCGGGCGATTGCGGGTTCCGCGGATGGCAGGGAGAGCACTCGTAATTCAGAGAAATAATTTTCACCAACCTTCCCCTCGGGCCGAAGCGCCCGGGGTCGGAAGGCCCGAAGATCGCGATTACCGGCCGGCCCATGGCCGCCGCCAGGTGGGTAATTCCCGAATCATTGCCCACATAAATTTTCGCGTTGGCCAGAACCGCGGCGGTCTCCACCAGGGTCAGGCCGGAAAGAACCGAGAAACCGGATCCGGAAAGATTCGCGAACTCGGGATTTTCCTTCTCCGCCGGGCCCAGGAGAAAAAACGGGGGCAGGCCCATCCGCGAAGCCCGCGCCGCGAGATCCAGGTAATAAGTCAGCGGCCAACATTTGATTGCTCCCCCGCTTCCCGGATGGATAATCAGGGCGCGCCCCCGGGGCCCGGATTTCAAAAGCTCCCGGCCGCGGCCAGCCAGGGCCTCGGGCAGGGAGAAGGAATTTTCGACCAGGCTTATTTCCGGCTTCATCCCGGGGAGCAGCAGCGCGCCCAAGTATTCATCATGAAGATGGCGCCGGGACAGAGGGTCCGGTTTTCCCGGAGACAGGACCGCCGGGACCAACCTCCGCAAATTGGCGAGCAAGTCCTGATTGGCGCTGGTGGTTATCACCAGATCGAACCGCGAAAGAATCCGGGCCAGGCTTTCGGGAAGCGCGGCCCCGGGGGAGAACAAACGCTGGAAGCCCTCCCCTTCCGGGTCCACTTCCCCTTGAAATCTTCCCCCGGCCAGGGCCAGGCGGCGGATGTCGCCGCCGGCGCAGATATGTAGCTCCGGCCGGTTTTCCGGCTCCTGATAGGCAACTAAGGCCGGAAGAGCCAGCAGGAAATCCCCCAGCGCTCCCAGGTGGACAAAGAGAATCTTGCGAGGTTTATCCAACAAAGGTTTTTTCATAAAGTTTCTTCTTCGGACTGCATCGGCTTGCCGATGCATCGCATTAGCAAGCTAATGCACTCCAAAAAAACATCAGCGCTCCCAGGTGGACGAACAGGATCTTCAACGGCCTATCTTTCAGACGTTTTTCCATGAAGTCTTTATATAGACCGCATCCCGCCCTGGCGGGATGCATTGCATCAGCAAGCTGATGCTCTCCAAAAAATCCCAGAGCGTCATGTTCAACGGGCCAAGTTGTTCGGTAATCGTCATTCTTATCGGTTGAAACGATCGCACGAAACTCTCCCCTGGCCCCTCCCTCGCAGGGAGGGAAGAAAACCAAATCCGAAAAACCTAACCAGTGCGACAATAGTCATTCCTTCTCCGAAAATAAAAACATTGATCAATATTCCATCTGATGATATAAAAACTGCGTGGTGAAATCATACCAAAAATTACCTGGACGATGAAAAAGATTCCGGCTTCCACTTTTCAGGAAGTTCCCAATTCCCCGGAAGACCGGGACCAGTGGCTGTCCCTTATTCTCTGGGTCACATTGTTCGTGGGAACCCTGATCCGGCTTTACGGGCTGGGAGCAGAAAGCCTGTGGCTGGACGAGGCGACCAGCTACGTCGACGCCCACCGGTCGATCGCGGACCTGCTCCTCGCCAACTTCCTGCCGTCGCGAGGCGAGATCAACGGATCATTCTATTTCCTGTTTCTCCACCTGGTCACCCTGGTCGCCTCGAGCGAATTTGCCCTGCGCTTTCTTTCCGCGGCCTTCGGTTCGGTTTCGATCTTTTTGGTCTATTACCTGTCCACCCTCCTGGTCCGCGGACGCCAGGGCCAGAAGCTCGGAATCTACAGCGCCATTTTTCTGGCCCTCTCCCCCTTTCACCTCAATCTCTGCCAGTCGGTCCGGGGTTACTCGCTCCTCCTCCTGCTTTCCCTCGGGGCGATGATTTACCAGGTCCGGGCCCTGATCCTGGCCCGGGCCGGTGATTTCCTGGGGTTCATTGTCTGCAGTATCCTTATTTATAATACCCACTATCTTTCCGTCATTTTTATTGCCGGCCAGGCCCTGCTGGTTTCCTGGTATCTTGTTTTCAATGCCGAAAAGCGCGGCCGGTTTCTTCTGAGCTGGGGATCTTGTTACCTGCTTATCTTTGCGGGAATCTGGAAAGTTTTCCGGCACATCCAGGGCTTCTTCAGCGTCAGCGTTAGCGCCGGCGCCCCGGCCGACCAGCACTTCTGGCTGACTAAATTCCACGGCGCCCCGGGCTTCAATGAATTCCTGGGCCTGCTCAAAGTCTACGCAATCGGCCTGATCCCGGAGTCCAGCCTTCTGAATTATCTTTATTTCCTTATCCCGGTCCTTTTCCTGGCCGGGTTCTTCTCCCTTAAAGTTAAGGGCGGCCTGTTCCGGAGCTGGGAGTGGTCTTTCGGCCTTTTCCTTTTCATCTTCCCCGTGCTCACGAGTTTTATCCTCTCCCAGTCGGAGAATATTTTCCTGGCCAAATACCTCTTTTTTACCCTCCCGGTTCTTTACCTCCTGGCCGCCCGGGGGCTGCTCAATATCCCGGTCCGGATTGTTCCCGAAATCATCCTGGTTCTTTCCCTGGTCGCCCCTTCTTACGCCGTTTACCGGATCCACACGGTGCCCGAAAACCCGGACTGGAAGAACAGCGTCGCGAAAATCATCTCCATCTCCGAGCCCGGAGACATCGTGGCCATCAACGCGAATTACACCCACATTCTGTATAATTATTACACTCGCGAAGTTCCCCCCAATCTTGTCCCCGTTGTCTACACCATGAAAAACTACAGCGGTGACCCCCAGCTGGCCGCCGCGGAACGGGCCCGAATCGGCCAGGAATTCGACGAGATCGCCCGGAGTTTCAAGCGGATGTGGCTGGTTTCCTCTTATACCAATGATACCGACCCCCTCAACCTGGTGGAAACCGAGGCCGTTTCCCGTTATCAGGTCATGCTCTGGTGGCCCGGCCCGCCCCGGCTTTATCTTTTCGTGCTCACGCCGACCGAAAAATAGTTTCGGGTTTCGATCCAAGGCGGAAAAAGTCAGACACGTGGGACACGCAAAATAAATGTCGCAACCTGAAGGTTGCGGCTACCCATCTTGTTTATATATTGATTAAGAATCAGCTGAGAAAACCCTGATAAAAAATCCAGCGGCAGGCTTTACCCTACAGCAGGCCCCGGAGAGACCAGAGCACTAATTCACTCATCTTTTTCAACTTATCCCTGAATTCAGGGTCCCGGCGGATATTCCGGTACCATTCGCGGAACTTCTGGGGATCATCATTGAAATCCCGGCACAACTCGTGCATATAGGTGAGCAGCCCGAGTTCGGGGTTGAAATACCCCTCATGAAACGGGGAATAATAATACCCGCACTCTCGGAGCGCCTCCTGCCATTCCTGCGCCCGGTCCGGGTAGTAGCCAAACTCAAACTTGATGGAAAGCACGGAGTCTACCCCGTACGATTTCCGGTCCATCGCTCTGCCTTCTTTCCGGGATTTTTTCCGATAAACCGCCAATTTATTAAACGGTTTGCTTAAAAAAACCCGATTCTAAATCTTCATTGGCAACCGCGTATTTTTAATTATAATGAACAAGTAAAGCGGGGAAAAGAGTCGCCTAAAAGCTCAAAGGTCAAAGCTCAAAGTTCAAAGGAGAAAGGGGAAAGCGAAAAGCTCAAAGGTGAAAGGTCAAAGGAAAGACAAAATAAATCAGTAGCCAAAAGCTCATAGGTTATTGAGCGCCAAATAGACGATACCAACCAGAAAAACTATAAAGACACAATAGACCCAATGGATTTATCCCGAAGGTCTTATCTGAGGAACACTATGGACACTATGGACACTACGGATTTATCCCGAAGGTTTTATCTGAGGGACACTATGGACATTGTTTATTGATATGAATTATTCCCGACCAAAATTCTTTCAATCCGCAACCGCCTTCATCATCCTGTTCGCGGCGGCCGCCGTCCCGCTTTTCTTCGTCGGGTTTGAATTCTCCGTCACCAAGATCGCGTTTTTAAGCGTCCTGGCCACCCTCGGAACCGGCTGCCTGTCCCTCGCGATCGAAGCCCCGCCGCGGGTCAGGATCCCCTCCGCGGGCCTTCCCCTGCTCGGGTTCCTGGGTTTCGCCGTGATTTCCGCCCTCGGCGCGGAAAACCGGCCGGCGGCCGGGATGGAGATGATGAATCTCGCTCCCGGTCTCGTATTTTTCTTTCTGGCTTATTTCTCTTTTCCCGGTCCGGGTTTCCGGAAGCTCGCCCTCGCCCTGGCCCTCCCGGTCGCCGGGGTTTCCCTGATCGGGATCCTGCAGTTCTTCGAGATCCTCCCGATCGGGATGGACCGCTACGGGGCCAAGGACCCCGCTTCCACCCTCGGGCTTTCCAATTTCTCCGCGGAATACCTGGCCGCCGTCCTCCCGCTCCTGGCCGCCGCGGGGGCGGCCCGGGAGAAAATTCTCATCCGGATTATCCTGGCGGTTCCCTTCGGTCTCGGGATTTTTTATCTTCTCCTCACCGGGAACCGGGCCGGCTGGCTCGGGTTCCTGGCGGGAGCGGCGCTCATGATTTTCATCGCGCTGGCCGCGGCGGCGGGCCGCAAGCGAAAAGACCCCGCGCCCGCTTCCGGATCCAAAACCGCCCTCCGCTTCCTCTGGCTCCCCGGGCTCCTGGCCGGGCTGGCCGTTATTTTCCTTCTCCTGACGCCCGCCGGGAGGGGAATGCCCTCCCGTTTCGCCTCCATCTTCAATCTGCACGACCCGGCCATCCGTTTCCGCGTCCTTGCTTTCCAGGAAGCCCTGCGCATATCCCGGGATCATCCCTTCCTGGGGGTGGGGCCGGGAAACTTCTCGGTGGTGGAGCCGCTTTACCAGACCCCGGGAATGGAAAACCTCTACCAGGGGAAAAACATCGATATCAGCCGGGTCCACAACGAGTACCTGGGCGCGCTGGCCGAGCTGGGGATCCCGGCCGCCCTGCTGTTTTTCCTTTTCCTGGGGCTCCTGCTGAATGCGCTCCTCCGTTCCCTCCGCTCCGCGCCGGACCGGGAGGAATTCCTGTCCCGGCTGGGGATCAGCGGAGGGCTCGCCGCCAGCCTGGTCACCGCCTTTTTCAGTTTCAACCTGCATAACCCCGCTTCGGGATTTATTTTCTGGGTCCTGGCGGGCCTGGCCCTGAAAGCCGGCGAGATGAAAACCGGGGAACCGCCCCGGGCAAACCGGGG
>JAQTNV010000009.1 GCA_028713675.1 bacterium
GGTCCCGGAAAAACTGCGCGACCACGCCTGGTTTGTGGCCTACGCCCCGGCGGAAAATCCCGAGATCGCCGTGGTCGTCCTGGTCGAGCACGGCGGCCATGGGGCCTCCGTCGCGGCCCCGATCGCCAAGGGCATCCTGGAGGCCTACTTCGCCCGCCGGGGAGAAAGCCCCGCCGTCCCCGCGGCCGCCCAGCCGGAAAATCCCGCGCCCGCCGGGGGAGGTGACTGATGGCCCGCATTCTGGACGAACGCGCCTGGCGCAATTTCGACTACCGCTTCCTGATCCTGGTGCTCGTGATTTTCGGCATCGGCCTCTGGAGCCTGCGGAGCGCCGCCTTCACCTCTTCGCTCGGGCCCCCGGGGTCCCTGGCCTGGCGCCAGCTCACCTGGTTCGGAATCGGGTTTCTGGTCATGCTGCCCATGACCCTGGTGGATTACCGGATCTGGGAAAGGCTCGCCTGGCCGACCTACGCGGCCGCCGTTCTCCTGCTCATTGCCGTGCTGCTCCTGGGCGCCGAAACCGCCGGGGTCAAACGCTGGTTCGTCGTCTCCGGGCTGGCCCTCCAGCCCTCCGAGCCGGGCAAGCTGGCCCTGGTCATCATCCTGGCCAAGTATTTCCAGGAACATCCCCGGGATTTCGGCTACGGTCTCTGGGACCTGGTGCTCCCGGGAATTCTCGCCGGGGTCCCCGCCGTCCTGATCATCCTTGAGCCCGATCTCGGCACCGCCCTCCTTTATCTCGGGATGCTGGGGGCCTTTTTCTTCTTCGTCGGGGTCCGGCGGAGAACCCTGGTTATCGGGATCGCCGCGTTCCTCCTGGCCACACCCCTGCTCTGGACCAATCTGAAAGGCTACCAGAAGCAGCGGATCACCTCCTTCGTTTCCCCCCATGCCGATCCCCTCGGCACCGGCTACCAGATCATTCAGTCCAAGATCGCGGTGGGCTCCGGCTGTTTTCTCGGCAAGGGTTACCGCCAGGGCACCCAGACCCAGCTCAAGTTCCTGCCCCAGCAGCATACCGATTTCGCTTTTTCCGTGTTTTCCGAGGAACACGGGTTTCTCGGGGTGCTCTTGGTCCTGGCCCTTTTCTTCACGCTGATCATCTGGTCCCTCCAGATCGGAACCCAGGCCAAGGACCGCTTCGGCGCGCTCCTGGCTTTCGGGATCGCGATGCTCTTTCTCATCCAGACGGTCTTCAATATCGGGATGGTGGTGGGACTCCTGCCGGTGGTGGGGATGCCCCTCCCCTTTTTCAGCTACGGCGGTTCCTTCCTGATCACTTGCATGGCTTCGGTGGGACTGCTCCTCAACATCCGGATGCGGCGGTACATGTTCTAGGCCGCCGTTGGCGGCCTCGAGCAGAGGGCATTGCCTCGGGCCCATAGGGTCTACGGCCCGGAGGGACCGCTGACTGCGGACTGTCGTTTAAATTTGTCATTCTGAGCCTCTGGCGAAGAATCTCTCCTTTGCTCAGGCATTTTTTTCTTTTTTGGGGGGTTGGTTTTTTATCCTGATGAGCAGCACTGCTGCGAAGAATGGACGCTCCTCCTTCGCAGTGCTCAGGATGAAGCGCACTAATACGTGCCGTGCCGTAATCCAGCAGGCTGACCCGCAGGGTCTAGCCTGTATCGATAAATACTTTATTGCCAAGTTCATCGAGTCTGGTTTCCCAGAAGTGCGAGTCGCGCCCCTCTGGGGTTCTCGTCCTGAGGACCCCATCGGGGTCGAAGGAAGAACCAACCCTCCCTCCGGGCTGTAGGCCCATACCCTACGGGCCGGAAGCCGGGCTTCTGGAAACCCAACACCTAACACCCATAACCCATGACCCAATAGACCCTATAGACACAATGGACTCTACGAACGCCTTACCCCTTACCCCTCACCCCTTACGCCTCACGATTCTCGCCTTTGGCAGCGGTCGGCGGCTTGGGCAGCGGAGCTTCAGCGGAGTTGACTCGGCGGTCGTTACTACCTACCACCTTGGAATCGGGGAAAAATAAATTGCGGGAAGGGACGATCTCGCCGGTTCAGGAATGTCCGGCCGCCCGGGTATCCCCCAGGCCCGAAAGGATGAGCGATTCAATATCTTTCCGGCTGGTCCGGCCCACGAGCTGGGCGAAAACCTTGCCCTCTTTGAAGAGAATCAGGTTCGGAATCGAGAAAACCTTGAACTGGCAGGGGATCCGGGGATTGTCTTCGACGTTGATCTTGGCGAAACTTACCTTGCCTTCATATTTCTGGGAGAGTTCCTCGATCAGGGGCATGATCGCCTTGCAGGGGGCGCACCAGGTGGCCCAAAAATCCACCAGGGTTACGGTCGAACAGGCTTTGAGGATTTCCTCCTCAAAATTTTCGTCCCGGATATCTTTGATCGGCATTTAGATTTGATTTATATTATAGAAAAACCCTTTATCCTTTTTTAAATGAAAGCGAAAAATAAGTCAAGTGATTGTTTTCATTTCCGCGGCCCCAAGCGCCCGAAACAGCCGGAGAATTATCCCAATTCTCCGACGGGAATAATCATGCCGAAAAATATTTCAACCCCCTATCCGAAACCCGGGATTCCCGGATCCCGGATCTGAACCGGGTCTCCGGACGAAATCAGCAAACATGCCTTACTACCCCATCAGCCTCAACTGTGTAAACCGTCCCTGCCTGGTCGTGGGCGGAGGCGAGGTCGCCGAGCGGAAGGTCCGCGGGCTCCTCGCGGCCGGGGCCCGGGTCCGGGTGGTCAGCCCGGAGCTCTCTCCGGTCCTGGAAAGCCTGGCGCGGGACGGGAAAATCACGGTCGAGCGCCGGCCCTACCGGCGCGGGGATCTCCAGGGGATGTTCCTGGTCCTGGCGGCCACCGACGATCCCGCGGTCACCCGCGGCCTGGTCGAGGAAGCCCGCGCCCTCCCCTGCCTCCTGAACCTGGCCGACCTGCCCGCCGAGAGTGACTTCATCCTGCCCGCCCTGCTCGAGCGGGGCGATCTCACCGTCGGTTTTTCCACCTCGGGCCGCTGCCCGGCCCTGGCCCAATGGCTCCGGGACCGGGTCGCGGAAGGCGTCGGCGCGGAATACGAAAAACTCACCGCCCTCCTCGGTGATTTCCGCGACCGCTTGTTGACTAAAGGGGTCAGCCCCCCTACGATTAGGCGTTGTATCCGGGAATCTCTCGACGCGGATCTGCTCAAACTCGTTTCCGCCCGGGACGAAACCGGGATTAAAAAACTTCTCGCCCGGATTGAAACTCAAGCGGCAGACTGGAATGAATGAGATTTTTGTCATCGGGGTTTCGCATCACACCGCGCCGGTCGGGGTGCGCGAGTGTTTTTCCCTGGCCCGGTCCCAGGCCGAGTCGCCCCTGGTCCATCTGCTGCCGCAAAAATCGATCCAGGGCCTGGTCCTGCTCTCCACCTGCAACCGGACGGAGATCTACGCTTCCACCGATGATCTCCCCGCCTGCCGGGAAATCTTGGTCCGCTTTCTCTGCCGTTACAGCTCCACCCCCAAAGCCGAGCTCACCCCCCTGCTTTACCAGTTCTCCGGAACCCAGGCGGCGGAGCATCTTTTCCGGGTCGCCTCCAGCCTCGACTCCCTGGTGCCCGGCGAAACCCAGATCTCCGGCCAGGTCAAGCAGGCTTACCTGGCTTCCCTTTACGGCGGGACGGTGGATCCGCTCATTAACCACCTTTTCCAGCAGGCCTTCGGGGTAGCCAAGCGCATCCGCCGGGAAACCGGGATCGGCCGGCTGGCGATCTCGGTCAGTTCAGTGGCGGTGGAATTCATCCGGCGCCAGCAGCCCGACCTGACCCGGCAGCAGGTCATCATTATCGGGGCCGGCGAGATGGCCGAACAGGCGGCCGAGGCCCTCTACAAGGCCGGGGTCAGCAAGATCCTGGTCGCCAACCGCACCTTTGCCCGCTCGGCGGAGCTGGCCAGCCGGATCGGCGGCCGGGCCTGCGATTTCGCGGATATTCCCCGCCTGATCCGCAAGGCCGATATCATGATCGCCTCCACCTTCGCCATCCACCACATCCTCACCCTCACGGACCTGGAACCGATCATGAAAAACCGGAAAAAACCGCTTTTTATCCTGGACATCTCGGTCCCCCGCTGCATCGATCCCGAGATCGGCAATCTCGACCTGGTCACCCTGGCCGATATCGACCGCCTCCAGGAACTCGGGGCGGAGAACCTGAAATCCCGGATGGAGGAGGCCAAGCGGGCGGAAGTCATCATTATCCGGGAGACGGAGAAATTCACCCGCTGGCAGCGGGAAAGGGCCGCGGCCCCCCTGATCTCGGCCCTCCACGAACAGGCCGAAACCATCCGGCAGAAGGAACTCGCCCGGACCCTGTCTCAGCTCGGCCAGCCCAACGGGCTCACCCCGGAAATCCTGGACCGGCTCACCCGGGCCCTGGTCCGGAAACTTCTGCTCGCCCCCACCCGTTCCCTCCGGGAGGAAGCCCTTTTGAACGGACGGTCCCAGTTTCTGAAAGCCTTCCAGAAGCTCTTTGAACTCGAGCTTCCCCCGGAACCGGATTTCCCGCCGCAAAAACGTGGCTAAGCTCCGCCTGGGCACCCGGGGAAGTCCGCTGGCTTTAACACAGGCCCAGGAGGTCTCCGGCCTTCTGAAAAGCGTCCATCCCGGCCTGGAACTCGAGATTATTAAAATCAAAACCACGGGGGACCGGATCTCGGAATGGAACACTTTTTCCGGGGAACAACCGATCGGGGCCTTCGTCCGGGAGCTGGAAGCCGCCCTCCTTTCCGGGGAAATTGACGCCGCCGTCCACAGCCTGAAAGACCTCCCTTCCGAGATTCCCGGGACCCTGGAAATCGCGGCCGTGCTTCCCCGCCGGAACCCCGCCGACGCCCTCCTGACCCGCGACCGCCTGCCCCTCTCCGCCCTGCCCCGGGCCGCCCGGATCGGAACGGGCAGTCTCCGCCGCCAGGTGCAGATCCTCTCCGCCCGGCCGGACCTGACCGTTCTCCCCCTCCGGGGCAACGTGGACACCCGGATCCGCAAGCTGAAAAACGGGGAATATGACGGCATCATCGCCGCCTGCGCGGGGCTGGAACGGCTCGGGTTCTCCTCCGAGATCACCGAGGTCCTGTCCCTCTCCGCTTTCATCCCCGCCGTCGGACAGGGCGCGATCGGCCTGGAAATCCGGAAGGATGACGGCCGGGTCCGTCCCTGGCTCGAGCCCCTGGACCACCCCGAGACCCGCGAGGCGGTGGAGGCGGAAAGAGGATTTCTGCACCGCCTGGGGGTGGGGTGCCGCGCCCCGGCGGCGGCCCTGGCCCGGTTCGAGAACCCCGGAAAATTGCTGATCGCGGGGATGGTTTCCGATCCGGAAGGCAAGGCGATGGCGCGGGGGGAGAAATCCGGTCCGCCCGGCCGGGCCGCCGAACTCGGAATCGCTCTGGCCGCGGAGCTCCTCGCAAAAATTCATTCCTAAAAAGTTAGACGTTAGACGTAAGATGTGAGAAGGAAGGCGGTTGATCGTGTTTGTTTTATTTCTTGATTTTTCCCCGTCTACCGTCTACCGTCTACCATCTACCCTTATTGACCCTGAGACGTGATTTGAGGATAATTTCCCAAACTTGAATCCGATTGTCCGGCGCAACCCGCGAACAGGAGAAAAAAAATGAACCGATCGCCTTTTTATCAGTCCCTGCGAATCCGTGCCAAGTATTTTCCCCCGGAAACCGCCGCGGTGATCTTCGGCGACCTGCGGATCACCTGGAAGGAACAGTTCGAGCGGGTCAACCGCCTGGCCAACGCCCTCGCCGGGCTGGGGCTCAAGAAGGGGGACAAATGCGCCTTCCTATTCCACAACTGCCCGGAATTTCTTGAGATCAATCTGGCCATCCAGGCTCTCGGGGCCGTGCCCGTCCCGGTCAACTACCGTTACGTGAAAAGCGAGGTCGAGTATCTTCTCGACAACAGCGACTCCGTGGGATTTTTTTTCGAAGAGGAGTTCCTGCCCCTGGTCAAGGAGATCCGCGGCTCCCTCTCCAAGATCAACTTCTACGTGATCAAGACCGGCCGCTACGGGCAGAAACCCATCGTGGCTCCTCCCCCGGGCCTCCTCCATTACGAGGACCTGCTCCGGTCCGGCTCCCCTTCCGAACCCCGGGTCGAGGTGGGAATGGACGACCTCGCGGTCCTGATGTACACCGGCGGTACCACCGGGCGCTCCAAGGGAGTGATGCTCACCTACCGGAATTTCATCTCCAACCAGTTCCAGATCACCTCCCTCCTGACTAACCTTCTCCCTCCGGTTTCGACCATCAACGACCCGATTTACGCCCGCAATGAATCCGAGCGCAAGATCCAGGGCGCCATCAGCGCCATGCTCGGGCAGCTCGCCCTCCTGTTCGAGAACCCCGCGATGAAAGACAAGGTCATGGTGGTCCAGCTGATCGGTGACGGATCCAGCGAGATATCCCCCATTACCGCGATCATGAAAGAGGGGAAGGTCAAGCTCATGACCGGGGCCCCGGAGAAGTATGATCTCCGGGTCGAGTTCAAGCTCGGGGAAAACCCCTCCGAGTTCCTGGAGCTGTCCATCTATCCCTACACCCTGGCCGGCAAGCTCGCCCTGATCCCCAAGATACTCAAGCTCCAGCTTTCCGGGCGCTTCAAGATCCAGGGCAAGCTCGGGCTCCGGATGAAAATGGCCGCCCTCAACTTCAGGAATCCCCCCACCACCGACTTTGTCCGGGCCCTCCCGGCCTCTCCCTTCTTCCATCTCGCGAGCTACGCCATCTGGCTGCTCTTCCTCTGCAACCAGAAAGGCGCCGCCATCATCCTGCAGAACCAGAGCTTCGACCCGGCCGAGGTCCTCGACCTGGTCGAGAAGGAAAAGGTCACCTGGATCTTCATGGTCCCCACCATGTGGAAAAAGCTGGTGGATGCCCCCGGGATCGAAAAGCGTAACCTTTCCTCGGTGAAAATCGCCCTGACCGGGGCGGCCGTCTTTTCCGACGTATACAAGAAGAAGCTGCTTTCCGCCTTCCGGGAAACCCTTCTGGTGGACGCCTTCGGCCAGACCGAGATGGCCCCGGTCACCACCGCCAAGGTCGACGGGGACGCCGACGCGGTCAAGGACCGCTCGGTGGGCAAGCTCCTCAACGGAGTGGAGGCGAAGATCGTCAACGATCAGGGCGAACCGGTCAAGGACGGCGAGGTCGGCGAGCTCCTGTACAAGAGCCCCTCCCTGATGAAGGGCTACTACAAGGACCAGGAAAAGACCGACCAGGTGATCACCAAGGACGGCTGGTTCCGCTCCGGCGACCTGGCTAAACGCGCCGCGGACGGGGAGATTTACGTGGTGGAGCGGAAGGGGGAATGCATCAACTCCGGCGGGGAAAAGATCTTCCCGCTCGAGGTGGAGGACTTCATCCACGCCCATCCCAAGGTCGCGGACGTCTGCGTGATCGGGGTCGCCGACGAGCAGTGGGGGCAGATCATCCGGGCGGTGGTGGTCCTGAAGCCCGGAGAGAAAGCCGCCCCGGAAGAGATCATCGACTTCTGCAAGGACAAGATGGCGAGCTACAAGAAACCGCGGCAGGTGGTCTTTGTCGACGCCCTGCCCCTTTCCCCGGTCGGGAAAGTCCTGCGGGCCAAGATCAAGGAGCAGTGGGGCCAGCCGAATAAATGACGGAGCAAAGCTCCGTCAGTCCATTGAGTTCCTTGTGTCCATAGGGTCCATCGGGTCTCGGAATGGCATAGCCTCCGGCCTCGCTTCCAGCCCGTAGGCTTACAGGACGGAGGGAGCAAAGGGCATAGAGCCCAGAAACAAAAATAAGTCGCAAACCGGGCATCTCGCCCGGTTTTTATTTTTCCGGATACTCTGGGGATGGGTTCTCGGGTTTGTCCGGTTCTAGGTCATGGATCACAGACAAAAGCTAATAACAATACAGAAACAACAAAACTTTCCCCTCCCTTGAGGGGAGGGGATGAAGGGGAGGGTGATGGGTGTTGGGTATTAACCCATGACCCATGACCTAACACCTATGACCCAACTTAAAGCAATCGTGGCAGAATTTCTCCCGCTTTTCCCTGCAAACTAGAATCTACCGCCCGCGAGAGCGGGGTCGGCTCCAGATTGATCTCGACCACATAAGCCCCGGCCCTTTTTGCCCAGAGGGCCATCGAGGCCGCGGGCTGGACGACCGCGGAGGTTCCGACCACCAGGAGAACCTCGCATTTATTCAAAGCCTCTTCGGCCCGGGCAAGAATCGCTGGATCCAGGGCCTCCCCGAACCAGACCACATTGGGGCGCAGGAGTTTTTTGCAGCCCGAACAGAGGGGCGGGTA
The DNA here is from genome assembly GCA_028713675.1 of bacterium. Lineage (GTDB taxonomy): Bacteria > Desulfobacterota > JAPLJL01 > JAPLJL01 > JAPLJL01 > JAPLJL01. Next base: position 8,315 of record JAQTNV010000009.1, read on the forward strand.
AGCCAGATCGGGGTCCCGGTTCTCCTCCACCCTCCCGCACCCGGTGCAGCGCACCTCCCAGATGGTGCCGTGCAAATGCAGGATGTTTCGGCTCCCGGCCCGGCGGTGCAGTCCGTCGACATTCTGGGTGATCAGGGTGAAATCCGGTATCCTCTGCTCGAGGGTGACCAGGGCATGATGGGCGGGGTTGGGCGCACAAGGCGCAATCCGTCCCCGGCGCCAGAGATACCATTCCCAGACGAGCTTGGGATCGCGGGCAAAAGCCTCGGGGGTGGCCAGATCCTCGGGCCGGAAATTCTTCCAGAGCCCCTCCTGGCCCCGGAAGGTCGGCACCCCGCTCTCGGCGGATATACCCGCCCCGGTCAGCGCCGCCGCGCATTTTGCTCGCTGAAGACGATCTTTTACTTCAGTGATCAGCTTATCCATCACTTAGGTCATAGGTGATAGGTCATGGGTCATAGGTAGAATAGAAATACAAGTTCAAAGGTCAAAGCTCAAAGGGAAAAGAATAAATCAATAAAACCCTAGATTCCGGCTCAAAACACCGCCGGAATGACGGAAATCCAGCATCAGCAAGCTGATGCACTCCATAAAAGAGAGCAATAACTTCTGCAAACCCAATAAAACAAATGAATAACAATAGTGACTGAAGAACCTGTTAAAATATATTAACTGGTTTCGCCAGACGGGTCATAGATCTTGCGTTATGGTTAAACCCAAGACCTATCACCCATCACCCATAACCTTCTTTATTAAAATGGCCTTCTGTCCGATCTGCCGCTCCGAATATCTCCCTCATATCCACGTCTGCGCGGAGTGCGGGGCCGCGCTCACCGATGCCCTTCCCTCTCCCGAAGCCCCCACCCCCAAGAGTTTCTCCGTGGAGATCCTGGCCAGCGACAATTCGATCGAGCTCCAGATGGCCATCGGGATCCTGGAGGAAAATTGCATCCCCTTCCTGCTCGGCAAGCCCGATCACGATCCTTTCCGTCTGAATACCCCCGCCCACGCCATCCGGGTTCTCGAGGGCGACGCCTCGAGAGCTAAGGAGCTTCTGGGGATCTATTTGCTTGCCGAGGGGACAAAGTTCATCTGCGAGTCCTGCGGGGCGGAGCTTTCCGAGCTCCCCGAGACCTGCCCGAAGTGCGGCAAGTCGCCGACATGCTGATCTCTGTTCGACCGCGGACCGCAGACCGCTGACCCCCGTTTTAATCTGTCATCCTGAGCGGACCTGTCCTCCGACTTGTCCAGCGACTTGTCCAGCGAAGCCCTGGCGTAGTTGGAAGCCTTGGCGTAGGGGGAGCGAAGGATCTGATTTATTTTGAATTTTCCAACAGAAGCGAGGTTCTTCACCCCCGCAATCGGCGGGGGCTCAGAATGACAAGGAAGAGGTCTGCCGCCCCACGAGGGGGCCAGTGGAATGGCTCCCCTGCTTTTATTCCGGGCTGAAAGGGGCGGCCTTCCACGGCCGCCCGAATAAGGGAGCCCGTTGAAGGGCTCCCCTACACTTTTTTACCTTTGAGCTTTCAGCTGGAACCGGCGACAATTATTCCTTCGCTTCGAAGCAGGGCTTTCGCCGCGGTCAATTCCTGCTCGGTCATCGGGGGGAAATCCGCGTAGGGATATTTCCGGTCGAAGCGCCCTTCCTTGGTCCGGGCCAGGCGGTGGAAGGGAAGCAGGGTCACCGGCGGGACGTGCGGGAGCCCTTTCAGAAAAACCGCGATTTCCTGCAAATCTTCCGGTGAGTTATTGAACCCGGGGATGAGGGGAATCCGGATCTCCACGCTGACCCCCTTCCCGATCAATCCCTTCAGGTTGTCCAGGATCCCCCGGTTGTCTTTCCCCGTCGCCTTCCGGAATTTTTCCGGGTTCACGTGCTTCAGGTCGAAAAGAACCAGGTCGAAGGCCTCCGCGACCTTTTCCCGGAGCGTCTCCGGCCAGAAACCGCTGGTCTCTACCGCCACGTGGATCTTTTTCCCCCGCAGGGACCGTGCCGCCGCCAGCACGAACTCCGGCTGGGCCAGGGGCTCGCCCCCGGAGAAGGTCACGCCCCCGCCGGTGCCGTGGAAGAACTCTTCGTCCCGGGCCGCCTCCCGGGCCAGTTCCTCCGCCCCGAATTCCCGCCCCGCCAGGAGCCTGGCCCCGGCCGGGCAGGCCTCCGCGCATTTCCCGCAGGCCCGGCAGCCTTCCCGCCATTTCTTCCACTCTTCCGGCCTGATTCCCCGCGGGCAGGCCTCCCGGCACTTCCCGCAGGCGATGCAGGCGGGGGCGGCGAAGGCGATCTCGGGAGCGAAGGATTTTCCCTCGAGGTTGTGGCACCAGGGGCAGTCGAGGGGACAGCCTTTCAGGAAAACAACGGTACGGAGGCCCGGGCCGTCCTCATAGCAGGCCCGGGAAATATCGAAAACCCGTCCATTCATTATCATCCTTGGACTTGAATCCGCATGGATTCCACTGACTAAAAAATAATCTTGAACCTGTCTATCTTATCCGTGAACATCCGTGTAATCCGTGTCGACAGTTTCCGGGATCAGCAGGCCCCGGACCGGCCAAACTCGGTGCGCGCGATGATGTCTTCCTGGATGGACCGGCCCAGGTCGCAGAAATACGCCGAGTAGCCGGAAACCTTCACCACCAGGTCCCGGTATTTCTCCGGGTTTTTCTGGGCCGCCCGCAGGGTCTCGGAGGAAACCACGTTCGGCTGGAGGTGCATCCCCCCGAGCTTGAAATAGGTCTGGATCATCCGGGCGAAGGTTTTCACCCCCTCTTCGGTCTTCAGGAGCGCGGGATGAAAGCGGAGGTTCAGGGCGATCCCGGAGGAGATCTGCTCGGCGGGGAAACGGGCCACCGTCCGCATCGGCCCCAGCGGTCCGCCCGGCTGGGCCACCAGGTTGGAAGGGGAGACCCCGTTGGAGATCGGCTCGCCCCGGCGTCTCCCGTCGGGCGTGGCCCGGAGGAAAAACCCGTCGATCACGTGGTTGCCGTAGGAGTAGTAGCACATCCGGAAGCGGCCGCCCCGCCGGTTCCGGTATTTCCGCGACTCCCGGAACAGGAAATCCAGGATCTCCAGGGCCAGCGCGTCGGCCGGGGCGGAGTCCACCCCGTACTTGGGCGCGGTCTGGATGATCAGCTGGCGCAACGCCTCCCGGCCCGAGAAATTCCGCTTCAGGACCGCGATGAATTCGGTCAGGCCGAGCTCGTTTTTCTCGTAAACGACGGTCCGGATCGCGAGGAGGGAATCCACGGTGGTGGCCAGCCCGCGGACATCCAGGGAGGTGAAATCGTAACGGGCCCCGCCCCGGGTGATGTCCCGGGCTTTCTCGATGCAGTCGTCCATCAGGGCCGAAACGTAGGGCGCGGGGTGGATCTCCATATAGGCCTCGTCCTTGCCGGCCACCGCCTGGACGAGCTGCTCGACCTGGTGGGAAAGCTGGCGCCGGAAAGCCGCCATGAACTCCTCGAAGGTCCGGAAGCTTCCGGGATCCCCCGAATCGAAGCCCCGCTGCTGTCCGGGCAGGGCGGGTGGGGTTTTCCCCCGCGAGAGCGTGAGCCAGAGCACGGCCGGGAGGACCAGCTCGTGGCCCCCCGGGCAGCCGTGGGTGTCCGACTGCCCCGAGGTTTCGATGCAGCCGACGATGTCGTAATCCCGGGCGTCCTCGGCCGCCATCCCGTCCGCCGTCAGCGCGGCGATGTTGACCGGGTCGTTGTGGATCGAGATCCCGCTGGTCTGTTTGAAAACCTCCGCGGTGCGGAAAGTGAATATCTCCGGCGTCTCCGGGTGGAAGCGCACGGAAAGCTGGCTGACCGCCCCGTTCATCTGCTCGAAGGCGTCCAGGAAAAGATAAGAAAGCTCGTTGGTGGCGTCCCCGCCTTCCGGGGTCAGGCCTCCGATCGTGATCACATGCTGGCTGTTACCGAGGATCCCGTTGGTCTCCATCCCCACCTCGGGGATCGGCTCGACGTTGGCGGAAAGCTTCAGGAAGAGCTCCTGGATCCAGGCGACCGCCTCGGCCGGGGCGATCCGGCCCGCCTCGAGGTCGGCCCGGTAATAAGGGTAGAGATACTGGTCGGCCCGGCCCGGGGCGAACACCTCGTGGGTGCCGTACTGGATCTCGCCGACCACCTGGGCGATCCAGGCCGCCTGGACCGCTTCCGGGAAGGTGCGCGGCTTCTTCCGCGGCACCTGGTCGAGGTGCCCGGCGATCCGGCGGAGGCGGGCCTTTTCGGCGGGATCGGCGGCCTGCGCGGCCATTTCCCGGGCGAGGTCCGCCAGCCGTCCGGCGTAGTGGATCGCCGCCTCCAGGCTGATGATCACCGCTTCCAGAAAATCCCGCCCGGCCTGGTTGTCCGGTTCCTCCACTTCCAGTTTCTCCCGGCGCCCCCGGGCCCGCGCGATGATCGCCTCCATCCCCTCGGCCACCACCTTGTCCACCCCCAGGGAGAGGTGCCCCTGGACGTCGAAGCAGAAAACCGCCGGGGTGGGATTGTTGCGGGCGAACTCGTAGCGGAGCTCCCGCAGGTTTTTCAGGCGGCGCCGCGAAGGCCGGGCCGAGAGGTTCGCCCCCATGATTTTTTTCAGGCTCTCCCCGCCCACCTCGCGGGCGAAGCGGATCCCGGCGGAAATGCCCCGGACCTGGGAGAGAAACCCGGAACCGGTTTCCACCAGCCCCCGCTCCTCCCATTTTCGGGCCTTCAGGTCGCGCACCGTCCGGCCGTTCCAGTAAGGGAAGATCTCCTCCCAGAACAGCCGGCGCTCCTCCTCGGAAACCCGGAAGGGGTGGTGCTTCCGCTCCAGGATGTCCATTTCCATCTGCAGGGCGCGGAGAAAGTCGCCCCGCTCCACCGAGAGGGGCCCGGCCAGGAATTTTTCGGTTTTGTTGCCGGCAATAAACTCGTCGGAATAGATGATCACTTTCTGCTCCGAGAGGGTGCGCTTGAGCGCCAGGGCGTTCCGCAGGTGGGGGTCCTTCCCCTCGGTTTCCCGGTAGGAGCGGGTGAACCGGAGGGCGCGGGCCAGGCAGATCTCGTAGGGAGCGGTGAGCATCCGGTGTTTCAGGCGGGCCACCCGGGCATCGAGCCGGGAGATCGGATCGGCCGGGCTTGTCCCGGAGGGGCTTGTCCCGGAGGGGCTTGTCCCGGAGGGGCTTGTCCCGCCGGATTCGGCGCGTTCGGTCTCAGGAATAACTCCGCTCATTTTCCGGTTCTCCCTTTTAAGCCACCGCAATTTTTCTGGAAAAACTCGATAAATTATAAAGGATTCATCGGGGTTATTGAAATCGACCCTTCTCCACCGCAACCGCCGACAATAGTAGGCAGTAAGCAGCAAAAACGGTGATGGGTGATAGGTCATAGGTTATGGGCGGACGGGCGAGAAAAGCGGGAAAGAGTTAAGGCGGGAAAAGTTTAATAAATTTATTTAGTTTGCCGCGTTTATTTAATTCTCCTGTTAACCATCTAATAACTGCCTGGTACTGTCATTCTGAGCCTCAGGCGAAGAATCTCGATTTTCCCTTATCTTCTGCTGTTTCATGGTGTTTTTCAGAAGCCCGGGGGGAAGGTTCTCGCGACGCGCACTTCTGGTAAACCAGGCTCAATGAACTCGACGATAAGGTATTTTCGATACCGGCTAGACCCTGTTTGCCCCGACCAAAGATCTGGCGGGGCGGGTCAGCCGCCCGGGATTACGGCACGGCACGTATTAGTGCGCGAAGCGAAACCTTCCCCCCAAAAAGAAAAAAGGACTGGGGCTAGGGAGAGATTCTTCTCCCGCCAGAGGCGGGCTTCCCGCCGCTACGCACGGGACAAGCAGAATGACAACCCTGAATCGTGAACGTTGAACTTCTTAGTCTTTAAGTTTTTTGCCTCTTACCTCTGTACTCCCGCTTCTCAGCGAAAGTTGACACCTCCCAGTGGTAATTGTTTTAATCGACTCAGGAAAAAACTCCAAAGCAAAGGAAGGTTCGGCCATGAAAGAAATCAAAGGGAAAGTCGCGGTCGTAACCGGCGCGGCCATGGGCATGGGCCGGAGGCTCTCCGAGCTTCTGGCCGCGGACGGGGCGAAAGTGGCGATGCTGGACCTGGACCAGAAAGCCCTGGACCAGACGGTCAAGGAAATCAAGGCCACCGGGGCCCAGGTTTTTCCTTACACCTTGGATATCACCCAGCGCCCCCAGGTTTACGCCACCGCGGACAAGGTCCGGAAAGAGGTGGGGCCCGCCGATATCCTGATCAATAACGCCGGGGTGGTCTACGGCTCCGACTTCCTCGACTGCCCCGACGAGAAATTCGCCTGGGTCATGGACGTCAACGTCAACGGGATGGCCTGGATGACCAAGGCCTTCCTGCCCGACATGGTGGCGAAAAAAGCCGGGCATGTCGTCAACCTGGCCTCCGCCGGCGGGATCCTGGCCGTGCCTAAGCTCTCCTCCTACTGCGCCAGCAAGTTCGCCGTGATCGGATTTACCGAGGCCCTCCGGATGGAAATGCAGAGACAGCGTCTTCCGGAAATTCATTTTACCATCGTCTGCCCGAGCTACGTGGCCACCGGAATGTTCCAAGGGGTCAAGCCCCCGATGCTCACCTCCTGGATGACCACCGAACAGATGGCGGACATAATTTATCAAGCTTTCAAGAAGAATAAGAATTACGTCCTGGAACCGTTCATGGTCAAGCTCGCCCCCTTGCTCAAGGCGATTCTGCCCTCCCGGACCCTGGACAACATCAACGCCCGGCTGGGGGTGGCCCGTTCGATGAAAGGGTGGACGGGGAGAAAATAAAGTTTCCGGTAGCCGGTCGCAAGTAACCGGTAGAAAATCAAAAACCATATTTTCCCTCGATTCTCTATAGGATCGAGGGATTTTTTTTGGCTATTTACCCCGGGTTACGATTTCAGTTTTTTGTTTTCTGGCGACCTGTTTTCTGCTACTTGCTACCTGCTACTTGCTTGCGAATTGTGCCGCCAAAAGAATGGCGTTCTTCATGCTCGCGGGGTCGGCTATCCCTTTCCCGGCGATGTCCCGGGCGGTGCCGTGGTCCGGGGAAGTGCGGATGATCGGCAGGCCGAGGGTCACATTCACCCCCGAATAGAAGTGCAGGGTTTTAAAGGCGGCCAGCCCCTGGTCGTGATACATCGCCAGGAGACAGTCATACTCCCCGGAATGAAATCGCCCGAAGAGGGCATCCGCCGGGAAAGGCCCCTCGGCCCTGATCCCCGCCTTCCGGGCCGCGGCCACCGCCGGCCGGATCACCTCGATTTCCTCCCGTCCCAGCAGGCCCTCCTCCCCGGCGTGGGGATTCAGGCCGGCCACGGCGATCCGGGGCCGGCTGATCCGGAAGAGCCGCCGGAATTCCCGGTGGATCAGGCGGAGCTTTTTCAGAATTCCTTCCCGGGAAAGGCTCCGGGGCACCCGGGCCAGGGGCAGGTGAATCGTGGCCAGGACGACCCGCAGGTTTCCCCCGACGAACATCATGGCGTAATCGTCCGCCCCGGTCCGCTCGGCCAGGAACTCGGTATGCCCGGGATGCGCGAGCCCGGAAAGCCGGAAGACGGCCTTGGGCACCGGCCCGGTGACCAGGGCCCGGATGGTCCCCGCCCGGGCCAGGGCCACCCCGTTTTCCAGGTAAGTCCGGCAGGCCCGGGCCAGTTCCGGGGTAAACTCCCGGGCCGCGATCTCCCCGGGCTTGAGCTCGGAAAGGTTCCAGACGGGGATCGCCCCCGGTTTCGACGGCTCCAGGCGGGGCGACGAAACCGCCTCCAACGGGAGCCTGATTTTAAGGATTTTTTTCAGGCGCGTGAGAACGGCCAGATCCCCGAGCACGAGCGGGGAGACCGCGGACCGGACCGCGGGATCCGTCAGGGCCCGGAGAATGACCTCCGGCCCGATCCCGCCGGGGTCGCCCAGGGTAATCCCGATCTTCGGCCGCGGGCGCAAGGGCTAGGGCTCCGTTTTGAGCTCAATCTTGGCCCGGGACTTGATCCCTTCCAGCCAGCTCCGGAAACCCCGGTCGACCTCCCGGTTGTAGAGCTCGTCCGCCACCTGGTTCTTGACCTCGGCGAAAGGAATCGGAGCCCCGTCTTTCTGCTCGGTGATGAGCAGGATCTGATAACCCGCGGCGGTCGTCACCGGGGTGCTGGGCTTTTTCAGGGGCAGCCCGGACAGCGCCTGCCGGAGCTCCGGCTTCAGCTCGGAAAACGCGAAGAAACCGAGATCCCCCCCGTTTGCGCCGGAGGAATCGTCGGAATACTCCCGTGCCAGGTCGGCGAAATCCTTTCCCTCTTTCAGCAGGCGCCCAACTTTCTTGAGCTTTTCCTCCGCCTTGGGCACGGTACGGGAAATGAAAATCTGGGAGAGCCGCTGCTGCGGCGGGGTGGAAAAACGGCCGAGGTTCTCCAGGTAATAGGTGTGGATTTTATCTTCAGAAATAAATATCCGGGGCTGGACTTCCCGGCCCAGAACCTTGTTCCGGATCAGCTGCCCGCGGATTTCCCGGCGGTAGTCCGCCTCGGTCAGACCGCGCTCCTTTAAAATCCGGGCCAGGTCCGCCGGGGTCAGGGAATTGGCCTGCAAAAGTTCGGTGATGGACTGATCCACTTCCGGTTCGGCCGCCGTGACCCCGATCTTCTCCGCCTCCTTCTCGATCAGGCGGTCTTCAATCAGGAAATCGAGCCATTGTTTCCGGTCGCTGACGCTCGGCAGGCTGGGGTTGGGCACCGCCGAGCCCCGCGCGATGAACTGGTTGAGCTCGGAGAGAGTGACCGGCTCCCCCTCCACCACCGCCACGATCCCCTCCATGGGCCGGGCCCCGGCGGGGGCCGTAATTCCGAGCCAGAGGCAAGAGGCCAGAGCCAAGAGGCCGAAGGCCCGCCTAGTCCATTGTGTCGTCGTTTCCATTGAATCGATTATTCGGTTATGGGTCATAGGTCGTAGGTCATGGGTAATTAGCAAAGAGCATAGGGCAAATGCGTCCATTGGGTTCATTGAGTTTGTAGAGTCCCTTGTGTCCAGGAAAAAGATTTATAACATGCAAGGAATTTACCCATAAGGTTTTTTCTGAGGGACACAAAGAACACGATGACACAATAGACACGATAGACATATTACTGTTTTGCCGCCGGCGGATTGATTTTTTCCTTGACCAGGGACTGGTTGATCCGGATTTCGGCCTTGTTCTTCAGGCGCTGCAGCCAGGCCTGGTAGGCTTTTTCCCGGGATTCCCGCCCCAGGGTTTCCCGGATATTCTCCCGGACCTGGGCCTCCGTCAGGGTTTTGCCTTCCCGGATTTCCTCCACCCGGAAAAGGTGATAGCCGTAAGGGCTTTTCACCACCGGGCTGATCTGGCCGGGAGGGAGGGAAAAAACCACCTGGTCAAATTCCGGGGGCATCACCCCCGCGCTGAAAAACCCGAGGTCGCCGCCCAGCTTCGCGTCCGGGGAAAGGGAAATCCGGCGGGCCAGCTTGGCGAAGTCCTCCCCCTTGATGAGATTCTCCCGGGCCTCCCGGGCTTCCTGCTCGGTCCGGACCACGATCTGCCGGGCCCGGACCTGGACCGGGATCTGGTACTGGCCGGAATTCCGCTCGTAATAGCGGGAAACGACAAAATCGGTAACCGGCGCGGCCGCGGTCGAGATCTCGATCAGCTTCTGAATGATCAGGTCGTCCCGGAGGCTCTGCCGCCACCGGCGGTAATCGATGAAACGGGAAGCCAGGGTTTTCTCGAATTCACCCTGGGGATAGTCCTTCTTGATCTCCGCTTCCTTTTTTTCGAGCTCCTGGTCCGGGACCTTGATCCCCTGGCTCTTGGCTTCCTGCAGAAGCACGCTGCGTTCGATCAGCTGGTTCAGGGCGTTGAATTTCAAGGTTTCCCAGGCGGAGGTCTCGATCGGGGCGAAGGAGGGCGAGTTCCCCAGGACCGGGCGGAGGGCCTCCTCCAGGTCCGCCAGGCTGATCTTCTCCCCGTTAACTGTCGCCACCGGCGGGGTCTGGTCGGTATTCTTCTCCCGGTGGCAGGCCGGGCCCGCCATCCCCAGGAGCAGGAGGAGGATTACGCCTCCCCGCCGGATCCCTGCCCGGGGCATTTTCACCGGGTCGCTCCCCCGGGAAAGCCGGCGGGGTTCATTCCGCCCGGCGGGTTGGGGGAACCCGGGGGATAGACCTGGAGTCCCATTTTTTCGGCCGTCTCCTTCAAAGCCCCGTTGGTAACCATCGACATCAGCACGGCGCTGTTGATGTTGACCTCGTGGGACCGGCGTAATTCCTCAATATAAGCGCGGTAGGCTTCCTGCCGGTTGCCGGGCCCCAGCCGGGTCATCAGCTGGTCCCGGACCTTGTCATAGGGAATAAGTTCCGGCGCCTTCCGTCCCAGCATCTTGATGATATGGAACCCCATGGTCGACTCCACGATGCCGGAAACCTCCCCCTCCTTCTTCAGGGCGAAGGCCGCGTCCTCGAAGGCCGGGGGCAGGTGTCCCCGGGCGAAGTAACTCAGGTCTCCCCCGTGGGGGGCGGAGGTCTTGTCCTCCGAGATCTGGCGGGCCAGGTTGCGGAAATCCTCTCCCTGGCCGAGCCGCTTGAGGGCCGCCTCCGCCTTCTGCCGGGCCGCCAGCTTTTCCTCCGGCTTCATCTGGGGGTCGAGATTGAACATGATCTGGGCCACGTGGATCATTTCCGGGGCCGTGAATTCCTTTTTATTGTTCTGGTAATAATTCTTGACCTTGTCCTCGGTCACCACCCGGTCCTTCAGGGTTTTTTCCAGGTATTTGTTGATCATCGCGTTTTCCCACACCAGCCGGATCTGGCGTTCCACCTGCGGGTCAAGCGGCTGGCCGGCGATCTCCTGCAGAATCAGTTTCCGGTTGATATAACTGTTCAGGAAGCTGCTCAGGCCCGGGAGGGTCTTGGCCGCCTGTGAACTCGCCTGGCCCAGCTGGGCAATCTGGTATTCAAATTCCTTCTGGGTGATTTTTTCGTCCCCGATCGAGGCCACCACGTCCCCGCCCTGGGGCGGTTTGGTCAGGGCTTCGCGCTCCTGCCAGCAGGTGGTCTTCCCGGCCTTGCCCCGGCAACCCAGGGTCCCGGCCAGGATAATTAGAAAAAAGATTCCGATTGCCTTTTTCGCGGTCATACCCCCTCCGTTCTGAAATGCTTCCCGTTTTCTTCCGTTTTACTTCTTCCCTGTTCCAATCGGCCTCCCGGCCGCTTGCGTCTTGATTCTGCGTGCAGACCCGGGCTTCGACTTTCTCGACATCTGGTTCTGCTTGATCTTCTCCGCCTCGCGCAGCTCCTCCCGGGTGTTAATGCCCAGCACCGCGCGGTGATCCCCGGCCCGGAAAGCCGAGGCGGGGCGGCCCCATCCGGCGGCCAGCCCGACAATATCGGTCAGATAGTATTCCCCCTTCTTCGGATTTTTCTTCACCGCCGAAAGCAGCGTGAAGAGAAAACCCCGGTCGGCCGCGTAGATCCCGGTGTTGATTTCCCGGATCTCCCGGGTTTTCGCGTCGGCGTCGAGGGCTTCCACGATCCGCGCGATCCTCCCGGTCCGGTCCCGGAGGATCCGGCCGTAATTCATCGGATCGGGCACCCGGGTGGTCAGGACCGAAAGCCCCGCCCTCCGCCGGAGATGGGAACCCATGAACCTCGAAAGGAGCGGGGCCTGGATCAGGGGGACATCCCCGCAAAGAATCAGGACCGGGCCGCGGAAACCCGCGAGGATCGGTTTGGCCTTTCCGACCGCGTGGGCGGTCCCGAGCTGGGGAGACTGCCGGACCGTCCGGAGGCCGGGAAAGCCGGAGAGGGCCGCCCTGACGGCCTCGGCCTGGTGCCCGACCACGGCCACAATCGGGTTTACCCCCAGCTTAACCAGCGCCTGGACCGGGTACTCGATCATCGGCAGTCCGCCGAGCCGGTGCAGGACCTTGGCCCGGGACGATTTCATCCGGGTTCCCTTGCCGGCGGCCAGGACGATGCCCGCCCATTGTTCCCGGGACGAATTACCCCTGGGGGATGTGATTTTGCCCGTCACTATTCTTCCCTTGGCCTGATCAAGGCATAATTATAAGCTATCTCAGGATGGAAGGTTAAGCTTGAATTGGTCATGGGCATAGTAAACGCAACTTAGTTATGCAACTTAGATCAAAGCTGAAAAAAAATGGTTCACTCCCTAAAGAACAGTCCATTGTGTTCTTAGGGTCTATTGTGTCCATAGTGTCTTACAAAACAGTCCATTGAGTTCATAATGTCCATTGGGTTTTTAGCGTCAAAATAAAGATTTAATACTTCGACACAATAGACTCGATAGACTCAACAGACACAGCAGACAAATTTAGGCACAAAGAACACCACGACACGATAGACCTATTTGACTCTATCGACACAATGGACACAATGACACTATGGACACTAAGGACACAACAGACCTTATCTCTCTGAACCGGGAGGAACTCCGGAAGCTGTTTGCCGAGCTGGAGGAGCCCGCTTTCCGCGCGGATCAGCTTTTCGAGTGGGTCCACCGGAAACATATCCGGGACTTCTCGGCAATGACCAATCTTTCGCTCTCCCTGCGGGAGCGCCTGGCGGCCGGGTACCGGGTGTCCCCGCTCGAGATCCGGCGCGCCCTGGAGGCCCCGGACGGCACCCGCAAGTATGTCTTCGTCCTGGCCGATGAGGAAACGATCGAGGCGGTTTTCCTCCCCGAGCCGGATTACTTTTCCCTCTGCGTCTCCTCCCAGGCCGGCTGCCCGCTGGCCTGCGCCTTCTGCGCCACCGGCGGGCGGGGTTTCCGCCGCAACCTGACCGCCGCCGAAATCCTCGGCCAGATCCACCTGATCCTCGCCGAGCGCGCCGCCGCCGACCGCCTCGGCAATGTCCTCTTCATGGGCATGGGGGAGCCCCTCTTGAACGTTTCCGAGCTTCGCCGGGTCCTTTCCCTGCTCTCCGATCCCCGGGGCCTGGCCCTTTCCCCCCGGAAAATCGTGGTTTCGACCTCCGGGGTCGTCCCCGAGCTCCTGGCCCTGGCGGAGGAAACCAATGTCCGTTTCGCCATCTCCCTGAACGCCCCCAACCCGGCGATCCGGAAAAAGCTCATGCCGGGGGCGGAGACCAAGTATCCCCTCCCCGCCCTGATCCAGGCCCTCCGGAAATTCCCCCGCAATTATCCCGGGAGGCTGATGATCGAGTACGTTCTGGTCCGGGGCGTGAACGATTCCGAGGCCAGCGCCGCGGAGCTCGAGAAATTACTCCGGGGCATCAAGGCCCGCGTGAACCTGATCGCCCACAATCCCTTCCCCGGGTCGGGGCTCACCGCCCCGGAAAAATCCCGGGTCCTGCGCTTTCAGGAGGTTTTAATCTCGGCGGGGAGAAACGTCTTCATCCGGGAGCCCCGCGGGGCGGAGATCCAGGCCGCCTGCGGCCAGCTCGCCGCGGTCTTAAAATAAAGACCGCAGTAAGCACTAAGCAGTAGGCAGTAAGCAGCAAGAACTAAGAAGAAACGAACTTGTCCGATTTTTCAATCATGCCAAAAAGCATCCGGTTAATCTCGTCATAGCCATCCACAAAATAATCATATTTGTCCTTGGGCAGATAACCGCAATCGAGAGAAAAATCCAGCCACACTTCGGATTCTCCGGCTTCCCCGGCCGCATCTATCAGCTTGGCAACGAACATTTTAGGATATTTTCTTTTCTTCCAGCTCTCGGCTAAATTGGCGGGGATACTTCTTGAAGATCTCCGAATTTGATTAACAAGGGAATGTCTTTCTTCCCTGGGAAATTTCTTGGTTGCTTTAAATATCTCCATCGCTAACCTGTAAGACAATTGAAATACTTTTAGGTCTTTATAGCCTCCATATTTTTTCCTCTCTTCCATTATCTTCCTCTTTTTCTCTTTCCCCCCTCCGTTTTCTGTTTTTTCTTATTACTTACGGTTTTTTGTTTTCTTTTTCTCTGCTTACTGCCTACTGCTTACTGCCTACTTCTTTGCCAATCCCGTCCTGCAGGATCCCCGCCACGGGGATGAATTCCCGGATGGAATGGCACAGCAGCGTGGGCTTTTCCTTCCCCAGATCCGCGGCCGGGTAGTAGCCGGTGGGAATCCCCACGGTTTCCATCCCGGCGGCCCGGCCGGCGGTGATATCGAGCGGGGAATCTCCCAGGTAGGCGATCCCGGCCGGCGGCAATCCCAGCCGGCGGGCGATTTCGAGCAGGGTGTCGGGCGCCGGCTTGGGGGGAAAACCCTCCCCCGCCCCCACGATCTCCCGGAAATATTTCGCCAGGCCCAGATGTTCAAGAATCTCCCGGGCCATGGGGCCGTTTTTATTGGTGGCCACCGCCAGGGGGAGCCCGAGCGCGGAGAGGGCCTCCAGGGTCTCCTCCACCCCGGGAAGGATCCGGGTTCCGTCGGCGAAGGTCCGGCGGTAATGTTCCCGGAAAATCTGCACCGCCCGGGCCACGTCGGGGGGATCCACCAGCTGGGAGAGGCTTTCCTCCAGGGTCGATCCCACCACGTTGCGCTTTCCCTCCAGGAGCTTGAGATCGTATCCCAGGGTCTGGAAGGTGTGGCGAAAGCTCCGGAAAATCGGCTCGAAAGAATCCAGCAGGGTTCCGTCCAGGTCAAAAATCACCCCCTGGAGCCGGAGCCGGAAAACCCGGAGGATATCGGAAAAACCCCGGAAGAAAAAGGTCCGCAGGCCCTCCTGCAGGCAATGGTGGTAAAGGCTCCGCTTGGCGAAAACCAGGTCCGCCTCCGGGACCGCGCAGCGGTCCGAAATCCCGTCCCCGACGTAGACGATGCGGTCGAACCGGTCCCGGAACTTCCGGACCAGTTCCTGCTTGCAGCAGCCGCAATCCGGGCACTCCGCCGAAGCGAAGGGAAAATCCGCTTTCAGGGCCGGGCCGGGCTCGAAAAGGATTTCATTGGCAAAATATTCCACCCCCCGGATCCCGAGCTCCTCCAGGAACAGGCGGATGTACAGGCCGAAACCGTCGCTCGCGATCTTCACCGCCATCCCATCCTGCTGGCAGAAAGCGACGAAGGCCGCGAAATCGGGATCCATCTCCCCGAGTTCCCGGGCCACCCGCCGGTAATCGGCTTCGATCCCGGAAAGCCGGTCGATCATCCTCCGGTAGGCCTCGCGCGAGCCGATTTTGCCGTCGACAAAATCCTGGTCCAGCTCGCTCCAGCGGCCGCCGCTGAAATGGGAAAGCAGGTTGAAGCCCACGTCTTTGCGGGAGACGGTGCCGTCGAAATCGCAGACGATCAGGGTCCGGGGCGGGCCGGTCATTCCGGCTCCCGGACCCAATCGGGGAGAAACTGGGTCTGGTGATTTTTTCATTTGCTTCTGCCTTGCGGGGAATTATAATTTTTCCGGATGAAAATGGGGAAGTGGCTCGGCGCCTGGTGGGCCGCCCGGACTTCAAATCCGGTGGTCCCGTCTTTGGCGGGATGGTGGGTTCGATTCCCATCCACTTCCGCCATTATATTTTTTTCCCTGTTCCCGGATTTTCCTGATCTGTTCGGTCTTGGGTTTGCGGTTTTCTGATTCCTGATACCTGCGACCTGTTATCTGCTACCTGATACTGACGCAGGCTGAAGCCTGCGGCTACCCTGCTAATTGCCGTCTCGATTCCTCCTGGCTTTTTCTTCCCGGAAAAACTGGTAAAAGTAATCGCAGCCGGAAAGCAGCGTCAGCGCCAGGGCCATCCAGAGAAAAGCCATTCCGATCGAATACCAGTCTACGGAGAAATAAGGGTAATAGAGAAAAATCAGCCCCGTGGCGATGGACTGGAGCGTGGCTTTCATTTTTCCCATCTTGGTGGCCTCGATGAACATTCCCTCCGCCGCCGCGAAGCCCCGCAGGCTCGTCACCGCCAGTTCCCGGATGAAAAAAAGCGACACCGCCCAGGCAGGGACACCGCGGTGGAGCGGAATCAGCATGATCAGCGCGACCAGGATGACCAGCTTGTCCGCCATCGGGTCGAAAAGCACTCCCATCCGGGTGACCATTTTCCACTTCCGGGCCAGGTAGCCGTCCAGGACATCGGAAATGGCGGCCAGCAGGATGGTCAGACCGCCGAAAAAGGAAAGGAGCCGGTTGGCGAAGGTCGGCTCCGGGCCTGAGATCCCCAGGCCGATCCCGATGATGACGGGAACAAAAATAAACCTTAACAGGGTGAGAAAATTGGGGAGGGTGTAAAGCTTCTCCCGGGGCGGGTGACTCATTATCGGTTAACGCTGGGATGTCGGCAAGTAGAAAAAGACCTTCCCCGTCCCTTTCATTTCCAGAAGCAGCCGCTTGATTTCTTCCTTCTCCTTATCCTTGCCCTTGGTCTTTTCTTTTTCTTTCTCTTTTTCTTTCTCTTTCCCCTCTTCCGGGGTCAGGATGATTTCCTTGACCAGCGGCACCAGGTTGCCCATCCAGCCCACCAGCATGGGTGGGAGCATGCTGAAGCTCTCCCCTTCCGAGAGGGACATGGCGTGCAATTTTCCCGGGAGGGAAACCAGGACATAACCGCTCCCCTGGAGGCGAACCAGGTTGAGCTCTCCGGAATCCTTGAGGGGGACCTTGCCGTTTTCCCACTGCAGGTCGCCCTGCGCCGCCAGCAGAAACGTTTCTGAAATATAAAGAATGTCCCCCTGGGGATCGAGGTTGTAGGTATCGCCCTCCGGGGCGGAGATCATCAGGACCCCGGCTCCCTTGAATTCCACCACCGGGTTTTTCTCGCCTCCGAAAATCAGGCGGGTTTCCTTGCCCTTGAAACGCTTGTGTTTCAATTCGATCTGGTATCCGCCCTTGCACCCGGAGAGGGCCTGGAAACGGATCAGGGCGCCCTTGTCTTTCTGGGAGATTGCGTAGCTGTTATTCCCCATCCGGATCGCGGTATCGGCCCCGATCTCGGAAAACTCCAGGAAAACCCCCTTGTCGGGAACCTCTACGGTGGAGAACTGGGTGGTCGGCTGCGCTTCGGTCTCGAGGGCGGCCTCCGCCGGTTCTTCCTCCGGGCTTTTTGGAGCGGTTTCCGCTTCCGGTTTTGGCTCCGGTTCCTTCGCTGCCTCCCGGGGCGGCTCTTTGACCTCGACGGCCGGGACAGGCTCGGGCTCGGGCGCTCTTTCCGGCTCCGGTTCGGGCTCGGGCTTTTCCGGGACCGGCGGCTGGGCTTCCATCCGGATCGGCGCTTCCAGGCGTTCCGTCTCGGCTTTTTCCTCCGGGATCTCAACCGCCGGCGGGATCGGTTCGGGCGCGGGCGGCGCCTTGACCTCCGGTTCCGGGGCGGGGGCTTTTTTCTCCGAAGACTCGTCCATGGAGAAGGTGGAATACGCGCCTTCTTCCTGGACCAGTTTGAAACCTTCGATCTCTTCATCGGCTTCCGCGGCCGGCGGGGGTTCCGGCGCCGGGGGCGGAGCGGGAGCGGCCTCCGGGGCAGGCGCGGGCTCAGGCTCAGGCGCGGGCGGGATTTCGGGCGGCCGGATCCGCTCGAGATCCTCGGGCAGGTCCACCACCTCGTTGGGCTGGGATTCCAGAATCCTCTGCTCGCCCCGGATGGTTTCCTGGTCCTTTTCGGGCTTGGGATGTTCCGGGGCCTGCTGCCGGATCAGCTCATCCATCTTCTTGGCCATCTTGATCGCCCCGGCCAGCTCGAATTCTTCCTTGGCGTTCTGGTATTCGTTCAGTTTCGAGTAGGAGAGACCCAGGTAGTTATGGGCCCCCCGGTGGTCCGCGTCCAGCTCGATCACTTTCTTCAGCGAATCGATCGCCCGGCGGTAATCCTCTTTTTTCAGGTAGGCCAGGCCCAGGTTGACATGCAGGCTGGAGACCTTCGGATTCTTGGCCACCAGGGACCGGAACATCCGGATGGCCCGGCTGTATTCCTCCAACTTGAAAAAGACCATGGCCAGCAGGTTCTGGGCCTGTTCGCTTCCGGGCTCCAGGTCCAGGGCGCTTTCCAGCTCGTCCTTGGCTTCCACCAGATTATTCATCTCCAGGGCCTCCCGGCCCTTGGAAAGATGCAACTGGAACTCTTCCCGGACGGAAAGATCCGCGTCCTGGTCTTTATTGGCCTGACCGTTCATTTCCTGCTCCTTTTTTTTCCGACTGCTCAATTCTTGTACCTCTGCGCCTGCAATTTTTTAAACTCGGCTATCACCGACCGGACAAAATTCTCCGTTTCCGGGAAAGGAGGAATACTCTGGTAACGCATCACCGGCTGCTCGCCGGCGTTGTAAGCCGCCAGAGCCTTTTTCAAATTATGGGAAAACTGCTCCATCAGAAACTTGAAATGCAGGATTCCCCCCTCGACATTCTCCTCCGGGTCAAAAACCCGGGAGACCCCCCAGCGCCTGGCGGTTTCCGGCATCAACTGCATCAGGCCGAGCGCCCCCTTGGGGGAAACCGCTTCCGGATTAAAATCCGACTCGACCTTGATAATCGCCTTGATCAGGTCGGGATTGACCCGGTGCTTGTTCCCGGCCTTTTCCACCATCGTGTGCAGCTTGCGGCGCTCTTCCAGATAATTCCTCGACCTGCTTTCCTCGCCCCAGGGCCGGTAGCGCGGGTCGTTGGGGATATTGGAAAAATGAACGCAGCCCTTGCTGTCTTCCCATTGATAAATTTTCCCGGCCCCCGCCTGCGGCGCGGGAAAAACCGTCAACAGGAAAGCCGCCAGAAAAGGCACTATTAATACCCTTTCCACCATGGTTTTTCTCTCCAGCAAATTAATATATTACCCTGTAACTTTCTCTGAATCAAGGAAAATACTTTCAAAGCCGAATTTGCAAGTTTTATCCTAATTTATATTCATATTATCTATTCGGTCATTCAAGTCTATATAGTCCATTTAATCTGTCTAGTCTTCTGGTTACCATTAGGCGTAAAGGATTAGGGGGTCATTGAACTTATTGAAGTCATTCTTCTTTTTCGACACTACGGATTTATCCCGAAGGGTTTATCTGAGGTACACAATGAACCCTATGGACACTATGAACGCTTCACCTGGCGTTTTGCGCTTGGCTTGACCATTTAATGAATTTTATATAAATTTAATCATATTTATTGAAATAAGCATTTAGACTTTACTTGTGAAAATAACCCGCAATCATCCGCACCAGCCCTCCGAGCCCTTACATATTCCCCTTCCCCGCGTCCCGCTTCTGATCATTATCCCGATTGTCCTGATTTTGATTTCCGGCCTGGGGTATCGGATCCTGACCCCGGTGACCACCAGTTCCTTTATCTTCCTCCCCTCCGCCCCTGAGCTTAAGCCGGTCGACGCCGAGCCGGGGGTGCTCTCCGCCGAGTTGATCCTGGAGGAGGAAACCGCCCCGTTCCCCGGAAATTTCGCCGAAAGTCCCACCCGCCCGGGAGATTCCCTGACCTTGATTGAGGGTTCGGTCAAGGCCCGGGAGGGTCTCACCGCCGCTCTCACCACCGCGGGGCTGGACCAGGAAATGATCAAGCTGATTGAAAACCGCCTCGCCCCCATCCTGAATTTCCGCACCTGCCGCCCGGGTGACCGGTTCAAGGCCAGCATCAACGCCGAGGGGAATTTAACCGAGTTCGACTATGAATCCGACCCGATGAGCATCTTCCGGGTTTTCCGCGAGGGAGACGGCTACCTGGCCGAAAAAGTCCTGGTGCAGCCCGACCTCCGGGTAGCCAACGTCGCGGGAGAGGTTTCCAGTTCCCTCTTTGAAGCCCTGGTCTCCGCCGGGGAATCCGCCCAGCTGGCCATGGACTTCGCCGATCTGCTCGCCTGGGACATGGACTTCTCCACCGAAACCCGTTCCGGCGACAAGTTCCGGATCCTGGTCGAAAAGCTCTACCTCGAGGGGAAATTTTACCAGTACGGCCGGGTCCTGGCCGCCGAGTACCAGAATGGCGGGGAGACCTATACCGCGATTTTCTACGAGGACCCGCAGGGCCGGGGTGATTATTACGACCAGGAAGGAAAATCCCTCCGCCGGGCCTTCTTAAAATCCCCCCTGAAATTCGCCCGGATCAGTTCGAAATTTACCCATCGCCGCTTCCACCCGGTTCTGAAAATCTTCCGGCCTCATTTAGGGGTTGACTACGCCGCCCCGCGGGGCACCCCGATCTGGGCCATCGGCGACGGGACCATCGCCGCCCGGGGCTGGATGGGAGGAGCCGGCAAGGCCGTCCGGATCAAACACCCCAACGGTTTCGTCACCTCCTACGGGCATCTCTCCCAGTTCGCCCGGGGCATCCGCCCCGGCGTCAAGGTCAAGCAGCAGCAGGTCATCGGGTACGTGGGCGCCACCGGGCTGGCCACGGGTCCGCACCTGGATTTCCGCGTCAAGAAAAACGGGAGATTCATCAACCCGCTCTCGATCCAGGGCCCCCGGGCCCTGTCGGTGGACCGCGCCTTCCTGGCCGATTTCAACCTCCACCGGCAAAAAATCGCCCAAGCTTTCAACACCCCCGATCCGACCTCCCTGCTCGCCCGGGCTCCCTTGCCTCCTGCCCGGGACCAGGTCTCGCTCAAGTAATCGCAGGGAGCATAGGGCATGGCGTTCAGAACGTTGGAATCGTTTTGATCGTTAATTTCTTTAAGTTCGTTGTTTTCGAACTACCTAACAACCAAACCACCTTTTTTTCTTTCTAACCACCTAGCTACCGAACTACCTAACCACCAGCCAACTACCTACCATCTACCGTTGTGATTTAATATAATCACTATCGGAGGAAAATTATGCTCGATAAAAAATTCATCCGGGAAAACCCGGACCAGGTCCGGGAAACCTTTCAGAAAAGAGGCCTCGCGCCGGATCTCGAGGCCTTTCTCTCCCTCGAAGCCAAGCGGCTGGTCCTGCTGCAGGAGGTCGAGAACTTGCGGGCCCGCCAGAACCAGGCCTCGGAGGAAATCGGCCGCGGCAAGCGCGAGGGCCGGAAGCCCGACCCGGAGCTCACCGCCGGACTGCGGGCCGCCTCGGAGCAGATCAAGGCCGACCAGAACTCCCTGGCCGAGCTGGAAAAGGAAAGCGACCGCCTGATTCTGACCTTTCCGAACCTCCCCCACGCCTCGGTTCCTCCCGGGCTCGACGCCCGGGACAATCCCGAGGTGAGAAGGATCGGGGAGCCGCGGAAATTTTCTTTTCCCCCCCGGCCTCACTGGGAGGTGGGGGAAAAGCTGGGCCTGATCGACCTCGAGCGGGCGGCCCGGATCTCCGGTTCCAGTTTTCCGCTTTTCACCGGCCTCGGGGCCCGGCTGGAGCGGGCCCTGATCCAGTTCATGCTCGATCTTCACACCGGGGAGCACGGCTACCGCGAGATCGCGCCTCCCCTCCTGGTCAACGCCGAGACGATGACCGGCACCGGCCAGCTCCCCAAGTTCGCCGCGGAGCTGTACCGGGTCGAGGACCCCGAGCTTTACCTGATCCCCACCGCCGAGGTGCCCCTGGTCAATCTCCACCGCGAAGAAATCCTGAAAATGGAGGACCTGCCCATTTCGCTCGCCGCCTACACCCCCTGCTTCCGCCGCGAGGCCGGCGCCCACGGCCGGGACACCCGCGGGCTGATCCGCCAGCACCAGTTCGACAAGGTCGAGCTGGTCAAGTTCACCACCCCGGAGTCCTCCTACGCCGAGCTCGAAAAACTGGTCGGCCACGCCGAGGAGGTCCTGAAGCGCCTTTCCCTCCCTTACCGGGTGATCTGCCTCTGCACCGGCGACATGGGTTTCGCCTCGGCGAAAACTTACGACCTCGAAGTCTGGCTTCCCGGCGAGGGGGAATACCGGGAGATCTCCTCCTGCTCGAACTGCGAGACCTTCCAGGCCCGCCGCGCCAACATCCGCTTCCGCTCCGCGGAACAGGCCAAGCCCGCTTTCGTTCATACCCTGAACGGCTCCGGCCTGGCGGTGGGACGGACCCTGGTGGCGGTGCTCGAGAACTTTCAGGAGGAGGACGGGTCGGTAACCATACCGGAAGCGCTGCGGAAATATATGGGCGGTCTCGAGAAAATTACCGCCTGATTTAAGTTTCGGGTTTCTGGTTTCGGGTTTCGAGTTTAATTTGAAATTTGATTTTGATCATTGGATATTGGTCATTGTTTGGTAATTGTAATTTGGTCATTGGTTATTGATTTTCCGGAGGAGTGGCCGAGTGGCCGAAGGCGTCCCGCTTGAAACGGGATTCCCTGGGAGACCGGGGACGTGGGTTCGAATCCTACCTCCTCCGCCATCCTACGCTAAAGCTTCGGATGGCAGGCCATCATGGGTCGAAGTTCTCATGTGGTACGTATATATCCTGAAAGACCGCAATGGAGCGATTTATATTGGCTCCACCAATGACCTAAAGAGACGTCTTAAAGAACACCAAGCTGGTAATTGTTATTCCACTAAACGGCTCAACGAAATGAATTTGGAGGCCTATATTGCGGTAAATAGCGAGAGAACCGCAAGGAACCTAGAAAAATATCTAAAAACTGGTTCGGGGAAAGCTATTCTAAAAAAAAGAATTTTAGCTGACGAAGTTTTAACGTAGTCAGCCCTACCTCCTCCGCCATCATCATTCTTTTCCTGTTCCCGGATTTTCCTGATCTGTTCGGTCTTGGGTCTTAGGTGTTGGGTCATGGGTTAAGACCTAATCCCAATATCAAACTCTCCAGTTTTTGTCATTCTGAGCGAAGCGAAGAATCTCGATTTTTCCCCATTACCTATGACCCATCACCTATCACCTTGTTTTACTGCTTACTGCCTACGACCCATGAACTGCCGCCTGATCTTTTGGATTTGATAAAAGCCCGGTCGGACCTGCCCGCTGAGGCGAAGTATCCCTGCCATCTCCCCCACAGCCTGCTCCTGATGACCAGCGGCGCAGCCTGCCGGCCGCCGGATGAGGCAGCCCGGATCTTAAATCACAGACCGTCGACGCTCACGGCTGCGTCACCCGGTTGCGCCCCGCCGCCTTCGACCGGTACAGCATCCGGTCCGCGGTTTCGGTCAGCCGCTGGGGCGAGTCCGCGCCGGCCGGATCCGTCGTGGCGCATCCGATGCTGACGGTCAGGCACGGGGCGGCCGAAGAATACGCATGGGGGATATTCAAGGCGCGGATGCCGGAGCACATTCGCTCGGCGATCCCCATTGCCGCTTTAGCATCCGTGTCGGGAAGGAGAACGACGAACTCCTCGCCGCCGTAGCGGGCGACCAGATCTCCTGAACGCGCGACGCTCCGGGCGAGACACGACGCGACCCGGCAGAGGCATTCGTCCCCGGCGCCGTGACCGTAGTGGTCGTTGTATTCCTTGAAGTGGTCGATATCAATCAGGAGAACGGACAACGACTTGCGGTCGCGTGTCTCCCGCCGCCATTCCTGCTCAAACATCTTGTCGAAGCAGCGCCGGTTGGCGATCTGTGTCAGCGCGTCGACGTGGGACAACTGCTCGAGCAGGTCCGCCTGTTTTTTCAGGGCAATGTGCGTTCTCACCCGAGCGCGGACCACCGGGATCGAGAACGGCTTAGCGATATAATCGACCGCTCCCAGGTTGAAACCGAGCTCCTCGTTGGTTTCTTCATCGAGGGCGGTCACGAAGATCACCGGGCAGCGCCGCAGTTTCGGGTTCGCCTTGAGCCTCCGGCAGACCTCAAAGCCGTCCATCTCCGGCATCATCACGTCCAGGAGGATCAGGTCGGGCGGATCGCCCGTCTCGACGGCGCTAAGGGCCTGCGCCCCCCCGGCCGCCTGGCGCACCAGGTACTCGGGGCTGAGCACGGCTTCCAGGAGCTTAAGGTTGATGGAGTTGTCGTCGACGACCAGGATCGTCGGCCGGGTTTCGGTTCCGCGTTCCGTCATGGTCCTTATTTGGGGCCGGAGTTCCTCCAGCGCTCGACCGCGTCCTTCGCCCGGGCGAATTCCTCCTCGCCTTTGCGAATGAGCGGTTCGGCTCCGGTCAGTGTTCCCGGCTTGGCCAGCTTTTCGAGCTCCTTTTCCACGGCCCAGAGCGCCATGGTGCCAAACGTGGCCGCGTTGGACTTGAGCGTGTGCGCGGCGCGGCAGAGGTCGCCGGCCTTGTCTTCGGCCAGGGCCCGGCGCTGGGCGGCCAGGAGATTGGAGCCGTCGCGGAAGAACTGGTCGACGAGCAGGGGCAGGGTCTGCTCGGCCCCGGGGCCGAGCGTGTCCCGCAGTTTTTTCAAGACCGAAGGTTCGAGAACCGGCAGCTCGGCTCCGGCGGTTTCTCCGGCCGGGGCGGGTGCGCTGGCCGGGGCGGGAGCCTGGCGGAGCGCGCTCCGCTGGAGCGCCGCGATCAGGTCCGGCAGCAGCAGGGGCTTGCTCAGATAATCATCCATGCCGATGGCCAGGCACTTGCGCCGGTCCTCCTCCATCGCGTCGGCCGTGAGGGCGATGATGCGGGGCTGGTCCGCCGCGGAGAAACGCCTCCGGATCTCGCGGGTCGCGTCCAGGCCGTCCATCTCCGGCATGTGCACGTCCATGAGGATTACGTCGTAAGGCTTTCGCTGCAGGGCCTCCAGGACCTCGAGGCCGTTGCCCGCGATCTCCACGCCGTAGCCCAGCCGACCGAGCACCTCCCGGGCCAGTATCTGGTTGGTCGGGTTGTCTTCGGCCAGGAGGATGCGCAGGGGATAGCGCCGGCCCATCTCGCGATCGAATCCCATCGCGTCTCCGGGCTCGGGCCGGGTCGCCACGCCGGGGCGGAAGATCTCGACCAGGGAATCGTAGAGCCGCGAGGCCCGGACCGGCTTGAGCAGGACCGCCCGGAAGTGCTCCCGGCACTCGGGGTCCAGTCCGGTCTCGGCCGAGGACATCAGCACCAGGGGCAGCTCCGCCCCCCCGGGAAGCTCCTGGACCCGCCGGCAGAGTTCCAGGCCGTCCATCTCCGGCATCATCAGGTCGGTTACCAGGGCGTCGACGCGCTCGCCCCGGCTCAGCAGATCCAGGGCCTCGCGCGCGGAAGAAGCGGTAAGCGGGGCCATGCCCCAGGACGTGATCTGCCGGCCGACGATCTCCCGGTTCGTCCGGTTGTCGTCCACGACCAGGATGCGCCGGCCGCTCAGGCCGGGCTGCTCCCGCGCCAGGTAAACGGGCGGGGCCTCGGGGGCGACCTGTACCCTGATGGTGAAGTGGAAGGTCGATCCCTGGCCGGGCTCGCTCTCCACCCAGATCCGCCCCCCCATCATCTCAACCAGGCGCTTGCTGATGGCCAGCCCGAGCCCCGTCCCGCCGTACTTGCGCGAGGTGGAGGTGTCGGCCTGGCTGAAGGGCTGGAAGAGGTTGTCCCGCTTATCATGAGGGATGCCGACGCCCGTGTCCTGGACCGCGAAGCGCAGCTCGACCGAGCCGTCGAAGCCGGGCGCGGCCGCGGAGACCCGGACGATCACCTCGCCGCGGTCGGTGAACTTGATGGCGTTCCCGACCAGGTTGAGCAGGATCTGATTGAGGCGGGTCGAGTCCCCCCGGACCACGGCCGGGGTGTGGGCGTCGATCAGGCAGCCGAGCTCCAGCCCCTTTTCCCGCGCCCGGCAGCCCATCAGCTCCAGCGCCGACTCCACCCGGTGCCTCAGGTCAAAGCTCCCTGATTCGAGTTCCAGTTTCCCGGCTTCGATCTTGGAGAAGTCCAGGATATCGTTGATGATCGTCAGCAGCGCCTCTCCGCTGTTGCGGATGGTCCGGGTGAATTCGCGCTGCTCGGCGGTCATCTGTCCGTCCAGGAGGAGCCCCGACATGCCGATGATCGCGTTCATCGGCGTCCGGATCTCGTGGCTCATCGTCGCGAGGAAGGCGCTCTTGGCCCGGGTGGCCATCTCGGTCGCCACCGCTTCCTGCTCGGCCGCCTCTTTGGCCCGCTTCAGTGCCTCCCCCGCAGCCTGCCTCTCGGTGACGTCTTCCATGACCCCGTCCAGCCACTCGATCTCGCCGCGCTCGTTCAGATGCGGGTCGGCGGTGCACGAGGTCAGGATCGGGGTGCCGTCCTTGCGGCGCAGGGCCAGAACCTTGTTGCGGACATGGCCCTCCCGCATCACCTCGTTGATGAACTCCTGGCGCTCCCGGGGATCCTGATAGAGGTCCGCGATCGGTATTTGCATCAGCTCCTCCACCGTTTCGCAGCCGAAGATCCTCGCCATGGCCGGGTTGGCCTGCAGGAAGCGGCCTTGGGGCCCGCCGGTGTTCCGGTAGACGCCGATGTTGACGTTCTCGACGAGGGTGCGGAACTGCTCTTCGCTGTGGCGGAGCGCCTCTTCGAAGCGCTTGCGGTCGGATACGTCGTGGACGATTTCGATCGCGCCGACAACCTTTCCGGCCGAGTCGCGCAGCGCGGTGGCGTTGCCCACGAAGAAGATCCCCTCGCCCAGGTTCGTAATATGTCCCTCGCCGGTGAGGGTGTCGCCGCGCCGCTTGAAGTGAGCGTATTTATCCTTTTCCAGTTCCTCGCGCGGCTCCATGGCTAGGTCCAGCAGCACGGGACGGCGTTCCCCGTAGAACGGCAGGGCGTGCTCGTAATTGCCCTTGCCCAGAATGTCTTCGGCCTTGACCCTGGTCATTTCCTCCATCGCCCGGTTCCAGGCGACGATGTGTCCCTCGGCGTCCCGGACCATCGTGGCGTCGGGCAGGAACTGGATGATGTCGGCCAGGCGCTGCCGGGACTCCTGGAGCTCGGCGGTACGGAGGCGGACCAGTTCCTCTTGATATTTAGTCAGCTGCTGGAGTTCACCCTTCTCCCGTTGCACTTCCTGGTAAAGCCGGATGTTCCGGAGCGCGGTGCCCGTCTGAATGGCGAAGCTCGCCAGCGCGACCTGCTCCGGGTTGTCGGCCTGAATGCGCGTATGGAATTCCGCCCGCTCGGCCCGGTTCCCCGCGACGAGCAGGCCGAGGGGGACGCCACCCTCCTCGCCGAGCGCCAGGACGATGAATTCGTCCAGGCCGCAGATCCTGCCGATCTCGGCGAGGCCCGCGTCCGCGGTTCCGGGCACGCAGATCACGGGAGCCCCCTTGTCCAGGAGGAGTCGGAGAGCGGGGTTATCGAACGGCAGCGCCGCGGCTTCGGCAGCGCGCAAGTCGGCCTCGTCGAAGTAACCCTCGTGAGTCTGCGCTTGGAAGCGGGCCCGGCGCGGCTCGGGCAGAAGGACCAGGCAACGCTCGACCCCCACCTCGTAAACGGCGAAGTGGGCCGCGATCTCCAGGATCTTTTCCTGCTCCAGCGTACTGCCGAGCTGCTGTCCGGCCTCGTAGAGCTGGCGATAGAGGCGGATCTCCGCCTCGCTTTTCTCCTGCGCGCGGTTGAGCTGGCTCTCCAGACGGACCAGGCGTTTAACCTGGTCGGCGAGCAGGCGATTCTCTTCGCGCAGATCGTCGATCGAGAGGGAAGGCGGGATTACGCGCCCGGGGGCGGCCTTGGCCGCCGACGGCTTGGACCGGGTCGCCCGGGGGACGGCCTTGGTCTTCGCCGGCCGCCGTTTTGGAACCGCCCGCTTCCGTTTCATGGAGTCAGGAGATCACCGTCAGCACGGCAGTGTAATTGTGGAAACAGTCGTAGTTGCCCACCGGACCGATCTCTCCCAGAGTGTAGAAACCGATCCAGGGCACCCGGGGCCCGATTTGCTGCTGCAGATCCTCCAGCAGCTGCAGCTTGTTCGGCTCCGGGAGGATGACTTTGCCCCGGCCGCAGCAGTCGAACTGGAAGACCAGCTTGGGGGTCTTGCCGGCCAGGTCCGTGCGGATCTTGCGGCTGAGATCGGATAGCCCGTTAGCCATTTTCTCCGGGTCCCGGCGCGTCATCCAGATCTCGCTGCCCTCGGCGACCTCGGTCTGGATGGTGATGGAGCCGCAGGTGTCGTCCTTGCTGGGGATGAAGCGGATCATGAACTCGTCGTAGCCCTCGATGTGCGCCGGAGTCCGGAAGCCCAGGCAGAGATTGATCACCGCCTTGCCCCAGTTGTCGATCTCCTCGGGGAGAAGGTACTCCTTGAGAACTTCCAGCGCCGGGCGATCATCAATCCGGTAAATGATGTTTCCTTCCGCTTTGGTGACCCGGCGCTTGACGCCGATCGGCACGCAGCCGTGGTTCACCCCGGAGTGGATGTGGGCCGGGCCCGAAAGGAGGGCCCAGGCCACACCGTCAGAAACCGCCTGGTCGTCGTGGTACTGGTAGGTCTGTTTGAAGGACCAATTGTCCGCGGAGACGCCGCCGAAGAGAGGCAGCCGCGGCCGCCCGGCCCTGGTCTTCTGAAAGCCCTGGTAAAATCGGTCAAAGTTTATCGTCAGGCCGTCCCCCAGCACGAACAGCAGGGCCGCGTCCGCATCGCCGTGCGCCTGAACGGCTTCGCCCAAACGGCGGCCGACGTCCGCGGGGTCGGTTTTGAGGCCGGTCTCAAGGCCGTTTTTGAGCCGGAGTTCGTCGGACCGTATGACCATCACGGCCACCGAGAAGTTCGACTCGTCCGCGATGGCCCGGGCGATAATGCCCTCGCCCGAGCAGCCGGTGAGCGGGGCGCCGCCGGTGGACTTGCGCACCGCGGCGAGGACGGCGGGTTGCGGATACCCGACCGTCGAGAACATGAAGACAAAGTCCGGGCGCGACACCCCGGCCGCGGCCAGGGCCTTCTCGGCGGCTTCCTGGCCGGCGCGGTTCGGATTGCGATGGTGGCTGACGCCGACACCAGCTTGAACGGTCATGGTAATCCTCCTCAATTTTCGATTTGATTTTTTTCTATTCTATAACTTTGTATGCCGGGGTCAAATAAAAAGCTCCGGACCAGGCCCGATCGCTAAAATCCGGGAAAAGATCAGGTAGAGGTCCGGATCACTAAAGCCATTCCCCTGGAGCGCCAGCGAAGGCCAGACGGACGAAGTCCGGACTGTTCCGGCCGGGATTAAAAAGAACCCGGGGCCCTGATCCCGGGCGCAACGGGGGCAGGCCCCGATTATTAAGGAGAGCCCGAACCGTTTGGCTCTTCCTGATTACCGGGCTTCCAGCGAACGGGGATTGGGCGCAGCCGCGCTCGGCTCCGCCTGAAGAGCCTGCTGCAAGGCGGCCAGGTCGTCCTGACACAGAAACATCACCTTGCGTTTTTGGCCGAGGGAAAGGGCCAGCGAGCGGACGTTGGTGTTCTCGCGCGAGAGCGCTGGAATCCGCCCCCTGATTTCGCTGAACTCGGCATACTTTGCCGTCGCAGTTTTAAGATCCGGATCACCGCTAAGGATCTTGATTTCGGCCAGGGTAACCAGAGCCTGGCGGACGGACTGATCTAACGCGGCCATGTGCCTCTCCAGCTCGTCCATTTTTTTATCGCTCTCTTCCGCGATGTGCTGAGGGAGCAGAACCTGTAACTGCCAGGCACCGTTTATGGCGGCATAAACGGAAACATATACTTTTTGGGACACCGCAGTTCCGTTGCTCTTTCCCAGGAGGCGGAGGAGAGCGGTGTTCATCGTATTGAGCGCGTCCATGGCCGGGCCGTAGGCCAGATTGTAGGCCTTGATATTCGTGTTCTTGACCGCCAGAGCCAACAAGTCGTGGTCGATGCGCTGGAACTCGGCGAAATCCATGGAAAATTGGGCGAGCAGATCTTTTTCTTCCTGGGTACCGCCCGCCGCCAGGAGTTTTCCCAGCTCCTGGTGTTTCCGCTCCACTCCCGCCGTGGCCGCGCGGGCCTGGTCGGCAAAAGTCCGCGATTCTTCATCGGTGACGGACAGGACGGCGCTCTTTTCCGCCTCCGAGGCCAAGGCCAGGTCCAACCTCATCTGGGCTGCCAGGTCGGCCCTCCTGACCTTGAGGGCCAGCTGCTCCGAGGCACTCTGCGCGGGTTGAAAATGATACACCATCAGCGCCACCGCGAGCAGTATGATTGCTCCGGCGGCCATCAACAGCAAATCCCTGCTCCATGGTTTGATTGTCACGATACCCTCCTGAAACCGCGGCTGGATCACGCGCGATCCGCCCCTTCGGTTTCGATTATTTCCCTCGTTCCCGGTTAACTCACCCGGTTTATTAACGGTACTCGGGCCGGTTCACTATTGTCCCGACGAAAATCACCCCACCCGGCCGGGGATGATGACCATGGTCCGGCCCGCCAGGTGCAGCCGCTTTTCAAGGATATAGGCGGTTTCGTTGTGGAGGATGGGCTGGTACCAGCGCTCGCGTTGGAAGATCAGCTGCCCGGCAAAGTAGGTTACCTGGGGAAACTCCCGGGCCACTTCCAGGCAGAGTCTTTCCAGCTCCGAAACGACATCCGTTCCGACCGCCAGTTTGTAAGTGGCGGGCACCCCCTGGCCGGACATCAGGTCGACATACTTTTCCAGTTCCTTTTGGATTCTGTCTCTGAGCCTGTCTACGGCGTCCTCGCCCTTGAAGGCCCCGGAGTCAATCGCTCCGACCGAAATAAAAACCACATTTTTGAATTTCCCGGGGAATTCCCGGAAAGCGGCGAGCGTCGTGTGAATCCCGAGTCCGGTGTATCCCCCGACCAGCACGGCGGCGGTCGGCTGGCTCGGGTCCGGTGGGGCGGGCGCCTTGTCCGTCATCCTGGGGATTTCGGACAATATGGCGTAGAGCTGGGAGAGCTTCGCGTTGGTGGTCCGGTAGTGGCGCCGGACCAGGAAGCAGAGGGAGACGACCGTGCCCGTGACCAGGAGCGTGACCCACCCGCCTTCGCCGAACTTCTCGAAGATGGTGACGAAGAGGATCGTAAAGCAGAAAATGAACCCTCCCGCGAAGAGCGCGAATTCCTTCTTCCAGGGTTCTTCCGACCCCCGTCGGGACAAAAGCGAGCGCGCCATCCCGAGCATCGAGAGGGAAAAGGTGAGGAAGACGTTGATGCTGTACATCACGACCAGGTGGCGGACATCCCCCCGGGTATAAAGCAGGGCGGCCAGGGCGGAGCCGCCCATGATCAGGATGCCGTTCTGCGTGGTCAGCCGTTCCGAGAGGGCGGCCAGCCGGCGCGGCATCCAGTTGTCGATCGCCATGTTGGCGAGGACCCGGGGGCCGTCCAGGAAGCCGGCCTGGGCCCCGACGACCAGGAGCGCGCCTTCGGAGAAAAGGGTGAGGATGACGAAGAGATGGCCGAGCGGGAGTCTTTCCGCGACCCGTTCCGAGAGAACGGCATTCAGGGTTTTCCCCGGAACCATCTGGACCTGCCAGAGCAGGTAGCAGATGATCAATCCCCCGGCGGTGAGGGCGAGGGAAACCGCCATGTAGATCATCGTCCGTTGGGCGGTTTTAACCCGGGGCTCGCGCATGATGGGCAGGCCGTTGGAGACGGCCTCAAGTCCCGTGTAGGTCCCGCCCCCGAGCGAATAGGCGTGCATAAAGAGAAGAAACATCCCGCCGGCGCCCAGGGTGGCCAGCCCGTTTCGGAATCCCGCCTGGACTTCTTCCGTGGTGCGGACAATTTCGGAGGTATGCGAACCAAGCCCGAAGCCGATCAGGATGATGTGGGTGACCAGGAAAAGCAGAAAGACCGGGAGAAGGGTGATGATGGATTCCTTCACCCCGCGGATGTTGAGGGTGGTGAGCGCGAGGATCAGGATAACCTCGACCGGAAGCTTAAGTTCCTGCCAGCCGGGCGGCAGGATGCTGAACAGGGCATCGCCGGCGGCCGCGATCGAGACGGTAATGGTGAGGACATAATCGACCAGCAGGGCCGAGCCGGAGACCATCCCGGTGCGCTCGCCGAGCAGAGCGGTGGCGACCACATACCCGCCCCCGCCGTGGGGGAACCGGGAGATGATCCGGCTGTAGCAGGCGGAGATGAGGAAGACCGTGGCCATCATCAAGACCGCGATCGGCAGGGCCAGATAAGTGTGTTCCCCGAGCGTGCGGAAGGCTTCCTCCGGCCCGTATGAAGAGGAGGAGAGGCCGTCGGCCCCGAGCCCGACCCAGGCGAGGAAAGCGACCACCGAGAGACGATGGAAAATCGTCCGGTCGGAAAGATCGCGGGGCGGGCCGATGACCGCTTTTCTTAAGCGTGCAAACAGGGAAGGTTTTTCCGGAAAAGGCGAATCGGGGCCATTGGCCCCGGAATCCTGCGGATTGCCCATTTAGAACCTCCGGGTTAATTATCTTCTCGGAGAGTCGGCCTCCGGCCAGTTCCGGAAGGTTCTCTCCTTCGACGCCTGCGAGGTTAGCTGACGGGCTCGGGCCGAAAGAGTTGCCCTACGCCATGCGGCGATGCGCCCCGAATGCTTGGGTCCCCCGTTCTCATCGTTGAGATTAGGCGTGGATCAGGCAACATTTTATGTTTTTGGAGAAGACAAGTCAATTATTCTTCCGGGTAAACGCCAAGGCCAAGATGGCCGGAAAACAATGGTTTTTTCGAATTTTATGATTGAGATGAAAGAAAAAATCAATCATGTTGCCGGTCAATGCGACCTCTCCGGCTGCGTGAATTTCAATCCCTGCAACCAGGCGGAGACCTTGTTCTGCGCTTTCTTCACGTCGCTTCCCCGGACTGCGAGACCATCGAAGACGGTTGAGCGCGGGCAAAGCCTCGAGATATCCGTCACGCTGTGTCCAAAACTGCTTCCCTCGTGCGTGCAAAACGGCACAATGGTCTTTCCCGACAGGTCGGATTCGGACAAGAACGTTACCACCGGAGGGGGCACGGTGCTCCACCAGACCGGATACCCGATGAAGACCACATCGTACCGGCCGAAATCTTTGACTTTTGTTTTCAGCGCCGGCTTATAACCCGAGTTCAGTTCCCGCTTGGCTTGCGCCACGACCGCATCGTAATCGGCTGGATACTGATCCACCGGTACAACCTCAAAGACATCGCCGCCGGCGTGCTCATGGATCCGGTTGGCAATCTCCCGCGTGTTGCCGCTGTGGGAAAAATACACCACGAGGATCTTCTTCTCCGCGATTTTCATTCATCCCCCTGACGATAAGCTGAAATGCGATTGCCAACCATTTTATGACTTTGGGCGCATGGGTCAAATAAAAACCACCGATCCAGCCTAATACCCAAAATCCAAATATAAGAATTATAGGGGACACTCTCTACGGCTTCACCTTCGCAGGAGTCCTTCTCGTTTAGTCCCAAACCACGAAAGGATGCTTATCTTGGCCGCCAACCAGGTCGGAGACCGCCCGTCATTTTAATCTGTCATTCTGCGTGTCCCGTGCAGAGCGGCGGGAAGCCCGCCTCTGGCGGGAGAATAATCTCTTCTTAGTCCTAGCCTTTTTTTTCTTTTTGGGGGGAAGGTCCCGCTCCCAAATTAGGTGTTGGGTGTTAGGTCATAGGTGATAGGATTAAACCCAGTATCATCACCCTCCCCTTCATCCCCTCCCCTCAAGGGAGGGGACAATATTTTTGTTGCTTTCTTGTTATCAATTCTTGGCGTTTTGCCCTCTGCCCTATGCTCCATGCGCCTTGCGATTTCCCCCGGGGTTCTGAAAACCCAACACCTAACACCCATGACCCATGACCCAATAGACCCTATAGACACAATGGACCGTTTTTTGACCTTTGCTCTCTGCAACCCGGACCTCCACGTTATTGAATCCGGGAATTGAAAAAATATTTTAAACCCCTATAATCAACATTTTATGAAAGGGAAATTTTAAAATAGCCCTGCCCAGTTGACGGAAAAATAAGGACGACGGGAATTCAAGGAGACCGCGTGATGGGAAAAACCGCTTTAAATAAAGAGATGAAAGCCATGACCCTGAAGATCGCCCAGGTCCTCATCTCCGAGCTGCAACTGGAGGATGTGACCAGCGAAACCTTTGACATAGATCTCAACCTGGTGGACGAACTGGGGATCGACAGCATGGAACTCACCACCGTGGTCCTGGTCCTCCAGGATGAATGCGGGGTCATCATTGACGAGGAAGATTACCCCGACCTGACCAATATCCGGCTCATCGCGGAATACATTCTGAAAAAGAAGAAGAAGGCCTGATTTACAGAGCATAGGGCATAGGGCATAGGGCATAGAGCAAAGCACAGGAAGTCCAGTTATCCGTATATATAATTTTCCCGGCGGGAATGATGGAAGCGCTGCTTGCCGAACTCAAGAAAAAACTGGTCGAAACGATAAACCTTCCGGATGTTAACCCGGATCTCATTGATATCAACGCCCCCCTGGTCGGGGGGGAATTGGGCATCGATTCCATCGATATCCTCGAACTGGTGGTCATGATTGAGCAGGACTACGGAGTGAAAATCGACAGCAAGGAAGTCGGCAGGAAGGTTTTTGCCAGCCTGAAATCCCTGGCTGAGCACATTGCCGCGCACCGCACCCAGTAAGCATTAGATGGCCTTTACCGAGGTTTTTATTACTGGTATAGGGATCATCAGCTCCACTGGAAACAATTGTCAGGAAAATCTCGAAGCCCTCAAAACCGCGAAAAGCGGCCTCCGGCCCTTAAGCCTGTTTCCGGTCGCCCATCCCTTCCCGGCGGGGGAGATTCATCCCGATCCGGTTTCTGATCCCGGCCTGCCCCGCACGCACGCGCTGGCCCTCCGGGCCGCCCGGGAAGCCCTGGCCCGGGAAGACCGGCCCCCGGACGCCATCGTCATCGGCGTGACCACCGGCGGCATGCCGAAAACCGAGCTGCTGTTGCGGGAGAAAAACCCTCATCCCGAGGCCTATATCTGGCACGGGGCCGGCACGGTGGCGGCCTGCCTGGCCCGCGAGCTGAAATGCCCCGGGCCCGCGTTCACGATCTCGACCGCGTGCTCGAGCGGCGCGGCGGCCCTGATTTTCGGCCGGGCGCTCATCCGCAGCGGGGCCGCGGTCCGCGTGCTCGCCGGCGGGGCGGACGGGTTGTGCCGGTTCACTTATTTCGGGTTCAATTCCCTCCAATTGCTGGATCCCCAGGGAGCGCGTCCGCTCGACAAAAACCGCGCCGGCATGTCCCTCGGGGAAGGCGCGGCCATGCTCCTCCTGACCGGGGCCGGGGAGGTCCCGGCCCACGCCATTGCCCGCCTGGCCGGGGGCGGGCTTTCCTGCGACGCCTACCACGCCACCGCCCCCCGTCCGGACGGGGCGGGGGCTCTGGCCGCGATGCGCGAGGCCCTGGCCGACGCCGGCCTTTCCGCCGCGGAGATCGACTATATCAATCTCCACGGGACCGGCACGGTTGATAATGACGCGGCCGAGACCGCCGCGATCAAAAAGCTTTTCGGAAACACCATTCCGGAATTCTCCTCCATCAAGGGAACGACCGGCCATTCCCTCGGCGCCGCCGGCGCGATCGACGCCGCGGTGTGCGTCCTGGGCCTGGCGCACGGGATCGTCCCGGCGAACGGCGGCTTCCGGGAAGTCGACCCCCTGATCGGCATCTCCCCGCGGACCAAACCTCATTTCCGCCCCATCCGCCGCCTGCTGTCAAATTCGTTCGGGTTCGGCGGAAACAACGCGGCCGTGGTGATTACCGCGCCCCGGGAAACCCCGTCGCGTCCGCAGCGTTCCGCGCCCCCGGCCCTCCGGGTCCGGGGTTCCGCGTGCCTGACCGGGGCCGGGGGGATCAACGCCACCGTCGCCAGATTTCTCTCGGGAGAATCCGCGGCGGGCCGCCTGCCTGATGAGGAAATTGCGAAAGACCTGCCTCCCCGCGCGATCCGGCGGCTCAAACGCCTTCCGCGCCTGGCGCTGGCGTTGGCGGCCGCGGCTCAGGCTGACGCCGCCGTCAAGGAAAACCCCGCCGCGGTATTTTTCGGAACGGCCTGGGGGCCCCTGTCGGAAACCTACGATTTCCTGATGAAGCTTTTTGAAACCAATGAGAGCCTGTCCAGCCCCACGGACTTCATCGGCTCGGTCCATAACGCCCCGGCCGGGCAGGTCGCCCTGTGGTTCCAGGCCGCCGGCGCCAACCTGACCGCCTCCTGCGGCGATTACTCCTTCGAGCAGGCCCTGCTCATGGCCGGCCTGTTCTCCCCCGCGGGCAAATTCAGCATCGTGCTGGGCGCGGAGGAAACCCATCCGCTCTTTTCCCCCCTGCTCGACGCCTCGGTGGCCGGCGGCGCGGCCGCGTCGGACGGAGGCGGGGCGCTGATTGTCACGCCGGCGCGGGAAGAATCCGGCGCCCGGCTGAAGTCCCTGTTTTTCGCCTCCGGCGATGATCCCCGGGAGGCCGCGGGTTCCCTGGTTTCGGCCCTGGGCGGGCTGGAAACAATCCGGGGAAAATACGACGCCGTTTTCGCCGGGATCCCCGGGGCCGACGACGCCCGGGCCCGGGAACAGCTGGACCGTTTTCTGTCCCTGACCCGTTTTTCCGGTCCCGTGATCGACTACCGGCGCTATACCGGCCAATACGCGGCGGCCGCCGCCACCGCCTCGGTCCTGGCGGTCCGGCTGATCGCAAATGGGAAAATCCCCCGTTCCCTGGCCGGCGCCGGAGATCTTATCCTGGAGAAAAAAGGAATCCTGGTTTTGGGATTGGGCCGCCAGGTAACCGCGCTGGAAGCGCTGGGGTAATGGCTCCTTCCTCCCCTGACCAGAAAGCGGTCGTCATCGGCTCCGGGATCGGAGGGATGACCGCCGCGATCACCCTGGCCAAATCCGGCTACCAGGTGACCCTGGCGGAAAAAAGCCGGCTGGCCGGCGGCCTGATGCGCAGTTACGTCCGGCGCGGGTTCGATTGCGAAGTGGGCATCCATTACCTCGGAGCCCTGGGGCCGGATCAGCCTTTACGCCGCATTTTCGATTTTTTAGGCATCCTGCCGAAAATTCCCCTGGAGCCGATGGGCGCCGGGGGTGTGGTTGACCGCTATTACCTGGAGGATTTCAGCTTTGACCTGCCCGTGGGCCTGGACGCCTTTGCCGGGCGTCTCCGGGCGGCCTTTCCCTCCGAGCCCAAACCGGTGGCCGAGGTCCTCGAGATCATCCGCCTCGCCGCGGCGCGCTTATGTTCCCCGGACACCCTGTCCGGCCGGTCCATGATCTTCGACCTGAAAAAAGACCTTCATCCCCTCACCAAATTCCTGAAGGAGATAAATTGTTCGGACCGGCTGCGCCAGGTCCTCTCGGTCATCACGGCCTGGGTGGGGATCCCCCCCGATAAATGCCCCCTGTATCTCTGGAGCACCGCCCTGGCTTCCTACCTGCTTTCCTCCTGGCGGATCTCCTGCAGCGGCGCGCGGCTGGCCGAGGTCTGCGCAGAGAGGTTCCGGGAGCTGGGCGGGACCATCCTCACCGGCGATGAGGCGGTCCGGCTCAACGTTGAAAATAAAAAGGTCCGGGGAGTGATTTTAAAATCCGGGCTGGAGCTCCCGGCCCCCCTGGTGGTCGCCGCCGTCCACCCCAAGATCGTGACCGCGCTGATCCCGGAAGGTTCCTGTCTCCCGGAATACCGGAGCAAGATCCAATCCCTGGAAGAAACCTCGGGGGTCGTCTGCCTGCATGCCGTCCTCCCCGAGCCGGACCATGGCCCGGTCCCTTACAACATTTTCAGTCTGCGGGTGGAAAATGAGGACCTGGCGGATGTTTCCTTCATCCAGTTGAAACCGTCCGGCAAACCTTCCTGGAATATCCTGACCGTCATCAAGCCCAGCGGTTTCAGCCAATGGCGGCAATGGGAAAACACCATTTCCGGCCGCCGCGGGCCGGCATATGAAGACGCGAAGAACAGGGAAGCCGAACAGATGCTGGGGGAATCCCGGAAATATTTGGGGCCCTGTCCCAATGCCCGGGTGCTGGACGTATACACGCCCCTGTCGCTGCGCGACCTGGCCGGGAGCCCCCGGGGTTCCGCTTACGGGATCATGCGGTCGGTAAAACAGAAATTCCGGACGGCGGCGCTGCATCGGACCCCGATCAGGGGACTGCATGTCGTCGGCCAGAGCGTCATGGCTCCCGGGATCCTGGGGACCGCCCTGGGAACGCTTCGGACCCTGGTCCCCGTCATCGGTCCCGATAAATTTGATCATTGGTAAAAGTAAGGTAATAAGTAGTAACGACCGCCTTTTAAATCTGTCATTCTGCGTGTCCCGTGCGGAGCGGCGGGAAGGCCGCCTCTGGCGGACGACCTGTCCCGAGAAGCATGGTGGAATTTATTCCGGGAAGCATCGAGGGAAGAATCTCTCTTTTGCCTTTGTTCTTTTCTTTTTTTGGGGGGTTGGTTTCGCTCCCCGATCAGGTGATGGGTTTTGGGTGTTAGGTGTTGGGTTTTAAGGAAACCCGGGGGGTTGGTTCTCGCGACCCGCACTCTTTTCACCCTGATACCAATAAACTCGATGACTCCTGATAATTGGGTCCAACGAAGGCGAGGCCCTGCCGGGCCCCGCCGCCCGGGATTACGTGATCGCGCACATTGTGCGGGGAGCGAAACCAACCCCCCAAAAAGAAAGAAAAACTGCGGACAGCAACCAAGCCGGCGCAGGGCCGGGATGACCGGCCGCCGACGGTCGAAATGAAAAAGGCATCAGGATGTTTTCCGACATAAAATTCTTGATAAACCGCCGGAATGATAGTATTTTTTCAACACTATGAATGAAACCAAGACAGCTTTAGTCACCGGCGGAAGCCGCGGGATCGGCCGGGCCATTTGCGTCGAGCTGGCCCGGGCGGGATATTTTATCATCATCAATTACAAATCCAACGAGGCGGCCGCCCGGGAGACCCTCCGGCTGGTCCGGGACGCCCGGAGCGACGGCCTGATCAGCAAATTCGATGTGGCGGATTCGCAGGCCGCCAAGCCGGCGCTTGACGCGCTCCTCGGCGAGCACAAGCGGATCGAAATCCTTGTCAATAACGCGGGCATCTCCGCGGACGGCCTCTTCGCGATCATGCCGGAGGAGAACTGGCATTCCGTCATCGACACCACGCTGAACGGTTTTTTCAATGTGACCAAGCCGGTACTGAAATGCATGGTCCGGTTCCGCCACGGTTCCATCGTCTCGATCTCGTCCGTTTCCGGCCTGATCGGGAACCGCGGGCAGGTTAATTATTCCGCGGCGAAAGCGGGGCTCATCGGCGCCAGCCGCGCCCTGGCCAAGGAAGTCGCCCGGCTCGGGGTCCGGGTGAACGTGGTCGCGCCCGGGCTGGTGGAAACCGATATGATCAAGGAAGCCCCGGTGGAAATGATCAAGCAGCTGATCCCGATGGAGCGGGTCGGAACCCCGGAAGAAGTCGCCCACACCGTCCGTTTCTTATGCTCTGAAGAAGCCCGGTACATTACCGGGCAGGTGATCCCGGTCAACGGGGGAATGTTCTGATCGGCTTAAAGCATAGAGCATAGAGCAGAGAGCATAGAGTAAAAAACGGTCCATGGTGTCCATAGGGTCTATTGGGTCATGGGTCATGGGTTATGGGTGTTAGGTGTTGGGTTTTCAGAACCCCGGGGGGAAGGTCTCCGCGACACGAACTCTTAATAGACAAGGTTGCGAGTAACTTGATGCACCTGGTTTTTTTTAAACGAAGGCGAGGCCCTGCCGGGCCCGCCGCCCGGGATTACGTGATCGCGGAAATTGTGAGGGGAGCGGGACCTTTCCCCCAAAAAAGAAAAAAGGGCGAACGCTAAAGAGAGATTCTTCGCTCCCCATACGCCAAGGCTCCGGAGGGCAAGCCGCTCAGAATGACAATCATGAAAAGATATTTCCGCTCCATTTCCCCGGCCGTCTTCGCGCTCCTGGTCTTCGCCCCGCCGGCCGAATGCCGGGGCAGCGACCTGGAAACGGTCAGGCAATCGATGTCCGCGGTGAAATCCATCTCCGCCGAATTCATCCAGTCGAAAAACATGAAGATTCTTTCGAAGCCCCTGATCAGCAAGGGTCATTTCTACTATCTCGCCCCGGGCAATCTGCGCTGGGAATACGACTCGCCCGTGAAAAACGTGCTTTTGATGGACCGGGGAACCATCCGGAAATATTCCTGGCGGGACGGGCGGTTCGAACCCGACTTAAGCTCCAGGCTGGAGCCGATCCGGGTGGTCATGGAACAGATTTCCGGCTGTCTCAACGGGTCATTCGCGGAAAACAAATATTTTGCCGCCAGTCTGACCGGCTCCGCCCCGGAAAAGATCGAGCTTTTGCCCCGGAGCGATGAGTTCGCGAAAATGATTCAACGCATCATCATCACCCTTTCGAAAGTCCCCGGGGTTATCCAGACGGTGGAAATCCTCGAGCCCGGCAATTCCTCCACCCTGATTAAATTCGACCGGGTCCAGCTTGACGCTCCCCTCCCGGATAAAATTTTCCAGAGCGTTCCGTGAAACGCGCCGCTTTCCTCGGCCTTTTCCTGGTCTTCGGCACCGCCTGTCAGCCCCTGCTGCGGCCGGATCGTTCCCTGGGGAGCCCGGTCCCCCCCGAGGCGGCATCCTGCTCGATCCCTCACCCCCAGAAATCTTTCCGCGCCATCCATGCCGTCGACATCTC
Organism: bacterium; assembly: GCA_028713675.1. GTDB lineage: Bacteria > Desulfobacterota > JAPLJL01 > JAPLJL01 > JAPLJL01 > JAPLJL01. Next base: position 48,591 of record JAQTNV010000009.1, read on the forward strand.
TCTCCCTTTGGGCCGGCAAAGCACCGTCCTCGGAATAATAATCGCCGATTTGGCCTCCGGAAGACTCCGGACCACGCTCTTGTCGCTGGAGGGATTGATGCTGTTTGACGCCACCAGTGTCAACAGCGTCACCCGGGTCCACCACGCCCTGCCTCCCCTGGATGCCGGCGCCTTCGCGGAAAACCTGGTTGCGGATGTTAAATTTTTATTCTGGCCGGAAAATTCCACGGCCGGGATTCAGGCCTGGCGAAAAGACGGCGTCACCACCTGCCGGCGGGCAACCGGCCGCGCCGGTACCCTGGAAACCGTATCCGCCGGATCCGGTGCCCGGATTCTTCGTCAATATGACGAGAAGGGAAGGCTGCTCCGGGAAGCCGCCGCCTCCGGTCCGGTCTCGCCGGAGGGGTTTCCCCAAAAAATGCGGCTGGAGGTTCACCCCTTGGCCGGTGATTATTCTCTCTCGCTGGAATTGGTCGAAGGGGAATTGATCGGGCCTTCTGATTCTTTATTCGAGCCGTAAACCGGGTCGCCGTATCTGGCGATGAACCGGCTCCCCAGCCATTTTCCCAGGGTTTTTCCGTAACCCATGCTTTCTTTCCCGATCAGGAGCATGGAGATCCACCAGACAATCCAGGAAAAAATATACACCGCGGGACCCCCGATGATCAGAATCGACGGTTCCCGGTAACGGGCCGCGAGCATACCGCATAAGGCCACCGCCGGCCATCCGATGATGTAGCTGATGACCAGGAGAATAAGCCCGAGGGTCATCCGGAATGAAGGCTTACCCGCGAAGGCGCTCAAATCATGATCCGTTGTCCTGATTTCCCGGCCCCAGGACGTGTTCGCGAACCAGTTGGCGAGTTTTCGCATCATCTTGGGTGATGGGTCATAGGATAAAAGTTCAAATGCTTAAATCCAAAGTTCAAAATAAGCCCAAAAAACAAAAACTCAAAAAAATATGCTTTGTTTTTTCATTTTGACATTTAGGCTTTAACCTTTATTTGGCATTTGCCCCTCAGGGGTTCTCGTCCCGAGCCACCCTTCGGGGTCGAGGGAAGCTTGGACATTTGAACTTTTGACTTTGCTCTATGCTCTCTGCCCTTTGCGCTTTGACCTTTGCCCTTTGACCTTTGAGCTTTTCCTCTCACGCCTCACGCCCTTGCGTCTTTTCCCCATCCGTTACCTGTTATCGGCTACCGGCTACCTGCTACTTTCTTTAAATTTTCCCGAATATCAGCGAGGTGTTGATGCCGCCGAAGGCGAAGTTGTTGTTCATCGCAATACTGAAACGGCAGTCCCTCGAGTCCCCCATCACATGGTTGAGCGGCGCCAGCTCCGGATCGGGCTTGAACAGGTTCCTGGTGGGGGCGATGAAATTTTCCCTCATCATGATGATGGTCATGATGGATTCGATCGCGCCGCAGCCCCCGAGCGTGTGCCCCATGTATCCCTTTAACCCGCTCACCGGCACGCCGGGGCCCAGGACCTTGTTGGTGGCCCGGGATTCCGCCAGGTCGCCGGCTTGCGTGGCGGTGGCGTGGGCGTTGACGTATTCAATCTTTTCCGCGGGGAGTTTCGCGTCGGCCAGGGCCCGGGTGATCGCCCTCGCCATCCCTTCCGGGCTCGGGTTGGTCAGGTGCTCGCCGTCGCAGGCATTGCCGAAGCCCAGGACTTCGCAGTAAATCCGCGCCTGGCGGCGCCGCGCGTGCTCGTATTCTTCGAGGACCAGGGTTCCGGCTCCCTCCCCCACCACCAGCCCGTCCCGGTCGGCGTCAAACGGGCGCGGGGTGGATTCCGGATGGTCGTTGTATTTAGTGGAGGTCGCGCGCATCAGGTCAAAGATAACCCCGTCCATGAAGTGCATTTCCTCGGAACCGCCGGCCAGCATCATGTCGGCGCGGCCCGCTTTAATGGCCTCGTAACCGAAGCCCACGCCCTGGGACCCGGAAACGCAGGCGGTGCAGGAGGCCACGACCGTGCCCTTGACCCGGAACATGATCGCCAGGTTGGCCGCGCAGGTGTGGCTCATGAACTGCAGGTAGGTGGATGATTTCATCCCGCGCAGGCTTTGCTTGCCGATGATCTCGCGCATGAAATCTTCGATCGCCTGGGTGCTGCCTTCGGTGGACCCGTAGGACACCCCGCAGGCGTCCGAGGAAACGGCCGCTTCCCCTAGCCCCGAATCCTTGATCGCGTCCGTGGTGGCCAGCGCGGCCAGGACGGCGACCCGCCCCATGCTGCGCCGGTACATGCGGGGGATGACATTTTCGTCGATGCCCGCGCAGACCCCGGCCACCTTGGCGTGCAGGTGGTCGATGGCCTCCCATTCGGGCATGTAGCGGATCCCGCTTTTCCCCTGGTGCAGTGATTCCATAACTTCCCCGGGGCTGTTCCCGATGGGCGAACGCAGTCCCATCCCGGTCACGACTACTCTTCGTTCCCTGGTCATGATTGGTTTTCTCTCCCCCGCGCCGGCGGGTCTTCTTCCTCCGGGAGTCCCAGCTCCCGGCGAAACCGCCGTTCCAATTGTAATGCCGCTGGCTGCGCCTGGCTTTTTTCCGGAGGCGGAAGCGGCTCGAGAAATTCCAGCTCCAGGACCGATCTTTCGAAGGGCGGGTAATACCAGTGATCCTCCTTGGGCAGGAAGGGCGGGGAATTCCTGATGATCACCGGCTGCACCGGGACACCGGCCATCTGCGCGATCCGGAAAGCCCCCGGGTGAAAATGCGACATCCCCCCTTTGGGGGAACGGGTCCCTTCCGGGAAAAGCATGAAGCGGTAGCCCTGCCCCAGGATTTCCTTCACCGCTTTCAGGGAATGAATGGCGGATCCCGGGTTGCTCAATTCCGGGGAAGCGACATATCCGGAGGCCGACATGATGTATTTCATCCCGATGCTCAGGCCCAGCGACCGTTTGGCCATGACCGACATCCGGGGGATCACCCGGATCAGCACGAGCACATCAAACAGGCCCGGGTGGTTGGCGACAATGACGGAAGGTCCCTCGCAGGGCGTCCCGGCCGGCGGGCGGACCTCCAGGAGCCCCCCGATTTTCAGCAGCCGGAACCAGAGCCAGAAAAGGGAACGGTTGAGGTTCTGCAGCCGGGACTTTTCCGGGGCCGAGAAGACCCCGATCACCCGGAGGACCGGCAGAACCGCGATGTTTTCCATGATGAGGAAGAGGCCGAAGGCGAGAAACAGCAGGCCCAGATACATCCCCTTGCAGACCCTGACCGGTATTTTCAGCATCGCCCTGCGGATTACCGGGGTCCGGCTTCATCCCCCGGCAGAAAAGCCAGCCCCCAGGTTCCCGGTCCCATGTGGGCGCCGGAAGTGAGGGAAAACGGCTTGACCAGGATCTCGGCCCGGGGACAGCGGTCTTTCACCTTTTCCCGGATCTCCCCTTTCACCCATTCCTCATTGTCGGTATATTCCAGCATGATCAGCGCCGGGGCGGAAGCGGGCGGCCTGTCCTTTAATTTCTCGAGCGCGTATTGGATCTGCTCTTTCTGGTTATGCGCCACCCCGACCTTCCTGGCCCCGTCCGCCCGCGGGCTGACCACCGGCTTCAGGCGCAGAATATCCCCGAAAAACGCTCTGGTTTTGGATAACCTGCCGCCGGCGGCCACGTAGTGCAGGGTGTCCAGGAAGATGTATTCCTCGCAGGCGTCGACCATCTGCCGGGCGAAGGCAATGACTTCTTCGGCGTCCCTGGACTTCCGGGCGCGGCGGGCCGCGGCGATCGCCATCAGTCCCAGCCGCCCGGAGGCGGCCTGGGAATCCACGACGGTCAGGCGGTCTTCCGGGTCGTGCTCCTGCTTCCACTTCATCACCGCCTGGTAATTGCCGGTGAAAACCGAGCCCACGCAGAGGTACAGCGCCCGCGGATGAAGACTCAGGATTTTTTCATAATGCTGATTCCGCTCGAACACGGAAGCCTGCGAAGTGGCCACCCTGGTGCCTTTGCGCATCTCGGCGTACAGGTCCTCCGGGGCGACATACGACTCCGGAAACGCCGCCGTGCCCACGGTGAGATAACTGTCCAGGAGGGTCATGTTCAGATCGAGGCCGTCTTCCCGCGAGACGCTCCCGGCGCAATCCGTCACGATGTGAATGGCCTGCTCCGGACGGGCGGCCGTGAATTTTTCCGTCTGCGCTTTCAGATCGTCGGCGTGCCAGGTCACGATCCGGCCCCACTCGGCCAGCCGGCTCCTGATCTGCTGTTGATCCCCGGCGTGCAGGTGGATTTTCAGGTAATCCCCCGAGCTGGTGGAAACCAGGCTCTCGCTCAGCTCGGAGATCCGCCCGATCGGCAGGCCCCCCTTCCCCGGGACCCGGATGACCGCGTCGATGCAGCTGCCCCCGGAGACTTCCGCCCGCCAGGCGGAATCGATGGAAATTTTTTCCTTGAACACCTCCGCGATCCGCCGGTAACCGCCTTCCCGGCCGGCCAGGGACTGGAAAAACCCGTCCAGGAAAATAAACATGCCCAGCGCGCCGGCGTCCACGACCCCCGCCCGGCTCAGCGCCGGGATCATGTCGGCGGTCTCCCGCACGGTCCGCTCCAGCCGGTCCAGGACCGGCCCGGTCCATTGCCATCCGCCGGCGCGGTAGTGCCGGTCCGTTTCCTCCGCCAGCGCATCCAACAGGCTCAAGATCGTGCCGGGCTGCGGGTCGGCCACCGCCTGCCAGGCTTTTTCCCGCCCCCGCCTGACCGCTTCCGGAAAGGAGGAGCGCGGGCCGGGGTCCAGGAACCCGCGGAAGAACTGCGCGGCGATGTTCCCGGAATTTCCCCGGGCGGACAGGAGCAGCAGGTTTATGGTTTCTTCGGGTTTTTTAACGTCGGCGCCCAGGGGTAAAAGGCTGATGACCAGGTTGCGCCCCGTGTCCCCGTCGGCCAGGGGAAACACATTGATCCGGTCCAAGAGGTCGGCCCAGGCCGCGACCCGTTCCGTGCCCCGGGCCAGGGCCTTTTTCATTTCCTCATTCACGCCGGGCCTTTCAGGGCTTTCTGGATTTCTTCCGGGATGACCAGTTCCATTTCCATTTCGGGATATTTCACGGCGACCTGCTCCGAACTGCCCTTGGTGCAGAGCAAATTGTTCGAGACCAGGCGGATCTCGTAATTGATGATGATTTTCCTTTTGCATTCGGCGATTGTGGCGGTGCAGGTGAATTCGTCCTTGTAGCGGAGGGGATGGATGTATTTCACGATCGTCCGGGAAATCGGGAAGACATACCCGGAATCCAGGTAAAAATTATGCAGGTCGAGGCCGATCTGGTCGAAAATTTCGGTGCGGGCCAGCTCGAAATACTTGAAATAATGCCCGTGCCATACCACCTGGATGGGATCGACATCATGAAAGGGCACCTTCAGCCGGACCGTGCAGGTTTTCGCGCTCTTGCTCATTACTGCCTCAGGAAATCCATTTCCGGCAGGGACTCGGCCAGGATTTCAATCTCCCGGTCCATCGGATGGTCCTGCCCGTTGGCCTTCACCCGGGACCGCACCGCGCCGGCCAGGGCGGCGAGCCGCGGCCGGGCTTTCAGCCCGCCGCGCAATTCACAGGCCTGGACCGCCGCCAAAAGCTGGATGGAGGCCACCCGGCTGACGAGGTAGCACTGCCGGGCCGCGTCGCGGGCGGAGATCGTCCCCATGCTGACCTTGTCCTGGTTGTGGGATTCCGTGGAGCGGGAAAAGGAGGCCGCGGGCAGGGTATTCTTCAGCGCTTCCGCGGTCAGGGCCGAAGCCGTGATCTGCATGGCTTTGAATCCGTGGTTGACCCGGGCCATCCCCCCGGAAATCTTGACCAGGTTGGCCGGCAGTCCCCGGCTGAAGCGGGGATCCACCAGCAGGGCCAGCTGCCGTTCCAGCAGGTCGGCCGCGGCGGCCAGGGCGCTTTTCAGGGCATCCATCGCGAACGCCACGTGCCCCCCGTAAAAATTCCCCCCCATCAGCACTTCCTTCCGTTCCCAGTCCAGGAGCGGGTTGTCGTTGGCGCTGTTGATTTCATTCGTTATCCACTCTTCGATCCATTCCAGGGCGTCGGAAACCACTCCTAAAATCTGCGGGGCGCAACGGAGTGAATAGGGGTCCTGCAGGTCCGACGGGTTCTTTGACTCCGGGGGCGGCGTGCCGTTGGCCCCGAGCAGTTTCCTTAATTTTTCCGCGACGATGATCTGGCCGGGGTGGGGCTTGCTGCCGGCGATGACGGGGTGGAAATGTTCGGAATGCCCCTGCAGGGCCTGGACGGCCAGGGCGGTGCCGGCGATCGCGGCCTCCAGGATATTCCGGGCCCGCCCGAGCGCCACGACGGCGATCCCGGTCATCATTGACGTGCCGTTGATGAAAGCCAGCGGCTCCTTCAGCTGGAAGCGGTATTTTTTTATCCCGGCCAGCGCGAGGGCCTTCCGGGCGGGGATGACCCGGCCCCGGTAAAGGACCTCACCTTCCCCCGCGAGGGCGCGGGCGATATACGACATGGGGGTCAAGTCCCCGGAGGCCCCGACGGAACCCAGGCTCGGGACCACCGGGGTGATGTCCCGGTTCAGGAATCTGCCGGTCTGGTTCAACAGGTTGACCGTGACCCCGGAATATCCCCGCGCCAGGCAGGCCATGCGGCAGACCATCGCGGCCCGGACCTCTTCCCGGTCCAGGGGCTGGCCGACGCCGCAGCCGTGATACTGCATCAGGTTTTCCCCCAGTTTTTCCATGTTGCTGCGCTGGGCGGGGGAAATCTGGTTCCCGCAGCAGCTGCCGTACCCGGTGGAGACCCCGTAAACGGGTATCCCCTTTCGCAGGGCCTGATCCAGGACCTCCCGCGACCTTCTCATCCGGGCCAGGAAACCGCTCCGGGTGCTGACCGCCACCCGGGCCTGCCCCCGGGCCGCGGCCCCGACCTGCTTCAGGTTCAGGGCGCCTTCTCCGATCGTGATGGTTTTCATGTTTTTTCTTTTCTTTCCGCCTGCGTTTGAGATCTTTCTTCTGGTCCGGGTCGGGATCAATTCCGGCTCAATCAATCCGGTGATGAATATCCGGGCTCCTTACCTGTTTTCCCATATCCTTTGCATTTCCCCGCCTAAAATCAACCCTCCGGCAGGGCATAGCGCACAGAGCAGAGTGTCCATAGTGTCCGTAGTGTCCATAGTGTCAAAGAACAGTCCATTGTGTCCGTAGTGTCTATCGTGTCCATAGTGTCAAAGAACAGTCCATTGTGTCCGTAGTGTCCATCATGATCGCACAGAGCATAGAGCTCAGAATGTTTATCTGGTTTATCTGGTTTATCTGGTTTATCTGGTCTATCTGGTTTTACTACTTACTGCTTACTGCATACTGCCTACTGGTTACTGGCTTCTGGCTACCGGCTACCTGATACTGGCGCAGGCTAAAGCCTGCGGCTACCTGCTTTCACCTTTGACCTTTGAACTTTGACCTTTATTTGGCATTTGCCCCTCAGGGGTTCTCGTCCCGAGCCACCCTTCGGGGTCGAGGGAAGCTTGGGCATTTGAACTTTTGACTTTGCCCTATGCTCTCTGCCCTCTGCCCTTTGCTCTTTTCCCTTTGAGCTTTCACCTTTTACGCTTTACCCCTCACGCCTAACGTCTTTTACCTTTTGCTTATTGTATAAGCTTTTCCCACAACGGCCCCGGGTATCCCCGGCGGTGAAACCGGGCGATGGTCTGATATATCTTTTCGCCCCCGTCGCCGATGATCCAGCTGGTTTTGCCGTTGATTTTTTCTTTCACCACTTTATTGATCTCGCCGCAGCCGGAAAATTCCCCGGAATAAAATATCGGGTCGAGCCCGACGGCGTCTTTGCCGATTCTATTCTGCGCGACGGCCAGGTCCCAGAGCGAAGTGCGCGGGTAGACCCTGATTCCGCAGAAAATAAAGATTACGCATTTTTCCAGTTTCTCCGCCCGGCTGAAGGTCGTTTCCAGGGTTTCCCGGTTTTCGCCCGGGGCCCCGCAGAGCAGGTAATGCGCCACCTTCAGGCCGGCGGCGCAGGCCGCGTTATGACCGCTGATCACGGCCCGGACGTCAAAGGGCTTATTCAGGGAAACCAGCATCTCGTCGCAGAGGGAATCCGTGCCGAATTCCACGTGGGAGAGGCCGCCTTCCGCCAGCTTCCGGTAATAATCGTCCGGCATCGGGATGGGGCTGAAAAAAGCCCCCCAGGGGATCCGGACCCCTTTCCGGGCCAGGGCCCCGCCGACCTCCAGGCTGTATTTTACGTCCGCGTTAAACGAGGAATCCGTGAAAAAAATGAATTTCGCGCCGGCTTCCTGGAGTTCCAGGGCCTGGGCCGCCACTTCCCCGGGATCAAAACACCTCGTTTTGTTTCCTTCCAGTAAAGGATAGGTGCAATAGGAACAATTAAAGGGGCACCCCCTCTTGGTCTGGATATTCATCATGCCGCCGTTCTGCAGGTAAAACCCCAGGTGCGGATCGTTCCGGTTTGATCTTCTCCGGATTTCCCCGGTCCAGGGTTCATTCCGGCCGGGTTTTCCTCCCGGGCGGATCACCCCCGGGACCAGGGCCGGATCGCCGCCCCGGCCCAGGGCCTCCAGCAGCAGCTTCAGCTTTTCGCCTTCGCCGATGATCCCGTAATCGGCCCCGGTTATTCTCATCAGCTCTTCCGGAAAGATGTTGAACGCGCTTCCGCCGAGGACGATGGGGGCGGGAGTGGCCTCCCGGATCTGCCGGGCGACGCCCTGGAAATCGGTCGTGAATTCCAGCGGGTAGGTCCCGTCCACGTTGTCAATGTTGCGCAGGGACATTCCGACCAGGTCGGGCCGGAATTCCCTGATCGCGTTTGTCACTTCCCGGTTGTTTCCGGAGGGGCAGAGATCCAGGATCCTGACCTCGTGGCTGTCCGCGATGGCCCCGGCGACATAATCCAGGCCGATCGGGTAGACCGGGTAGGGGTTCTTATATTTATTGGTCGAGACGAGTAATACTTTCACCGCGGTTGCCTGGCTGATCTTACATAATATGGAATCAGATACATCAGGAGGCCGGAAGGCCGGTTTCCCGGACCTGGGCGGTTTTTATATCCGGTAGACCTGGAGCTCCAGGTTTCCCAGGATCCGGTCGCCATCGAAGGCGGTTCCCGAAAAGGTTCCGTAATTATCCCGGTCGACCAGTTTTTTCGCCGTCAGCGTCACCGTGTCGCCCACGGGAATCCCCGCGGCGAAAAAAGTCGCTTCCTTGATGCCGACGATCACCCCGGGGCCGCCCGGCTTCACCTTGTTTTTCTGGTTCCAGCCCACGGAAAATGCCACAGTCTGGGCCACCAGCTCGATAATGATGATGATCCCGGCGTTTTGGGCGTCAACCAGGGGCCAGGTGTCGAGCACCCGGGCCCGGGCCCGGCAGGTGTTTTCATCAACCTCCAGGATCTCTTCTATCATCCTGATTCTTCCCCGGTGCGGGATGTAATCCTCTACATTAAACATGTCCGTCAGGAAGCGTCCGTGGCAACCATGACCAGGCCGGAGCAGACGATTTCCCGGTCATGGTAAATTGTAAAAGCCCGGGAGCCGGGATCGCCTTCATCTTTTGTTAAAATCACCACGTCCAGTTCACAACCGGGCCGGGCGATATTTCGGAATCTGACTCTTTTAAATTCTTTTAACACCAGCCTTACGCCTTTCCGCCGGGCATTTTCGTCCAGCACGTCCTGGACAAACTTGAGTAAAGCTATGCCGGGCAGGATCGGGTCCTGGGGGAAATGGCCTTCGAACCAGGGCGAATCGGGGGGAACGGCAAAGCGGCCCTTGATCCGGTCGGACTCCGTCTCAAATTTAACAAAATCAGACCAGATTTCTTTCATTCACTTCAGGCGGAGGCGGGGATTATGGAAGAGACATAATCAACCACGTCTTTGACGGTCCGGATGTTTTTTATTTTCTCCTCGTCGATCTCGATATTCAGTTTCTCTTCGAGCATGCCGATCATGTCCAGGGCGTCAATGCTGTCCAGCCCCAGCTCCTCGAACAGCTTGGCGGAAAAGGAAATTTTCTCCTGCGGAACCTCAAACTGCTCCACGAAATAATACTTGATCATTTCGTAAATTTCTTCCTGCGTCATTTTTCCCGAATCCCTTGAATTCTAATGATATTAATATGTTATCTTGCCGTTTTTTCCCGGGGGAAGATTATATTACCGCTCGGACAGGACTGTCAAACCGCGATCCGGGCCGGGGGTCTATGCCCGCGGACGTTTTTTCTGGGAGGATCTTAGGACGTCCAGGATGAGTTTGCTCATCCTGAGGGTCTGGGATTCTTTCGCGTAAAATTGTTCCCACGCCAGATGGTACAGCTTCTGCAATGTTTCCGGGCTCATGTTTCGCGGCCGGAAAACCACGTTGGCGGCGTTATAGTGGTTCCAGTCGCGGTCAAAAATGCGTTTTTCCGATTCCAGCTGTTCCCAGTACTGGGTATGCGGAAAAGGCGTGAGGATCGTGAACTCCGCCAAGTCCAGGTCGACCGTCAGGAGAAAATCGATGAACCGCTTGATGAAATCCTCGGTGTGGTCATCCAGCCCGAGCAGGATGGTGCCCTCCACCCCGATCCCGTGGTCATGGCAGAGCTTGATCCGGTCGCGGATTTTGTCCGAGATGGTGTAGATGGCGTGATACACATACCAGCATCCGGCCTCCCGGGCCAGCTTCAGGAGCTCCGCGTCCGTGGAAATCGGATGGGAAACCCAGCGCTTGCCCATGCCCTTCAGGGCCCGGAACAGCGTTTTCTGGTACTCGAGGTTCTGCTCCAGCGAGTTGTCCACGATGAACAGGTAGGGCGAACACCGCGCGACATCCTCCAGAACCCGGTCCATCGGCTTGATGCGGTGGACCCGGCCCCCCAGGAAGGGGGTGCAACAGGGCGCGCAATTGAAGCGGCACCCGCGCGAGGTCTCCACCAGGTCGACCAGTTCCCAGCCCTTGTGAGTGTAGAATTGTTGCTTGTCCAGCAGGTCCCGGCGCGGGAGGGGAACCGCGGAAATATCCGGAAAGGCTTCGTGGCGGTACACTTTTTTCATCCGCCCCCGCGTGAAGTCCTCCACCATCTGCGGGATCAGGCCCTCGCCCTCGCCGACCACGATCGCGTCGGCGTGCGCGGCCGCCTCCTGCTCGTGCAGGGCCACCGCCAGCCCGCCCATGACCACGGTCTTGCCCCGGGCCTTGAACTTCCGCGCGATCTCGTAGCCGTTCGGGGTCTGGCTGGAGAGCATCATCGAGATCCCGATCAGGTCGGCGTCGCGGTCGAAATCGATCGGCTGGACATTCTCATCCGTGACCGAGACCTCCACCCCGGCGGGAACGTTCGCCGCGGCCTGGATGACGCCCAGAGGGGGAAGATTAAACGGGGTCTGGCCGGAGAGCTTCGGCCAGGTCGGATAAATCAGGTGAAAACGCATAACGGTGGCTTATCTTAACACACTCATTTCTCCTCCGGTAGGCCCGGAAAATCCGGAAAATACCGGAACTGTCCGGGGTGAAACTCGGGCCATTCTCCGTCGGCCGATCGGCTTTCCGGGCGGCGAAAAACGCATTGCAATGTAACCGGGAAGATGTTATAAAATCACCCAAATGGCCCCCCTGAAATCAAAGCGTTACGGTCCGGGAAACCGCTTCCGGAAAATTTACCTGGTCGCCCCCCGCCATCCCGAAAACATCTGGGCCATGCAGGTAACGGTCGATCTTTTCGGGGCCAAAACCCTGATGCCCAACGCCGCCCTGGCCACCCTTATGGCCCTGACCCCGCCCGGGGTCTCGGTCGAATACGTGCTCGGCGACGAGAACCTCTCCCCGGTCGACTTTGACCTGCCCTGCGACCTCGTGGCCGTGACCGGGAGCACGCTCCATGCCCGGCGGATCCGCGAGATCTGCGGGGAATTCCGCCGGAGAAAGATCCCCGTCGCCCTGGGCGGGACCTACGCCAGTTTATACCGGGACGAACTGAGGGACCTGGCGGATTACCTTTTCATCGGCGAGGCCGAGGAGACCTGGCCGGAATTCCTCCGCCAGTGGCAGAACGGCAATGCCACCAGCACCTATGTTGCACAGTCACACCCCGACCTCTCGATCAGCCCGGCCCCCGACTGGTCGCTGATTAACGCCCGTGATTACCTGTATCTCACGGTCCAGACCAGCCGCGGCTGCCCGAACCGCTGCGACTTCTGCGACGTGATCCAGTATTTCGGTAGGGTCTACCGGACCAAGGCCATCCCGCAGATACTCGAGGAAGTGAAAACCGCCCACCGGCTGGGGGCGCAGACCGTGTTTTTCTCGGACGACAATTTCCTCGGCAACCGGTCCTTCACCAAGGAGCTCCTCCCGGAACTGATCCGCTGGAACACCGCCCAGGCCTACCCGCTCTCCTTTTCCGCCCAGGTCACCGTCCAGGCGGGGGACGATCCGGAACTTCTGAAAATGCTCGCGGACGCCAAGTTTTCCGTGCTGTTCCTGGGGGTGGAGACCTCCCGGAAGGAAAGCCTGGAGGAAATTCACAAGACCCACAATCTCCAGCACGACCTCCGCCAGCGGCTCCGGGCCATTTCCAGTTACGGGATGGTCCCCTTTCTCGGCATGATTGTCGGGTTTGACCACGATGATCTCACCATCTTTGACGAGCTTAACCAGTTCATTGATGACACCTACGCCCCGATCGTCTGTCTCAGTCTTCTGAACGCACCGAAAAATACGGAATTATACAACCGGCTCCAGCGGGAGAACCGGCTGGTGGCGGACGATTTTTCCGGGGAATGGCAGTTTTTCTCCAACATCATCCCCAAGCAGATGACCCGGGAGGAACTGCAACAGCAATATGTGAAGCTTTTCCGGAAAATCTACGAACCCGAGCGGTTCGGGTTGCGGCTGGAACGGTGGCTGTCAAATGTGACATACCAGAGCGCCCTGTATGTAAACAAAAAATTCAGCCTGCGCCAGTTCGCCCGGGGCCTGCAGATCATCAGGTTTTTTCTTTTCCGCACGGAAGCCCCGTTGCGCCGCCTGCTCTGGCGGAGCCTCGCCTTCACCTGGAAATTCGACCGCCGGCTTCTGCGGCGCACTTTCTCCGTCATCGCCCAGTACCCGCATTTCTATTACTTTGTCGCCGCGATGAAAAAATAACTGCTGATTGATATATTAATGTGTATAAAATAAATTTTGGCATTATGTATATTTTGGTTAATCAAAGCCATGAAAAAAACAGATATTTTATTTTTCAATCCCCCTTCATCCCCCTTTGATCAAGGGGGAAATTTCTTCACCCCTCTTTGTCGAAAGAGGGGGAGGGGAGATTTTCACAAGAAATCCCCAGAAAAACATAATGATATTCCCAGGATGCAATTTGTCTTTCGAGCAAAGGCTTATTTGAACTTTTCCTTACCACGTCCGTAGGATCAAAACTAATTATTTAAATTTAATAAAAGATAAGAATCATTTCCTCCCGATAAAATGCCGTACCGCATGGATTTCGAATCCTACCTCGCTTCTGAAATAAAACAGTGCCTGGCCGCTTTCGGGTCCGACGGCCGGTGGCCTTATGCCGCCGAGGGTGACAATGCGGACCTGATCCTCCGGAAGGCGGGCCGGATCCTGGAGCGGTTCCCGGCCTCACCCGGAGCGAATCCCAATCTTTGCCTGGCTTCCGGCCAAAAATCGACCGTGCTGGCCGCGATCGTGGCCTCGCTCTCCGGCGGCCCCTCCCTCATCATTCCTTATTCCCTGTCCGAACCCGTGGTGGCGGAAGCCGCGGCCGCCCTGGGCGCGGCCGGAGTGCTGTCCGACCGGCCGCTGGCTCTGCCTTCCGGGACCGCCAACCTCGTTCTGCCGGACGAGGCCGCGTCCTCCCCGCTCACCCCCAAACTCTCCCGTGATCCCGGGGCTCCTTTTCTCTGGCTCTTCACCGGGGGCTCGACCGGGCGCCCCAAAGTCTGGTCCAAGACGCCGCTGAATCTGGTCGGCGAATCCATCTACCTCCGGGACACTTTCATGATCAATGCCGGCGACACCATTGTCGCCACGGTCCCGCCTTACCACATCTACGGCCTGCTTTTCTCCGTCCTGCTTCCCTGGGTCTCCCGGGCCAGGGTGGTCAACCAGGTCCCCTATTTCCCCCGGGAAATCATTTCGGCCCTGCGGGATTTCCGGGGCTCGGTCCTGGTCGGCTCCCCGGCCCATTACAAGGCCCTGGCCAATGTCCCGCTCGAGTCCCCTTCTTTGAAAATCGCCTTTTCCTCCGGCGGCTTCCTGGATCCCGGTCACGGTATCGGTTTTTTCCGGCAGAACGGGATCGGCATCGTCGAGGTCTATGGTTCGACCGAAACCGGCGGGGTGGCGGCGCGCCGCTACGCCCAGGGCCGGAAAACCTGGACCCCCTTCGCTCCCCACCGGGTCCGGGTCTCGGAAGAACGGCTCTGCGTGGCTTCGCCCTTTCTCTCCCCGGACCTGGCCCGGGACCCGGAAGGGTTCTTCCGGACCGGTGACCGGGCGGCGGAATCCGTGAATGGGACCTTCACATTGCTCGGCCGGGCCGACGACATCGTGAAAATCGGGGGCAACCGGATCGATATCGCGGAGATTGAGCAGAAAATCACGGGTTTACCGGGGGTTGAAGACGCTTTTGTCTTTGCCGTTCCGGTCGCGGAAGGCCGGGAAAACGAAATCGCGGCCCTGGTTGTATCTTTACTGGATAATTCCGGGCTGCGGAGCCTGCTGGCTTCCGCGCTCAGCCCTCTGGAAATGCCCCGCCGGTTTAAAATTGTTAAGCAGATTCCCCTCTCGGCGACGGGCAAACGCGATCACAAAGCAGCGCTCGAACTTCTCGCAAAATAACGTAAGCGGTAAGGGGTTATAAACACGTTAGGGGTTTACGCCTTACGCTCTGCGCTTAGCGTTTGTCATCCTGAGCGCCTTTTATTTTTGTCATCCTGAGCGCCTTATATTTTTGTCATCCTGAGCGCCTTTTATTTTTGTCATCCTGAGCGCTAGCGAAGGATCTCGCTGTGGCCTTTTTTTCTTTTTTGGGGGGTTGGTTTCGCTCCCAAATTAGGTGTTGGGTGTTAGGTCATAGGTGATAGGATTAAACCCAGTATCATCACCCTCCCCTTCATCCCCTCCCCTCAAGGGAGGGGATAATATTTTTGTTACTTTCTTGTTATCAGTTCTTGGCATTTTGCCCTCTGCCCTATGCTCTATGCGGTCAGTTGATCATATGATGGACTCTATGAACTCATTGGGTCATGGGCATTAGGTTTTGCTCCATGCCCTATGCTCTATGCCCTTTGACCTTTCACCTTTGAGCTTTGACCTATGACCCTGTTTTTCTGCTTACTGCTTACTGCTTACTGCCTACTGCTTACTGGTTTCCGGCTACTGGTTACTGACTACTGGTTACTGGTTACTGGTTACCGGCTACCGGCTACTTGCTACTGGCTACTCTATTTTCAAATATATTTTGCTTATGAGCATGCACAATCAGCCCCACCGCGAAGATTGTCCCGATGATCGAAATCATTTGCCAGTCGCATCGCCTCATTATTCCTATGGCCAGGATCGCGATCATGACGAAAGAGGCGATGTAGCTCACCTTCCGGATTTTATACACTATCACCCAGGCAATGGCCGCTACACCCGCGGCTACGGGAGCGATCAACACCGAAAAACCCAGCAGGTTGGCTACGCCTTTTCCCCCTTTGAATTTATGAAGGAAGGGAAACCGGTTTCCCATGATAAGCGCGCCTGCCACCAGAGGCAGGTAACCGATCGGCAGCGTCAATAGTCCGATCCAGGTGATTAATACCGCGCGGCCGACGTCCAGGAGCAGGACCAGCGCCCCCCAGAAAAGGCCCGCCTGCCGGTAGACATTCATGGTCCCCGGGTTGCCGGAGAAGGAGAACCGGGGATCTTTTTTGCCGGCAACGCTGAAAAGCGCTATCGCGAAATTCAGCGAGGCGGCAGCATACGCCCCCATCAATATCGGTATCAGTTTCCAGTAAATCATTTCATTTTATCCACTGATCGCATAGACTTCGTCCCCGCTTCCAGCCCGTAGGGCTTACAGGCCGGAGGGTAGGACTACGTCCCGGAGGGAGCAAAGGGCATCCTCTTACGCTTTCAGCTTCCAACTACGCCAATCCTACTACGCCAAGGCTTCCAACTACGCCAGGGCTTCGCTGGACAAGTCGCTGGACAAGTCGGGAGGACAGGTAGAGCATAGCGTTCAGAACGTCTATCTGGTCTATCTGGTCTATCTAGTCTATCTGGTTCATCTGGTTTCTTTAGTTTCTTTAGTTTCTTTGGTTTCTTTAGTTTCTTTAGTTTCTTTGGTTTCTTTAGTCACTGGTTTCTGGCTACCGGCTACTTGCTCCTGGCTACTTGCTACCGGTTACTGCTTACTGCCTACTGGTTTCCGGCTACTGGCCACCTGCTACTTGCTACTGGCTACTGGCTTTCTGCCCCCTGCTCCCTGCCCTTTGCTCTTTGCCCTCTGCCCTCTGCCCTATGCTAATTCTAGGATCGTGAACAGATGCCCCTCGGCGCTGGCATGGTGGGCGGAGAATGACTGCCGGTTGATCATGACCACGCTTTCCCGGGCGCCGATTTTCGTCACTTCAACCTTTTTCCAGGCGCCGGCCAGGGGTATTTTAAGGGCCTTGGCCGCGGCTTCCTTGATCCCCCAGACCCGGAGCAGGGCCGCCGTCTGTTCCCCGGATGATTCCGCGATCAGTATTTTTTCCTTCCCGGACAGGAAAATTCCCCGGCATTTCAGGATCCGGTCGTTTTCCGGCTCGACATCCGCGCCGATGGGATGGGCGCCGGCCGCGGCCAGGGCGAATCTGCGGTCATGCGCCACGCTCCAGTAAAATTCGTTTCCTTCCTTCACCTTAAATGTGTCGATAATCGCGGGCCCGCCGGCAACGGCTGAACCGCGCAATTTCCGGACCAGGCGCTTCAGGGCGATTCTTCCCCCGGCATGGCTCTTCTTTCTTTTCTCCCCCAGCATTTTATCACGGGAGGTTTCCGGTTCTGAAAACGACCGGGATGAGAATGGCGCCAGGGCATTCAATTCAATGACGGTCAGCCCCAGGCAGTTTTCTTCCAGGTTTAGGAGCGGGTTTTCCGGCCCGGCGCGGAGCTCCGGGGGGACCTCCCGCCCCGCCGGAAAGGCCTCCCGCATTTTCAACCCCCGGACCGCTTCCCGGCATTCCCCCTGGAGATCATAAATCCAGAGGTCAAAGGTCAGCTCTTCGGGATTAATATTTTTCGGGATCACCCGGCAGTAATACCGTTCCCGAGGTACGGTCCTCTGCCGGACAAATCGCTGTTCATACCCGACCGGGATGGTCACGCGCCCGGTGTAACAATATCCCCAGACGCAGGCCGCGTGAAAAGCGGCGTCGATGACAAACGGCGAGCCCGACGGCTCCTCCCGCTCAGCCGGTGAATCGGCGTAAAGATACGCGGACGCCCCGTCCGGGGAAAGATAAACACCTTCCCTGATATTCTGATACGCTGGCCCCAGTTTCACGATCTCCCGGTAAAGCGGTTCCGGGCCGATTTTCCGGCAGATCCCCTCGACCGCGCCGGCGATGTCCATCGGGAGGGCCGGGAGCTCCGGGGCCGGGCCGAAGGTCATCCGGGCGTGTTCCCTGGGCCTGGTGATCCCGGCCCGCGGGGACTTGAACTCGGTGAAAAGCGCGGCCCGGATCCTTCCGGAGTCATCGGGGGCGAGCTCGACATCGGCATCCAGGCCGTCAACATTCTCCGGGAGCGGGAGAAAGCGCAGGAATTCCGCCCCCTGTGAACAGGATATGTCGGCGCCGGGATATGTCTTCCGCGCGGTTTCCGACAGGATGTGAATGATTTCCGCGGCCGGGTAGACCGCTGGCCCTCCCGGGCGATGGTCGAACATATATGGGGAGATCGGGATCCGGACCGGGAAAGTGCGGCGGCCGTTCATTCCGGGAACGTTTTGAACAGGTCCATGGATTTCTGGTCCACCTGGACCGGCCGGCCGGAGACGTTCAGGGCGCAGTGCTCGGTGAAGCCCTTGCAGACGATATTGCCCGTTTCCGCGTGCGTCACGATGTAGTCAAATTTCACCTTGACCCGCCTCAGCTCCGCCGGGCGGGTATGGATCCACATCGGGTCGTCGTAATAGAGGGGCGAGTAGAAGTTGACCCCGAGCTCCACGATCGGGTAGACATACCCCGCCTCCTCCACCTTGCGGTAGGTGTAGCCCAGGTCCCGCATCAGGCTGGTCCGCCCGATCTCGAAATAGCGCAGGTAATTGGCGTGGTAGACCACCTGGGAACGGTCGGTGTCGGCGTAGAGCGGGCGGGCGAAGGCCCGGTGCCACACCAGCCCGGTGGTCCGGTCCCGGATGAATTGACCTTTCTTATCGATGACTTCGGGGCTGAATTTGGCAGGCCGCATTGTTACATTCCTTTCAGTACAACACTACAATTTGTTCCGCCGAATCCGAACGCGTTCGATATCGCTATTTCATAATTCTGCCTGCGGGCTTCGTTCGGCACCACATCGATGTCGCCCAGCTCCGGGTCGGGAATATAATTGATCGTCGGCAGGATAATCCCCTGGCGCATTCCTTCGATGGTCAGGGCGGCCTCGATCGCGGCCGTTCCGCCCAGGGTGTGCCCCAGCTGGGATTTGTTGGAGGAAATCGGGATCCTGCAAAGCTGACTTCCGAAGACTTCCCGCAGGCAGGCGATCTCGCAGGTGTCGCCTTTGGAAGTCGAGGTCCCGTGCGCGTTGATGTACTGGATATCTTCTTTCGCCAGTCCCGCGTCCTCAATGGCTTCCCGGATGGCCCTGACCACCGTGGGAATATTGGGAGAGGTGTAATGATGGGCGTCCGAGGTCCAGCCCACCCCCATGACCTGGGCGCGGGGGGTCAGCCCGTAGACCGGGACCATCTCGTCCGCCGCCAGCACCATCACCCCGGCTCCCTCGGAAAGCACGAAGCCCTTCCGGTCCTTGCTGAAGGGCCGGGAGGCCTGGGCGGGGTCGTTGAAGGCCCGGTCCTTGGGAGTGACTTTGATCGTCGCGTTCATGTTCGCGAAACCGTGGATCAGTTCCGGCAGGATGGGCGTATCCACGCCCCCGACCAGGGCGAAATCGATGTCGCCGTCCCGGATCATCCTCGCCCCGATGCCCAGGGCGTGGTTCCCCGAGGCGCAGGCCCCCTGGGGCGAGAAAATCGGCCCGGTGAATCCCAGGAGCATGCCGGCCTTGCCGGAAGGGATATTGGCGCACAGGTTCGGCAGGAGAAAATTGCTGACCCGGAGCGGCCCCCGGTCGCGCAGGTTCTGCATCGCGATCCGGTAGGCGTCATGCCCGTTCAGGGAGGAGCCGATCAGGCAGGCCGTCCGGGGCGCCACTTCGCTGACCATTTCCAGCCCGGCATGCGCCAGGGCGTCCTGGCAGACCGCCATGGTCACGGCGATGAACATGGCGTTCCAGTGCTTGGCCTCCCGGTCGTCCATGAAATCCAGCGTCTTGGGATCCCAGTCGGGAATCTCGCCCACCACGTTGCACACCGAATCGACTTCGCACCTGGTGACCTTCCGGAACCCCGCTTCCCCCTTCACCATCCGCTTCCAGGTGGTTTCAAATTTCATGCCCAGCGGGGTGGCGGCGGCGTACCCGACCACATATACCTGACGGTTTTTTGGCGCCTTCATATCAGGATACCCTGCGAAAAACTATGCACGCGTTGCATCCGCCGAATCCGAACGCGTTTTTGAGGACAAATTCCTGTTTCAATCTTCTCGCTCCTTCCGGCACGCAATCCAGGGGGAGATCCGGGTCGGGCAGGTAATTGATGGTGGGCAGGGCCGTTTCCCGGAGCATCCCTTCCATCGCGAAAATGGACTCCAGCGCGCTCGAGGCGCCCATCGCGTGCCCGAGCTGGGACTTGTTGGCGCTGACCGGCGGGATCCGCGCGCCGAAGACCTCCCGGAGCGCCTGGTGCTCCGCCTGGTCGCCGACCTTGGTGGAGGCGGCGTGGGCGTTGACCGCCTGGATGTCGGCCGGGGAAATCCCGGCCCGGCTGACCGCTCTTTTCATGCACTCCGCGATCGTGTCCTCCCGGGGCGCGGTGTAATGGTAGGCGTCGGCGTTCATCGCCCAGCCGGCCATTTCGATTTTGTAATCGAGCCCGTGGGCCTTTGCGAATTCCCGGGTGGCCAGGATAATGCAGCCGGCGCCTTCGGAGATGACAAAACCCCTCCGGTCCCGGGAAAACGGGCGGCTCGCCTTTTCGGGGGCTTCCGGTTTGTCCGGTTTTGACCGGTAGGCGCCGTTCATGGTGGCGAACCCCGCCACGATCGGCTCGACCAGCGGAAAATCCACCGCCCCGCAGACCGCCAGGTCGGCCATCCCCTCCTTCAGGAACATCGCCCCCAGGATCATCGAGGTGGTGCCGGTGGCGCAGGCCGCCACCGAGGTGACGATCGGGCCCGTGGCGTTGATCAGCATGGAAATCTTGCCGCCGGCCATGTTCACGCAGGAATTGGGGTTCACCGAGGGGGCCGGCATTTTGCCTTTGGCCACCAGGTTGCGGTCGGCCGCGAGGACGGCGTCCAGTCCGCCGATGGCGGTGCTGAACGTGGTGGCGACCCGGGGGGACAGCTCGGGGGTGATCTCCAGGCCGGTTTTCGAGAGGGCCCGGTGGACCACGACCATGCTGTGCCCGAAAATGGGGGAGGTCCAGAGCGCCATTTTCCGGGGGGAGAGGAAGGGGAACGGCTTGGGATCAAGCTCCGCCACCTGGCCGGCGATCTCCACCGGGAAATCCTCGCGCAACGGAAACCGGGTCAGCCGGCCGATCCCGCTCCCCCCGGCGGCGGCCTTCTCCCACTGGGTTTCCAGGGTGGCCCCCAGGGCGGATAGCGCATCGTAAGAAATCACCACGGGTCTGAATGAATTCAATGTCCTGGATTGTTAAAAAGGATGAATCTTACCAAGGTATAAATCTGTATAATTTGGCGAACATCTCGTATACCTCGACCCAGTTTTTAAAGTCCGCCGAGCTGCGCATGTGCTCCCTTTTGTTGACCATCACCCAGCTCATGTGCGCGGCGCCGTCCTTGCACTTGGTGCAGTCCCGGGTTTCCGAAGTGCAGCACCGGTGCATCGTCTCCAAATCGGCGGCCCACCTGATGAAGCGGATCAGGTGCCGGGGCTGGGGATCACGTTTGTCGATGGGTTCCGTCACCGAGGGGCACTCGTTCCAGCCCCAGGTGCGGTCCAGCATTTTTCCCGTGGTGATGATCTGGTGGTAATACTTGGAGGAGATGACCGTGTCGGGGTATTGGTCCATCAGCCCGTCCATCTCCTGGCGCACCGCGGTCATCAGCTCCGGGGTCCAGACAAACCCGGGCGCGTCTTCGTCATTGGAAAACAGCTGGAAATGGACCTTCAGGCCGGCGTTTTTAAGCTTTTTCACCACCCGCTCGACCCTTCCGGTGCCGACCTGCTGGGGGATGATGGTGTGCAGGTAATAAGTATATTGGTCGCCTTCGTAATTTTTCAGCGTCAGGCTGAGGGTGTCCTTGCCCCGGAGCACCTTTTCGGCTTCCTCGTCCCCCCAGAGCGAAACCCCCACCATCATGTCCGGGAAAACGTCGCGCGGCACCTTGATCAGCCCGTTGGTGGCGCAGAACGTGGGCAGGCGGTCGTAAAACGCTTTCACCCGGTCGAAAAAGAGGGTGGGCTCGCCGCCGATCAGGATCGCGAGGTTTACGCCCCGTTCCTTTTCCCGGTCGATGAACTCCGCCCATTTTGTTACATCCTTCTCTTCCTTGACATCCTGTTCCCCGGACGAGAAAAAGAAGCAGCCCTTGCAGCGCAGGTTGCACTTGTTGGTCACATCGTAGATGGAGCTCCGGATATTGAGCTTCGAGATCCGCGTGTAACGCTCGTGGTCTTCTTTGTTCAGCAGCGAACTGATCGTTTTCATCCTGTCCCTGGCTTAGCGTTTCCGGCTCGAGACCTCCAGGAACGCCTTCTTGAATTCCTTGTCCAGCAGGACCTGTTCGACCATTTTGTCAATCATTTTGTAGGCCCGGGGCACCAGGGCATCGGCCGCATTGGGATCCGTGGGGTCTTCGCTAACCTTATATCCCTTGAGAAAAACTTTTTCCCCGCCTTTTTGCAGCTGCACGTCATAGGAAAATTCCTGGTCCGTGATTGAATTCAGGGTAATATCCATCTCCGGTACATTTTCGGGCGGTTCGTTCTCGTAAACATTCATGCCGGCCTTCTGCAGCGCCTTCTGGAGGCAGTACCAGAAATAAGATTGGAGGGTAGGCCAGGCCTCATAGCCGATCGATTGGTTCGGACTGTAGTAATACCAGGTCGTCGTGTTATCAGCCTTGTTTTCGATCGTGGCGAGTAAGACCGACCGGCCCTCGTAGGCCGCGAACTGGTTGCTCAGCGACGGCAGATACTCTTCCTGATTGAGCTTGACCCAGGTGCCCCGGTGGCAGCCCGTGAGCATGATGATCCCCCCGAGGACAATCAGAAGGGCCGCGGTCCGAATCCCGCGGCTTTCAGAGAGACTGCGATACATTCGTTTTGTTTTCATGATTTCCTCCTAATCTAAAGTGAACCCTGGAGCGGGTTCGGAATGTTTACACAGGTTCTTTCCCTTGTCGTAACCCATGACCCAGACGGCCAGATAGGTGTCGACATAATCCAGCCAGGATTTGAAGATATCCGGGTTGCCGGTATGCCGGTACAACCGGGCGGTCACCACCGCGCTCCCCGAGGCGTAATGCCGGCAATCCTCGCAATCGGTGTCCGGGACACAGCAGGAAGCGCTCCGGTCCCAGGTGAGATCGGCGCGGTACTGCCGGAAGGAGCGGCCCAGGCCGACCGCCTTCGAAGGGTTCATCCGCGGATACGAGCATTTATACAGTTTGTGCAGACCCTGTCCGCTGGTATGCGCGACCGCGCTGTAAGGGGAAAAAAGCACGTGTTCGGGATACTCCGTCAGCAGGTCAACCATCGCCCGGCGGGTCTGCGCCAGGGTTTCCGGGGTGTGCCGCAGTTCCCCGGTATAACCGACCGGCGCCGAGAAGACATTGAAGGTCACCTTGCAGTTGTTTTTCGCGAGTGTTTTTACCACATCATAGGTTTCCGGGATATTGGCCCGGCAGAAGGTGTAGACGAATACGGCCCGGGGATCACCCTGGTAATTCTCGATTTGTTTGGGCATCAGGTTTTTTACTTTCCGCACGCGGGCGCTGGTTTCGTCGTTCCCCCACACGGAAACATGGATCTTGTAACCGACCGATTTCGCGATGTGTTTGAAGCCGTTTGAGGCGATGCATCCGGGGTTTATCTCGTCAAAGCAGGCCTGCAGGCTTTCCGGCACCAGCGCCGGTTCCGCCCCGGCCAGGACCACGTAGGTGATCCCCCTGGCCTTCTCTTCCTTCATCAGCTTGTGCCAGGCCTCCGGGTCGCGGTTTTCCTGGGCGAACTGTTTCCCCCCGCTGTAATAATAGCACCCATCGCACTTTATGTTACACCTGTTGGTCATGTCATAAGTGGACTCGCGCAGGAAAAAGTATTTGCGGACTTTTTCCCAGCGTTCCAGGATGTTAGGGTCTTCCAGAAGTTCGGAAAACTTCCACTTGGAGCTGAGTTCTCTTTCCACTGCCTCGAGTTTGGCCGGCGATCTCTTCATTTTTATTATCTTTGACCCTTTTAAATAACTGGTTATATTAGCGTCGATTTTTCTCTTATGTCAAGTATCTTCGCCCCCGGGCGGACCGGTTTTGGTTGGGCTAATTGGTTGAATTTTTTGCATATTTCGGACTGTCTTCCCGGTCATTCCGGAAACGGCTTTTCCGCATTCAAACTTTGAACCGTGAACCTATTTCGTCTATCTGGTCTATCTGGTCTATCTAGTCTATTTGGTTTATCTGGTTTCTTTAGTTTTACTGCCTACTGCCTACTGCTTACTGCTTACTGTTTGTCTGGTCTGTCTGGTCTATCTCCATCGCAGAGGGCAGAGGGCATAGGGCATAGAGCTCAGAACATTTATCTGGTTTTTTCAGTTCTTTCAACCCTGAACCGTGAACCTGATAGCCTTATATATATAATGATACATTGGCCCCGGATTTTTTGAGACCTTAACATCCGGCGGAATCCGTGCTATTGCTTATCCACCCTGTCCGTTTTTTCAAAAAAGTCCAATGCCGGCAGACAACAGAACCGAAACCAGGCCTTCCCCCCGGAACCCTTCCGCCCCGCGCTTTGCCGTCATCATTCCCGTTTTCAATCACGCCGCCAAAGTGGCGGATGTCCTGGGCCGGGCGGCCGCGCTCGGCTTCCCGGTTTTCGTGATCGATGACGGCTCGACCGATGCCACGGCGGAGGAACTGAAACGCCTCGCGGGGGAAAACCGCGGGATCACGCTGCTCCGCCACCCGGAAAATCTCGGCAAGGGAGCGGCCCTGCTCACGGGAATGCGGGCGGCGGCGGCCGCCGCCGATTTCGCCGTCACCATCGATGGCGACGGCCAGCACGATCCCGCGCAGGCCGCGGACCTGGTGCGGGCGATCCCGGAGGGGGACAGGCCGCTGGTGGTCGGCTGCCGCGCGGGGATGCTTTCGGACCGGCGCATTCACTGGACCCGGCGGTTCGGCCGCAAATTTTCGAATTTCTGGGTCCGGGTTTCCGGGGGGCCGCGGGTTTCCGATTCCCAGAGCGGTTTCCGGATCTACCCGCTCCCGGAAACGCTGGCGCTTCCGGCCCGGGGGCGGCGCTACGACTTCGAAGTCGAAGTCCTGGTGCTGGCGCACCGCCGGGGCATCCCGGTCCGGGAAGTCCCCATCTCGGTTCATTACCCGAAACGGGCTGCCTACGTCACCCATTTCCGCCCATTTGTTGATTTCTGCCGAAATGGTATCGTTTTCACCAGACTGATCGCGTCCCGGATTTTGTCTCTTTTCACCTTAAAATGATTCGATCATTTTAAAATATTATGTAGTTGCCCGATTTATCGGGCGGGGTTAAAGCGCCTCATATATGTAGTTGCCCGATTTATCGGGCGAGGTTAAAAGCGCCGATGAATCGGCAAACTACAAAGCAAACCTGATTATATAAATGTCAACGAACGGCAAACCCACCGGAACCGTGATCCGGGTCAGGGCGATCGTCATCACCCTGATCGCCCTGGCGCTGATGATCTACGTCGGGGCCAGGCGCCTTTCCTTCGAGACCAATCTCCTTCCCTCCCTCCCCCAAAACGACCCGGCGATGGCGGACGCGCATTACGTCCTCGAGCATTACCCGATCCTGGACCAGGTGGCGGTGGACCTGGGCCTCGAGGGCGGCGAGCCGGACCGCGAGCTCCTGGTCCGGGCGGCCGCGCGCCTGGAGGAAGGCATGGAGCAAAGCGGCCTGTTCCAGACCGTCGGTTCCGCCCGGCTCTTTACCGCTTTCGCTTCCTACCATCAGACGGTGATCGGGAATCTGCCGGCCTTCTTCTCCCGGGAGGAACTGGAAACCCGGGTCGCCCCCCTGCTCGCCAGGGACCGGATCGATTCCGCGCTGGCCGAAAACCTGGCCCTGCTCGGCGGGCTTGAGGGCACGGGCCAGGCCGAGGTCATTTCCCGGGACCCGCTCGGCCTCCGCTTCCTCGTCCTCGAGCGCCTCGGCCGGTTCCTCCCGGAGAGCAACGCCACGCTCTACCGGCAGCGCCCGTTCAGCGCGGACGGCCGGCACGTGCTGGTCACCGGCCGGCTGGCCGGTTCCGGCCTGGACGCCCGGGTCGCCCTCCGGGTGAACGAGCTCATGTCCTCCCTCGCCGTAAAAATCCCCGCGGAGTTCCCGCCCGCTGGTGGCCGCCTCCAGGTCACGCCGGTCGGCTCCTTCCGGGCGAGCGTGGAGAATGAAAGCTACGTCAAGTCCGACACCGCGCGCGCCATCCTGATCTCCACCCTCGGCATCGCCCTCCTCCTGCTCCTGGCCTTTCCGCGCCCCCTGCTCGGCCTGGCCTCCCTGATCCCGGCCTTCATGGGGACCGCCGCCGCGCTTTTCCTCCTCGCGGTCTTCTTCGGGAAAGTCTCGCTGATCGCGGTCGGCTTCGGCGGCGCCATCATCTCCCTGACCGTGGATTACGGCATCGCCTACATGCTCTTCCTCGACCGCCCCCGGGCCTCCTCGGGCCGGGAGGCCTCCCGGGAAATCTGGTTCCCGGGGCTCTTCGGCTGCCTGACCACCATCGGGGCGTTCCTGGCTTTGTATCTGATCGATTTCAAGGTCCTGAAGGAGCTCGGGCTTTTCGCTTCCCTGGGAGTGGCGTTTTCCTTCATTTTTGTCGTCGCGGTTTTTCCCCGGATCTTCCAGTCCCTCCGGCCGGCCCGGCGGCGCGCGTTCATCCCGCTGGATAAAATCGGGAACTTCATGGTGACCTCCGGCGGCTGGCCCATGTTTTACCTCCTGATCGGCCTGATGATTGTCCTCTTTTTCTTTGCCCGTCCGAATTTCACGACCGACCTGGAATCGCTCAACACGGTCTCCCCGGAAACCGTCGCGGCCGAGAACCTGGTCAAAAAAATCTGGGGCGACCTCTCCGCCCGGATCTATATCCTGACCGAGGGGGACTCGGCCGCCGGGCTCCAGCGGAACGCCGATGCCGTCTCGGCCGGGCTCGCGCCGCTCCAGGCCCAAAACGCCATCGCCTCGTTCGCGAACCTTTCCGGCCTTTTCCCGGGCCGGGAGATGGCGGAAAAGAACCTCGCGGCCTGGCGCGCCTTCTGGACCGGGCCGCGGACCCGACAGCTGGCCCGGGACTTGCGGGTTTCGGCGGCCGCGCGGGGTTTCACCCCGGACGCCTTTTCCGGTTTCCTTAAAACCGTCGGCGATCCGGACCCCGGCCCGGTGGCGGTCCCCGCGGAGATGTTCGGCCTGCTCGGCATCTCGCCGAACCGCGGGAGCGGCCGCCTGATGTTCCTGGCGTCGGTCACCCCCGGCCCCGCCTACGACCCGAAAAGCCTCTTCGGGGTTTTACACCGCCTGCCCTCGAGCCGGATGCTCGACCCGCGCTGGTTCACCCGGAGTCTTTCGGAATACCTCGGGGCAAGCTGGGCCAAAATGTTCCTGCTCCTGGGCATCGGTCTCCTGGTCATCCTGTTCTTTCATCTCCTGGACCTCCGGCTGATCCTGATCGCCCTCCTGCCGACCGCTTTCGCCTTCATCTGCACGCTCGCCACGCTGAACCTCCTCCACTACCCCCTGGGCATCTCGAGCATCATGCTCGCGGTCGTGATTTTCGGGATCGGCACCGATTACGCGTCTTTTTTCATCTGCTTTCACCAGCGCTACCTCGACGAACTGCACCCCACCTACGTCACGACCCGGAGCGCCATGCTCCTGACCTCGATCGCGACCATCATCGGTCTCGGGGCCCTTTGCTTCGCCCGGCACAAGCTTTTGCAGGGCATCGGCCTGACCACCTCCCTGGCCGTCGCCTTTTCCCTCTTCGGGACTTTTTTCCTTCTGCCCCCGCTCCTCCGGAAGGTCCTGGCCGAGCGGCCGTTCCGCGCGGAACCGGTCACGGCCGGCTCTCCCCGGCATCACCGCCTGGTGCGGGAACGCTACGCCCGCCTGACCCCCTACGTCCGGCTCTTCGCCCGCTTCAAGCTGAAATTCGATCCCATGTTCCCGCGGCTGGCTGATTTTGTGCCGCCCTCCGGCCGCCTGCTCGATGTGGGCTGCGGCTACGGGGTCCAGGCCGCCTGGCTCCTGACCCTGCGTCCCGGGCTCTCCGTCGTGGGCCTCGATCCCGACCCGGACCGCGCCCGGGTCACCCGGCGCGTGGCCGGCCGGCGCGGGGAGATCTTCGAAGGGGCCGCGCCGAATCTGCCGGCGGCGTCCGCGCCCTTCGACGGCGTGCTCCTGGTCGACATCATTCATTACCTCACCGATGAGGAATTGACGCTCACGCTGCGGCAGATCCGCTCGCAGCTGTCCCCCGGGGGGCGGCTCGTCATCCGGGCCACCGTCCCGACCGCCAAGCGCTTCACCTGGGAAAGGAAGCTCGAAATCTTCCGGACGCGCTGGCATAAGCGCGCGTGCATCTTCCGGACCCCCGCGGAGGTCATGGCCATGCTCGATAAAACGGGGTTCCGGCTCGAGCTTTCCGAGCCCACCCGGCCCGGCCGCGAGGAGACCTGGTTCATTACCTCCCCCGCCGGCCGTCCGGAGCCGAAACCATGAAGGTCTTTATTTACCGCGCCCTCTCCCTGGCCGCGCGCCTCTTCGGTTTCTGGTTTTTTTCCTTTTTCGCCTGGATCATCACCGGCGGGTTTTACCTTCTCTTTCCCGGGCGGCGCCGCGCGAGCCTGGATTTTTACCGCGCCCTTTTCCCCGGCCGCGGCCCCGGGTTCTACTGGCGCTCCGCCTGGCGGCAGTATCATCACTTCTCCAGCGTGTTCGTCGACCGCCTCCGGCTCGAAACCCCCGGTGAAATCAGGATCGTCACCGAGGGCCGGGAGGAGATCCGGCACGGCAACGGCATCCTCCTCATGTCGCACGTGGGAAACTGGGAAGTGGCGGCGCGGGCTTTCCGGGGTTTCGGGATGAAGCTCCTGATCTTCATCGGCGAGCGGCAGGACGAAGCGATCGAGAAAGAGGTGAAAAGCGGTCTCGCGGGCGCCGGGATCACGACCGTGGTCGCCTCGGAAAACGAGGACCAGGTCTTCAACAGTTTCGAAAGCATCCGCTGCCTGAAGGAGGGCGGGTTCATCGCGATCGCGGGGGACCGCCTCTGGCTCCCGGGGCAGAAAACGATTTCGGCGTCCTTCCTCGGCCATGAGGTGGAGCTCCCGCGGGCGCCGTTCGGCTTCGCCCTGGCGCTGAAGGTGCCGATCTACCCGTTTTTCACCATCAAAGAGAAGAACGAATTCCGGGTCATCATCCATCCCCCGATTTATGTCGAGGCCGCCTCCCGCGGCGAGCGGGAAGCCGCGATGCGCGGAGCGGCGGAACGCTACCTGTCCCTGCTGGAAGCGACCCTGCGCGCGCATCCCGATCACTGGTATCACTTCGAGCCGTTCTGGAAAGGATTTTAAAAATCGATTTTGATCCTACAGACGCTGTCAGGAAAAATTTGAATAAGATATTTTCATTTAGATCACTCGAAATCAAGAAATATCTTCGAGTATTTTCATGATTCTTTCTGAAAATCTCCCCCGCCCCTCTTTTAACAAAGAGGGGTGAATAAATTCCCCCTTTATCAAAGGGGGACGAAGGGGGATTGAGCAACAGAATATCTTTTTTTGTTTTAATTCGGATTTAAAATTACATGGTCTGAAATATCAAAACTTGATTTTTACGAATTAAATGAAGACGCCGCAAAAACCCGACATTTCCTCCGGACCTCGCCGGCGCCTCCCGCCCGCCGCCTGGGCTTTTATCATCGCATTGCTTCTCTCCGTCTTTTTATTTTTTCTTCCCTATCTCCTATCTCCTATCTCCCATCTCCGCCTTTTCTTTTTTGTCCCTTTGCTCCTTTTCATTTTGCTTTGCTTCGCCGCTCCCTTTTTCCCGGGCTGGCAGTTCTTTCTCCGGACGATAATGCACGGATCGCGGAAGGGAAAACAGGCGGCCCTGACCTTCGATGACGGTCCGGACCCAGAGACGACCCCCGCGCTCCTCGCGCTCCTGGACAAACACCACGTGAAAGCGGCGTTCTTCGTAATCGGGGACAAAGCCGCTCATTATCCCGAGCTCATCTCCGAGATCCTTTCCCGCGGCCATGAGCTCGGCAATCACTCGCTGAGCCATGATCCTCTCCTGATGCTCCGGACGTCCGCAACTCTCTTCCGCGAGATCGAGGAGTGCGGCCGGGTCCTGGAAGCATCCGGGGTCAGGGCCCTGGCTTTCCGCCCCCCGGTGGGGATCGTCAACCCCCGCCTGAAACCGGTACTCGAGAGGCTCGGGATGTTCTGCGTGGGATTCTCGGTTCGCGGCGGGGATTGGGGCAACCGGAAGATCAGCGGATTATCGGAACGGATCCTGAGTCGGGTCCGCCCGGGTGATATCGTCCTACTCCACGATTGCCGCCCCGCGGGCCGGGAGGTCTCGGAATGGCTGAAGGAAGTTGAAGCGGTCATCACCGGGATAAGGCGGAAAGGGATCGAGCCGGCCAAGCTCTCCGCGCTCCTGGGGCGGGAGCTCATGATCAAAAACAAGTAGATGGCAGATAGGAGATGGGAGATGGGTCGTGGGTGTTGGGTAAAAACCTTTAGGCGTGAAATGTGTCCGTTGAGTTCATAGTGTCCATAGAGTCCGTAGTGTCGAAGAAAAATAATGAATCCTAATAACACAAAGGACACAAAGAACACAATAGACACGATAGACAGCTATGACCCATGACCTAAAAGATCAGGAAAATATTGGAACAGGAAAAGAATATTGATGGCGGAGAGGGTGGGATTCGAACCCACGGTCCCAGTCTCCCAGGACAAACGCTTAGCAGGCGCTTGCCTTCGGCCACTCGGCCACCTCTCCAGAATGCGTAATA
>JAQTNV010000010.1 GCA_028713675.1 bacterium
CTCCCCGCTCTCCCCGAACCCGGCCGAGATCACCACTATCCCCCGCACCCCCTTCCGCCCGCACTGTTCCACCATGGACTGCACCAGGTCGGCGGGAACCACGACCAGGGCCAGATCAACCTCGCCGGGGACCTCGAGGATGGAAGGATAGGCTTTCACCGAGGCCACCACCGGGGCATTGGGATTGACCGGATAAACCGGCCCGGGAAACCCCTGGAGCAGGAGGTTATGAAAAAGCTGATTGCCGATAGTTCCCGGCCGGCGGGAAGCCCCGATCACCGCGATGGAATTGGGCTTGAGGAAAACCCGGAGGGCGGCCAGGGCCGCGGCTTTCTCGCGGTCCGCGTATCTCTCCTCCGCGAGGGGAGTGGGGGTAATATTCATCACCATGTGGTAAATACCCTGCTCGAGCTCCGTCTCCACGCGGAAGCCGCTATCCAGCAAAAGCTTGATCATCTCCCGGTTCCGCCCGAGGATCAGGCCATCAAAGCGCCGGATCCCTTTGCCGCGGGCGATCTGGGCCAGTTGTTCCAGAAGACGGGTACCGATGCCCCGGCCCTGGTACTTATCTTCCACGGTAAAAGCCACGTCGGCCGTGTCGCCTTTTTCCAGGCGGGCGTAACGGCCGACGGCCACGATCTTTTCCTCCTCGCCTTCCCCGTGCACCGCGGTCAGGGCAAAGGTATTCTCGTAATCAACATTGCATAACTGCCGGGCATCCTCCCGGCTCAAACTGTCCATCGCCCGCTGAAAGCGAAGATAAATCGAATTGGTGGAGAGCCGGGAGACAAAATCGATCAGTCTCTCTTCATCATCCTTCCGGATGGGCCGGAAAAGGATGGAGGAGCCGTCTTTCAGGGTCACCCCGATCCGGTACTGTTCCAGGTTCAAGTCCGCGGTATTGCCTTCCATTTTTTCTCCTTATTTTGAAACCGTTGCTAAATCCTGAATATGTCATCCTGATCCCGCCTCTGGCGGGAATGTTTTTACTCATCTCCAAAATCAATTCTCCTCGACTCTTAGGCCTTTTTCCCATTTCGCAGGCTAAAGCCTGCGGCTACCGCTAATATTTATCTGGTTTTTCACTCGTCAATCGTTTTATCCCGAGTCATCCCGAGGGACATTCGTCAATCGTAAATTCCCTTTGACCTTTCACCTTTGAGCTTTGACCTGCCTTTTGCTCTCTGCTCTCTGCCCTTGCCGGGCATTCCAGCCCCGGAAAGCTCCCAGCGTAGGCGCCGCCGGAGAGCAGCCCGTAAAAATAACTTCCCGACCAGACCAGGAGCCCGGCCGCGAGCCTGATCCCCGCCCGAGCCTGGGCGGGGTCTTTCTCCGCCAGTCCGGTGGCCACGGCGAAGACGGCCGCCTCCGCGACCAGGATGTAGCCGGAGGAAAGCCGTGAAACCATCCGGTAGGTGCCGGGCTCCATCTCCGAACCGGAAAGAAAGCTCTCCCAGACACCGCCTCCCACCTGGGTGGCTTCCTCTCCCCACTTCCGGGCCTGGCGGGAAAGCTCCTCCCAATCGGATGTGTCCGGATCATTGAGTTTTTCCCGCGCCGGCCGGTAGCGGTCGAGAACAGAAAGTTCGACCGCGGGATCCTCGCAATTCAGAAATCCCAGGCACTTGAGCCCCGCTTCCGGCGGCGTGTATCCCGCCGGAGGATTGGCGCTGAGGGTCTCGTAATATCCCTGGTTATATCCATAGAGTATGAGAAAGAAAGGAAAAATGGCCCGGGCAGTGGCAAGGACTTCCTCCGGGTCAACGGCCTCGGCGGCCGCCAGAAGCCCCGTCCCGCTTCTGGCCAGGATCCCGAAAATCATTTCCTCTCCCGGGAAATCCGCAGGGATGGAGGTTTGGGTGGTGCTCCCGGGGTAGAAATAATTGTCCCGTAACCAGACCCCGCCGAAAAACCCGGAAAGATACAGGCTTCCCAGCCGGACCCGCGTCGCTTCCGGGGTAATCTCCTCCGCTCCGAGATCGTCAATGTCCTCGAGGGGCAGGTATCCCAGCCAGAAATCCTCACTGGTCGGCGCCAGCTCCTGGTCCCGGCAATAGGCCGAAGCGATCCCCGCGATTTGCGCCTCCTCGATCACCAGAACTTCGTTGGGCTGAAAAGGATAAGAAGGAATCGTTACCTGGGCCGGGCCGGCGGGATTTTTTCCTCCCCCGCAGGCAAAAGCAACCAGGCCGAGAGTCAGACCCGCCGAAATAAGCGAGCCGCGCCGGATTAGATCAATTAAATTCATAGTTTATTGAAAAGATTGTACAATATTATTTTATTTTAAAGATAATCTTACTCAGTAATTCTATTGCCAGCCAACTTTAAAGGAGGAAATTTGAGAACATCCCGGAAGGCCTCCCCAGAATTTCGTAATTATTTTGTTCTTTTCCTGACCGCCATGTTCCTGGTTTGCACCGGGGTGATTTCCTGCGGCTCCCCGGGCGCCAAGAACGTTCCCCCCGGGGCGGAAAAATGGCCGGTGGTGATCATCGGAGCGGGGGCCGGCGGGTTGGGGGCCGGAGCCTCCCTGGCGCAGAAAGGCGTCAAGGCCCTGGTCCTGGAACAGCACGACAAGCCCGGCGGATACATGACCGCCTTCGAGCGGGGCGATTACCGCTTCGAGGTCTCCCTCCACATGATGGACGGCCTGGACGAGAACGGAGCCACCCGGGGCGCCCTGAAAAAGCTCGGGATCTGGGACCGGGTCAAGCCGATCAAGATCGATCCTATCCTCCGGCTGTCCTACCCCGACCAGAACATCGACGTCCCCTCCGATCTCGCGGCCTATCGGAAGGTCCTGGCGGAAAAATTCCCCGGCTCGGCGGACGGGATCAACCAGCTCTTTGACGAGCTTCTCGCGATCGGCTCGGCCACCGAGAAGCTCCAGAAGCTGCAGGACGGGCCACTCCTCCTCCGCCTGGTCAAGTATCCCTTCGTCCCGTTCATGGCCTGGGACCTGATCAAAAACCGCAATGTCACGCTCAAGGAGATCGGGGACAGGTACATCAAGGACCCCAAGGCCCAGAGCGCCGTCTTCCAGCTGGTCAATTTTCTCGGCCTCCCGGCCTCCCGGGCCAGCGGGGCCTATTTCGCGATCATGTGGTCCAGCTACCACAAGTACGGGGCCTACCAGTTCCAGGGCGGCTCCCACTCCGTTTCCAACGCCCTGGCCGAGGTGATCAGGGAAAAGGGCGGGGAGGTGCGCCTCAACACCCTGGTGAAAAAGATCCTGATTGAGAACGGCAGGGCGGTCGGGGTCGAGACTGAGAAGGGACAGAAAATCTTCGCCGACTACGTTATCTCCAACGCCAATGGTTATTCGACTTATATGAACCTGGTCGGGGAGCAGAACCTCCCTCCCAAATTCGTCAAACGCATAAAGGCGATGGAGCCGGGCATCTCCGTGACCGAGGCCTACCTCGGCCTGAACCTGGACCTGGCCAAGATCGGCCTGGGCAAGGTCGGGGAGATCTTCTACAACCCGGATTACGACGCCGAGGGCCAGTGGAAAAACAACCTGGCCATGAAAATCGAGGATAATGTCCCCCTCGGGATCGCCCTCTATTCCAACACCGACCCCACCTGCGCCCCGCCCGGCAAGTCGGTGGTGGTCCTCACCCTGATCACCCCCTACGACTGGAAGGACCGCTGGCAGTCCGGCGCGGGCGGGACCGCCTACCAGGACCTGAAAAAGCAGGTGGGCGACCGGATGATCGACATCGCGGAAAAAACGATCCCGGGCATCCGGAAATCCATCGAGGTGATGGAGATCGGCTCGCCCATCACGATGGAGCGCTACACCCTGAATTACAAGGGCGCCTTCATGGGCTGGGCCCCCACCCCGAAGCAGAGTCTGCTGGGTCGGTTGTTTTTCACCGGGCCGATCAAGCACCTTTATCAGGCCGGCTCCTACACCTTCCCCGGGGGAGGCCAGTCGGCCAGCCTGATCTCCGGCCTGATGGTAGGCGAGATGGTGGCGGGCAAGCTTAAGTAGGATTTCCGGAGGTAAGGCTAGAAGGTCACCCGGGCCGACGCGGAAACCTGGGTGCCGATCGTCTCGCCGTACCTGGGGTATTCCTTGTGTTCATCATGCAGGAGATTGTAGACGTAAACCGACGCCTCCGCCCGGCCCTGCCAGAAACGGTAGCCCAGCCGCAGATTGACCAGGTTATAGGCCGGCAGCTTTCCCAGCTCAAATATCCCTATTCCGGTGCCCATGATGTTCCGATCGATATTGGGCGGCCAGTAAGTACTCCCCACGTGATGGACCAGGAGCGTTGAGGAAAATCCATTCTTCAGATTAACCGTAACCCCGCCGTTGATTTTATGGCGTGGTGTCCGCCGGTCGGATTTGTCAAAATCGGCCACTTCGCTCGGGTCCACCATCCGCCCGTTTTGTTTGACCCCGGTAAAATACATATCTGTATAAGTGTAGTTAACAAAACTCGAAAGCCAATAATAGGGAGATGCTTTTAATTCAGCTTCAACTCCCCGAGCTTCCTCATCATACAGGTTGGCCATTTGCGCCACCCCGCCCAGCAACCCGCCGGGAAAGCTATACCAGATCACGTCGGAAAGCTGATTGTAGAACAGGTTCAAACTGCCCCGGATCGTACCCCGGAATAGATCAGCGACATAGCCCGCTTCATAGGAAATCAACTCGTCCGGATTCAGGTCCGGATCTCCGGAAAAAGACATCGTGTAGACAGTATTCACGATTTCCAGAGGCACCTCAGCCTTAAAATAGTTTTCCGTAAAAGTGGGATTCCGGAAAGATCTCCCGGCGGAAAACCGGAAAACGTGCCCGGCATGCGGAGAAAGAAGCAAACTCCCGCGCGGGCTCAGGTTAAACCCGGTTACGGGGTGATAATCGCCACGGGCCCCCAGATAGGTGGTGACCATGTTCCGAAAGTTAAATTCATGCTGGAGATAAGCCCCGACCAGATGCTGGGTCTCATAATTTTCCATCAGGGACGACTTGACGGTAACGTAACGGTAGCTCGCCCCCCCGGTAATCAGCTGCGATTTCCCCAGTTCCTGGATTTTCTGGGTTTCGAAATCCAGCACGTTGGACTCCACCCCGGTATCGAGCTTCCAGCCCTCGGCCGGCCTAACGGTAAACCCCGGAAAGACCTCCAGATTGTCAAAAAGGGTTTTGGGGGCGTAATAACGATTGGCATCCAGCGCGTTCCAGAAGGTCCGGAAATAAAAATCCGGCCGGGAATACTTGGCCGTTAAGTTATGGGTCATGGAAAACGCTTTAATCATCCCGATCGCGTCGTGGAAGGTCTCGGATTTTCCCGCGTCCATTCCGGCTTCCAGCTCGATATTCCCGTTTCTTCCCAGGTCGAAATTCAGGGCCGCATGGCCGCGCGGGTATTGGACGGAAATCTGATCGGCATGTTCGTAACTCCCCCGCTGGGTCCAGCCCGCCGAGAACAGGTGGCTGACTTTCCCCCGGGTCCCGGAATCCATTATGGTCCCGATGATCGTCCCCGGCCCGCCGGTGATCGAGAGAGAGGTCCCCGGCGAGCTCCCGGGTGCCTGGGTGATAATATTCACCACCGCGTGCAGGGCGTTGGCTCCATAAAGCACCGATCCCGGCCCCCTTACCACTTCGATCTTATCGATCTGTTCCAGGGGAATATCCATTTTAGACCAGACCACGATCCCAAAATAATCCTGGTAGATGGAACGGCCGTCGACCATGACCAGGACCCCGTTCTCCATGGGCTTGTTCGTTCCCCTGGCGCCGATCTCGAAATCGCTGGGGGAAATGCTCATTACCTCGAGCCCCGGGACCCGACGCAGGAGATCGCCCAGGTTGGTGGCCCCCGACTCCCGGATCTCGTCCGCGTTGATGACGGTCACCGCCGCGGGAGACTGCTCGATCCTTTGCAGCCTTTTCGACGCGGTTTCCACCCATTCATCGACCTTGAAAAAGTCTTCCTCTTCAAACTGAGCGGAGGCGGATCCGAGAAAAGCCCAGGAGCTCATGAACGCCAAAAGGAAAAACCCTTTCCGTAAACCGGTTTTCTTAAATATTTGGAACATAATATTCCTTTGACGGGACAGGTTATTGTTCGGTTGAATCCGATTAAATATTTTACCGGACAATTTGTCAAGAAAAAAAATCGCGGGTCTTTTGCCTGAGGATTTACGCCCGGGTTTCCCTGCGGCCGGCGGCGGCTAGTTTATATGATCGATCAAGTCTGTTTCACTTGCATATGGCATAGGGCATAGGGCATAGAGCATAGAGCATAGAGCAGAACCTTAAAAATGTTTTACTGGTTTTTCTAGCCACCCAACAACCTAGCCACCTTATTTTTCTGGTTACTGGTTACTGGTTACCTGCTACCTGCTATCTGCTGCCTGAAACTTTTTTGAACCTTGATCTGATTATTAGGATTGGTCCGAGAAAAAACGCCAGCCCCGCCAGCAGGATCAGGCCATCCGGCTCCCGGTCGCCCCGGGAAACCGGCAGGACCCCGCAACCGCAAGCCGGGCTTTTGTATATCTTCGCCTCGCTGGTCAGGCTGAACTGGCCGAACCCGGAAACACGTTTTATCACCAGGTAATATTTTCCGCTCTGCTCCGGGCGGAAACCGCCGATTTTTTCATCTTCAAATCCGGCACGGGTACTGTCTGCGGCAATGACCGGCTCTCCATTTTCATCCGGGGCGCTTTCGTAGAGATACAGGTCAAAATCCGCCCGGGTCGGGGTCTGCAGGGTAAAGGTATATTCGTCGGCCCGGTCCAGTTCCAAGGCGCGGGCCCAGACCCTTTTCCCCCCGAAACTCGATTCCAGGGAAGCCTGGATCGGATTCCCTACCTGGTAGGAGAGGGTCGCCGCTTCCAGGGCGGCGTCGGGATTGATCCGGCCGTAGCCTTCCCGGTTGTCCTTCGGGGAAGCAGCCCGGCCCAAGGGGGGAATATAGGTTTTGGTTCCCGAGGAAAGCTCGCCCTGGTTGATCTCGCTGGCGGTCATCAGGATCAGCTGCTTGGCCCAGTTCGGGTCTTCCGGGCTCCCGTGGGTCCAGGTCCCCTTGGCCTCTGCCAGGATGGCCACCAGCCCGGAAACAAAAGCCGAGGCCTGGGAGGTGCCGATTTTACCCCAGTAATCGTCGGGGAAGCGGTCGGAATCAAATTTGACATTATTATTCGCGTCTTCCGTCGAATCGGAATCGTTGGTGTCAGCCGAGAAGATGTAGCTCAAATCCTGCCCTCCGCCCCCGGGGGCGAGCACGTCCGGCTTCACGGGTTTCCGGTTGCCGCCCGGGCTCGAGTAATCGGCCAGCTTGTCCTCGAGCGTCATCGCCCCCACCGCGATCGAAAGAGCGGTGCTCCCCGGCGAGCCGATTTCCTTCTCCCGGTCATTCCCGGCCGCGGTCACGAAGGCGATCCCCCCCTGGACCAGGTTTTCCACCGTGGTATTCACGGTCGGGGAAAGGATATCGAAGGTCAGGCTGGCATTGACGGCCACGATCCCCAGGGCCTCCGCCCGGTTTGAGATCGATTCGAGCGCCTGGACGAAGGCGATCGCGTCGCCGTTGCCTTCGTCGTCGAGAATCCTGAAGGCGGCGATCCCGGCGCCGGGCGCGACCCCGCGCATCAGGTTAAAGCCGTCATCGTAGCTGTCGTAGGGGATAACAACCTGGCCGACGTAAAAGCTTCCCGCGCTCGGGAACGTGTCCTGGTCGTCGGTGGAATAAATGGCGTAATAAAACCCCTCGCCCTGAACATCTACGCTTTTCTTATCTATTCCATCACCGGTAATCTTCTCATCAAAAAGCACATTTTCCGTATTATTTTCAATGTTTTCCACGGTGAGGTAATACCCGCCCGGTTTTTCCGCCCAGAGGCGGGCTTCCAGGGGCCGGGCGGAGGACGTTTGAATCGGGATGGGCTCGATGTAACCAGTGCCTTCGTTGGAAGGGAATAGACTGGGAAAAGAAACGGGAACGGTGGCCCCTCCGGCCGCCTCCCCGCCCCCGGCGACTATCCCGGAGACATGGGTGCCGTGACCGTTCTTATCAAAAGGATCGGCCGCGTGCGGATCATCGGGATGGTCGGGATCGCCGACCACGTCCTCCCAGTATGTTATTTTTCCGGCCATGTCGGGATGGCTGTCGTCGATGCCGGTGTCCATGACCGCCACCACCTGGCCCGCGCCGGTGTAACCGGTGGCCAGACCGCCGCCGCCCTTCCACACCTCCCGCACCCGGATATGATTTACCGCCCGGAAAAGGGCCGGACGGGAGCGGGGAACACCCTCCACCCAGACCACCCGCCCGTTTTTCTCAATCAGGTTCTGGATCTCAGCCCGGGGCAGGCGAACCGCCAGGGCGTAAACCAGATCCTTCCATTTTCCCAGGACCGAGCCGCCCTGGGCCAGGATCTTTTCCAGGTCCGAATCCTCCGGCGGGGCGGAAAGGTCGATCAGCACCTCAATGGGCTCGTCCGGCCGGGTCGGAAGGCCCGGGACGCTGGTGATGAAAAAATCGGCCGGGCCGGGCGGAGAAATCCCCAGGTCCGATTCAAGAAAATCGGAAATTTTGTTGTTGTTCCTGTCCAGGACGGCCGAATCGGGGGTTACGATCCGGGGATCGGCCGCTCCGGCCGAAGCCGGAAGAGCAAAGAGCAGAGCGTTTACCCCGAGCAAAAGCGAGAGGCAAAGCGCAAAGCAGAATAAATAATTAATTTTTCGCATTGAAGTCTTGCGGGTAATGATCTCAGAGCCCCGCCGGAAAAGCAATATTATTATTTTAGCTTCCTCTTCCCCCGGGGGAGAGGATTAAGGTGAGGGGGCGAAATAAATAATTTTCTGGCTGTGGATTTCGGATGGTGTTAATTACATTGATAAAAACATTTTAAAACTTCGCGTATACCGCTAACCCAACTTTGTTTTTATCAATTACTGAAGGCAACAGATAAACGCTTTTCTCAAGACTCTTATTGTATTTATTTATCGATCGCCATTGAATGATCATCTCTGTTATTTGAATAGCTGAAAAACTCGGGAAAATATATTTGAAATATACTTCTAATGATTCTGAACCTAAATCTCGTTTATTAGGGTCATAATTTCCAGATGTATCTGCTGGCATTAAAACCATTCCAATATTAATGAATGCCCCTATTAATAATTTTATGGTTGGGAAAGTTATTTTTGACCATGTAGGAGATTTTGAATAAAAATGCGAAGGAAGTGTCCCTAACGAAAGTAATATAAAACTCACGGGAAACATGCCTTTAGCCATAAACATCTCTCGCCGATCCGAATCGTTTTCAGTATCATAGGGGAGTGTGTAGGTGTAATACCCCAAAGCCCCTACCATCGCCAAAGGAACAAGGTCTCCTAAAATTGCATATATTTTTTTCTTGGGATGAAGGATAGAGAAACTGCTTTTATCCGCAGGTTCTATTTGCTTTTCAGAACCTGTTAAATCCGAATCATTTTGAGCTGCCGCTTGAGCACAGAAAATATTCGTCGCAAAGAGCAGAAAAATAATCGTTGAAAATATTTTTGATTTCAAAATGAACGGCATAAGGAAATATTCGTTTCCTTTAATAACGGTCTGTTCGTAAATTCATCCTATCCTAAGAAGAAATCAAAGTAAAATTTAACTTGTAATTCCCCGTGTTCTTGCCACGGGGTCATCTTGTTCCGTCATTCCGCACTTGATGCGGAATCCAGAATTTATTGAATTACGAAACCTGGATCCCCGCTTTCGCGGGGATGACAAACAAGGGATAGGATTTTGATCGGAGACTGGGGTAAGACTATTCTTCTGGTTTGAAATACTTGATGTCGAAAAGATCGCCCTTGGGATCGGGGTTCCAGACCGCCTGGACCCGCATGTTCGGCTTGATTTTGTCGAACTCCACTTCACCGATCATATGGCTGAAGAGGTTGTCCGTCCCGTCCAGATGGACGAGCCCGTAGGCGTAGGGAGGATTGGTGGGCTGGCCGGGGAAGGAAAGATTGACCACGGTATAGGTATTGAGGACCCCGTGGTCGCTGACGGGAATCCATTCCTTGTAAGTGGGGGCGAAGCAGACCCCGCAGACCTCGGCGGGAGGGACCAGGACCTTTTGGCACTTAGTGCACCGGACCCCGTAGAGCTTCTGGTTGTTTTTAGTTTCGAGGAAAAAGCGGGACAGGTCCCGGCCGTAAACCCAGCGGTAAGGAACATAATTGGTCCGCTTCACGCTCTTGATTATCTCGGTCATTTTATTAACCCCCATTCAGTTTCGGGTTTCGGGTTTCGAGTTTAAAGTTATAAACAGAAAATTTTACCAAACATCGGAAACGCAACCTAAAGGTTGCGGCTACCGAGTATGGTTATTTCCCTTTCTCGCCTTTCTCGCCTGTTCCACTTTTCTCGCTTTTACTCACGCAACTTCAAAATGATCCAGATCCAGCAGATACCCTTCCCTCTGCTCGGCCCAGACCGCTTTGACCTTGGAACCGACCTTCAATTTACCCAGGTTGCGCTCACCTTTAACCATATGGATGAATTCGGTATCAGCCCCCTCGATTTTCACGGAGACCAGGGCATAGGGGGGAGCGGGCGGCCAGAGGAGAGGATGATCTTCCAGCTTGGTCGGGGCGATGGCCTTCGCCACCACCTCGGGATCGGGCTTGGGCGGCCAGAGGTTGGCCCTGACCACGGTGAAGCTTTTCACCACCCCGGCATCGGGCAGTTCCACCTGGTCTTCCGGCTTGAACCCATAGTAGCAGGCCGTGCAGATATCGGTGGCGGGCGCGTAGACCTTCTTGCACTCGGGGCAGCGGAAGCCCAGGATCTTCTTTTCCTTCAGCCCGCCGAGAAACCGGCCGTAGATATCCCCCGGGGTCCAGCGGTAAGGAACCGAGATGTTCCCTTCCAAAACCCGGTATTGATTCGAATCCATATTTTCCTCCCGATCTGGTCCGTTTAGTCTATTTCGTCTGTCTCGTCTATCTGGTCTATTTAGTTAAATTCGTTAATTTCATTAGGTCCGTTTGGTTCGTTATTTTCGAACCACCTAGCTACCTAACCACCATCTTTTCCTTTTTTTCCCAGCCACCCAGCAACCTAACCACCTTTTTTTTCTATCAACCGGTTACTGGCTACCTGCTACCTGTTACCTATTTTTCACTCCCGAACACCATGATCGTGTGGAACTGGATGGCCCCGCCCCAGCCGTGCCCGAGGGAAAGCTTGGCGCCCTGGACCTGCCGGGCCCCGGCCTTCCCCATCACCTGCAGGGCGGCCTCGGCCTTCCGGAACATCGCGGCGGCGCCGATCGAATTGGCGCAGAGAGTCCCGCCGGAGGGATTGCTGGGCAGGCTCCCGGTCATCGCGGTAATGCCTTTGTCGAAAAGTTTTCCGCCTTCGCCCCAGTCGCAAAGCCCGATGCCTTCGTACCAGACCAGCTCCTGCCAGGAAAAAGCGTTGTAGAGCTCGACCACATCCAGTTCCTTC
Source organism: bacterium (assembly GCA_028713675.1). GTDB lineage: Bacteria > Desulfobacterota > JAPLJL01 > JAPLJL01 > JAPLJL01 > JAPLJL01. Next base: position 11,475 of record JAQTNV010000010.1, read on the forward strand.
AGGGGGTCCTTGATCCCCGCCTGCTTATAAGCGATCTCGGCCGCCTTCCGGAGCTCGATCGGGACCGCCCAGTCGCGGTCCGCGTAGTAAACCCCGGCCGCGGTCGCCGCGGTGCCCCTGACCCAGGCGGGCCGGTCGGTGATTTTCCTGACCCGGTCCTCCGCGACAAAAATCATGGCGCAGGCCGCGTCGGAGGTGGGGCACATGTCGGCCAGCCGCAAGGGGTAGCAAAGCATCGGGGTGCTCTTGGCCATCTCGAAGTTGTAGCCTGGGATCTTGAGCTGGGCGTAGGGGTTGTTCATGGCGTTCTGCCGGTTCTGCACCGCCGCCCGGATGCCGTAGTCTTCGTTGTAACCGTACTTGGACATGTAGCGGAGCGACTGCAGGGCCACCGCCGAGGGCGCCCCGGTGTTGAACTGCCGCCCGATGATCGGGTCGTAAACCGTCCCCAGGCCGATCTGGGCCGAGGCGGTCTCGTTCAGCTTGTTCCCGGATACCGCCAGGACCACGTCGAACATCCCGGAGGCCACCAGGTAATAGCCACCGATCGCCGCGGAGCCGCCCACCGTCCCGCCGGTATGGATCCGGAAGACCGGTTTTAGGTACCCGCCGCAGGCCTCGGCCAGCCACTTCTCCGGGTGATTGATCCCTTCGAAGTATTCCGGGGACTGCCCGAAGGAAACCGCCTGGATGTCCTTATGGGTCAGACCGCAATCCGCGAGGGCCCGGGTTACCGCCAGCCGATAGAGGGCCGGCATGCTGCAATCCCAGTGGGATTTGTTTTCGGTCATCCCGACCCCGACCACCGCCACCCTTCGTCCCATTTAAAACCTCCTTAATCCTTTTAATCTGATTGTCATTCCGGGCTTGATTAAGCCTGCCCCGGACCTGATCCGGGGGAATCCAGTCTTTCCGCTCTGGATTCCCGCTTTCGCGGGAATGACAGCTCAAAAAAATCTAAAGCCGTTGCTATTTTCTTCCGGCTTTCTTTTTCCGGACCGGTTTTCGGGAGGCGGCCTTTTTCGCGGCCTTCCCGGTTTTCTTGACCTTGTCCTTAACCTGTTTTCTGGCCTGGACCGGCTTCGGCTTGGCTTCGTCCCGGCCGAGGACATAGACGATATTCGACTGGAGGCAGAAGCCGCTGGTCGCGTGCACCAGCCCCCGGCGGATATCCTTTTTAATCTGGTATTCCCCCGCCTGCCCGGTGAGCTGGCGGGCCGCCTCGACCATCCGGAGCAGGCCGGCCACGAAAATGGGGTTCCCGCAGAGCGCCCCTCCCGAGGCGTTCACGGGATAAGCTCCGTCCAGGTTCGCGATTCCTTTCTCCACCAGCTTCCGCCCTTCCCCGGCCTCGGCCAGCCCCAGTCCCTCGCAAATCATCAGTTCGGAAAAGGAGAACGGCTCGTAGACCTCGGCGAAATCGGTTTCCTTCCGCGGGTTCCTGATCCCGGCCTGGGCGTAAGCCATCCGGGCCGCCCGGGCCAGCGATTCCGGCCGGGCCAGGTCCCGGTGCCCCAGGTAATAAAGGTCATGGTTGTAGCCGACCCCCTCGATCCAGACCGGATTGGGGGTGATTTTCCGGGCCAGATCGCCGTTGGCCAGGATCAGGGCGCAGGCCGCTTCCGAACGCGGGGAAGCGTCGGCCAGTTTGATCGGGGAAGCCAGTACCGGCGATTTCAAAACCTCCGCTTCGCTGATCGGGATCCGGACCTGGGTGTTGGGGTTTCTCACCCCGTTGGCCCGGTTTTTCACCACCACCTTGGCCGCCGGCCGCTCGTCCAGGTTATACCGGGAAAGGTAACTGTTCGCCTGGAGGGCGAAGGCCGAGACCATCTCCACCCCCAGGGGGCGGAGCAGGAAGGGATCGGTCATCATCCAGGAATAAAACTGGGGAGGGGTGTCCACGCGTCCGTGAGCCACGATCAGCGCCGTCTTATGGTGGCCGGTGAGGAGCCGGAGGTAGGCGTAAAGGGCGGCATAGGCGCCGTCCTCCTCCACCTTGGATTCCTCCTTCATGAATCCCCCCATGGACTCGACCACGAAAACGTTGGAGATGCTGGCCCCGTCCATCGTGTCGCAGCTCGCGCTGATGACCGTGTCGATGTCCCCGATGGAGAGCCCGCTTTTGTCCAGGGCCGCTTGCACGGTCCGGCCGATCATTTCGGTTTTGTGGATCCGTTCGTCCCGCTCCACGATTGGGGATTGGGCCCAGCCGACAATCGCCGCTTTCCGTTCCACCTGCTTCCTCCTTCTGATAAAGCCTTGATATAAATGTTTGGAGTTGGGTGATAGGTGTTGGGTGCTGGGTAATAAAACTAAAATGCCACCCGAACTTATACCCCGAACTCTAAAAATTTCCTTCTCAGTTCCCTGCTCCGGGCCCTTTGCCTTCGGCTCCGACTGGGCAGGACGCCTGGATTCCAACCACCCAGCTACCCAACCACCGCGCAGCCAGGCTGCGGCTATCGTTTTGCCCTATGCCCTCTGCCCTATGCTCTATACTCTTTTTAGTACGTGCTGATGATATCCCGGGCGATGATCATGCGCTGGATCTCGCTCGCTCCTTCGCCGATCTCGCCGAGCTTGGCGTCGCGATAGAGCCGCTCCACCTTGTATTCCTTCATATAGCCGTAGCCGCCGTGGATCTGGACCGCGTCCGAGGCGATCCGGGTACAGGTCTCGGAGGCGTAAAGCTTGGCCACCGAGGCCAGGGTGCTGTCGGGCGTGCCCTGGTCAAGCTTCCAGGCCGCCTCGTGAATAACCAGCCGGGCACCGTCCGTGGCCACCTTCATCTCGGCGATCTTGAAGTGGATCTCCTGGAAACTGGCGAGGGTCTTGCCGAAAGCCTGCCGCTCGGTCGCGTATTTGATCGACTCCTCCAGGCAGGCCTCCGCTATCCCCAGCGAAAACACCGCCATCCCGATCCGGGCCGGGACCAGGCACTGCATGCACTGGATGAAACCGCCGCCCTCGCTGCCGACCAGGTTGGCGGCCGGGATCTCGCAGTCCTCGAAAATGAGCTCGGAGGTGGGGCTCCCGCGGACCCCCAGCTTGTCCAGGGGCTTGCCCACGGAAAAGCCCTTGGTCCCCTTCTCCACCACGAAGCAGGAGATGCCCGAATAGCCCTTGCTGGGATCGGTCTTGGCGTAGATAATCGCGATGTCCGCGATCGGCCCGTTGGTAATGAACATCTTGGTGCCGTTCAAAACATACTTGTCGCCCTTCCGGATCGCCTTGGTCTTGAGGGACTGGACGTCAGACCCGGCATGGGGCTCAGTCATCGCCATGCACCCGAACTTGGTTCCCTTGATCAGATCGGGGAGATATTTTTTCTTCTGGGCGTCGGTGCCGAAAATCAGGATCGGGATCCCGGCCAAGCCGACGCTCGCCCCCGAGGAAAGGTAGGTGGCCGCGCAGGCCTTGGAGAGCTCCTCGCCGGCGACGGAGGTGGTCACGCAGCCCAGGTTGGTCCCGCCGAACTCCTTGGGCATCCCCATCCCCATGTAGCCGTACTTGCCCAGGGCCTTGATGTTATCGGTGCAGAAGATCATCTCCCGGTCGAGCTTCTCGGCCTTGGGCGCGATCTCCTTTTCGCAGAAATCCCGAAAACTTCTTTGAATCTCTATCTGTTCCGGAGTGTATGTATAGTCAAACATGTTTCCTCCCTTTTCTTTCCTGCCGTCCTAAGAGCCGAAGCTCATCAGGGTGCGGGCGATGATGGATTTCTGGATCTCGGAGGTTCCGCCGCCGATGGTCGCGATCCGGGAATCCCGGAAGCCCCGCTCCACCGGGTACTCCTTGATGTAACCGTAGCCGCCGTGGATCTGGATCGCGAGGTAAGCGGTCTTAATCGCCGCTTCCGAAACGAAGTACTTGCCGATGGCGGCCTGCTGCATCGCCTCGAGCTCCCGGCCCTGGTCGATCATCCAGGCCGTCCGGTAGACCAGGTTCTTGCCCACCTCGTAGAATATCTTCAGGTCCACCAGCATGTGCTGGATGGCCTGGAAATCCGAAATCGGGCGCTTGAACTGGACCCGGGTCTTGGCGTACTTGGTGCACTTGTCCAGGGCCCCTTCCATCCCGCCCACCGCCGGGGCCAGGAGGCAGGAGCGCTCCCAGGCCAGGATGGTCCGGGCCACGTTCACGAAGCCCATGTCCAGCTCATCCAGAAGGTTCTCCTCCGGGACCTCGCAGTCCTCAAAGAAAAGCTCCGAGGTGGGGGAGGTCCGCTGGCCGAGCTTGTTCATGTGCTTGCCGGCGGAAAAACCCTTGGAATCGCTTTCCACGATGAAGGTCGAGACCCCGAACGTCTTTTTCTCCGGGGAAGTGACCGCGATGACAATGAACTGGTGCCCGTAGGGCCCGTTGGTAATAAAGGTCTTGGAGCCGTTCAGGATGTACTTGTTGCCCTTCTTGACCGCCCGGGTCTGGACATGGGTGGCGTCGCTCCCGGCGTTGGGCTCGGTCATCCCCATCCCGCCGATCCATTCGCCGGAGCAGATCTTGGGGAGGAATTTTTTCCGCTGTTCCTCGGTCCCGCGGCGCCAGATCGGCACCCCGCAAAGGATGGTGTGGGCTCCCCAGGTCATGGTCGTCCCCCCGTCCGCCCCGCCGCGGCCCAGGGCCACGCCGGCGACGCAGGTGGTCAGGGCGCCCAGCCCCTGCCCGCCGTACTGGGTCGGGAAGGGCATCCCCAGGATCCCCATCTGGCCCAGCTTCTTCCAAAGCGCCTGGTCGAACTCCTGCTTCTCGTCCCGCTCCAGAGCGGTCGGGAGCATCTCCTTCTCGGCAAAAGACCGGAGCTGCTCGTAAATCATTTTTTGTTCATCGGTCAAGGTAAATTCCATTGGGTCCCTCCCGGGTAAAAGTTAAGCGATTTATTTATCTATATATAATGGAGATCTTATATACCGCCGCCTCCGATACTGTCAAGGACAAAAACATAGTATTGGCTATTATCAGTCAAAATCATAATTTATCTGTCGAAGGGCTCAATTCAAAACCAAAAAATGACAGGTATTAAATTAATCATCCATTTAAATATCTTTGGCTCTTGTCTTAACCTTTTCTCGCTTTTTAACTTTTCTCGCCATTTCCTATAATTGACCAAATTCCTCTCGGAATTCATAATGAATCAGATGCCCAAAAAATTACACCGGCTCGCGTTTTTCCTGATTTTCCTCCTGTCCTGTTCCCGGGACGGGGTCTTGACCTTGACCACTCCCGTCCCCCTGAATGAATCCATCCCCGGGGATGAAATCCGTTTCGGAAAAATCATTTCGGATTCGGAACTGGTCCCCGGTCCCGGGGCCACCGGCTGGTTCGGTGATTTCAAGCTTTACAATTCCCGGGTCGGTTTCATCCTCCAGGGCAACCTGACCCCCCCCGACCGGCGCCTGCTTCCCGGAACCATTATCGACGCGGGCTGGGCCGAACCGGGGGCGCTTCCCTCCGGAGATCTTCTCTTCGGCCTTACCCCCTGGCTCGAGGATTCACCGGCGCGCGTGGGAAAAATCGAATTCCAGGATGGGGCGGGTCAGGGCCGGGCCACGGTTACCGGAAGGCTGGAACCGCAAAATCTTGATTACCAGGCCACTTATGCCCTTTACCCCGGCGATGACCCGCGGGGCCGGGGCCTTCTAATCAAAACCACCATCTCGAACCCCGGCTCTTCCCCCCAGACCGTCAATCCGGGAGACTGGATTTCGTTCGGGGGAAAACTCGGCCTGCAGGTTCTGGATTTTCCCGGCGGGCACAAACTTCTGGCCGCGATCGGGCCGCGAATATCCTATCTTTATGTACCTACCGGGCTGGACATCAGCTCCCTGGAAATGACCCCGGGCGGGGCCGGGATCCATTTCCCGGAAACAACCCTGGCCCCCGGGGAATCCTGGACCGGCACCCGCTGGCTTCTGATCAGCCGCCATGGGCTTCTGGAAGCGAATCCCATCCTTCCCAACCTCCTCGGTTTCTCCCCGGGAACCCTGCGGGTCCTGATCCCGAACGTGCAGGCGCAGGAAGATCTTTCCGTGAAAATATTCAGCCCCCCGGATGTTCTGAATGGCATCTGGGCTCCCGACCAGGAGGGAAATCTTTCGGCCCAGGTTCCGGCCGGTTCCTACCGGGTTAAAATCGAAAGCCCGGGCCTGGAGGATTATTATTTCCCGTCTCCTGTTACCGTCTCCGCCGGCGCCGAAAAATCGATCACGGTCACGCTCCCGGAGCCTTCCCGGGCGCGGTTCCAGATCTGGGAGGAAAACAACGGCGGCTATGCCACCGGCCCTTCCCCCGCGAAATTATGTTTCCAGAACCTGCGCCGGCCGGAAATCGTCGTGCGCGCCGTCACCGCGACCGGTTCGGGCGAAACCCTTCTGCCGCCGGGGATTTACGAGGTTTCCGCGAGCCGGGGGACGGAATACTCCCTGAAGCGGTTCCGATTTGGGCTCCAGCCGGGGGAAACCTTTGCCTTTCACGCTGCCCTCAGGAAGGTTCTGAATAACGATGGCTACTACTCCTTCGACCCCCGCCAGCGCACCGGCCGCTCCGCCCAGGGCAATCTGGGCCGCGAGGACTGGCTGAAAGACAACCTGGCGGAGGGCCTTTCCCTCTTGACCCCGGTTGATATCAACGCCGTCACCCAGATCTCTTCCTCCGATTTCCTTCCGGGTTATTCCGCTTCGGCCTCTTCCCTGACCGGCCTGGAGATCCTCCCGGAAACCGGGCCTCCGTTTCTGCTCTTCCCCGCCGTTTTCGACCGTCTCTCCGGCTGGGGCGGGGCTCCCCTGGCGGACGATCCGGAAACCATCTGGGAGATTTACCCGGCTTACTCCCGGCCCCGTCTCCTGGGGGCCACTCCCGAGTCCCTGGCATACCTGGTTCCTTCCTCCGATCCCGTCACCGCGCCGGTCCGGTTGGAATTCCCTCTCGATTTCGTCGAGATTTCCGATGCCGCGCCTGACCTCAACCGCTGGTTCGCCCTGCTCAATTCAGGATACCTGGTCACCGCCGTCGGCGGATCCGGAGCTGGCAGTGTCGAAGAAGGGATCGGATTCCCCCGGACATTGATCCCCCGGGAAACCGGCTCATCCGATCCGGAAACCGATCTGGTGAACGCGATCAGGACCCGGAAGGCCCTGGTCTCGGCCGGGCCGCGCCTCCGGATGCGGGCGGATTATTACGGCTTCGATTCCGCCGCCTTTATTTCCGACACCAGCGGCGATATCGATCTTGAGATCGAGCTGGAAAGCCCGGTCTGGACCCCGGTTTCCGAGCTGATCATCTTCGGCAACGGGCAGCCCCTGCAAACCATCCCCGTGGATTTTTCCGCCGCTGTCAGCTTGGGAGGCCATCGTTTCTCCCAGCATTACTACCTCAACCTGCCGCTCGCAAAGGACACCTGGTTTGTCGCCCTGGTCCGGGGACAGGATTCGCTCGCGCCCGTTTACCCCGGTCATCCTTTCGCTTTCACCAACCCGATTTGGGTGGACGCTGACGGGGTGGACCGGGACGGCGACGGGCGTCTTTTCGACGCCCTGAACTCTCCTCTCCCATAGATCATTCATTCCTCATTTTTGTCATCCCTGTTTCTTTTTTTGTCATCCCTGCGAAAGCAGGGATCCAGAACAATTTTTTCAAGATTCCCGCATCCCTCCCCTCCGGCCTGTAGGCCCTACGGGCTGGAAGCGGGGCAGTAGGCCCTGCCGGGCCGGAGGCCACATCCTCCCCCTCCCCGCCTTTGACGGAGCAAGCTAAGGGGGAGGGAGTAATTAATGCGTTTCTTGCCTCTCTCGCTCTCTCGCTCTCTCGCTCGTCTCGCCTTTCTATTTGCATCGGTACGATGGACTCTGATATTAGTTGATAATCATGTCCTCATCCGATTACCCCGTTGTGATCGTCGGGGCCGGCCCGGCCGGCTCGGCCGCCGCCCTCACCCTGGCCCGGAAGGGCCTCCGTCCCCTGCTGGCGGAGCGCTTCACCTTCCCCCGCGAGAAGGTCTGCGGAGACGGGCTTACATTCCGCTCGCTTTCCATTCTGAAAGAGCTGAATCTTTATGACCGGATTTCCTCCTGTCCCTCCGCCCTTCCGGTTAAAGAAGCCCGGGCGGTCACGGCAGAGAAAACTGTCTTCGCCGGTCCGATCCCCACTCTCCCGGACGGGTCGGTCGGTTTTATCTCCATCCCCCGGCGCGAGCTCGATCAGATTCTCGCCCGGGCCGCGTCCGAGGCCGGAGCGGAGCTTGCGGAAAATTTCTCAGTCTCGGCCGTTCGAAGAAACGGCGGGACCATGGAAGTGACCGGAAATCATAAAGGCCGGGAGAAAACCATCAGAACCAACCTGGTCATCGGCGCGGACGGGGCCCAGTCTATCGTCTCCCGGCAGGCCGGGCTTTACCGCCTTCGGCCCCGTTTCTGCGAGGTGTCCATCAGAGCTTATTTCACCGATCTGGATGAACCGGTCAGATGGCTGGAGCTTTATTACGATAAAAGGGTCATCCCCGGCTTCGCCTGGCTCTTTCCCCTGGCGGGCGGCATCGCGAACATCGGGATCGGGATCCGGATGGACCATCTGAAAAACCGGTCCCTGAAAAACCTTTACCGGGAATTCATCTCCGATTACCCGCCGCTGAAGAAAAGACTGAAAAAAGCAAAAATGCTCGATCATCCCCGGGGGACCCTGATCCCCGGCTACGGACAGTCGGGAAAAATATTTTCAGACGGCGTCCTGCTCGCGGGTGATGCCGCCTCCCTGTCCGACCCCCTGGTGGGCGAAGGAGTCGGCGAGGCCCTCTTAAGCGGGGTCGCGGCCGGGGAGACCGCGGCCCGGGCCGTTTCGGCCGGCGATTTTTCCGGGTCTTTCCTCAGGCAGTATCAAAAAGAAATCCGCCGGCGCCTGAATCCAGACTTCCGGTTCGCCCCCCTTTTCCAGAACTGGCCCCAGATCCACAAGGCCGCGGCCGCCATGATGCTCCGCGCGGAAAGGGACCCGGATTTCGGCCGGATCATGATCGGCATGGCTTCCGGGGCCATTTCCAAACGCGAAATCGCCCGGTGGGATTTCCTGGCCCCGACGGTGATGGGATATTGGGGAAGAAAGAAATAGTCCGAGATCCTAAGTCGATCTCGTCATTGCGAGTGAGTTTTGCGAGCGAAGCAATCCCGGAAATTTAGATTGCTTCGTCATCCCGTTTTTGACGGGATTCCTCGCAATGACATTTTGTAACTTCCAATCAAAATTCTAAAAACAAAACGGGCCGGTTCCGCCTGGAACCGGCCCGTGATTAATAGAATTATCCTTCGCTTTTCGTTAGCCCTTTTCCTTTTTTACCCTATCTCCCATCTCCAATCTTCTATCTCCCGGGAGCGCAGGCTGAAGCCTGCGGCTACCACTATTTCTTCCGATAGATTTCTTCCGCCAGGCTCCCGATCATCAGCGCGCCCTTGGATGCGGGGTCGAACTCCCAGATCGTCTGGCCGTGGCTCTGGGCCTCATCGATCTTCACGCTATAGCCGATGACGGTCTTGGCCACCCGCTCCTTGAAATGCTCCTTGAGCTTCCCGTGGATGGCTTCGGCGAGCAGGGTGTTGCGCCAAAAGGTAGCCACGAACATCGAAATCTGGAGATTGTCAGTAAGCGGGGAGAGGCGCGAGCGCACCAGGTCCACGGTCTCCACGATCTCGGCGCAGCCGTCCAGGGAAAGGTAGGTCAGCGCCACCGGCACGATCACCTCGTCGCAAGCGACCAGGGCGTTCAGGGTAAAAAGTCCCATGGAGGGAGGTGAATCAATGATCACGTAATCGAATCCGCGCAGTTCCTTGAGGCGGTTTCTGAGGAGAAGGTTCCGGTCCGGGAGCGTGGCGGCGGTGATGAAGAAATCCGCGAGGTTCTTGTTGGCGGCGATGATCTTTAAATTTTCGATCTTGGTCGGGAGGATCGCTTCTTTCAGGGGCAGATCGGGCTTGGTCATGAGCTCGAGAATCGTCACCGGCTGTTCCCGCACATTTATCCCCAGGGACTTCCCCACCTGTCCTTGCGGGTCCAGGTCAATGAGCAGCACCTGTTTTTTCTTCTTCAGCGCCAGGTAGGAGCCGACATTGACGACCAGGGTGGTTTTCCCGGTGCCGCCCTTCTCGTTCACGAAAGCAATCTTGCGCAACTTAAACAACCCCCTTTTCAGAGTGATGAGACTGATTTTCCTCAATCTTAAAACAAATCACAAGTATTCAAAAGCTCAAAGGTCAAAGCTGAAAGTTCAAAGGTTAAAGCTCAACGCTCAACGGTTGAAATCTTTATTTCGGAAGCATAAAGTAAAGATATCCATTCAAGTAAAAAGTAAGAAGTGTTAACCGGAAAAACTAAATAAACCAAAGAAATCAGAAAAACTTATATTCATAAAGGAAGGAGAAAAAAATGGCGGAGGAAAAAATCGGGGATGTGGAAAAATTCTTCGGCAAGATCTCGGTCGCGATGATCAAGCTCTCGGCCCCTCTCAAGGTGGGCGACACGATCAAGTTCAAGGGTCACACCACCGATGTCACCCAGACGGTTGACTCGATGCAGATGGCGAACCAAGCCATCCCGGAGGCCAAGGCGGGCGACGACGTCGGGCTCAAGACCAAAGACAAGGTCCGGCCCGGGGACACGGTGTATAAAGTAACGTAGACCGTAGGCGGTAGACGGCATACCGGGGAAAGCCAGAAGCCCTTTCTCGCGCCTTACGCCTTACCCCTCACGCCTTATGTGTGGTTTCGTTGGGCTTGAGAAAAGAAGCCCCTGCCGATTAAATTTTCTCATATAATTCATTCGTTATCATTTGTCATTCCTGCGAAAGCAGGAATCCAGGAAAAATATCTGGATCCCGCATCAAGTGCGGGATGACGTAATTGCGGAAAATCGGTTTTGGCTTTAAAGAAAAAATATTTTCTATTTGTCCTCATCCTGGTCTTTTCCGCCTTCTCTTGTGGTGGGGGAAATCAGACCACCGTTGAGCTCGGAACCGTCCGGGTGGAAGTCACGAAAAAACCCCCGAAGCTTCGTTTCCTTGATTCCCAGGACCGGCTGATCGCCGAGACCCAGCCGGGAATAATCGAGCTCGCCCAGGTCGAGGAACAATACAAATGGTTCCAGGGCAATCTCGGCGTAGCCCGAACTACCAAATCCATGATCGACCTTTCGGAAGGATCCCTGAAAATCAAGGAGGAAGGCGACGTTCTCGAACTAACCCTCTCTGATAATTCCGGACATCAAGTGGCCACCCTTAAACTCCAAAACGGGCCTCGCTATAACACGATCAGTAGTATCATGCCTTACGGACCAGGGTCACAAGACACACTGAAAATGGAGTTTTCCACCCTGGCCGCGGAAAATCCCTCCACCGATGAAATCAACGAGGTCCATTTTCTATTCGTCTGCCAGCCGGGCGAAGGTTTTTACGGTCTTGGGGGTCAGTCCGACAAGTCCGAGCACCGCGGCGAGACTGTCCCCATCCGGTCGACCGAACAAGGCATCCTGAAGGATGCCGGTCTGCGCGAGGATGATATTTCCCTGGTGGGAAGGGGTCACATTCACGACGCCTACTTCCCCCTGCCTTACGTGGTGGTGCATAAAACGGACGCGGAACCCCGGACCCATGGCTGGCTCCTGGATACCATTTCCCGAAGCCGTTTCCTGCTTTGCTCAGAGGATCCAGACCGTCTGGAAATCCAGGCCCGTCTGGCCCGGTTTTTAGGGGAGAGTCTTCTGACGTTATACCCCGCCGCTGATCTCTACCTTCTGCCAGGACCCGATCCCAAGAGTGTGGTCGGTCAATATACCGCCATCGAGGGACTGCCCCTGCCCCTGCCCCGCTGGGCCTTCGGCCCCTGGGTAGCCATTAAAGGCGAGCCCCTGGACGTGGCGGCCCAGCTGGAATCTCTACGGACATTCGATATCCCCGCCACCGCCATCTGGGACCAGGACTTCCAGGAATACGATCACCCCGACCTGTCCGTGCTAGTGGACAGGGCTCACGCTCTCGGCTTCCGACTCCTGACCTATTTCAACACCTTCCTTCATACCGACGTGCCAGCGCACCTGGATGCCATTAATTCCGGCTACTCGGTCAAAACCGAAGCCGGAGACCCGTACATGTTTCTCCAGGTCTCCCAAGAGAGCTCGCTGGTCGATTTTTCGAACTCAAAAGGGATGGCGTGGATGTTCGATCACCTGAAGGAAGCCTGGAATCTGGGAATAGACGGCTGGATGGCCGACTACGGGGAATGGGTGGCTCCCGATATGGTCTTTAAAGGTGTAGAAACTAATTTTCATACCAGCGGGATGGAAAATTATTACTCTTTCTTCTGGGCCGGGATAAACGACGCGGTCCTCCGCGATGCCCATCCGAACGACTCGGGAAATTATCTTTTCTTCAGCCGCTCCGGCTACCTGGGCTCCAACCGCTACCTCCGCGTAACCTGGCCTGGAGACCAGGTTACGAGCTTTGACCAGTATGATGGCCTGCCGAGCGTCATCCCCTATGGGACCAGCCTGGGGCTTTCCGGGGTCAGCGCCTTCGGGCCGGACATCGCCGGCTACACCCCCATCGCCGCCCCGCCTTCCACCAAGGAACTATATTTCCGCTGGACCGAGCTAGGCGCCTTCATGCCCGTGATGCGTACCCACCGCGGCTTCGACTACGAGCGTAACTGGAACTGGAACAAGGACCTCGACACCATCGCCCTTTTCCGGCGCTACGCGCTTTTACACCTGCGGATGGCTCCTTACCTCGAGGCGCTCCACCAGGAGGCAACCGAAACCGGCATCCCCGCCATCCGCCACCTGATGCTTGAATTCCCCGCCTGGACCGGGGTGGCCGAAAGTCATTATGAATGGATGCTCGGTCCTTCCCTCGTCGTCGCCCCGGTGATCGAGGCAGGCGCGCTCACCCGGACGCTCCGCCTGCCCCCGGGGACCTGGTATGACCTTTTCACCGGCAAACGCTATGAAGGCGATTCCGAATTCACGGTTGACGCCCCGCTGGATTCCATCCCGGTCTTCCTGCGGGCCGGGGGCATCGTGCCCCTCCTCGACGAGCGGGTCCGCGGGGCCGAGCCCGGCCCGGACGCCCCCGAGCGGATCGCGGCCTCGGATATCGAGGATGAGCGCCTGGAGATCTGGATCGGGAGCTTCAGCGCCTCTGAAGCGATCCCGCCTGAGGCGGTGAGCGGCTCCGGACAGTTCACGCTTCTGGATGGGACGTCGATCACGCTGGAGGAAGATTCGACCCTTCCCGCCAATTCAGGGATAAATGAGGAAGGGACTGTCCTGGCCGTTTGTCCGACCGGGACCGATCCCTGGGATTCGGACTGCTTCCAGGAAACCGACTCGGGTCAAATTTTGGTGGCGGCCCGCACCGGGCCGGGCGAAATTACCTTCGGCGGGGGATCCACCAATGGAATCGGGGTAAGAATCACCCTTTCGGGCGGCCCCTCTGGAAGGAGATATAAAATCCGGATTTTCCGGGGAATTTAAGCCCCGGCGCCACTTCCTTCCAATACCGAATTTATTCACTATTTATTCACTTGCAAACTCTTTCTATTTGTTATATCAAGCCTGTGATGAATTTGCTGAGGGCCAGTTTTCTGTTCCTGCTCATTTCTCTATCCTTGCTTTCTCCCGCCGTCCTGGCCGAGGAATATAAGAACCCGTTGGATCCGCCCGCCCGTTCGGATGACCCCGCCTGGGCCGAGGCCCTGTCTTTCTGGGACCAGCGCGCTGATGTCGACAACGCGAAAAAGGCCCTGAATATTTTTATTACCCTGGCCGCCGGTCATCCCGACCAGGTCGAGCCCGAGCTCTGGCTCTGCCGGGTCTATTACTACCTCGGACTGGAAGAGGGAAGACATAGAAGGCCCGCCCTCCTGGCCGATTCGGTCGCACACGGGAAAAAGGCCCTGGCCCTCCGGCCGGGAAACTTTTACGCCCTCTACTGGACGGTCGGCGCCTACTACCACTTTGATAACCTGAAGGAAATTCCCCCCGAGGTTAAGGAGCTGGCAGCCAAGCTTCCCCGGGGGCAGCGCGAGATTGCCGTCCCCGCCGGCAACCCGGAATGGAAAAAGGCCCTGGCCCTCTGGGACGCACGCGCAGATCGGGAAAAGGCCTGGCAGGCCGCTGAATTCTTCTGGAAGCTGACCAAAGATAACCCCCAATCCCTGGAGGCCCGGCTCTGGCTTACCCGCGTCTATTACTGGCTCGGACGGACCGGGAAAACCCCGGAAGAACGCAAAAAGATTTATTACCAGGGTTATAAATACGGCCTGGAGGCGGTAAAACTGAGCCCCCGGAACCCCGCCGCCAATTACTGGACCATGTGCCACCTGGCCCGTTACGGTGAGCTGGGTTCATTCATGAAGAAAGCCTCTCTCGCCTTAGACATTATCAACCTCATCCACCTGGTCGACCTGGAAGACCCGATTTATTTTTTCAGCGGCATTCCCAGCGTGCTCATCTGGTCCCTGGCCGATACCCATGAGCTCACCCGCAAACTCGTCCCCACTATCCTCGGCATCCCGGCCGACATGCGGCAAACGCTGAGAATGGCGTTTATCCTGGAACCGAATTACTTTGACGTCAGGGTGGGATTCGTGAAATGGTATATCTCGATCAAGGATTACCAAAATGCCCGGGAAGAGATCAATTACATTATTAAAACCCCGGCCCGCTCCCTCCCCGGCTACGAGGCGGAAAATATTTTAAGCCAGGACATCGCCCGGGACCTGCTCGAGCAGATCAAGGATAAATAATCATTGATAAGGTGATAGGTGTTGGGTCATGGGTCATAGGTAAAATCAAAACCTAAAACCCAACACCCAAAACCTAATACCTAAAAATAAAAAACCCGAGGTTCCCCGGGTTTTAAGCTTCTTAACTTTTGGTTTTTCGCCTCTTGCTTCTTGCCTTTTGCCTATAACCTATGACCTATCACCTATGACCTATGACCTATTTTAGCCTGACCACCGTCACCCCCTGCCCGCCTTCCTTGTCTTCGCCCGGGCGGGAAGAATGAACGTAGACAGAGCCCTTCAGGTAAGCGCGGATCCCTTCCCGTAACCGTCCCGTCCCCGATCCGTGGATGATAAAGACAAAGCCCAGGTTCCGCAGGTAAGCCTGGTCCAGGAAAGCCTCGAGCCGGGCAATCCCGTCCTCCACGATTTCCCCGCGGATGTCGAGCGTGTTTTCCTCGGTCCGGATATCGGCGGAGCCGTCCCCCCCGTCCGGGAAAGAAACCTTCCGGGCCGGCTTCTCTTCGGCCGGGGCCCCGGTCATCCCGGCCAGGTACCGCCGATCCACCCGGATCTTTAAAACCCCGACCCGGACCATCGCGCTTTCCGGATCCAGGGAGACAATCGTTCCCGGCTTTTTCAGGGTTTTTACCCAGACCGAAGCCCCGGCTTTCATTACTGCCGGCGGCCTCTCTTCCTCGGCTTCCCCTCCCAGGTCCAGCTCCCGCTCCAGCTTCTCCTTGACCTTCCGGAGTTCCTGCCGGACCGGTTCCGCCTCTTTGCGGGTTTTTATCTCCCGTAATTTCAGGATGATCTGGGCGGCCTCCCGGTCAATCCGGTTGATCAGGGCCTGCCCTTCCCGTTTCAGCTCCTCCCGGGCCCGGGACTTTTTCTGGGCCGTCTGCCTGAGCTCCTCCTCGAGGCGTTCCCGCATCAGGCCCTGCCTTTCCTGCTCGGCGTCCAGCTCGGCTTTCTGCTCCCGGCGCTGGTTTTCGAGCTCATGCAGCCGGGAGAGGATCTCCTCGATGTTGTTATGGGAATCCGTGACCCCGGAAACGGCCGCGGTTACGATTTCCTCCCTGATCCCCAGGCGCCGGGCGATTTCCAGGCCGTAGCTCCGGCCCGGGAACCCCCGCTCCACCCGGTAGGTGGGCGACATGGCCTTCAGGTCGAAGGCCACCGCCGCCGCCTCGAACCGCGCGTCCTCGAGCGGCAACAGCTTGAGCTCGGGAAGATGGGTGGTGGCCAGGACCACCGCCCCCCGCTCGACCAGGGCCTGCAGAACCGCCCGCCCCAGCAGGGCCCCCTCGTGGGGATCCGTCCCCACGAACAGGTCGTCGAGCAGAACCAGGGAGCCCGGGATCACCTCATCCCAGACCTCGCGCACCCGCACCACGTAGGCGGAAAAAGCGGAAAGACCCCGCTCCAGCGATTGCTCCTCGCCGATTACCGCCAGGATCCGGCGGAAGACCGGCAGGCGCGAGCCGTCGGAGAGGGCGGGGATGATTCCCGACTGGAAAAGCGCCGCGGAGAGCCCGACCATTTTCATGGTCACGGTCTTCCCCCCGGTGTTGGGCCCGGAGATGACGATCCCCCGACGCTCCCCTTCCAGGGAAAGATCGTTGGGCACCACCTCGGTTTTATGGAGGATGAGCAGGGGGTGCCGTCCGCCGCGGAGCTCAAAACCGGGGAATTCCCCCAGGGTCACCTCCCCTCCCCCCAGGAGCCGGGAAAACCTCCCCTTGGCCAGGAGCAGATCGAACTCCCCGATCCGGACGAAGATTTCCTCGATTTCCTCCGCCTGTTCCCCGACCAGGAGGGAAAGGTCTTTCAGGATCCGGCCTTCCTCGCGCCGGACCTCACCCTCGGCCACCCGAAGGTTGTTGTTCAGTTCCACCACGAATTCCGGCTCGATGAAAACCGTGGCCCCGCTCGAGGAAAAATCGTGGACGATACCTTTGAAGTCGGCCCGCCGCTCGGCCTTGACCGGGAGCACGTACCGGCCCAGGCGGAGGGTGTAATATTTTTCCTGCAGGATGTCTTCCCACTCCGGGGAAACAATCATTTCCTGGAGCCGCTCCTTGATTTCGTTTTCCAGGAAATCCCGCTTTTTTCGGAGGCGCGCCAGATCGGGGCTGGCCTCGTCCCGGATCCTCCCGGAGGGATCGATCGCCTCCCGGAGTTTTTCCTGCACCCGGGGAATGCCCGCCAGCCGCCCGAAATGCTCCCGGACCCGGGGAAGTCTTCCGGGCCGGGTTTTCAGAAACCGCCGCACCGTTTCCGCGCCCTCCAGGACCCAGCCGACCCGGAGGAGTTCCTCCGGTTCCAGGACCGCGTCCTTCCGGACCCGGGCCAGGATCGGGGTGATTTCTTCAATCGCGGCCAGCTGGGGGAGGGACTCGCCCAGCTCCAGTTCGGCGCGGATTTCCCCGGTTTCCTCGAGCGCGCGCTGGACCTCCCCGGCCCGGGCTGAAGGTTTCAGCTCCGCGACCAGGCCCCGGCCCGCCGGGGTCTGGCAGAACTCCTCCAGCTTCTTCCGGATTTCCGGGAACTCCAGCTCGCTTTCGGAGCGGGCGGAGAGGCAGTCGATTTCCGGTTCCATCCTGATAATTTCCCCTTGGTTTAACCCGAACTTATATTAATATAAAAGAGTCCTTATAATAAGCGCACGCAAATGGAAACCCTGATCGTAATCCCGGCCCGCTTCGCCTCTTCCCGGCTCCCGGGCAAGCCCCTGCGAAAAATCGCCGGCCGGCCCATGATCCAGCATGTTTACCAGCGGGCGCTGGAAGCCCGGGTCGCCCCCCGGGTGGTGGTGGCCACGGAGAGCGAGGAGATCCGCTCGGCGGTCCTGGCTTTCGGGGGCGAATGCCTCCTCACCCGCGCCGACCACCCCACCGGCTCGGACCGGGTGGCCGAAGTGGCGGGGAAAATCCGGGCGGATATCTACCTGAACCTCCAGGGTGACGAGCCCCTGATGGACCCGCTGATGCTCTCGGAGGTGCTCGCCCCCTTCGCGGACCCGGACACCCCGGTCGCCACTTTGAAAAGCCGGTTTCCGCCGGAAGAAAAAATCGGAAATCCCAACCTGGTCAAGGTGGTGGTCGACCGGCAGGACTGGGCCCTGCTCTTTTCCCGCGCCCCCATCCCCCATTACCGGAACCCCGAGCCCGATCCCATCCATTATCTTCATCACGGGATCTACGCTTACCGCCGCGAGCCCCTGCTCGCCTTCGGGAAATCCGCCCCCACCCCGCTCGAAAGGGCGGAAAGCCTGGAACAGCTCCGCTTCCTGGAGCTCGGATTCCGGATCAAGGCCCCGACCACCTCCCGCCGCTCAATCGGGGTGGACACGGAGGAAGACCTCGCCCGGGTGGAAAAGATCATCTCCAAAAACCCGGATTTATGAGTTAATATGAGGAAATATAAGTAGTTAGAACCTATCGGATAACTTGCGGGAAAAGACAAATTGGGACTTGAACAGGAAAACCTCCGGAATGACCCCCTCTCCCCCACCCTCCCCCTTCCCGCCTCTGGCGGGACAAGCCGAGGGGGGCCTGCCCGAGCCGGCCGCTCGGGTCGGCCAGGGAGGGAAAGGGTGAGGGTGAAAATAATTATCTGAACAGTTATGATTAAAACGCCATGAAGGAATTTTCCCTGGGTAAAATCCGGCTGGGGGCGCAAAGCCCCCTGGCCCTGATCGCCGGACCCTGCGTAATCGAGGATCTGCAATTGACCCTCGAGATCGCCGCCGAGCTGAAGCGGATTTCCGCCCGGCTCCGCCTGCCCGTAATCTTTAAAGCCTCTTACGACAAGGCCAACCGGAGTTCGCTCAAGGCTTACCGGGGGGTGGGTCTGAAAAAGGGTCTGGAGATCCTGGCCCGGGTCCGGGAAAAAACCGGGCTCCCGGTGATCTCCGACATCCATTGCCGGGAGGAGGTGGAACCGGCTTCCCGGGTCCTGGACGCCCTGCAGATCCCGGCGTTTCTCTGTCGCCAAACCGACCTCCTCCTCGCCGCCGGGAAAACCGGCCTGCCGGTCAACGTGAAAAAGGGGCAGTTTCTCGCCCCCGAGGACATGCAGGAGGTCGCCCGGAAAATCGCCTCCACCGGGAATGAAAAGATCCTGCTCTCCGAGCGCGGGACTTTCTTCGGCTACCACAACCTGGTCGTGGATTTCCGCTCCCTGGTGGTCATGGGCCGCCTGGGCTACCCGGTCTTCTTTGATGCCACCCATTCAGTCCAGACCCCCGGGGAACATGGAAGCTGCTCCGGCGGGCACCGGGAATTCATCCCCGGCCTGGCCCGGGCCGCGGCCGCGGTCGGGGTGGATGGACTCTACATGGAGGTCCACCCGAAACCGGAGAAATCCCCTTGTGACGGATCGAATATCTTTCCCCTGGGAAAACTCGCCCAGCTGCTCTCCGAGATCATCGCGATCGACCGGCTGACCAAAGGCGGCTCTAAAAGGATGAAAAAATGAAAACCATTCCCGCCAATCCCTGGCCCAAAACGGGAAAAGCCCCCAAGGCCGAATCGGATACCGTCCGCAACATTACCCGTTTCGACCCGGTCATCAGCGCGCGGAAGGTCCTGAAAACCGAGGCCGAGGCGATTTTGAACCTGATTGATCGCCTGGACGACAGTTTCCGGAACGCCGTCAACCTGATCCTCGCCTGCGAGGGCAAGGTGGTGGTCACCGGGCTTGGGAAATCCGGGATCATCGCCCACAAGTTCGCCTCCACCCTCTCCTCCACCGGAACCCCCTCGGTCTTCCTCCATCCCACCGATGCCAGCCACGGCGGCCTGGGCATTCTCTCGGGGCGGGACATGCTCGTCGCCCTGTCCAACTCCGGGGAAACCGAGGAAATGGTCGATATTCTCCCCGTCATCAAGCGCCTGGGCCTGAAACTCATCGCCATCACCGGGAACCCTCATTCCACCCTCTCCCAAGCAGCCGATATCTGCCTAGACGCGAGCGTCCCGAAAGAGGCCTGCCCCTTCGGGCTTTCTCCCACCGCCAGCACCACCGCGACCCTGGCCCTCTCCGATGCCCTCGCCATCGCCCTGATGGAAAGGCGGGGGATCAGCCAGGAGGACCTGGCGCTGATTCACCCGGGCGGAATCATCGGCCGCCGCCTCCTCCTCCGGGTTGAGGACGTGATGCACACCGGCGAGGAAATCCCCCTGGCCGCGGCCGGGTTAAAAATGCGGGATATTCTCCTGGTCATCACCGGAAAACGTCTGGGGGTGGCCGGGATCACCAATCCCCGCGGGGAACTGATCGGGGTTATTACCGACGGCGACCTCCGCCGGGCCCTGGAGCGCTACCCTGATCTCCTGGAGCGCCACGTCGAGGAAATCATGAACCGCGATCCCAAGAATATTGAACGCCAGGCCCTGGCCGCCCAGGCCCTGCACATCATGGAGCAAAACTCGATCACCTCCCTGTTTGTCTACGACCAGGAGAGGGTCGACGTGCCGGTCGGGGTTGTCCACATGCACGATCTGATCCGGGCCGGGATTCTCTGAGAAATCCGTCCGCATTCAAGCAATCCTGATTCCGTAATTAATTTTCAAAATACTCTTCCCGGCTGTTCTGTCTTTCCCGCTTCAAATGAATAATAAAATTTGCCTGATCATTTTTCGGGATTAAAATTGAGGTTGTGACCAGAAGCCAAGACATGCCGGGGAAATTACCCCTCCGGACCTATATCCTGATTATCGTCCTCCTGGGCACCGGGATTTTCTTTTACTTCCATACCGGGAAGAATCTGATCGGGACAAAGGTTCCTCCCCGGGACCAGGCCGGCTTCCAAAGCAGCGTAAGGATTGCGGACGTTTTCTATGCCCGGAACGAGGGGGAAAGACTCGCCCTGAAAGTCCGCGCCGACTCGGCGGAATACCGGGAAAATCCCCGGATCGCCACCCTGGAGAAAATCCGGGCCCGGGTCTACCCCAAATCAGGCGGCGAGATCAGTATCTTCAGCGACTTGGGGCAGTATGATCTCGACCGGGAAATCCTCTCCCTCCCCGGGGGCGTCACCGCGGTCACCCAGGACGGGCTCAAAATCGGTGCCGGGAAGGGGTCTTTTAACAACAAATTGAAAGAGCTGGTTTTCGAAACCTTCCTGACCGTGACCGGGCCCAACCTTTACGCCCGGGGCGAACGGCTCAGGATCGACACCCATTCCGGCAAGCTTACGATCGAAAACGGCATCGAGGCCGACCTCACCCCGTCCCGGATCCGCACGCTCCTCAAGGTTCAGAATCCGGACGGAAATCCCGGCGCGGTTCAACCGGCCCAATCGGGTGGAGGGTAAGGCCGGGCTGGCAACCATTACGAATGCGTTTTTCCCCGCCTGACCGGGAAACCAACCACGCTCAATGAAAACCCTGCTTTTTTCCCTGCTCCTGTCCCTGCTCGCCGTCCCGCCCGGCCAGAAATTCTTCCGCCTGGAAACCGAGCATTTCGTGGTCAACTTCCCCGCCGGGGAGGAAAGCCTGGCGGCCGAAATTTCCGGGATGGCCGAGGACGTCCATCGGCGCCTTTCCCCCCTGCTGGATTACACCCCGTTGGAAAAAACCCAGATCGTCCTCACCAGCCATACCGACATCGCCAACGGCCTGGCCACCCCCTTTCCCCTGAACACGATCGAGATCTATCCCGCTCCCCCGCCGGTGGAATCCTTCCTCGCTTACCGGGACTGGATCTACACCCTGGTCCTGCACGAATACACCCACATCCTCCACCTGGACCAGGCCCGCGGGTTGACCGCGGTCTTCCGGAAAATCCTCGGGCGGGTGATCTTTCCCAATATGGTCGAACCCACCTGGCTCATTGAGGGGATTGCCGCTCACACCGAGACCGAGCTGGGCGGCAAGGGCCGGGGCCGGAGTCCCTTCTCGGACCTCGTGCTCCAAACCGCGGCGCGGGAAAAACGCTTTCCCCCGATTGACCGGGGCAGCGGGACCCTGGCCAGCTGGCCGGGCGGCAAATACCCCTACATCTTCGGATCGGGGTTCTACCGCTACCTGATCGAGACCTACGGCGCGGAAACCCCTTACCGACTTGAGATCTCCCACTCCCGGAGGATTTTTCCTTTCCTGATCAGTCTGAACTCAAGGAAAATCCTGGGTAAAAGCTACCCGACCCTCTGGCGGGAATGGGGGCAGTCCCTCCGGGATAAATCCCTGTCCCCGGAGGTTTCCCCGGCCGGAAACCCGGAACCCCGGCCGCTCACCGCTTCTCACGAATTCACTTACGGGGCGAGGTACTCCCCTTCGGGCCGGGAGATCGTCTATACCCAGGAAAATCCCCGGGAGTATCCGGGGCTTTTCCTGATCCCGGGCGACCGGCCCGACTCCCCGCGAAAACTCGTCTTCCGCAACTCGGGGTCCACCCTGACCTTCGGCCCGGAAGGAAAATCCCTGATCTTCGACCAGGAGGAAATCAACTGGAAAACCGAGATCGTTTCGGACCTCTACCGGTTCGACCTGGAGGAGAAACACCTGGTCCGCCTCACCCGCGGACGGCATTTGACCTATCCCGATTATTCCCCGGCCCGGGACGCGCTCGCGGCCACGCGCCTGAAACCCGGGCGGAGCGAGATTGTCCTGCTCGACGGGCAAGGCCACAACCCGGAAACCGTCTGGTCCGGAACCGCGGCGCTCCCTCTCGCCTTCGAGCCCCGTTTTTCCCCCGACGGGCAAAACCTCGTCTTCTCCGCGGCCGACGCCTCCGGGAACCTGGACCTTTACCTCCTGGATCTTTCGACCCGGAATCTCGAACGCCTGACCTCCGATCCCGGGGATGACATCTCCCCAACCTGGTCCCCGGACGGGAAAGAGATCTTTTTCTCCTCCAGCCGGAACGGGAAATACAACCTTTACGCTTATTCCCCGTCCGGGAAAAATCTCCGCCAGGTCACCGATCTTGAAACCGGGGCCTTCGCCCCCGCCGTCTCCCCGGACGGAAAGGAAATCCTTTTTTCGGGCTACCGGGCTTCGGGATTCGATCTTTTTACTATTCCCTGCGAACCGGAGAAATGGCACTCACTTCCTCCCGAATACCCCGAGCCAGTTTCAGCAACCAATTCTCAACCTCTCCAACTCACGGATCCTTCTGCTTTCCAACTCACCAACTCACTAACTCACCAACCTGCCAACTCTTCAACGCTCCGACTCTCTAACTCACCCTCTTCATATTCCCCCTGGGCGGGGCTGATTCCCCGTTTCTGGCTCCCGTTCCTGTACTCCGAACAGGTCAATAACGACCTGAAAGGGGTCGCTGCCGGCATAATCACCTACGGCCGGGATGTCCTGGGCCGGCATCTTTACATCCTGAATCCCTTCTATCACACGGGGGCGAAGCGGGCGGGCGGATACGTCTATTATGAGGAGAATTCCTTTTATCCCCGGCTTTCCCTTTCCGCCTCCCTGGACTACCTTCCCAAGGAATGGGGGCAGGGTGAATCCCGGCGATTTTTCTGGCTGCATTCCCAGGAAAGCCGGGCGGCGGTCACTCTCCCTTTCCCTTCTTATCAAAAATCAGCGGCGTTCGTGCTCGCTTTTAATCAAAACTATAAAAAACCCCTTTCCGTCTTCCTGCCCTCCGGGGATAAACCCCAGCCGATCTGGCTCCTGGGACCGGAGGTGGCCTTCATCTACGACTCCGCCCGGGCCTTTCCCCTTTCCCCGGGAACCATCCAGGGGCAATGGGCGATGCTGGGGGCGGAAAAGACGTTCAGCATCCGGGATGGCGAAGTGGAGGATATCACCCGTTTCCGGGCGGACGAAATCCTCTTTTTTCCCCTCCCCGCCCGGGCCGCGGCTTCCGTCCGGACCGGTCTCAGCTACCGGCCCGACAGTTCCTACCAGCTTACCCCGCGGGGGTACCCTGACCCCGACATCTTCCCCAAATATGCCGCGCTGGTCGGCCTCAACCTGAAAACCATGCCCTGGGTCATCGAGCGCGGCCTTTTCACGCTCCCGGTCTACCTCAACCTGATATACGCTTCGGTCTTTTCGGATCTCGGGCTTTCCGGGGCCGATCTTTATGAATTGCATTCCTTCCGGACCGGGGTGGGAGGCTCCCTCAATCTGAAAACCACCCTGGGCTACTCGATCCCGGTGGTTTTCAGTTTTACCTTGGCCCGGGGATTGAACCAGGATGGTGAAACCCAACTTTATGCTACAATGAATTACGATCTTTTTGGGTTAAACAATGAATATAGAAGAAATCCGGAAATATTTCCCCGTCGTAGATGAGCTGATCTACCTTGACCACGCCGGGGTGTCCCCCCTTTCCACCCGGGTGGTGGGAGCGGTGGAGGGATTTCTCCAGCGGGCCTGCGAAGGCGCGGGCATCTTCACCCAGGAATTCGACCAGGAGGTGGAAAGGGTCCGCGACCAGGCCGCTTCCATACTTGGGGCCCACCCGGACGAAATCGCTTTTGCCAAGAACACCTCGGAGGCCCTTTCCTGGGTGGCCGCGGGCATCAATTGGTTCCCGGAAGACAAGGTCATCATCAACGACCTGGAGTTTCCCTCCAATGTTTATCCCTGGATGAATCTGAAGGAAATCGGCGTGGAGCTGAAAACCATCTCCGCCGCCGACGGCCGGATTACCCCGGAGATGATCGAATCCCAACTCGATCCCCGCACCCGCCTGGTCGCCCTTTCCTCGGTCCAGTACCAGAACGGCTTCCGGGCCAACCTGGCGCAGATCGGGAAGATCTGCCGGGAACGGGGCATTCTCTTCTGCGTGGACGGAATCCAGAGCGTGGGGGCGATCCCCCTGGATGTCCATGACGAGAAAATTGACTTCCTCGCCGCCGACGGCCACAAGTGGATGCTGGCCCCGGAGGGGGTGGCGATTTTCTACTGCCGCCGGGAGAACCTGGAGCTGCTCAAACCCCTCTCGGTCGGGTGGAAAAGTGTGGTCAAGCCCCGGGAGTTCGACCGGATTGATTTTACCCTCCGCTCGGACGCCGCCCGCTTCGAAGGCGGAAGCCTGAACATCATGGGCATCTTCGCCCTCGGTTCCGCCCTCGACCTTCTGATTGAAATCGGGATCGAGTCGATCTACGAGCGGATCCTCACCCTGACCAACTACATTTACAAGGAAGCCAAGGAACGCGAGGTTCCGGTGCTTTCTCCCTGGGGGAAGGGCGAACGTTCGGGGATCGTGAGTCTCAAGGTGCAGGATCCCAAGTTCATCCACCGCAAGCTTCTCACCGAAAAGATCGTGACCGCGGTCCGGGGCAACGCCCTGCGGCTCTCCCCGCATTTCTACAACACCGAAGCCGAAATCCAGCAATTTTTTGAAACCCTGGAAAGACTGACCGCCAAGAAGCAATAATCCCAGTCGGTGTCAGTGTCGGTGACGGGGATAAGAGTATAGGGCATAGGGCAAAGATCAAAAAGCAAAGAATATAAATGATAAAAAAGGCGGCCTTGCGGCCGCCTTTTTTTATCATAAATAATCCTCCCCTCCCTGGAGGGGAGGGGACTGAGGGGAGGGTGAACGATGCGTTTTCTCACCCTCTCCTTCATCCTCCCCCCTCAAGGGGGAGGAAAAATTTACAAATAAAAATACGACAAAGGACGGACAAGACGAGAAAAAAAGGCGGGGATAAACCCCGCCCCTACAAAAACAATTTATTTAATAACGTAGGGGAGCCCCTGGTGGGCTCCCTCAATTTAATACGCAGGCTTCCCTCGGCCATAATGCCTCGGGATCTGATCGAAAAGCCTGCGTCTACCGCTTTTAACCTTGAACCGTGAACACTGAACCTCTTAACCTCTGATTTCCACCTTTCTCGCTACTATTTATTCGCACTTGGAGAATCCGCAGGCCCGGCAGAAGAAGCAGCCGCTGGCGGATTCCATCTGCCCGCCGCATTCCGGGCAGGCGCGGATATCCGTCTTCCCGGAAGCCGGGGCGTGCTCCCGGGCGGTTTCCGGGGCGGCCAGATGCGGTTCCTCCACCGGGACCGGGTCGGGGGCCGGCGCGGTCTCCGCCGTTCCCGCCCCGGGGGCGGTGGCGATCATCTCCGGCGGCTCTTTTTCCTTATCCTTCAGGTAACGCGCGGTGGCCTTGGCGATCGCGTCCGCGCAGGAAAGAATCATGCCGCCGCCCTTTTCCCAGGCCGGCGACGGGCAGCGCACGCTCTGGAGCTGGCGGATGATGGACTCGGTATCCACCCCGGCCCGGAGCGAAAGGGAAATCAGGCGGCTGATCGCTTCCGCCTGGGAAGCGGCGCAGCCCCCGGCCTTTCCCATGGTGGTGAAAACCTCGAAGAGGCCGTGCTCGTCCTCGTTGATGGTGATGTAGAGATTTCCGCAGCCGGTGGTCATCCTCCGGGTGTTCCCGTTGATCACTTCCGGGCGCGGGCGGGGGGTCAGCCCCCGGGCGGCGACCTCGCCGGCCGACAGGGGCTTCGTTTCCTGTTCCTTCGTTTCCGGGCCCGGGGCCGCCTGGCCCAGTCCCGAGGTTAGCACCTGGTTCTCCCGGCTGCCGTCCCGGTAGACCGTCACCCCTTTGCACCCCAGCTCGAAAGCCTGGAGGTAAACCCGGGCCACGTCTTCCCGCGAGGCCGAGCGGGGAAAGTTCACGGTTTTGCTGACCGCGTTTTCGGTATGCCGCTGAAAGGCCGCCTGCATCTTCATGTGCCAGTCGGGAGTAATATCATGGGCGCAGACAAAAACCCTCCGCCAAGCGGACGGGATCTTGGACACTTTCTGCGCGTTCCCCTCCCGGGCCACTTCCTGGATCAGATCGTCGGAATAAAAGCCCTCTTCCCGGGCGATCTGCTGGAAAACCGGATTGATATCGGGAAGCTTGTCGTTATCCATCACGTTCCGGGTGTAAACCAGGGCATAAAAAGGCTCGATCCCGGAGGAACAACCGGCGATGATGCTGATTGTCCCGGTGGGGGCGATGGTGGTGACAGTGGCGTTCCGGCGGGGGGGAAGGCCGAGTTTCGCCCAGCGGCTCCCGGGGAAATTCGGGAACGGCCCCCGGGCGGCGGCGAGCTCCTCGGACATCTTCACCGCCTCGGAATTGACGAAGCCCATGACTTCCTCGGCTGCCTGCAGGCCGGGTTCGGAATCGTAGGGAATCCCGAGCAGGGCGAGCAGGTCGGCGAAGCCCATGACCCCGAGCCCGACCTTGCGGTTGGCCCGGGTCATCTGCGCGATCTCGGGAAGCGGATAGCGGTTCACCTCGATCACGTTGTCCAGAAAACGGACCGCGGTCCGGACCGTCCGGCGGAGGTGGGCATAGTCCACCCGGTAGCGCCGGGAAGCAAAACTCTTGGCGGTGGAGTAATCCCGGACTTCCTCGGGGATCCCCACCCCGTTGCTGGTGACCATCCGGGCCAGGTTGATCGAGCCCAGGTTGCAGGATTCATAGGGAAGCAGGGGCTGCTCGCCGCAGGGATTGGTGCTTTCGATCTCCCCGATTTCCGGGGTCGGGTTTTCCTGGTTGATCCGGTCGATATAGATCACCCCCGGTTCGCCGTTGAGCCAGGCTTTTTCCATGATCCGGCGGTAAACCTCCGGGGCCGAAAGCCGTCCCGCCGCCTTGCCGGTCCGGGGATTTAACAGGTTGTATTCCTCCCCCCGGGCCAGGGCCTCCATGAACTTATCGGTCACGGCTACCGAGATATTGAAATTATTCAGGCGGTCGGATTTGGTTTTGGCCTCGATAAAATCGAGGATGTCCGGGTGATCCACCCGCAGGATCCCCATGTTGGCCCCGCGGCGGGTCCCTCCCTGCTTGATCGTTTCGGTGGCGGCGTCAAAAACCGTCATGAAGGAAACCGGCCCCGAGGAAACCCCCTTGGTGGAAAGCACGGTATCGTTCTTGGGCCGGACCCGGGAGAAGGAAAAACCAGTACCGCCCCCGCTCTTGTGAATCAGGGCGGTATGCTTGATGGCGTCGAAAATGCTTTCCATCGAGTCGCCCACCGGCAGGACAAAACAGGCCGAAAGCTGTCCGAGTTCCTTCCCCGCGTTCATCAGGGTTGGGGAATTGGGAACGAAATCCAGGGTGGCCAGGGCCTCATAAAATTCCTGGGCGACTTCCCCGGGTTCCCGGCCTCCGGTCACCTTTTCCTCCGCGGCGGCAATCGCCCGGGCGACCCGGACGTACATCTCCCGGGGGTTTTCGATCACCTGGCCGTCTTCGTCCTTTTTCAGGTATCTCCGTTCGAGCACCCGGCGGGCGTTCTCGGAAACTGAAACCGGGGGGCTGGAAAAAGGCTGCGATCCCCGGGGAGCCAGCGGTCCCGGATGCGGATCGGAAAGATTGACCGGTATCTTGAAGGTTTTTTCCTCAACCGCGAGCGGCCGGGAATTGGCTTCCTGGTTTTCCGCGGACTTTGACCTCTCGGAATGAAATTCCTGTCCCGTTCGTGAACTCATTTCCCTCTCCTGAATTGAATGAATTTTACCCAGATATTGTTATCCTTCGACCTGATCATACTACATATTGTATTTTTTCTTGTCAAGACTTTTCTGGCCAGCAACGGAAAAACAACCCCCTGCCGGGATCATTTTCGGCCTGCCCTTGGCGGGAGACATCTATTCTTCCTTTATTGTCATCCCCGTCCCGCATATGAGTGCGGGACAAACTTCAGCGGGGGTCCCAAAAATAATGCAAATTAAATTTTTCCTTATTATTAATTTCTGGATTCCTGCTTCCGCAGGAATGACGTCTATAAAAAGGAATCCTTCAAAAATAAAAAAATGAGGCCCGCTGATCAGCGGGCCCGGGTAAAGCCACGGAAACCGAATCGAAATTAATTTATTCTTCCTCTTCGGTAATCTCTTCCTGGTATTCGCCGTAATCCAAAAGGGACTGGAGTTCGTTGGCGTCGGTCGGGGAAATCAGGACCAGCCAGCCTTCCTGGTAAGGGTCATCGCTGATCAGGCCGGGTTCATCCTCGAGATTCGGGTTCACCTCCAGCACCGCCCCCGAGATGGGCGCGATCAGGTCGAAGGCTTTTTCAAAAGCCTCGATTTCTCCGAAGGGGGCGTCCTTTTCCAGTTCATCCCCTTTGACGGGAAGGTCCACCGCGGTGATCCCCGGGAATCCCTTCTTGATGAAATTGGAGACCCCGATCCGGGCGTTCTTTCCTTCGAGCCGGACCCAGATATGATCCTCACTGAAAAGCAAATCATCCAAATCAACCATACCAAAACCTCCCCCAAGCCGATCCATTCCGGGCCTAACCCGGGTTTTCCGAAAAAAAGATTCCGGAGATTATTTACCGGTTAACAAACCCCCTTGTCAAGACCCCTCCCCGCCCGTCGAATATTTTTCCGCTCCCCGGGAGGATTTGATTGACTATCTTCGCGCACCTGTGGCATATTTGCGGAGAGGAAAAGCGATTTGATCCAAGATTATCTCACCCTGATTTCCCTGACTATCATCTCTGCGAATCCCGGGATTTCCCAGTCCGGCGGCGTCGGCGAGCTGGTGGCCCGGGCCGGGCCGGTGGTGAAATTTGTTCTCCTCCTCCTCTTTCTACTCTCGGTGGCCACCTGGGCGATCATCTTTTTCAAATACCTGCAGCTCCGGCTGGCGCGCACCCGCTCCCAGGCCTTCCTGAACATTTTCTGGGAAAAGAAGCGGCTGGAAGTGATCATGGAGGAGACCCAGAAACTTTCCGGCTGCCCCCTGCGCGCCCTCTTCCAATCCGGTTTCTCGGAGCTGACCAAGGTCCAGAAAATCAAGAGCCGCCACCCCGAGGCCGAGTCCGAAACCGGTTTGACTCCCCCGGAAGGGGGGGGGATCGAAAATGTCGAGCGGTCCCTGCGCCGGGCTTTTACCTCGGAAACCTCCCGGCTGGAATCCTACCTGACCTTTCTGGCCACCACCGCTTCCGCCGCCCCCTTCATCGGGCTTTTCGGAACCGTCTGGGGCATTATGGACACTTTCCAGGGAATCGGCCGATCCGGGTCAGCCTCCCTGGCCGTAGTCGCCCCCGGAATTTCCGAGGCCCTGATCGCCACCGCCTTCGGCCTCGCCGCCGCGATCCCGGCGGTCCTGGCCTACAATTATTTTGTCAACATGGTGCGCAACCTCTCGAACCAGATGGAAGGGTTTACCCAGGACTTCCTGAATATCTGCCAGAGGCACTTCATATAAAGTTTCGAGTTTCTAGTTTAGGGTTTCGGGTTTGTTAATTGAGATTTGTTTGATAATTGGAGCTTGACAATTGGTGATTGATTAAAAATGAAGATTTCCGGAAAAGAATATAAAAGCCTGGCCGAGATCAATGTCACCCCCATGGTGGACGTAATGCTGGTCCTCCTGATCATTTTCATCGTCGCCGCCCCGCTCCTGGAACAGGGGATGGGGGTCTCCCTGCCCCAGGCCGAGGCCCCGGCGGTGGAAATCAAAAACGAGGACCTGATCATCAGCATCGGTAAGAACCGGGTGGTCATGATCGGAAACGCGGCGGTACCCCTCGCGGAACTGGGAAAAAAACTCAAGCTGATCGGGGAGCAGACCGGCAAGAAACAGATCTTCCTGCGCGCCGACCGGGACGTTCCTTACGGCCTGGTCGTTAAGGTCATGTCCGATATCAAGGGAGCCGGTTTTCCCGACCTGGGGATCGTGACCGAACCGCCGGAGAAATAAAACATCAAACTGAAGTTGGTAGGTTCACCGTTCCCATTCGCAGGGCTCAGGGCAAGCAAGGTTCAAAGGTTGAATACGGAAAAATCCAAAGGCAAAGTCCGGAAACACCTTAACCTTGAACTCTGGACTTTGAACCCTGAACCTGGATACCTACAAAGTAGAAGTAAGAAATGACGTATTTACAAGCGGAAGCCTTTTCCCTGAAAAAAGCCCTGACCATTTCCCTCCTGATTCATTTCCTGGTCATTTTATACATCGTGTTCGAGCCCCGGCTTTTTCCTTCCCCCGCCATCCCCCTGATCCCGGTCTACCGGGTCAACCTGGTTTCCCTCCCGGCCCCTCCCGCGCCCGAGGTGGTCACGCCGTCGCCGACGGTTGAGGCTCCCGCGCCTGTTCCCCCGGCCCCGCCCGTCCAGGCGGCACCCCCGGTCAAGGCCGCCCCGCCCGTCCAGGCCGCACCCCCGGTCAAGGCCAGTCCCAAACTTCATTCCCAGGCCGTGAAAAAATCCCCGGCCTCAACCCGGCCGGCGAAAAAAACCGCGGCCGCTAAAACCGCGGCCGCCAAAGCCAAAGATTCCTTCGCAAAATCCCTGGACCACAGCCGGGAGCTGGGCCAGGCGATCGCCTCGATCAAGAAAAACCTGATCGAAAAGATCGAGTCCCAGACGGAATCGGACCTGGTGGTTCTGAATCCCAGCGCCGGATCGGAAAATTCCGACCCGGAGTTTCAGCGCTATCTCGAGGGGGTCTCCCGGAAAATCAAATCCGCCTGGGCCTATCCAGCGGCCAAGCCCCGGCAGCAGCTGATCGTGAGCATCAAGATCCGCGCGGATGGTCAGGTCACGGACGCCAAGATTGAAAAAAGCTCCCTGGACCAGGCCTACGACGCCTCGGCCCTCCGGGCCCTGCAGAAGGCCAATCCGCTGCCGCCCCTGCCCTCGCTTCGCTATGGACGAATCCTGGAAATCGGGTTACGTTTTTGAAAGAAGGTGTTACATGCAGCAATTTAAGCCTTCGATATTACAGGAAAAAATGAAAAGCTCTAACATCATCAAACCCTTTGGAGTACATTAGCTTGCTGATGCGATGCGTCCCGCCAGTGGCGGGAGGCACTCTAAAAATACTATTATGGATTGCAATAGTTTTCTGATACTCTGCAAAAGCAAGCTTTTGCGCTCCATAAAGATATATCTGATAAGAATATTTGTAACACCCTCTAAAAACCAAAGGAGGAGATAATGGAAAACCGATCAAATTCTCTCCCGACGAACCCCAAACGGAATCTCCGGAAACTTCCCGGGTTATTCCTTTTGGCTGCTCTGTTTATCCTCGGGCCACTGATTCTGGCCTCCGTGGCGGAAAAGGTCTACATCGATATCGGAAGCCCGGGAGCCAAAAAGTTCCCGATCGCCATTCCCGCCCCGGCTCCGACCGCCGGCGCCCCCGCGGCCCTGGCGGGGAAGATCGCCTCGACCCTGAAATTCGATCTCGAGCTTTCCGGCCTCTTCAAGATTCTTCCTCCCGAGTCCTACCTGAAACCGGGGCTCCCCTCGGGGGCCGAGGATTTCGCCTCCTGGCGCACAATCGGGGCGGAGGGCCTGGTCCGGGTTAAATATGCCCAGAAGGACCAGAAGCTCTCCATTACCGCCGAGATCTACGATCCGGTCCAGGGCATTTCCCTCTCCGGAAAGGTTTTTACCGGCAGCCCCGAGAGCTGCGCGGCCCTCACCCACCAGCTCGCCAACGAGGTGGTGCGGGCCTTTACCGGCACCCCCGGCCTCTTCGGCAGCCGGATCGCCTATGAATCCAACCGGAGCGGGCGCAAGGAAATCTTCATTTCCGATCTCGATCAGACCCACGAGCTGCAGATCACCAGCAATCGCCGGCTGAATTTGAGCCCGGCCTGGTCCCCGGACGGCTCGCAGATCCTTTACACCTCCTATCTCAAACGCAACCCCGACCTGTACCGCTACGACCTCCGGTCCGGCAAATCGGAAAGCGTCGCCCACTTCCCGGGCCTGAACCTGGGGCCGGTCTTCTCCCCGTCGGGAAAAGAGCTCGCCCTGACCCTTTCCCGGGATAACGACGCGGAAATCTACGTGCAGAACCTGGCCAGCAAGGAAATGACCCGCCTGACCAACAACCAGGTGATCGACGTGCAGCCCTCCTATTCCCCCGACGGGAAGAAAATCGCCTTTACCAGCTCCCGGGCGGGCTCGCCCCAGATTTACGTCATGGA
The DNA here is from genome assembly GCA_028713675.1 of bacterium. Classification (GTDB taxonomy): domain Bacteria; phylum Desulfobacterota; class JAPLJL01; order JAPLJL01; family JAPLJL01; genus JAPLJL01. The sequence continues at coordinate 44,127 of JAQTNV010000010.1, forward strand.
TTCCGACGGGAAAAACGCCGTCCGGCTGACCTTCCAGGGCTCCTACAACTGCTCCCCGGCCTGGTCCCCGCGGGGCGACCGGATCGCCTACACCCGCCAGGAAAATAACCGCTTCTCGCTCTTTACCATCAAACCCGACGGCACGGAGGACACCCTCCTGGTGGGGGACGCGGGCAGCAACGAAGACCCGGCTTGGTCCCCGGATGGGCGCCTGATCGCTTTCTCCACGAACCGCACCGGCGACTATGACATCTGGGTGGTGAATTTCGACGGCAGCACCCCCCGGGCGCTGATCACCCGGAAGGGATCGAACGAAACCGCGCCGGCGTGGTCCGCGGTCGCTCCCTGAACGGGTCCCGAAAATGATTGTCAATATATGTTAAGATGAAAAAGAGGAAGCATTATGACTGAAGAAAACCAGAAAGATAAAGTAAAAAAGGAGGGTGGGATGAATTTGTTCCAAAAGAGAATGTTTGGATCTCTTTTAGTTACCCTGGGAGTCGCGGCGCTGGTAATCCTCTCCGCCTGCGCCAAGCCCCCGATCAAGGAAATCGCCACCGCCGAAGCGGCCCTGGAAAAGGCGCGCACGGCCGAGGCCCCCACCTACGCCCCGGAAACTTTCAAGAGCGCCGAGGACATCCTCGCCCAGGCCAAGACCGAGATGCAGAAAAAGAAATACAAACCGGCCAAGAAAGACGCCATCAACGCCCGGCTCCTGGCCGAGCGGGCCCTGGATGAGGCCGTCAAGAACAAGGCCGCCCAGGAGGCCGTACAGCCCAAAGCCCCCGGTCTGACCGAGGAGGAAAAAGCCGCCGGCCCCACTGTCCAGCCGCAGGAAATCTCGGTGGCCGAGCTCCAGAAACAGCAGACCGGGACCGGCTCCCTGGATGAAGGAATGAAGATTTCGTCCCTGGAAGCTGTCCATTTCAATTTCGACGATTTCAGCCTCTCTGAAGAAGCCCGCCAGACCCTGGCCAAGAACGCGGAATGGTTGAAAAAATACAATGTCGTGATCCAGATCGAAGGCCACTGCGACGAGCGCGGCGCCAACGAATACAACCTCGCCCTGGGCGAGAAAAGGGCCAAGACCGCCCGCGATTACCTGGTGGCTCTCGGCATTGACGCTTCCCGGCTGACGATCATCAGTTACGGGGAAGAAATCCCGGTCGACCCCGGCAGCAGCGAAGCCGCCTGGGCCAAGAACCGGCGGGCCGAATTCATTGTCACAAAAATGAACGACAAGCAGCCGGAGACCGGTGTCAAACAGCCGGAAACCGGCATCAAGCAGCCGGAGGCCGGGATTACACAGCCGGAAACCGGCATTAAGCAGCCGGAAACCGGCAGCAAGTAGAAAGAAACCAGTTTCTAGTTTCGAGTTTCGGGTTTCGAGTTTGAAATTCTCGGAATTTTTTACGGAATGTCATTTCTGCGAACATGTCCGACGACCTGTCCTCCGAAGCCTTGGCGTAGGAGGGAGCCTTGGCGAAGTCGGAAGCAGGAATCCAGGGGTTTTATGAAGATTTCTTTTCGCTTTCTTCTTTTCACTCTTTGCTCCCTGCTCCCTGCCCTTTGTCTATTCCCCGGCTGTCTGCTCCTGACCAGTAACGACGGCATCGTCATCTCCGCCCGGCTGGATACCCTCGAGTCCAAGGTCAACCGGCTGGACCAGGACCTGCCCCGGCTCAAGGCCCAGAGCGAAGCCAACCAGAAGGAGCTCGAGCGGCTCACCCGCCAGCAGGCCGACCTGCTGAACCAGATCGAGCAGATCAAGCAGACCATCCTCTCCCTCGGGGGAAAATTCGAGGAAGGGGAATCCCTGTTTGCCCGGCTGAAAACCCTGGAAGGGGAAGTCCAGGAACAGGCCGCCCAGGTCAAGCTGCATGCCGACCGGGCCCGGGAGCAGAACGACCGCCTGGCCAAGTTGGAAGGGATCATTTCCCCGGGCGGGCAGGTAGACGCCCAGAAACTGACCCCGAAATGGGCCAACGAGGAAGCCGGCTACCGGGAAGCCTACTCGAATTATCAGGGGAAAAAATACGATCTGGCCCGGGCCAAGTTTGAAAAGCTCATCGAGCTTTACCCCGGAGGCCAGTTCTCCGAAAGCGCCCGTTATTGGATCGGGGAATGTTACTTCAACCTCAAGGATTACGAGCGGGCTCTACTGAGTTTCAACGAAGTGATCGAGAAGTATCCGAAAAGCGACAAGGTCCCCGGCGCTTATCTGAAACTGGGGCTTTCCTTCCTCGAGCTTGGCCAGCAGAAGGAAGCCCAGATGGCCTTCGAAACCCTGCTTTCCAAGTTTCCCAAATCCGACGCCGCCAAAACCGCCAAGGAAAAGCTGAAAAAAATGAGGAAGAAGGGAAAGTGATCAACTGTTTAAGGTAGGTGGTAGGTAGCAGGTGGTAGGTGGTAGGTGGTAGGTGGTAGGTGGTAGGTGGTAGGTGATAGGTGGTAGGTAGTAGGTAGTAGGTAGTAGGTAGTAGGTAGTAGGTAGTAGGTAGTAGGTAGTAGGTAGTAGGTAGTAGGTAGTAGGTAGTAGGTAGTAGGTAGTAGACCCCCGGAAACCGATTTAACTCTTTTTTAAAATTCCATTTAAATTTAATGACCCAGTGAAAATCCTAATATTTTGCCATTAGTACGATCTATAAATACAAAACCATTAAACGCACCTGGAATAGGAGGAAATACTTTTAATTGAAAATAAATTGCCCAATAATTCTTCCCTCCTAAATGCATTTCTTGAATATTTGGTGAAAGCCAAATCCTTGGATTTCTATATACTTCGTCGTTCCATCTAGTATTATTGTCATCTGCTTTTATTCCAACTGTTTCTTTACCCCAAGATGGATCGTTTGTCTTTTTTATCAAACCAGCTCTAGCAATTTTTATCGCTTCCGACAAAGTGATGTTCGTTGTTTTCCCGGAAGGATAAGAAAATTCTATCGATTTTATAGGAGAAGGATTCTTCTCCGCCTTTGAAGCTTCAGGAGTATGACTGGGAGAGCAATTCAAACATACCAGGAAGGTACAAACAACCCATAGTGAACAAACAACTCGCATAGAGGTATTATAAATCATTTTCAACTTGATAATTCCTCGCGGCTGCGGGGTTGCCTTATTCCGTCATTCCGGGCTTGACTAAGCCTGCCCCGGACCTGATCCGGGGGAATCCAGTATTTTTTCCGCCTGGATTCCTGCTTCCGCAGGAATGACAACAGACAAAATAAAGGTTTAATAAATTAGATACCCCGCGGCTTTCCACGGGAAGATTAATTCGGATGTGGACTATTTTCCCAGGCGGGATTTGAGGAGCTCGCCCACCCGCTTGGGGTTGGCCTTGCCTTTGCTTTTCTTCATTACCTGACCGGTTAGAAACTGAAGAAGTTTCTCCTCACCGGATTTGAAGCGTTCCACTTCCTTGGGGCTATCCTTGATTACTTCGTCAATGATTCCGATCAGGGCCGACTCGTCCGAAACCTGGGACAGGCCCTGCTCCTGAACGATTTTCTCCGGGTCCTGGCCGTTCTTATACGACTCCTCGAGCACCTTTTTTCCGACCAGCCCGGAAATTTTCCCCTCATCCACCATCTTGATGATCCGCGCCAGGTTTTGCGGGGTCATCTTGACCGGGCCTCCGCCCTCCGCCCAGTAAATTCTTAAAAATTCTCCGGTCACCCAGTTGCTCACCTTCTTGGGCTCCGGATGGATTTTGACGGTTTCGTCAAAAAAATCGGAGACGGGCTTGGCGGCCACCAGGACCTCGGCGTCATATCGGGTCAGGCCCAGGTCCCGGACGAAGCGGTCCGCTTTTTCCTGGGGAAGCTCAGGTATTTTCTTTTTCAGCTCTTCCACCCAGGAATTTTCCAGAACCAGGGGCAGAAGGTCGGGCTCGGGAAAATAGCGGTAGTCATGGGCCTCTTCCTTGCCCCGCATCGGCAGGGTGACCTCATTATCGGGATCCCAGAGCAGGGTTTCCTGAACCACCTTTTTCCCCTCCGAGACGAGCGCGATCTGCCTTTGGATCTCCTTGGCCAGGGCTTTCTCCACGTTTTTGAAGGAGTTCATGTTCTTGAGCTCGGTCTTGACCCCCAGGGCGGTTTCGCCGCGGCGGCGGACGGAAACGTTAGCGTCGCAGCGAAGGGACCCCTCCTCCATTTTCCCGTCGCAAACCCCCAGGTAAACCAGGATCGCGGCCAGGCGGCGGAGATAATCCCCGGCCTCCTCCGGAGTCCGGAGATCCGGTTCCGAAACGATCTCCATCAGAGGCACCCCGGCACGGTTCAGGTCCACGAAGCTCGATCCGGAATCCGCGCCTTCCCCGTGCACGAGCTTCCCGGCATCCTCCTCCAGATGGACCCGGGTGATCCCGATCTTCCGGAGCCCGTTCCCGCCCGCGGGGATCTCGAGCGAGCCCCGGAGCGCCAGGGGTGACTCATACTGGGAGATCTGGTAGCCCTTGGGCAGGTCCGGGTAGAAATAATTCTTCCGGGCGAAGACCGAGCGGGGAGGGATTTCCTCGCAATGCAGGGCCAGGGAGGTCATGATCGCGAATTCCACCACCTTCCGGTTGATTACCGGCAGGACCCCGGGCATCCCCAGGCAGACCGGGCAGGTATGGCTGTTCGGCTGGTCCCCGAACCGGGTCGAGCAGCCGCAGAAGATCTTGGACTGGGTCTGGAGCTGGGCGTGGACCTCGAGGCCGATTACTGATTCAAAAGCTTTATCATTCATAGTTCAAAGTCCAAAGGTCAAAGGTCAAAGTTCGAAGGAAAGATATAAAACAGCATCAGCAAGCTGATGCGCTCCAAAAAAGAAAACCCTGAATTCCGGCTTCCTCCTGCGCCGAGGCTTCGGAGGACAAGTCCGCCGGAATGACGATATTTATTTTTTACTGCTTACTGCCTACTCCTTACTGTTTACTGGGAGCGAAGCTCCCTGCTGCCTACTTCTTACTGACAGCGCAGCCTAAAGGCTGCGGCTACCTTAGAATGACAAATAAATATATTTCAATCGTCAATCGTAAATCGTCAATCGTCAATCGTCAATTTGCGCCTTGCGCTCTGCTTTTCGCAAGGCTAAAGCCTTGCCCTACATTTGCCCTATGCCCTTTGCGATCACAAATCAGGTTTTCACTCGTCAATCGTAAATCGTCAATCGTCAATTTATTTTATGACTCCTTTGAGGATGGGGGCGAGTGTCTTTTTCAGCCGAGCAGGGATGGCTTTCGGGTCGGTGACAATGGCGTCCTTCAAGGCCTGGCTGCAGACGCAATTCCTCGCTTCCGGCAAATGGGGGATCGCGCCCGCGATCATTTCCTTGGCCTTGCCGATGGTGGCCTTCATTACCTTGATCACATCCTCGATCTCGACCTCGCCTTCCCGCTCGTTCCAGCAGTCGTAGTCGGTGACCATCGCCACCGTGGCGTAGCAGATCTCGGCCTCGCGGGCGAGGCGGGCTTCCGGGAGGTTGGTCATCCCGATCACCGAAACCCCCCACTGGCGGTAGATGTCGGACTCCGCCCGGGTGGAAAACTGCGGCCCCTCGATGCAGATGTAGGTCCCCTGCCGGTGCAGCCGGAAGCCCTTTTCCTCGCCGACCCGGGCCAGGATCCCGGCCATGACCGGGCAGACCGGGTGGGCCAGGGCCACGTGCGCGACGATCTCTCGGGAGAAAAAGGTGCGGGGCCGGGCGGCGGTCCGGTCGAAGAACTGGTCGGGCAGAACGATATCGCCGGGATGGATCTCCTCGCGCATGCTCCCCACCGCGCTGACCGAGAAGATGCGCTCGGTGCCGAGCAGCTTGAAGCCGAAGATGTTGGCGCGGAAATTGATATCCCCGGGCGGGATCCGGTGGCCGCGGCCGTGGCGGGCCAGGAAGGCCAGGCGCCGGCCGCCCATCCGGCCGATCACGAACGGGTCGGAGGGTTCCCCGAAGGGGGTCTTGACCCTGACCTCCCGGATGTCGGTAAGTCCGGGCATCTCGTAAAGCCCCACCCCCCCGATCACCCCGATGGTCCCGGCCTCAAAAATTTTATTGCTTTTTTTACCAACCGAAATGTGGGGTTTCTTTTTCTTGCGTTTCATTCGTTTCCCCTTCATTTAATCGAGATTGCTTCGTCGCTTGCGCTTCTCGCAATGACAATTCTTCCAGACTGGATTCCCGCTTTCGCGGGAATGACGGAATTAGCATGGATACTCCCGCCTTGGGCGGTACGGGAATGACTTTCGAGAAAACAACCCGAAACCAGAAACCCGAAACTCGGAACTGATTTATGCTTGAATTACCCGGCCTGGATCCCGATGATCTCCAGCCGGTTGAAGAAGTTGGGAATCTCGTAGTCCGCCGAGGCTTTCGAATCGGAGCCGTGGATGATGTTGTACCGGATGGAATCCGCGAATTCATTCCGGATGGTGCCCTTCTCGGCCTTCTTGGGATCGGTGGTGCCCATGATCTGCCGCACCCGGGTAATCGCCCTTTCCCCTTCCAGCACGCAGGCGATGATGGGGCCGGAGGTCATGAACTGGACCAGTTCCTCGAAAAAGGGCTGTTCCTTGTGAACCTGGTAAAAGCCCTCCGCCTGGGACCGGTTGATCCGGACCAGCTTGATGGCCCGGATATCCAGGCCGTTGCTCTCGAAACGCTTGAGGATCTCACCGACCAGATGCTTCTTGACTCCATCCGGCTTGATCAAAATCAGGGTCTGCTCCATTTTTCCTTTCCTTCTTGGATCTGCTGAAAAAATCCGGTCTGAATTTAGACTTTATCGCGGGCGATTCCTTGGTTTCGGCGGGTTTTGGGGTATTTCCAATCTATTTGATCCGGGAAAGCATTTTCTTCCCGTATTTGTATCCCTGCTCAAAGGCCTTGAAGTTCAATTCCTCGGTCCCCTTGGGCACCAGGTCCTGGATTGCCTTCTTGGCCGACTCCGGCTTCAGGTATTCGGTCACGGCGGAGAAAAAACCCACCATCACGATATTGACCACCAGACGCTTGCCCAACTCCTCGGCCAGCCGGGTGGCCGGGATGCCCAGGGCCCGGTTACCCCAGGAAGCGACTTCATCCTTGTTGACCCGGACAATATCCTCCTCGTAAAGGAGCAGGGCATGGGGCCCCAGGTAGCCGCCGTACTTGCGGTAGGCCTCGTCGGACATGCAGACCTGGATCCGGGGCTGGGCCACGTAGGGGTAGTCGATCCGGTTATCGGAGATGATCACCTGGACACTGCAGGAGCCGCCCCGGGCCTCCGGCCCGAAGCTCTGGGTCAGAACCGTCTGCTTCCCTTCGTAGAGCGCCGCGGCCCGGCCGATGATAAACCCGGACATAATCACGCCCTGGCCCCCGAACCCGCTGATCCGGATCTCGATCTGCGGGTTTTCCAGCTTTACCTTTTTTAATAACTTGGGCATTCCCTCTCCGGATGAATTCCTACTTTTCCCAGAACGAAGGCCGCTGGTAGCGGGCCCCCATCGCCTTCCCGAGATGCTCGTCCATGGCCTGGATATATCCGGGCCGTTCCCGGTCCACGAATTTCCCGACGATGATTTCCTGGCGTTTCTGCTCGATCGCCACCGACCGGGTTTCGGCGCCGTTCTGGATCCGCGAGTTTTCCTTCAGGTAAACCATTTCCTGCAAGGCGTCCCCCAGCCGGTTCCGGCGCAGGTAAAGCTCCGGGCAGGGGCTGATCACCTCGATGAAGCTCAAACCGTCCTTGTTCATGGCTTCGACCATCGCCCGGGTCAGCTGGCGGACATGGTAAACGGTCCAGCGGGCCACGTAGTTGGCCCCGCAGACATCCATCAGGTAAGGCAGGTTCAACGGGTATTCGTAGTTGCCGTAGGGGGCAGTGGTCCCGAAAGCCTCGTGCGGGGTGGTCGGGCCGAACTGTCCGCCGGTCATCCCGTAATTCAGGTTATTGACGAGGATCACGGTGAGGTCCACATTCCTCCGGGCCGCGTGAATCAGGTGGTTGCCGCCGATCGAGGTCAGGTCCCCGTCGCCCGAGTAAACCACCACCTTGAGCTTGGGATTGGCGAGTTTGAGGCCGGTGGCGAAGGGAATGGCCCGGCCATGGGTGGTATGGAACGAATCCAGGCGGAGATACCCGGCGACCCGGCCGGTGCAGCCGATCCCGGAAACCACTGAGAGCAAATTCTGGTCGATGCCGCTCTCCAGCACCGCCCGGGCAAAAGCCCCCATCGAGATCCCGATCCCGCAGCCCGGGCACCACATGTGGGGCAGGCGCTCCATCCGGATCAGGCTCTCAATCGGGTTTTGCGGCCGCGGCTCGATACTGAGCGGCGTTTCCTTTTTCGTCTGCTTCTTCACTATTATTCTTTAGGTTTATTTATTTTATTTTTTTCTCTTCGCTTTCAGCTCTATGCGCTTTGCTCTCTGCTCGATGCCACTACAGCCTGACTATCTCCCGGATCGCCCGGAGAATGTCCTCCGGCTGGTGCACCGTGCCTCCGCCGTGGGGAACGAGGGTAACCGGCACCTTGCCGGCCACCAGCCGCTCCACTTCCAGGGAAATCTGGCCGTAATTCAGCTCGGGCACGACGAATCCTCCCGCCATCCCCGCCAGCTGGCGGATCCGCTTCTCGGGAAACGGCCAGACCACGATCGGGCGGAAACGGCCGACCTTGATCCCCTGCTTGCGGGCCATTTCCACCGCCCGGCTCGCCACCCGCGAGGTGATCCCGTAGGAAAGCACGATCACCTCCGCGCCCTCGCAGTCCTCTTCCTCGAAGCGCACGATCTGTTCCGCGTTGGTCCGGATCTTTTCGACCAGGCGGTGGACCAGCTTGCCCTGGGCCTCGGCGTTCATGGTCGGGTAACCGCGCTCGTCGTGCGTCAGCCCGGTGATGTGGAACCTCCGGCCGGTCCCGGCCTTGACGAACCAGGGCACCAGGTCCTTGCCGGTCCGGTAGGGAAGGTATTCCTCGATCGGCAGGGTGGTATAACGGCGGTTGAAAACCTTGATTTTTTCCGCCGGCGGGATCACCACCCGCTCGGCCATGTGCCCGACGCATTCGTCCATCATCACGAAGGTCGGGACCCGGAACTCCTCGGAGAGGTTGAAGGCCTGGATGGTCAGGTCAAAACATTCCTGGGGCGAATTCGGCACCAGGGCGATGACTTCGTAATCCCCGTGGGAGCCCCAGCGCACCTGCATCATGTCCGCCTGGCCGGGGAGCGTGGGGAGACCGGTGGAGGGCCCGGCCCGCTGGACATCGATGATCACGCAGGGGGTTTCCAGCATCGCGGCCAGCCCGATGTGTTCCATCATCAGGGTAAACCCGGGCCCCGAGCTGACGGTCATGGTCTTCAGCCCGGCCCAGGCCGCGCCCTGGATGGCGATCGAACTGGCGAGTTCATCCTCCATCTGGATGAAGACCCCGCCGACCGTGGGGATCCGGGAGGCAAAGCGCTCCACGATCTCGGTGGAGGGAGTGATCGGATAACCCGCCACGAACCGGCAGCCCGCGGCCAGGGCACCCTCGCAGGCGGACTGGTCGCCATTCATGAAATGGACGCCGGTCAGCACCCCCTTGGGATCGGCGGTGGCGTGATTCAGATCCTTAGCTTTCGGATTCGTCTTTTTCACTGATCAACTTCTCCGACCAGATGGCGAAATCAGGGCAGACCATCCCGCACATGTTGCAGCCGCTGCACTTATCCGGGGTGACGATCTCGGGGAAGTGAAAACCTCCCCGGTTCATGGTCCCGGAGGCCCGGAGGGCTTTCAGCGGACAGAATTCGATGCAGAAACCGCAGCCCTTGCAGCGGTCCGCCACCGTATGTACTTTGCCTCTCGGTCCCTTGGCTGGCATATTATTATTCTTCTAAAAATTCAATTTGAGATATTAAACATTTAGGCCGCCGATGTCCAGAGGCATTCCTTCGACCTCCGGGCTGAGATAAGCCATCCGTTATCCTATTGAAAAAGGGAGCCCACAGAGGGGTTCATCCTGAAAGGATTCACCCTGAAGGGCTCCCTTGAATTTATTCAATCAAACTATAAACTCGAAACCAGAAACTCGAAACTTTCTTATTTAATCTTCAGCATCTTGGCGACCGTGGAACCGATCTCGGCCGGGCTCTGGGCCACTGCCACCCCGCATTCCTTAAAGGTGTTGATCTTCTCGGTCGCGGTACCCTTGCCGCCGCTGATGATCGCTCCGGCATGCCCCATCCGGCGCCCCGGAGGCGCGGTCATCCCGGCCACGAAAGCGGCCACCGGTTTCTTCATCTTGGCCTTGACCAGGCGGGCGGCGTCCTCCTCGGCGTTGCCCCCGATCTCGCCGATCACCATCACCCCGTCGGTCTCCGGGTCGGCCTCAAACAGGGGAAGCAGGTCGGTGAAAATCGAACCCACGATCGGATCGCCGCCGATCCCGATCGCCGTGCTCTGGGCGATCCCGAGTTCGGAAAGCTGCTTGACCGCCTCGTAGGTCAGGGTCCCGCTCCGGGAGATCACACCCACCTTCTTTTTCCCTTTGGCGAGGAAAATATCGCCGGGCATGATCCCGATCTTGCACTTCCCCGGGCTGATGATCCCCGGGCAGTTGGGCCCGATCAGGCGGGCCTTCTTCTCCGCGACATACCGGGAGGCCTTGACCATATCCAGGGGGGGTATCCCCTCGGTAATGCAGATGATGACGGCAATCCCGGCGTCGGCCGATTCCAGGATCGCGTCGGTGGCAAAGGACGCGGGCACGAAGATGATCGAGGCGTTGGCCCCTTCCTTCTTGACCGCTTCCGCCACCCCGTTGAAAACCGGGGTGCCTTCATGTTGGGTTCCGCCTTTGCCCGGCGTAACCCCGGCCACCACTTTGGTTCCGTAGGCCTTCATCTGGGCGGCGTGGAAGCTGCCCTCCCCGCCGGTAATCCCCTGGACCACAACCCGAGTATTCTGATCGACGATTATGCTCATGGTTTTTCTTCCTTATTTTTTGATGAAACTGACGACTTTTTCCGCCGCCGCTTTTAATCCCTTGGCCTCAACGATATTCAGCTTCGATTCCTTCAGGATCTGCCCGGCCTCTTTAGCGTTGGTCCCTTCGAGCCTGACCACCAGGGGCACCTGCAGGCCGCCCGGAAGGCTCTGGGCCGCCTGTACGATCCCGGTCGCGACCCGGTCGCAGCGGACGATCCCGCCGAAAATATTGACCAGGATCGCTTTCACCTTGGGATCGCCGAGGATGATCCGGAAACCGTTCCCGATGGTTTCCGCGCTGGCCCCGCCCCCGACATCCAGGAAGTTGGCCGGCTCGCCGCCGGAATACTTGATGATATCCATGGTGGCCATGGCCAGGCCCGCACCGTTGACCATGCAGCCCACGTTCCCGTCCAAGTGAATATAGTTCAGATTGAACTTGCTGGCCTCGACCTCGAGGGGATCCTCCTCCGCCAGGTCCCGGAGCTTGACCTGATCGGGATGGCGGAAGAGCCCGTTGTCATCCAGGTTCAGCTTGGCGTCCAGGGCCATGATGTCGCCTTCGGGGGTGACGATCAGGGGGTTGATCTCGGCCAGGGTGCAGTCCTCCTTCTGGAAACAGTTCACCAGTCCCTGGATCACCGCGGCGAACGCCTTGGTTTGCTCCTTGGTGATCCCGAGGGCCGCGGTCAGCCGGCGGAGCTGGAAAGAGAGAAGGCCGGTGATGGGGCTGATCCCCTCGCGCAGGATCTTTTCCGGGTTCTTCTTCGCCACTTCCTCGATCTCCATCCCGCCTTCCGCGCTGGCGATCAAGACCGGCTGGGCGGTATTGCGATCCACCACCACGCCGATGTAAAGCTCGCGGGCCACGTTCGAGGCCTCTTCCACCAGGACCGATTTGACCTTCCGGCCTTCCGGCCCGGTCTGATGGGTGACCAGGGTCATCCCGATGATCTGGCCCGCGACCTTCTCGGCTTCCGCGGGGTTATCGGCGGTTTTGATTCCGCCGCCCTTGCCCCGGCCGCCGGCGTGGATCTGGGCCTTGACCACCACTTTCTTGCCGATGGTCTCCGCCACCTTCCGGGCTTCCTGCGGATTGAAAGCCACCTGGCCCTTGGGGATCTTGACCCCATAGCGGGCGATGATTTCCTTCGCCTGATATTCATGGATCTTCATGTTTTCCTCAAATTGGGTTGCACCGGCTGTCCGTTCGGATCCTGGTCCAAAAGTCTCCCAGGATTTGAAGGCCAGCCGGCGATTGCCATTTAGAATTTATTCGACAAAATCTTCCGGGAAAGCGCGGTGATCGCCTCGGTGGGATTGATCTTCTTCGGGCATGCCTCCACGCAGTTGAAGATCTTCCGGCAGCGGAATACCCCGCTCGGATCGTTGACAATCGCCAGCCGCTCCTCCTCCGCCTCGTCCCGGGAATCGACCACGAAGCGGTAGGCCTTCAGGATGGCCGCCGGTCCCAGGTAATTCTCGTCGTGCCAGTAGCGCGGACAGCTGGCGCTGCAGGAACCGCAAAGGATGCAGGTTATTGCCTCGGACAGCAGGCGGTGTTCTTCCTGGCTCTGGGGCACCTCGCGATCGGAGGTCGGGGTCTTGTGCACCATATAAGGCATGACCGCCTTGAGCTTGGCGAAAAACGGCTCCATGTCCACCACCAGGTCGCGGATGACCTGGTAACCCCGGAGCGGCTCCAGGGTGATGACCTTGGAACGCAGTTCCTGGATCTGGGTATAACAGGCCAGGCCCGCCATCCGGTTGATCATCATGGAGCAGGACCCGCAGATCGCGCTCCGGCAGCTCCGGCGGAAGGCCAGGGTCCCGTCCAGCTCGCCCCGGACCTGGATGAGACCATCCAGGATCGTGGTGCCCTCCTGCACGTCGATCTCGTAATCCTGGTTGTACGCTTTCCGGTCTTTCTCCGGATCAAACCTTTTGATTCTTAAGATTGCTTTCATATTTCTCCCTGCTCTGTTTTCCCGCTCTTTATTCTCTAACCACCAAGCTACCTAGCCACCTTGTTTTTCTTTTAACCGGTTACCGGTTACTTGCTACCGGCAACTTGTTTAGTATTTCCTCTCCTGCGGCTGATACCGGGTGATCCGGACCGGCTTGTAATCGAACCGGAGCGTGTCCCCGTCCCGGTAGACCAGGGTGTGTTTCAGCCAGTTCACGTCGTCGCGCTTGGGGAAATCCTTCCGGAAGTGGGCGCCCCGGCTTTCCTTCCGGTTGAGCGCCCCGGCGACAATCATCTCGGCGAAACCGAGAACGTTACCCAGCTCGATGGCCTCGATCAGGTCCAGGTTGAAAATCGAATTCCGGTCGATCGCCCGGATCTTCCGGTAACGCTCTTTCAGGGTCTGGATCTTCTCCTGCACCTGCCGCAATCCCTCTTCCTGGCGGAAGACCCCGCAGCCCGTGGTCATGGACGCCTGGAGCTCCCTCTGGATGGCCGCCGGCATTTCCGAGCCGTTCTTGGACCAGATCTCGTCGATCCGTTTCTGGGAATCATCCGGGGAATCTTCGGGCAGGGAAGACAAAACCTCGTCGCGCAGGAACCTGACGGCCGAGCGCCCGGCCCGCCGTCCGTAAAGCGTGGCCTCCAAAAGGGAATTGGTCCCGAGCCGGTTGCCTCCGTGCACCGAAACGCAGGCGCATTCCCCGGCGGCATAAAGTCCGATTACCTTCTTGTCCTTCCCGTCCAACAGCACCTCGGCGTCATTGTTGGTGGGAATCCCCCCCATGGAGTAATGGGCGGTGGGCTGGATCGGAACCGGGGCGGTCACGCAATCGACTCCCAGATATTTCTGGGCCAGGTCCTTGATTTGGGGGATGCGCTCCAGGATCTTCTGCTCGCCCAGGTGCCGGATGTCCAGGTAGACATAATCCTGCCCGTTGATCCCGCGGCCCTCGTCCACCTCGGTCTGGATCGAGCGGGAGATCACGTCGCGGGGGGCTAGTTCCATCTTGCCGGGGGCGTATTTTTCCATGAACCTCTGGCCTAAGTTGTTGGTCAGGTAAGCCCCTTCCCCGCGGGCGCCTTCCGAAAGAAGAATCCCCTGTTTATAAAGACCGGTGGGATGGAACTGGACGAATTCGATATCCTCAATCGGGATCCCGGCCCGCGACGCGAGGGCCAAGCCGTCTCCGGTGTTGGCGAGCGCGTTGGTGGTAATCTTGTAGGCCCGTCCGTAACCGCCGGTGCCCAGGATCACGGCCTTGGCGTGGAAGACATGGAGCCCGCCTTTCTGCGTGTCCCAGGCCACCACCCCGCGGCAGACCCCGTCGCGGATGATCAGGCTCATGGTGTAGAACTCGGAGAAAAACTTGACATCCTGCTTGATGCACTGTTCGTACAGGGTGTGGAGGAGAACATGGCCGGTGTAATCCATGCAGTATACCGCCCGGGGCCGGGAATGCCCGCCGAAGGGGCGCTGGGCCAATCGTCCGTCGGCCATGCGGTCAAAGGGAACCCCGAAGTGCTCGTACTCATAAATGATTTCGGGGGCTTCCGAGATCAGGATCTCGATCGCGTCCTGATCCCCCAGGTAGTCGCTCCCCTTCACCGTGTCGAAGATATGCTCTTCGAGGGAATCGGGGGAGGCGTTGCCCAGGGCCGCCGCGATCCCGCCCTGCGCCGCCCCGGAATGGGAACGGGAGGGATAGACCTTGGTCAGGACACAGGCTTTGGAAACCGGGGCGACTTCGAGAGCAGCCCGGAGGCCGGCCAATCCGGCACCCACTACTAAGACGTCATACTGATGTTTTGTCGCTTTCATTCAACCCCCAAATTTCTATTTTCGAATTTCGAAATCCTATACCCTACCCCCTCTCCCTTCCTTCCCCCTCGACAGGGGAGGGCTTGGGTGGGGGTGAATTCGTTTATTTGTTTTCCCTACATCTTGAACGGGATGACCGTCAAAAGCCCCAGGGTGAGGATAACCCCGCCCAGGCAGAGCAGCGCGGAAACCACCGTCACCTTGAGCCAGTCCTTTTTAATGTAGTCCGAAGCGATCATCCAGACCCCGTTCAGGCCGTGAAATGTCCCCATGACCAGGAAGAGGGAATCAATAATCTTCCATAAGGGGGTGGCCACTCTCTTCGCCACCAGCTCATAGGAAAGTTCATGCCCGCCCAGAGTGAAGTGCTCCACCAGCATGTGGACCAGCAGAAGCGCAAGCAGAAGGAAGCCGGTGAGCCTTTGCAGGAACCAGACATAAACGCCGCCGTTTTTGTAACTGTATTTGTGCATGTTCCTGACCTTCTTTTCGGTTAAGGTAACCAACTAGGGATAAGACCTTTAAAAATCTCGTTATCAAAAAGCTGCCACGGGAAGAGCTCGATCCCTCCAAGCACACACAGGACGAAACTGAGCCCGATCACCCACCAGAACATCTGCTCCTGGTGCCGTGCCCCGATCCCCAGATCCACCAGCAGGATCCGCACCCCGTTCAAAGAATGATAAACAATGGCCGCCAGGAGGCCGATCTCCCCGATCCGGAAGGCGGGATGCATGAGGAGCTTCATCATCTGGTCAAACGCCTCCGGGCTTTTCCCCAGATGATGGGTAACCCAGACGTGGATCGTCAGGTAGAAGATCAGGGCTCCCCCCGTGATCCGGTGCAGGAGCCAGGCAATCGTCCCCGAGTGCCAGGCGTACTTCGTGAATGGAATGTCCAGTCTCATAGTCTTACCTCTCTTCGTATTATTGATAGCCGGTTATCGGTAACCGGCGACCGGTTACTTCTGGTATTTTTTTACCCCTTCCTCGTAAAGGTCCGCCCCGGTGACATCGTTGATCACCACCAGGGGGAAATCCTCCACCTCCAGCATGTTGACGGCTTCCGGGCCCAGTTCCGGGTAGGCAATGACCTGGCCTTTTTTCACCACCCGGGCGATCAGGGCGGCCGCGCCGCCGGTGGCCCCGAAATAGACCGCCTTGTGCTTTTTCATCGCCTCGATCACTTCCTTGCCCCGCGAGCCCTTACCGATCATTCCCTTCAGGCCCTTCTCGATCAGGCGGGGGGCGTAGGAATCCATCCGGTAGCTGGTGGTCGGCCCCACCGAGCCGATCGGATTTCCCGGGCGGGTCGGGGAAGGCCCGGCGTAGTAGATCACCGTGCCGGCGATCTCCATCGGGGTTTTTTCGCCCTTGTCCATGGCATCGACGATCCGCTTGTGCGCCGCGTCACGGGAGGTATAAATCACCCCGGAGAGCAGAACCCGGTCCCCGATTTTCAACTTGGAAACCTGTTCGCTCGTGAGCGGAGTTTTGAGTTTGATCGCTTTTTCTTTCATTTTTCTTCCGTTTTAAAGTCTTCTGGCCTTCGAGCTTCTTTAAATGACCGCCTCTTTATGCCGGTGCGAATGGCAATTGATGTTGATCGCCACCGGGAGGCTCGCGATGTGGCAATTCGTCATTTCGATATGCACCGCCAGGGCGGTGGTCCGTCCTCCCAGCCCGGCCGGCCCGATCCCCAGGCGGTTCACCTTTTCCAGGATCTCCTGTTCCAGGTTGGCCAGCTCGAGACTCGGGTTGGGGTTGCCGAGCGGCCGCAGGAGCGACCGCTTGGCCAGGATGGCCGACTGTTCCAGGTTGCCGCCGATCCCGACCCCGACGACAATCGGGGGACATGGATTGGAGCCGGATTCCCGGACCCGGTCCACCACCAGTTTCTTCACGCCTTCCACCCCGGCCGCCGGGGGCAGGAGCTGCACCCGGCTCATGTTCTCGCTGCCTCCCCCCTTGGGGGCGCAGACGATATGGATCTTTTCTCCCGGAACGATCCGGACATGCAGGATGCAAGGGGTATTATCCCCGGTATTCTTCCGGGTGAAGCAATCGCAGACCGACTTGCGGAGAAAGCCCTCCTTGTAAGCCTGCCGCACGCCCTCGTTGACCGCCTCTTCCAAACTTCCCCCCACCAGGTGCACGTCCTGGCCCAGGTCGATGAAAACGACCGCGAGGCCGCAATCCTGGCATAGCGGGTAGACTCCCTCCCGGGCAATCTTGGCGTTCTCGATGATTTCATCCAGGATCGCCACCCCGATGGGGGACTCTTCCGCTTTCCGGGCCCGGTCCAGGGCCTCGATCACATCCTCGCCCAGGTTGTAGCAGGCCGATTGGAAAAGCTCCCGGAGCTTCGCAGTTATTTCTTTTACTTGGATTTCTCTCATTTTGTTCGTCACCGGTTTCCGGTTACCGGCTACCGGTTACTAGAATCCTTTGCCTTTCATCTCCTGGACGGTTTTCTTGACCGAATCCAGCGACTTCTGGAAGGCCGCCTTTTCCTCTGCGTTGAGGTCGATCTCCACCACCTTCTGCACGCCCGTGGCGCCGAGAACGGCGGGAACGCCCATGAAATAACCGCCGACGCCGTATTCCTTCTCGCACCAGACCGAGCAGGGCATGACGCGCCGCTGGTCATTGAGGATGGCCTCGGCCATCGTCACCGTGGCGCTCCCGGGGGAGAAGTAGGCGCTCCCGGTTTTGAGCAAAGCCACGATCTCGCCCCCGGCCTTCCGGGTCCGGTCAACCATGGCCGCAAGCCGGTCCTTCGGGATCAGGTTTTCCACCGGCACTCCGTTCACCTGGGTCCGCCGGACGAGCGGGACCATGTCGTCGCCGTGACCGCCGAGCACCAGGGTCTGCACGTCGCGCGGGCTGACCTTGAGCTCCATCGCGATGAAACAGGCGAAGCGAGCCGAGTCGAGCACCCCGGCCGAGCCGATCACGCGGTTCTTGGGGAAGCCGGTGACCGAGGCGGTCAGGTAAACCATCGAATCCAGCGGGTTCGAAACCACCAGGACAATCGAATTGGGGGCGAATTTCTTGATCGCCTCCGCGACCGGTTTCACGATCTTGATGTTGGCGTCGAGCAGGTCCTCCCGGGTCATCCCCGGCTTCCGGGCCATCCCGGCGGTGACGATGACCAGGTCGGACCCGGCGATATCGTCATACTTGGTCGTGCCCATGATATCCACATCGATCCCCGAGAACGAGCGGCATTCCATCAGGTCGAGGGCCTTGCCCTGCGGCATCCCCTCCACGATATCGGTGATGACCACATCACCCAGGTTCTTGACCGCCGCCACATGGGCGCAGGTCTGCCCCACGTTCCCGCCGCCGATTACCGCAATTTTCTTTCTAGCCATGTTTACCTCGCTTTTTTTAACCGTTATGGGTAGCCGCAGGCTTTTCGATCAGATCCCGAGGCATTGTGATCGAGGGAAGCCTGCGTTTCTCCGCATCTCCATCCGAATTTAGAACGCCACCTGGGCCTGGGTATAGAGCGTAAAAAGGTTCTCCGGGTCCTTCAGGTCTTCAACGGCATTGAGGGAAAGCATGGCGTTCGTGCCGATAATGTAATAATTAACCCCTCCGGTCAGCCGGATGATTTCGTCATTATCCCCATCCAGGTTCGGCTCATAGTACTCGACGCGCACCATGGGTTCAACCTTCGGCACCACCTTGTAACCCGCTTGCCCATAGACAGCAATGCCGTTGATGTTATCAGGATCGTTCTCATCCATCGCGTAGAGGATCTCGGCCAGGGCGGTCAGATTGCTGACCGTTGCCCGGAGGAAAGCCCCGGCCCGGAAACCCGTAAGATAATCGCTGGTTCCGGTCACGCCCGTCCTCCCGATAGTCGCATATACCGCCGTTTCGATCTTGTCATTAGGTTTAACATTGAGCCGGACGAGGAAATCCTTCCAGTTATCCGCGTCCTTCCAGGTGTTCTGGCAATTTTGGGAAACGCTATTGTAAATCCCGACGTTCAGGCTGGAAATCCCGAGCTTGGTGGTGCTCTGAATTCCGACCTGGCGCCACATCGCATACTTGGAGGTCAACAGCGGATAACTGACAAAATCAAGCTTGGAAACCAGCTGGGGCTGGTAGTAAGTGAAATTCGGGAGGAACCGCCCGACCTGGATTTCGGTTTGGGGAAGAGCATTGACGAAAATTAACCGGGCATCCAGAAGCCAGGGGACCACGGTACCACTACCCCCCTGAACTGCATCACCCTGGAATACATATTTGACCTTGTCGGGCAGAATGCTCCCCATCAGGAATATCCGGGCCCGGCTCATATTGAACGAATTATTCAGCTCGGTATCGTAACCAACCGTATCATCTCCAACCTGGGTTTGGGCAAGAGTGAAATATGCCTGCAGAATAGCGGAGATCTTCATGTCCCCGATCCCTACCATCACTCCGCTTCCTTTCGGCGGTTCCGGGGCGGGAGCCGGCTGGACAACGGGAGCGGGTTCCGGTGCAGGAGCGGGTTCCGGTGCCGGCTGGACTGCGGGAGCGGGTTCCGGTGCCGTCTTTCCTTTTCCCGCCGCGCCGGCCGATAACGGCAATGAAATAACCAAAGCCAATGTCAGCAGACTGACAATTCCGAATAACCTTTTCATCGTCTCCTCCCTTTCTCTGTTTCCGATAAAATTTAACATTTATTACTTGTCCAATCGCTTTTCACCCGCCAGCTTCACTGCTAGGGATGACCAGCCGGGATTATCTTTATTAGATTTAAAATGGGATGTCAAGAGATGTATACAACAAGCGGTCGTTTTAGCAGATTCGGGGGAATTGTTCGCCGCTCAGCGGTTCCAGAATCCGGTGACCCCCGATCCGGGTCTGGAGAAGAACCCGGCCCGGGTTTTCCCCGGATACCTGGCCGATTATTACCGCATCTTTCCCCAGGGGATGAGATCTCATCCGTAAAACCAGCCTGTCCGCCGCCCCTTCCGGGCAGATCGCGATCAATTTGCCTTCATTGGCCAGAAAATAAGGATCGAAGCCCAGGAGTTCGCAAACCCCCCTGACCTCGCTTTTGACCGGGATGAGCTCTTCCCGCGCCACCATCCCCACCCCCGAAGCGTTGGCAATCTCCCAGAGGACCGTGGCCATTCCTCCCCGGGTGGGATCACGCAGGGAATGGAGCTCCGGGACCGTTTCGAGCATCATCTCCACCAGCCCGTTCAGGGGGGCGCAGTCGCTTTTTACCTCACCCTTGATGGAAAACTCCCCCCGGGCGATCAAAACCGCCACCTCGTGTTCGCCGATAAAGCCGCTGAGAATGATCCGGTCCCCCGGCCGGGCTTTCCGGCTCTGGATCTCCACCCCTTCCGGGACTATCCCCACCCCGGCGGTGGTAATGAACAATCCCTCCGCCGCCCCTTTCTCCACCACCTTGGTATCACCGGTCACGATCTTGACCTGCGCCTCCCGGGCGGCTTCCTGCATGGATTGAAGAATCTTTTCCAGGGTTTCCTCCGGAAAACCTTCCTCGATAATAAAAGCGGCCGAAAGGCCGAGCGGCTTCGCCCCCGCCATGGCCAGGTCGTTGACCGTGCCGCAGATCGCCAGGCGGCCGATATCCCCGCCCGGAAAAAACAGGGGTTTGACCACGAAGGAATCGGTGGTGAAAGCCAGACGGCCGGCCTTTTCGCTGGAAAAAACCGCGCTGTCGTCCATCTGGCGGAGAAGATCATTATCAAAGTAAGGGAGAAAAAGCCGGTGAACCAAATCGTGGGAGAGTTTTCCCCCCGCCCCGTGGGCTAAAAGTATTTTTTTTGTTTTCATATATGAGATTCAGGGTTTAAGGCTCAAGACTCAAAGTTCAAAGAGAGTCATTTTACCTTTGAGCTTTGACCTTTCACCTGCTTTGCCATTAGCTCCCTTCCATATTTATAATAAGCGGCGCAGGTCCCTTCGGAGGAAACCATGCAGGGTCCCACCGGCAGGTCAGGGGTGCAGGCCCGGGAAAAAAGCGCGCATTCGGGGGGGCGGATCAGGCCCTGGAGAACTTCCCCGCACCGGCATCCGGGCGGTTCTCCCGGGTCGGGCAGTTCAAGCGGAAACACCCGGGCCGCGTCCCGCCCGGAGAGCTCTTCCCGGAGAAAAAGGCCGCTGTCCGGGATTTCTCCCAGGCCCCTCCAGAGAGCCGGGGCGGGCCGGAACATCTCCTCCATCACCTTGAGAGCCAGGACATTCCCTTCCGGTTTTACCACCCGCCGATACTGGATCTCGATGGCCGCCCGTTTTTCCCGGACCTGCCGGGCCAGCATTTCAATCCCTTCCAGGATATCGAGGGGATCGAACCCGGTGATGACCCCGGGGATGCCGTATTCCCGGGCGATGAACTCATAGGGATGGCTGCCGATGATCACGCTCACATGCCCGGGAAGGATGAACCCGTCGATTCTGGTTTTCTTCCCGGAAAGAAGCGCCCGGATCGCCGGGGGAACCAGGCGCTGGGATGAATAGATGAAAAAGTTTTTCAGTTCCAGGCGCCCGGCTTCCCGGACCGCGAAAGCGGTAGCCGGAGAGGTGGTCTCGAAACCGACCGCGAAAAAAATCACCCGCTTTCCGGGATTATCCTGGGCGAGCCTGACTGCATCCAGGGGAGAAAGCACCACCCGGATGTCGCCGCCTTCCGATTTTTCCTCGTAAAGGGAGGAGTCCGAACCGGGAACCCGGAGCAGGTCCCCGAAAGTCGCCAGGATGGTGTTTTCCATCCGGCTGTAGACAATGGCGCGGTCAATCTCCTTCTGCGGGGTGATGCAGACCGGGCAGCCCGGCCCGGAAATCAGCTCAATTTTCGCGGGGAGAAGCGATTTTATCCCGGTGCGGAAGATGGCGATGGTGTGGGTCCCGCAAACCTCCATGAGCCGCAGGGGCCGGTCCGACAGAAGAGCGATCTTCTCCAGCCGGCTCCGGGCTTCTCCGGCTTCATCCAGCTTTTTCATCGGGTCCGAGAACCAGTTTCAGAACTTCCCGGGTTTCCAGGGCGTCTTTCTCGTCCATTTTCTGGATGGCGAAGCCCACGTGGACGAGCACATAATCACCCACCCGGGCGTCCGGGCAGAGGGCAAGGCTGACTTTTTTATTCACCCCGCCGAAATCAATCTCGGCGACCTGGTCTTCCTCGATCGAGATTATTTTTCCCGGAATTCCAAGACACATTTTAAATCAACTCCAGTTATTCATAATATATTTCCTTACCACTGGTAGCCGCAGGCTTTTCGATCAGATCCCGAGGTATTGTGGCCGAGGGAAGCCTGCGTACATTTTCACCATTCTTCCAAATTATAAACGGTCGATCCCTTAAAAGGATACCCCTTACTATCCGCCGCCAAACCCTTTCGAACAGGATTATTTAAGATGTATTTTACCTGCTTGAGAATATCTTCATCTTTTCTTAGGACATGATCATAAAAATCTTTTTGCCATTTAATGCCGGGATGATTTCGCCCCAACCAGTAACCGGTTTTTTGCTTGAAGTTTTTGATAAATTTTAATAGATCAGATTCATCGGACTTACCCTCCACTAAAACATGAAAATGATCCGGCATAAAAAGAAAAACATGGGCTTCGCATTCTTCTTTCTTTAAAATATTGATTAACAGGTCAGAGAAAATCCGAGTAATATTTTCCTGAGCAAATAGAGGATACCTCTCTGCAATACAAACCGTAAAAGTAATTATTATTTTTCCTCGATATAACTTCGTTGATAAACGGTGTCTGCGTTCTCGGATTTCCATTCAAAACCCGCAACCTGCCTGTCCTGAGCTTGTCGAAGGGAAGGTTGCGCCTACCAAACATTCAAAATCTTATTCTTGTATCGGTAGCCACAGGCTTCAGCCTGCGCAATTCCGCAACCTAAAGGTTGCGCCTACCAAACATTCAAAATCTTATTCTTGTATCGGTAGCCGCATGCTTCAGCCTGCGCTATTCCGCAACCTAAAGGTTGCGCCTACCAGAATGTAATTATTTTTACGCAGGCTAAAGCCTGCAGCTACCTTTTGATGACTTAGGACTTCGGACTATTGATGCATTGCATAATACGCCTGCCCCAGCGAGATCCCCCCATCGTTGGCCGGGACCAGGCGGTTGATGTAAATCGAAAAACCCGATCCTTCCAGAAGCTCGAAAACCCGGCCCAACAGGAAGTGGTTCTGGAACACCCCCCCGCTCAAAATCAGACTTGAGTGCCCGGTCCGATCCCGCATCCAGCCCGCCACCCGGGCAATCACCCGGGCCACCGAATTATGAAAGCGGGCGGAGATCACGGATTTATCCGTTCCTTTCCGGATTTCCTCCACCACCGCCTGGATGACGGGATCCGGATCAATGTTCAAAATCCCTTTGATCTCATCTAAACCGAAAAGATATTCCCCGGGTTCACCCCGCCGGGCCGCCTGCTCGAGTTCGATGGCCGCCTGGCCTTCATACCTCGCCGCGCCCCGCACCCCGAGCAGGGCGCTGACCGCGTCAAAAAGCCGGCCCGCGCTCGAGCAGGGCGGGGAATTGATTCCCCGCCTGACCGCCGCCTTCAGGACCGACCATTTCTCCAGATCGAGTTCCCGGACGAAGGGAATATCCAGCCCGGCCAGCTTTTCCCCGGCTATCCGGTCCAGGTACACGGCCGCCATCCGCCATGGCTCCCTGATCCCCTGCTCCCCTCCCGGCAGCGGGATATAACGGATGTGCGCGAGCCGCCGGTAGCCCTGCAGAGACACCTCCAGGAACTCTCCGCCCCAGATCGTGCCGTCGTCCCCGTAACCGGTCCCGTCCATCGTCACCGCCAGCGCCGGACCGGCCAGCCCGTGCTCGGCCATCACGGAGAGCGCGTGGGCATAATGATGCTGGACGCCGACACGGGGTAAAGGGATTTCCCGGGCGTGCCGGGTGGAGAGATAATCCGGATGCAGGTCGTAGGCGACCAGCCCGGGCTCGATCTCGAAAAAGCGCCGGAAATGCGCGATCCCCTCCTGGAATGATTTCAGGGTCTCAAAATTCTCCAGGTCCCCGATGTGATGGCTGACGAAGGCCGAACTCCCCTTGGTCAGGCAGAAGGTGTTTTTCAGCTCGGCCCCTAGGGCCAGGACGCTTTTTCCGCCCCGCGCGAGGGGAATCGGGGCGGGAACGTAACCCCTCGCCCTTCGTAGGAAAACGGTCCCCCCCCGGAAGGGCTTGATCACGGAATCGTCGCAGCG
The DNA here is from genome assembly GCA_028713675.1 of bacterium. Classification (GTDB taxonomy): domain Bacteria; phylum Desulfobacterota; class JAPLJL01; order JAPLJL01; family JAPLJL01; genus JAPLJL01. The sequence goes on from JAQTNV010000010.1 coordinate 68,077, forward strand.
GGTGTGGATCTCGCGGTTATGAAAGAGGAAATAATCGGCGATCTCCGCGAGCCGTTTCCGGGCTTCCTCGTCCCGGTAGGCGATCGGCTCATCGCTCATGTTCCCGCTGGTCATCACCAGGCAGTCGAGTTCCCCGTCGAAAAGCAGGCGGTGAAGCGGGGTATACGGCAGCATCATCCCCAGGGTGTTTTGAAAAGGGGCAACAGAAGAGGCGACCCGGGCCCCGGTTTTCATGGGCAGAACCACGATCGGGGCTTCCCGGGATTCCAGCAGTTTCTCCGCCTCCCCGTCCGCCTCGCAGAGTTCCCGGATGACCCCCAGGTCGCGGGCCATCAGGGCAAAGGGCTTGTCCTCCCGGTATTTCCGGCTCCGGAGCCGGCTGACGGCTTCCTCGTTCCGGGCCGAAACCGCGAGGTGAAACCCTCCCATCCCCTTGACCGCCACGACCACCCCATTTTTCAAAAGCTTCCGTGTCTCCCCGGCCGGGTCCGGCCCGGCGATTTCCCGTCCGGCCGGGTCCAGAAGCCGGAGGCCGGGGCCGCAATCCGGGCAGGCATTGGGCTCGGCATGGAAACGGCGGTTTCCCGGGTCGCGGTATTCCTTTTCGCAGGCCGAGCACATTTTAAAAATCGCCATCGTGGTTTTTTCCCGATCGTAGGGTACGTCCCGGATGATCGTGAAACGCGGCCCGCAGTTGGTGCAGTTGATAAAAGGATAATGAACGCGGCGGTCCTTCTGATCAGAAAACTCCCGGAGGCAATCCCCGCAAATTGCGATGTCGGGCGGGACGAGAGCTGATCTCTCCCCGCCCCGTTCGCTTTCCCGGATTTCAAAGCTTTTATCACCAACCGGGGGCAGGTCATGGGTGAGGATATTTTCAATTCGGGCCTGGGGCGGGCTCGCTTTGAGACTGGAAAGAAAACCCTGGATAATGTCCTTCTCCCCCTCAACCTCAATCTGTACACCCTTCTCATCATTTAAAACCCATCCGGAGAGGCCGTGTTTTCGGGCGAGGTTATAAACAAAGGGGCGGAATCCCACCCCCTGGACTATTCCCTCGACCAGAATATGAACACGGGATTTAGTCATGATCCTCGGTGAATCTGCCGGTTACCTGCTCTTGAATTCGTTGAGAACGGTTTCGGTAATCTTCGGAAGCTGGGCTTTTACCTCCGGCGTAAGTTCCATTCCCATTTCCATCTCTTTGGGCTCGACGCCGATGATGATCACCTCGGCGTGGAAATCCCCCGCCTGTTTAGCCAGCTGGATCACCTGGAGCGGCCCCATGGCGTGGAGCGAAAGCGCGGCGTCCACCGGCAGGCTCTCCGGGGTCAGACGGTAAATCGTTCCCGGGGGCGCCCCGGTTCGCAGGGCGTCAATGATTACGATTTTTTCCGCGGCCTGGATCTGGGGCAGGTAGTCGAGGATCGAGGTTTCCGCCTCTATCACCAGGACCCCCGGGGGGAGCTTTTCCCGCTCGAGGGCATGGACCGCGTGCATCCCCACTCCCTCATCCTGGAAGATGGTATTACCCACGCCGATGATTAAAGTCTTAGGTGTTTCCATAACCATTTTATCTGATTATAACCGATCCGACTTCCCGGATTCCCTATTGATTCATGCCTTTGGATGTAATTGACAATAATAGACCGATCAGTCTATTATTTATTTCCAGGAGAAATTCGGATTTGAAAACTGCGAAGAAGCTGACGGCCAAGGGGCAGTCAAGAAAGAAAGAATTCCTCGAAAAAGCGTTGGACCTTTTCGGCGAGAAAGGCTATCACGCTACCACCATTGACGATATTGTCAGGGCCGGGGCTACCGGCAAAGGCACTTTCTATTGGTATTGGCAAAGCAAGGACGAGATTTTCCTGGAATTGCTCTCAAATAAGTTCGAGAGTTACATCTCCGCCTTGGAAAATATTCAGCAAATGAAGCTGCCTACCGCCGACAAGCTCATCATGCTGTTCACCGAAATCGGGAATATGCTCGTGAAATACCGTAAATTATGCAAACTTATTTATCTGTTGATTTCTACCAATGCCGATGAATTCAACTCCGACGTCCTGAAAGTGACCAATGACTATTATTCCCGTTTTCGCAAGATTCTTGTTCAGTTTATCCAGGACGGTCAGAAGGAAGGCAGCATATCCCGTGATGTTGATGCGCAGCATCTGGCCACCATTTTAATTTCGATCGTCGACGGCCTTCTGCTTCAAGAAAAAGTAATGAATACCAATTATTTGCATCCGAAAATGGGGGAATCGTTAATTCGAGTGCTGAGAAGTGGAATTATGGTTAAATCCGCGGGGTGATATTTTTTTCAAGCATAACTAGACCGGCTAGTCTATTGTCAGTCCAGAACCGGAAAGGAGAAAAAGATGAGCAATCCGACTCACAAAGAGAATAAATCGCCGAATGAAGCCCAGTCGAAAATCCGGGTCAATAGTCCTCTGGACGGGTCTTTGGTCGGCGAAGTTCCCGCCTTCAGTATCGAAGAAGCCAGGCAGAAGCTCGCCGAAGTCCGCCGGGCCCAGCTCGCGTGGGCCCGGACTTCGTTCCCCCAAAGACGCCGGATCATGCATGAATTTCTAAAACATCTGGTGCGAAGGTCCGACGAGCTGGCTGAACTCATCTCCCGGGAGACCGGAAAAACCCTTTACGAAGCTAATGTTTTCGAAATCATGCCTCTGATCCGCCTGACCTCCTACTTCGCCAACCGGGCCGGAAAGATCCTGCGAAAAAGAAGGATTTCGATTTCTATCTTCAAGAACCGTTCCAGCTACCTGCATTATCGCCCGCGCGGCGTGGTCCTGATCATCGCGCCCTGGAATTTTCCGTTGAACATCCCGGGGGGCGAGGCAATCATGTCATTAATGGCCGGGAACGGGGTCCTGCTTAAACCCGCTTCCCTCACGCCCCTCATCGCTTACAAGCTCCGAGAGATATTCGACGAAGCCGGATTGGATAAAAATCTTTTTCAAATTGTTTCCGGTCCGGGAGTGATCGCCTCGGAGCTGATCGAGAGCGGAGTGGATTACGTTAATTTCACCGGCTCAACCGCGGTCGGCAAAAAAGTCTCCGAGTTATGCGGCCGCAAGCTGACGCCCTGCTCAATGGAACTGGGAGGAAAGGCGCCGGCGATCATCTGTGAAGACGCCGACCTTGAATATACTTCGAAATCAATCGTCTGGGGGGCATTCGCCAATTCCGGTCAGATTTGCGCTTCGGTGGAACGGGTTTACGTGCCTGAAAATATTTACGATTCCTTCCTGAAAAAGGCTTTGAGCCACGCCCGAACCATCCGGCAGGGAAACCCCTTGAAGGGCGAGATGGACATGGGGGCCATGACCGACCCCCGGCAGCTGGAAATCCTGGAGGGAATGATTACCGAAGCCAGGGAGAAAGGGGCGAAAATACTTCTCGGCGGCCGCCGGTCGCCCCAGGGCAAGATGTTCTTCGAGCCCACCGTGATCGCCGATGCCGACGAAAGCATGCGGGTCGGCTGCGAGGAATCCTTCGGACCGCTCCTGACCATAATGAAGGTAAAAAATGAAGAGGAAGCCATCCGACGGGCAAACGACAGCAGTTACGGCTTGATCGCTTACGTTTACTCCGCCAATTGCTCCCAGGCTAGGAAGATCGCCGAGCGGCTCGAAGCCGGCACGGTCATGATCAACGAAGTCCTGATGAGCCACGCCTTCCCGGAAGCGCCCTGGCAAGGGGTAAAGGAAAGCGGGGTCGGCCGGGTCCACTCCGATGACGGCCTCCGAGACCTCACCTACCCCTACCATGTCAATTACGAACTTATCCCCCTGAGGGTCCCCGTAGGTTATCCCTATAGCAATAACAAAGCGAAACTGCTGGTAAAAACCATGGCCAGGATCAATCGGGGTGGTTTGGGGAAAATCGTCGACATTCTGCTGAAATAGTTTATTCAGCGATTAAAAAGCCTGCCTTCCCCAGATCGGGAAAGACAGGCTTTTTATAACGCTTTAATATTCAGTATTCCGGACTTATTCCACGATGAACTTGCGGACCTCGTTGGTCTGCGGATCGATCAGGTGGATCGCGCAGGCCGAGCAGGGGTCGAAGGAGCGGATGATCCGGACCAGGTTGATCGGGTTCTTCGGGTCCTTCACCGGGGCCCCGATCAGGGCCTCTTCGAACTGTCCCCGCACGCCGCTCTCGTCCCGGGGCGAGCTGTTCCAGGTGGTCGGGACCACGGCCGAGTAGTTCGCGATCTTCTTGTCCTTGATCGAGATCCAGTGCCCGAGGGCTCCCCGCGGCGCCTCGTAGAACCCGGCGCCCATCCCGTCGGTGGGTTCCCAGTGGTCGGTGTCGTGGATTCTGAAACCGGGCTTGGCCATCTGGGACTGGAGCTGGTCGATCCATTTGTAGCAGGCGTCGAGGACCAGTTTGGTCTCGAGCGCCCGGGCCGCGTGCCGGGCCACCACCCCGGGCTTGGCTCCCTTGGCAACCAGGTCGAGAAGATCGGGGTTTTTGGCCACCAGCAGGCGGGCCATCGGCCCCACTTCCATCGGCTTCCCGTCATACCGGGGGGCCTTGGAGAAGGAATAGGCTTCCTTCTTGTCCAGGTTGAAAACCTGCCGGCCATCCTTCGGATGGCCGGGCTGGGCGTCCTGGTACCAGCCGTACTTGACCGACTCGGTGATCTTGGCCGGGTCGCAAGGATCAACCTTAATGCTGGCCGGGTTGAGCCCGAGAATCACTCCGCCGGGGAAGAGCTGGGTCTTGCCTTCCGGATCCATTTCGAAACCGCCGTAGGCCAGGTAATTCAGATGCCCGGCGCCGAGCCCCGCCTTGGCCAGAGGGAAGAGCGGACCGGTCCCGACCGCCAGCACATCCTTCAGGTAAACGTTTTCGATAAAATTCTTCTGTTCGTCCAGCATTGTCCGGAACTTTTTAACCTGTTCCGCATCCGGCTGCTGGGTGAAACCGCCCGCCACGATGCTCTGGTAATGCGGGGTGCGCCCGCCGAAGATGGCCCCCATGTTCCTGGCCTTGGCGTGCATGATCAGGGCGTCGAGGTAATGCTTGACCAGGGTGGTCACCACCTCGGGGTCCTTCACGCAGTATTCGTCCGGCTCGTACCGGGGGGTAAGCGGGAAGGTGTCCTTGGCGTTGACCAGGCCGACAATCTTGTCCTTTACCCCGAGCAGGGCCTTGTCACTGCCCTTGTAATTCGCCACCGCCATGATGTCCAGGTAATCCAGGGCGGAGAGCTGGTAGAAATGCAGGGGATGGTCATAAAGGTACTGCGCCCCCATCACCAGGTTCCGGAGCAGGATCCCGCCGTAAGGGACCTTGGCCCCGACCGCGGATTCGATCGCTCGGGCCGAACAGATCTGGTGCACCGAGTAGCAGACCCCGCAGAAGCGGCTGGTCACGTAGGGGGCGTCCCGGGGGTCCTTGTCCTTGAGCAGGGCTTCAATCCCGCGGGCCATCGTGCCGCTGACCCAGGCGTTCTTGACCTGATCCTTTTCCAGCTCAACCTCGATTTTATAATGTCCCTCCAGCCTGGTTACTGGATCGATTACGATTCTCTTGGTCATTTCCTTTTCTCCTTTCTAAAGGATTGGAATCCGGCCCTTAACCCTTGACCGAGATCAATCCGGCCTGCTTCTTCGCCAAAATCTTTTTCGAGACCTCTCCCTCCGATGTGAAGAGGGGGGTCATCTGGCCGTAGAAAGTCGGCTCGGCACACCCCTGGCACCCCGCTCCGCAGTCGATGCAGAAGTTGGTCTTGTCATTCCAAAGGCGGACAGGGCAATCGGAATTGGTATTCGGCCCCTTGCAGCCTTTTTCGAAAAGGCAGTAATCCTTCTGGGCCGGATCGTTCCAGTCCTTTAAAAACTTCGAGTCGTCGAAATTTTGTCTCCGCTTGCAGTTTTCGTGGACCACCGGGCCGAAGAAAATCTTGGGCCGGCCGTTGTCGTCGAGTTCGGGGGCCTTGCCGGTAGTCAGGATCTGGACAATGGTTCCGACCAGGTGCTCGGGATGCACCGGGCAGGTGGAAAGGTTGATCACGGTCTTTTCCGGAAGGAGCTTCTTGACCCCCATCCCCCTGCTCGGGGAGGCCGCGGGGATCCCGCCGAAGGAGGCGCAGGCCCCCACCGCCAGGATCATGCTGGCCTTGCCCGCCGCCTCTTGTACGATCTTCTTGAAGGGGCGCCCGCCGATCATGCAGAAACGATCGTCCGCCTCGGGGATCGAGCCTTCCACCACCAGGAGATAACCGCCCTTCTTGAGGGCGTCCTGGTAGGCGCTTTCCGCGACCTCACCGGACGCCGCCATGATGGTCTCGTGATACCGGATCGAGAGCTTGTCCAGGATCAGGGAAGCCACCGGCGGGTTCAGGGAGCCGGTCAGCGAGATGGTGCAGCCCGTGCAGTCCTGGCCGTTGAGCCAGACCACCGGGAGTTTCCCGCTTCCGCCTTTTTCCGCGGCCTGCGCGAGGCTCTTGAGAATGGCCGACTCGGAAAGGCCGGTCATGGCCCCCAGGATCCCTATATACTTGAGGAAATCCCGGCGCGAGACACCCCTTAACTCGAGATCCTTCTCCATAATTTTTTCATAATCGTCCATTTTCCCTCCTCGGTTTGGACAAATATTATTCTCGACAATATAGAGGTATTTTGTTCCGACTCAGTTAGTATTGCTTAACCTTTCCGAAAAATGATTTTTATAATTAAATAAATTAGGTTTTACCGCCCACGCTGGAGGTAAATTCCTGACATATGTCAAGATTGACATATAAGTTAAAAATAACAACCCCCCTGCAACCTGGTTTTTCCGAACAACCAGAATGTATGAATTTAACCGGGCCGGGAGGCGGAACCCGGGAAACCCGCCGCGATCGCCGTCTTATTCCTTCTTGCGGGACACTCCCTTTTTAACGGAAGGCTTTTCTTCTGAGGCGTACTTGTTTATGTGTGCTTGAAAAATATTTTTTGCTTCTTTCAAAGCGACGGCTTCCACGGTATCAAACCATTTCAGGAACCTGTCTCTCATTTCTTTTCCTTCCTGGGTCAGCTGGTATCCTTCGCGCTTTTCTCCCCGGCGCTTGAGCAGTTTAACCCCCGTGGCTTTTTGGGTGGCTTTGATCTTTCCCCAGGCGGCCCGGTACGACATCCCCAGTTTGTCCGCGGCTTTCCGCAGAGACCCGAGTTCTTCGATGGCGTTAAGCAATTGGACGCGCCCGATGCCGAAATAAATGCCCTGGTTATCTTCCAGCCAGAGGTGCAGCCGCAAAGTGAGGTTTTTCCGATCCATCTTTGCTCCTTCTATATTTTTTGCCCGATAATTTTCCGCCGGTTCAAGTAAAGAAGCATCCAGATTATATGTTAGGAATAATATGCAAGCAAAGAAACGACCACGATCAACTTTGCTTTAATGACAGGTCGGGAGAAGATTCGCTACCGAAAATTAAAGGGGCGGCCCCAACGAGCCGCCCCTTGTATATATTCGCGATCGGGTAAAAACCGATTCTTATTTATGGCAGGCCAGGCAGACCCCGGCTTTGTTCTGGCTCAGGTTGCTCTCCCATCCTTTGGGATGTGGGCTCACCCCGCCCGCGACGCCGCCGATCTGATGGCACTGGATGCAGTTGGAACTCATGCCCTGGTCGTGACAGGCCGCGCACTTGAGGATATCCCTCCGGGCGTCCCGGCCATGATCGTTCTGCCATCCCGCCGGATGAGGATTGGCGGGTGAATTGGAATAACCCCGGGCCACTCCCTCGCGCGCGTGACACGCGTTACAGCTGGATAACCCGTGGCATTGCAGGCAGAGGCTCTGGTCCGTCCGGGCATCGATGGAATGCTGGGTCCGATAATCTCCCCGGTGGATGAATTGTCTTTCGAGCGCTTCGGGGTATTTTACGCTCGGTTTTAAAACCTCCTTCTTCGAATGGCAGTCCGAGCAGAAGGCCTGGTCGTGGCACTGCCCGCAGACCTCCACCCCGACTCCCTTCAAAGCCGATTCCCGGTGTTCCTTCAGGTAATTGCCCTTATGGGAAAACTTGGTGATCGGTTTGAGCTTCATCTGCTGCAGGTCCGGGTGGCATTTGGAACACTGGAGGTCGGTGAACATCTGGGCGTGGCAGGCCTGGCACTCTTGATGGCCCGGAAGCGTGAAGCTGTCCCGGGTCTTGCTGATGTCTTTGCGCTGATGACAGGCCTGGCACTCCGCTTTGGACGCTTCCGTATGCAGTTTGTGGGAGAAATTCATTTCCAGTTTGTCGATTTTCACCTGAAGCGGTTTCTGGGGATCGGTATGGCACTTGGCACAGTCATTCATGAAGGCTTCATCGTGACAGTTCGCGCAGACCTGATGGTTGGGGATCATATGGCCGGTGCTCGCCTCGCTGGCCGAGATGTCCGGATGGCAGGTCAGGCATTCCGCGCCCGCATCCTTGTGCTGTTTGTGAGAAAAAATGATGGTGTCGCTTTTATTGAAAAGATACGTACAGGCTGTGACCACCCCCAGCGCCACCGATATCAGGAGCAGATATTTTTGCTTTTTTCCCATGATTTTTCTCCTCGACTTGCCTATTCGGAAACAAAACCGGCAAAATCATAGACCAGTTTCAAGGTACCCCGATATTCCTCCTGAATGATCGGGCTTTCGGTAAAATCGAACGCTCCGACCAGCTTGATATTTTTATTCAGGATATAGCTCAGGTCGGGCC
>JAQTNV010000011.1:0-73317 GCA_028713675.1 bacterium
CCGAGCTCAAGAAAATGGGCCGGAAGGTCAAGGCGGTCAAGGCCGACGTGACCAATCCCCAGGAAGTGGAAGCCATGGTCGCGGAAGCGGTCAAGGAGCTCGGGGGCCTGGACATCGTCGCGGTCAACGCCGGGGTCGCCTCCCGCGGGCAAACCGTCCGGGACACCGACCCGCAGGAATTTGTGCGGGTGATTTCCACCAACCTGCTGGGGGCGTGCTACACCGCCAAGTACGTGAGCCGGCAGATGCATGAGCAGGAAACGGGCGGTTCGATCACCTTCACCTCCTCGATCATTACCAAGGTGCTCACCCCCTGGAGCGCCCCCTACGCCGCCGCCAAGATGGGCCTGGAAGCCCTGATGGTGGTCCTGGCCAAGGAAGAAGTCTCCCAGAAAATCCGGGTCAACGCCGTGGCCCCCGGAATCGTCGAGACCGAGATGGGCAGGCGGCTGCTCCGGGCCCGGGGCATCGACGACATCAAGGGCATGTCCTCCGTGCTGCCGATGGGGCGGGTCTGCCAGCCCCAGGATATCGGCGAGCTGGTTTCCTTCCTGGCCAGCGAGGAAGGCAGCTACATCACCGGCCAGGTGATCGGGATCGAAGGCGGGGCCAGCTTCCTGGGGATGTAAAAGAAATGACGATTGACGAATGACGAATGAAAAATTGTCCTAAGTTTGAGGCCAGAAGTCCGGAGAGAATAAAGGCTCTTTCCTAATGTTTTTCTCTTCCCGCTATAAACTGTTGTCGCGGGGGTTGACCACCGCCTGGCTGCCGCTGGTCTCGTGGCTGGCTTTCACCCTGGCCTCCCCGCCGGCCCGGGCCCAGGAAGCGGGGACCGCCCCCTCAGCCGAGGATCGTCTCCTCGAGGTCGATACCGAGCTGGGCGCGGAGGAATGGCAGCAGCGGGCCGAGGAGAAAATCCGGGAGCTCCCCGTCGAACCGGAGGACTATTCGGTGGTGGGGGCCAAGCACCCGCAAAAGCTCAGCCAGTCCCCGGCCGCCATTTCCGTTCTGGACGAAGACGACATCCACACCTATACCGTTTCCACCCTGGAGGAGCTGCTCCGTCTCGTCCCCGGGGTGGACACGGTCTGGTACAGCCCGGGTTACCGGGCGGTGGGGATGCGCGGGTTCTTTCCGGTGGGGGCGGTCAATGTCCTGGTGCTCGTGGATGGACGGGAGGTCAACTCCAACTTCATGGGCGGGGTCCTCTGGAACCTGCTCCCCATCTCCCTGGACGACATCAAAAGGATCGAGGTGATCCGCGGCCCCGGCTCGGCTCTCTACGGGGCCAACGCTTTTTCCGGGGTGATCAACATCATCACCAAGGATCCCAACGAGGAAAAGCGTGCCGAGGCGATCTCCGAGGTCGGCGGCTACGGCTCTGAGTTGGGCACCCTTTTCTTTAAGGCCAAGGGGGCTTTTATCAGGCCTCGCTTCCGTCTGAAGGTCTCCGCTGACTATAACGAGGCTAAAAGTCTCGGCAATCCCGGGGAGCTCGCTTCCCGGTTTACCCGGGGTTACCTGAAATCCACCTATGACCTGAGTGGCAACGCCCGGGTCAACCTCGACGCCAGCGTACTCCAGGGCCGGAGCCGCTATTACGCCGCCGTCGGAGAGACTCCCGCCCAGGATATACTGGAAGCCAATGTCCACCTCTACGGCAACTGGGACAGACTCAATTTCCGGTTCGCCTTTGACCGCTTCAATCTCAAGCTGGGGATCGATACTCCCCTGGTGCCAGCCGAAATGATCCGCTCCCTCTTCGGGGGAGACTACCCGATCGAGGGAAAAGCCAACAATATCGACGCCGGGGCTGAGTATTCCGTCTACCTCGGCCAGGACAACCGCCTAACCTTCGGCTCCGGCTACCTCCTCAATACCTTCGAGAGCCCGAGCCTGATCCGGACCCACAACCAAGAAAACCGCCTGGGAGCCTATTTCCAGGATGAGTGGGCCCTCCTCCCCTCGCTTAACCTGGTCGCGGGGCTCCGCTTCGACTACAACTCCCAGACCGAAGAAGACTATTCCCCCCGCCTGGCCCTGGTTTACTCGCCCCTCCTGAATCACACCCTCCGGGCTTCCTTCGCCCGGGCTTTCCGGAAACCTACTTTCCTCGAATACGGGATGGGCTTAAAGGCCTTCCAGGATCTGGGGCCGGTTTTAAACCCGGACATCGGCCGGGTCCTCTATAACCCCGATCTGGGCAATGAGCACGTCAACTCCTTTGAACTCGGGTATAACACCCTCCTTTTCCGGCGCCTTACCCTGGGCGCCGCCCTCTACTACAACCAATACCGGGACATCATCGTCTTCCGGAACCTGGTCTTTGAAAACCGCCACCAGTACATCGACAGCGTCGGGGGAGAGCTCTCCCTCGAGCTGATCATCAACCCGAAGCTCCGGGGCTTTCTGAACCAGGCCGTCCTCCGCGGGTTTGACCGTTCCCCCGGCGGGGAATTCAAGGACCAGATTCGCCGCTTCTCCCCCTACAAAACCAATCTCGGGATTAACTACCGCCCCCTCCCCGGGATCTCCCTCTCCCTGATCGGAAACCTGATCGGTCCCAAGCGGGAATCAATCCTCGATCCGGACCAGGCGATGCTGGCCAACGATACCCTCCTGATCAAGCTGCCGGCCCAGTTCCTCCTTGGTTTCCGGGCCAGCTACTCCTTCCTCCGGGACCACGCCGAAGTGGGCCTCAAGGTTTTCAATCTCCTCGACGATAACGGCCGCCAGTACCCCGGGGGTGACTGGAATTACGACCTGAACGGGGACGGCCAGAACGAAGAAACCAATTTCGCGGGCGAACCGCTGCAGAGGATTCTCACCGGCTTTGTCCGGCTATCGTGGTGAAATGGAACGGCTGGCCCGAAAATTTCTCCTGATTCTCCCGCTTCTCTTCCTCCACCCCACCCCTGCCCCCACCGAGGAGACTTACCCCCTCTACATCCTGATGAACGGCCAGCAGCCCGCCTACCAGCAGGTGATCCAGGGTCTTTCCGAGACCGCCCCCGGCATCTCCCTCACGTTCTTCGACCTTTCCAATCCCGACACCCCCGGGAAAATCCGCTCCGCCCCTCCCCCCGCGGCTCTCCTCACCCTCGGCTCCCAGGCCCTGAAGTTCGCCCAGGAGATCTATCCCCAGGTCCCCACCATCTACGCCATGATCCTGAACCCCGACCTCTACCTTTCCCCGGAGGCCAACGCCACCGGCATCCCCCTGAAAATCCGGCCCCGCACCCAGCTGGAAACCTTTAAAAGATTTTTCCCCTCCCTGAAAAGGGTCGGGGTGATCTTCGACCCGGACGAAAACCAGGCCACCATGGCCGAAGCCCGGTCCGCCGCCCGGGAGCTCGGCCTCATCCTGGTGGAAAAGAGAGTGATGAATCAGAAGGAAATCGGTAACGCGATCAAGGACATTATCTGGACTATCGATGCCCTTTGGATGATCCCCGACTCCACCGTCGTTTCCAAGGAATCCTTTCAGTATCTCCTGGAAAATTCCCTGGACCGGCGCTTCCCGCTCTTCGCTTTCTCGGAAAACTTCGTCAAGGCCGGGGCCCTCCTGGCCCTGGCCCCCAAATACCAGGACATCGGCCGCCAGGCCGGCACCCTGCTGAAGCAGGTCCTCTCCGGGAAAAGCCCGAAGAGCCTGCCTCCGCTCTATCCCGAGGCCCAGCTGATCCTGAATCTGAAAACCGCCCAGGCCCTGAACCTGAGCCTCCCCCCCGAGCTCCTCAACCGGGCCGAGAAAACTTTTTAAGCCGGAACCCGCCCCCAGCCAGTTTCCGGTCTGATATAATAAGCCCGGCCATAACAAGATTTTCCGATGACAAAATATTTAAAACCTTTTCGGCGGCTGATTCTTCCCCTTCTGCTGGGAACTCTGTTATTTCCTTTCCCGCTCCGGGCCGAGGAAGCGGGGACCGCCCCTTCCGGGGAAGACCGCCTCCTGAACCTGGAAACCGAGGTCAATACCGAGGAATGGCGGAACCAGGTCCAGGAAAAACTCGAGCAGGCTCCCCTTGAGCCCGAAGCCTTCTCCGTGACCGGGGCCCGGCATCCCGAAAAGGTCAGCCACGCTCCTGCCGCCGTCACCGTCCTTGACGAAGAAGACCTGAAGCTTTACAGCGTCGGGAGCCTGGAGGAAATCTTCCGCCTCGTCCCCGGCCTGGAGGTGGTGGTCAATTCCCCCTCCTACAAGATGGTCGGGATCCGCGGCTTTTTCCCCGCCGGGGTCAACAACGTCCTGGTCCTGGTCGACGGCCGGGAGGTCAACACCAATTTCATTGGGGAGGTCTACTGGGACTTCATCCCGGTCAGCCTGGATGACATCAAAAAGATCGAGATCATCCGTGGCCCGGTCTCCGCCTTGTACGGGGCCAACGCCTTCGCGGGGGTGATCAACATCATCACCAAAGAGCCCCGGGACGAAAAACGGGCTGAGGCGATCACCGAGGTCGGCGGCTACAATACCGATCTGGGCACCCTCTTCTTCAAGGCCAAGGGCGCCTACCAAGGCCGCTCCTGGGGGTTCAAGCTTTCCGCCGACCGCCAGCAATCCTGGAGCTCGAGCGTCCCGGGTGAACCGGCCGCGGAGGTCAACCGGGTCAGCCTGAAAACCGGTTCAGACCTGCCCCATAACAGCCGGGTGGACGTGGATGCCAGCTTCGCCTTCGGGGATTCCCGTTCCTATGCCGTTATCGGGGAAGCCCCGGTGACCGACATTCTGCTCTCCACCATTTACCTGCACGGCAACTGGGACAAGCTCAATTTCAAGCTCGGTTATTACCGCTTCAACTTCGACATGGGCCTGGATATCCCTTATCTGCCTCCCTGGATGATCCGTGGACTTTTCGGAGAGAGCTACCCGATCCCGGCGTCAACCAATAACCTGGAGGGCGGGCTCGACTATTCCGTTTACCTCGGGGTAAAAAACCGCCTCACTTTTGGAGCCGGCTACCTCTTAAACACTTTTCAGAGTTCCGCACTGGCGAAGGAATACAACCAGGAGCAGCGGATCGGGGCTTACGTTCAGGATGAATGGAATTTCCTTCCCCCCTTAAGCCTGTTTACCGCTTTTCGCTACGATTACAATTCCAAAACCAGCGACGATTATTCTCCCCGGGTCAGCCTGGTCTATACCCCTCACCCCCGGCACACGCTCCGGGCTTCCTTTGCCCGGGCTTTCCGCAAGCCCTCTTTCTGGGAATACGGGATGAATCTCAAAACCATGAACCTCAGTTCCTCGAATCTTAGTAATGAACATATCAATTCCTTCGAACTCGGCTACAATTCCCGACTTTCCCGACATCTTTCCCTGACCGCGGCCCTCTTTTACAACCAGTATCGCGACATCGTCGGGTTTGATGAAGACCAGATTTTCACTAAGCTCGAGACTCATTCCGACAGCATCGGGGGAGAACTCGCGCTCGACCTGGTCCTCCGGAAGAACCTCAAGGGTTTCGCCAATGCCTCCTACGTCGAGCCGATTGACCGTTCCGGCGGTCGTCCGGAAGTCCATTTAGACCTCCACCCGAAATACAAGTCCAACTTCGGGGTCTCCTGGCAGCCCCTCCCGGCATTATCCCTCAGCCTGACCGGATCACTGATCGGTCCCAAGACCGACCGCATCCTCGACTCCTCCGGGGCCACCCAGGAGATGGTGCCACAGAAGCTTCCCGCCCAGTTCCTCCTCGGCACCCGCCTGGCCTATTCCTTTTTCTCGGATCACGCCGAGGTCGGGGTCAAGATCTACAACCTGCTGGGGAATGAAGGCCGCCAGTATCCGGGGGCGGACTGGAATTATGACATCGACGGAGACGGGCAAGCCGAAGCCACTAACTTTGCCGGGGAAAAGCAGGTCCGGACCATCACCGGCTTCGTCCGGATCTCCTGGTAAGATGAGAAACCGGTTCAGAAAATTCTCGTGCGCGTTCCTGCTCCTGGCCCTGGGGGTTCTGTTTCCCCTCTCCGCCCGGGTGGAGGAATCCCCCGCGGTCGCCATCCTCCTGAGCGGCAAACAGCCCGCATTCCAGGAAGTGGCGGCGGGGTTCATGGAAACCGCCCGGGAGATACGGCTGTTCCCCTTCGAACTGGGCGGGACCGAGGAAAGCCGCGGGAAGGTGATCAAAACCCTGCGCTCGGGAGCCACCCCCGCCGCCATCTTCGCGGTCGGCTCGCAGGCTGCCGAGCTGGCCCAAAAGGATTTTCCGGAAGTGCCCCTGGTCTTCTCCATGGTTTTAAACCCCGAACCCTTCCTGGGTCATCCGAACACCACCGGGATTACCATGAAAATCCATCCCCGGGACCAGCTCCAGGCCTTTAAAAAAATCCTCCCCCGGATCCGGAAAATCGGGGTGATCTACGACCCGGAGCAAAACCGCTCCACCATCGCCGAAGCCCAGGCCGCCGCCCGGGAAATTGGCCTCACCCTGCTCGAAAAACGGGTTAGTCAAACCCGGGAAATCGCCAACGCGATCAAGGATCTCATGTACCTGGTTGACGCCTTCTGGATCATTCCCGACCAGACCGTGATCTCCAAGGAATCCTTTCAGTATTTCCTGGAAACCTCGATTGAGCGGAAGATCCCCCTTTTCGCCTTCTCCGGCATCCTGGTCAAGGGCGGGGCCCTTCTGGCCCTGGCCCCCGATTATCAGGACATGGGCCGCCAAGCCGGGAACCTGACCAAAAAAATCCTGGCGGGGAAATCCCCCCAGAGCCTGCCTCCGCTTTCCCCCGAGGGCCACCTGGTCCTGAACCAGCATACCGCGCAGGCCCTCGATCTCACCATCCCTCCCGAGATCCTGAAAACGGCCGAGAAAACCTACTAAGCTAAAAACCGCTTTAAAAATTCTAAATAATTCATACAATAAGAGGGAATTGACGGATCCGTTTAAAATGGTGGAAAAAATCAGAACCCAAGCTGGCTGGCTTCTCTGGGGCATTCTCATCTGCTGTCTCTGGCCCCCTTCCTCGGCCCCCGCCGCCGGGGTGTTCGTGCTCAAGAGCAACGACATCCCGGCCTACGAGGAAGTCCTCCGCGGCTTCCGGGAGGTGGTGGGAAACAGCAATTTCGAAACCTTCAGCCTGAAAGGCAACCCCGCCTCGGCCGCCCAGGCGGTGCCCGCCGCCCAGGCCAGCAATCCGGCGGTGATCCTGGCCGTGGGCAGCGATTCGGCCCGGGTCGCCCGGGAACAGCTGGCCGGCATTCCCACCGTATTCTCCATGGTCCTGGATCCCTCCGAATTCCAGAAAAACGAAAAAATTACCGGCGTGAGCTTCCAGGTTCCGGCCCGGGCCCAGTTCCAGACCCTCACTTCCGTACTGCCCCAGGCCCGCCGGATCGGGGTCATTTATGACCCCACCTTGAGCCTTTTCATCATCCGCGACGGCCGCCAGGCCGCCGCGGCTCTGAATCTGATCCTGGTGGAAAAACCGATCACCTCCAGCAACGAGATCGCCAACGCCATCAAGGAAATGATCTGGACCGTGGATGTTCTCTGGATGATCCCGGACCAGACGGTGGTTTCGAAGGAATCCTTCCGCTACATGCTGGAGTCCACCCTGAACCGGAAGATCCCGATCCTGACCTTCTCCCAGAGCTTTGTAAAAGGCGGGGCCCTTCTGGCCCTGGCCCCCAACTATCAGGACATGGGCCGCCAGGCCGGCCGCCTGGTCCAGAAAATTCTCAGCGGGACCTCCCCCGGCAGTCTGCCCTCGGCTCACCCGCAGGGGTACCTGTTCCTGAACCTGAATACCGCCAACGCTTTGAATATCAGCGTCCCCCCGGAAATCCTCCAAAAGGCCGAGCAAATCAAGTAAATAAGCCAGGCAGGAAACAATACAAATCCGGGGAAAAATTAAATTTCGGGAGACGCTCTTCTATTAGCGCCTTCTTACCTTCTAGGCTTCCTAACTTTTAGGCTTTTAGGCTTTGCAGGGTTTTACGCTGACGGCTTTTTCCGCCGGATCCGGAGCTTGGAAAGCTTGGGGATTTTCGGCATCCGGGGGGCCCGGATTTTTCGGCCCGCGGGTTTCTTCGGCAGGACCACTCCCGGATTCATCGGAACGGTCAGGACCGGGAAAAGCGCCCGGCGGACTACCCGCTCGGCCACGCTCCCGATCAGGGCCCGCGACAACCCGGTCCGGCCATGGGTTCCCATGACGATCAGGCTGGCCTGTTCCTCCCGGGTTCCGGCCAGGATCTCCTCGTGGGGATCCCCAAAGCGGAGACGGATCTCGATCTTCACTTTGTCGTTCCCTTTATGCTGGGCCATGACCTTGAGCCGGTCCTCAGCTTCTTTTTCCATCTCCCGGCGAAGGTCGGCCTCGGTCACAATGCCGGAGACAAAAAGCGGGTAGCTGGCCAGGGTCTGGATAACGTGCAGGAGAACGATCGACGACCCGCAGTTCTCGGAAAGATGAACGGCATATTCCAGGGCCTTCTCCGAATTTTCGGAGAAATCCGTGGGAACCAGGATCTTGGGGAAGACATTAACCATAGTATTTAATTAATTAACAGATTTTGCCGGTCAAGCCAAGGCCCTGTTCGGAAAACACGTAAGGCGTAAGGGGTTATACTCACGTTAGGGGTTTTCAGAAAAACCGGGGGGAAGGTTCTCGCGACGCGAACACTTTGGAGATCAGGCTTCGATAAATTCGACGATAAGGTATCTATCGATACGGGCTAGACCCTGCGGGTCAGCCTGCTAGATTACGGTAGGAACCTATTGTGCGCGGAGCGAAACCTTCCCCCCAAAAAAGAAAAAGAGCTAACGAGTGAGATTAAGAAAGCTGACCGCCGGCCGAAGAAGGCTTATATGCCGTCTGCGATTTGCCGTCTACCTTTTTTCAGGAATTTGAACAGTGTTAGAATAACCCTTCATGGAAAGAATCGCCGACCTCCATTCCCACGCCCTCCTCAACATGACCTACATGCGGAAGGACCTGTCCAAAAAACATAAGCCTCCCCTGTTCTGGAATCCCCTCAGGAATCACCTGGATCTGCCCCGGCTTGAAGCCGCGGGTGTGAAGCTCTCGACCTTCAACATTTACGTTCCCTTCAAGTTTCCCTTTAAAAGCTACCAGGAAGGCGTCCACCGGATGGCCGATATTTTTTTGGAATTTATGGAGAAAAACTCCACCCGGATCGGGCATGCCCGTTCTTTCTCCGAAATCGAAGCCCTGAACCAGAAAGGGCGGATCGCCGCGATCCTGGCGGTGGAGGGCGGGCACATCCTGGAAGGCCGCCTCGAAAACCTCGAATATCTGAAATCCCTGGGCATTCTCTACCTGACCCTCGCCCACTTCGTGGATAACGATATCGTGGGGGCGGCCTGGGGAAGCAAGCAGGGCCTGACCGGCTTCGGCAAGGAGCTGATGAAGAACCTGCCCGCCGCGCGGATCCTGCCCGACGTGGCTCACACCTCGACGCGGGGTTTTTACGAAATTTTCGAGCACTACTCCGGCCCGGTGATTTTTTCCCACGGCGGGGTCCGCCGCTTCTGCGACGCGGACCGGAACCTCTCCGACGACCAGATCAAGATGATCGCGCAAAGCCGGGGCCTGATCGGGATCATGCTTTACCCCTGGTACCTGAAGCGTTTTTCCCTGTTCGGCGGTCCGGAACTCATTTCCGACACCTATAAGCACATCGAAACCCTGATCGGACCGGACCGGATCTGCCTGGGCACCGACCTGGACGGCTACATCCGGACCGTCCGGGGGGTCCGGGACGTGGCCGACCTCCCCGCCCTGCTTGAACGGATCAAGAAGAACCTCGGGCCGGAGCGGGTAGCAAAGCTGGCCGGGGAAAATCTTTATAACTTTCTGAAGGAAATAAATTTTTAACGGTAGACGGCAGACGGTAGACAGTAGACGGGGTAAAATCCGACAAGACAATAATCATTTTCTTTCTTTCGCGTCCCAACTGCCCAGCGGTGGCAAACTTTGAACCGTGAGCCTTGAACCCACATTATGTTGAACGTTTACGAAATTTTTCCCACTATTCTCGGCGAATCCTCCCGAAGCGGGTACCCGGTCGTCCTGGTCCGCCTGACCGGCTGCAACCTCCGCTGCCGTTACTGCGATACCGCCTACGCCTACTCCGGCGGGCAGGAGTTGCCTCTTCCGGAAATCATCAGGAGAATCCAGGGACCCGGCCTTTCCCTGGTTTTGATCACCGGCGGGGAACCTCTGCTCCAGGCCGAAACCCCGGCCCTGATTAAGAACCTCCTGGATTCCGGGATGACCGTTTTAATCGAAACCAACGGCTCGCTTCCCGTCGGGACAGTCGACCCCCGGGCCGTGATCATTCTCGACCAGAAATGCCCCGGCAGCGGGATGTCCGGCCGGATGGACCCGGCCAACCTGGATCTGGTCCGCGCCCAGGATGAAATAAAATTTGTTCTTTACGACCGGGAGGATTACGTCTTCGCCCGGGACCTGAGCTTGCGGAAAAACCTGCCCCGGAAATCCCAGGTGATTTTCTCCCCGGTTCACAGTTTTTTATCACCTCAAGTCTTGGCCGAGTGGATTTTGAAAGATCGCCTTCCGGTCAGGCTGGGTCTTCAGCTTCACCATTATATTGGGGTAAAGTAGACCAAAAGATATATTTGTGTATAATAGACCAACGGACATACTTAACGTTTTTTAATAAATGGGGAAAAGAGCGCCTTCTGTTGTCCTCCTGAGCGGAGGCCTGGATTCCACGGTGACCGCCGCGGTCGCCCGCCGGGACCGGCCGCGGAATCCCCTGGCCCTGCTTCACGTCAACTACGGGCAGAAATCCCAGGCCCGGGAGCTGAAAGCTTTTCGGAGAATCGCCGGGGTTTACCGGGCCGACCAGCTTCTCACCCTTGATTTTTCCCACCTGAAAAAAATCGGGGGCTCCAGCCTGACCGATACCGGGAGGAAAATTCCGGACCGGCATCCCGGGACCGGTATCCCCACCACCTACGTCCCCTTCCGGAACGCCAATCTCCTGGCCGCGGCCGTCGCCTGGGCCGAGGTCATCGGCGCCGACCGGATTTATATCGGGGTGAACGAACCCGACTCCCGCCATTATCCCGATACCCGGGCCGAATTCATCCGGGCCTTCGGCCGGGCGGTCAGTCTCGGGACCAAACCGAAGACCCGGATCACCCTTCATACCCCCCTGATCCGGTTGAAGAAATCCGGGATTGTCCGTCTCGGGCACCAGCTCGGCGCCCCCTTTCACCTGACCTGGTCCTGCTACCGGGGCGGGCCCCGTCCCTGCGGCCGCTGTTCCAGCTGTCTCATCCGCGGGAAAGGTTTTCAGCAAGCCGGCCTTCCCGATCCCCTCTCACCGAAGAAATTCCTCGGCCGAAACAAGATCCGTTCTACCAAAATAAATATATTTTAAGCGGCGGGCGCCGCCTTTTGTCATCCCCGCGAAAGCAGGGATCCAAGAGATAAAGAAAAATCTGGATTCCCTGGCCGACACGAGCGTCAGCTAGGGCAGGCCGCATCAAGTGCGGAATGACGGAATAAGGCGGGAAGGCAATCTCGAACCGATGCCGGAAATGAAAAAAAAGACTGCGGATTTTTGTCTCACTTTAGCACTAAAAGACGTGTACAAACCTTCCACTATTCCCCTGAAAGATAATTCCTCCGTTCGGATCGGGACTTCGTTGACCAACGACATCCTGATCAACTCTCCGGGGATTTCGCCCCGGCACGCCGAGATCATTTCCGGCCCGGAAGGATTTGTTCTCCGCGAGCCGGGGGAAAACCGGGAACGGAAACTCGCCCCCGGCCAAAACCTGAGTCTGGGGAACCTGACGGTTTCCCTGGAATCGGGGAAACCCCGGCTTTCCCGGCCGGCCGCGAAAATAAGTCCGGGAAAATCCTCCCCCGCCAGGCTGCGCGTCATCCTCTTCGCCCTCATCGGCCTGGCCTTGGTTTTTCTTTTCTTTTATCCCGCGCCCTCGCCACGGACACCGCCCTCCCTGAAGGAGGATAGTGTCCCGGAGACAAAAAGCTCTCCTTCGCCCGGCGGGGAAATGTCCACCCTTCCGCCCGAGCAGAGAATCTCCCGGGCCCGGGCGTCCCTCGCGCTGGGGGAACAGCGGCTCAAGGATTACCGGATCAGTATTGAAAACTTGAGCCTGGCCCGGGCGGAATTCCAGAAGGCGATGATTCTGCTGGAAGGCCAGAGCCCCGCCCCGGATTTCCTGGCCGCCCTGAATGGCCGGCTCCGGCAGACCGAAAGCCTGCTGGAAGAGGAATTCCGCCGGCGGAAGTTTTCCGCCGAGCAGGCCATCCGTTTCCAGGATCCCGACCGGGCCGAGCTGGAGCTGAAAAATATCCAGAAGCTTCTCAATGTTCCGGACGACCCCCGTTATCGCTACGCCCAGGAACGTCTGAAGGAAATCGGCAGGGCCAACTGAAATGGCATAGCGCATAGAGCATAGGGCACAGAGTAAACACAATAAGCAGCCTCCGGCCCGGAGGGTAGGCAGTAAGCACCCAAAAACAGGTGCACCAGAGACAAAAGCACCTGTTTGGAGATAGGAGATAGGGAACAGAGTATTTATTTTATTGGCTTTTCCAGAGCCCCGGGGGAAGGTTCTCGCGACACGAACTCTTAGGAAATCAGGCCACGATGAACTCGATGACTAAATATTTATCGATACTGGCTAGACACGGTTGCCCCGAGCGTAGCCGAGGGGCGGGTCAGCCTGCCGCATTTACGGCACGGCACTTATGGTGAGGGGAGCGAAACCTTTCCCCCAAAAAGAAAAAAATGCCTCATTTGGCTATTTGGCTTGTCGACGAAGAAGCGAACCTTGCTTCTTAAAGAATGAAAAAGCTGCAGATATACAAAAAAGACGAACTGGTCCGGGAACAGGAACTGGAGAAGGACTCCTACTCCATCGGCCGCGACCCCCATTGTGATATTCCCCTCGAGGATAATTTTATTTCCCGCCGGCACGCCCGCATCCAGAAATCCGAAACCGGCTGGGTCCTGGAGGACCTGGGCAGCACCAACGGAACGTTCATCGGGAAGAAAAGGGTCACCCGGCAGAAGCTTTCCGGCGGGGAGGAAATCGGGATGGGCCCTTTCCGGATCAATTTTTCCGCGGATCCCCCGCCCTGCGAGCCCACCCGCGTGGCTACCGCCGGGGAATCCACCGGGAAAACCGAGGGGCGGGATAAAATCCCCGATAAACCCGTCGCGGTCCTGGATGGAAAACCCGGCCTGCTTCTCCTCGGCCCGGAAAATCTCCGCCGCTTCTTCCCGCTTCCGGAAAAGCCGGAAGACCGGGTCAAGCTCCCCGAAATCCCCGCCGAAATGGTCCGGGAGGGACAAAATTATCTTCTCCGGTTTCCCTCCGGAAAAAACCAGCCGGAAATGGCGATCAAACCCGGATGGCAAAACCTGCCCCCCGAGTTCTCCTTCCGTCTGATCCAACCGGGGGAGATCGTGCCGATTCCCCCGTCCGCGGCCGCCCCGGCGCGCGGGAAGATCAGGCCTTCCGCCCTGCTCATCCCCGTCCTGGCTGTAATCCTTCTCCTGCTCCTGGTGCCGGCTCAAACCCTCCGGACCTGGAAAGGGAAAATATTCCGGCAGGGACAGGATGCTGTTCAAACCGGGAATCAGAATCCTCCGGAGTTTTCCCCTCCGGCCGGATCGAATCCGGCTTCCCCGCCCGCCGAACCGCCGCTCCCTGCGAACCCCCGGCCCGAAACCTCCTCAGCCGAAACCCCGCTCCCCGCGGGGAAAATCCTCCCGCCTCCCCCGCTCCCCCGGTCCGTCCCCGTAAAACCCGGACCGGCTTCCCGGACGCCCGAAGTGGTTTTTCCCTCCGAGCCGCTGGGGCCGCAGGAATCCGGCCCGTCCGCCCCGATTCTGCCCGACCGCCTGGCCCGGGGCTTCCAGGCTTACTTTGCCGGCAACCTGGGCCAGGCCCGGGAGGAATGGACTTCCGTCGCCCGAAAAATCGCCCCGGCCGAGCCGGACCGGGAAAAAGCCCTGCGCCTCGCCCGGCTCGCGGGCCAGCTCCGCGGCGAACTTTTGCTCGAGCTGGAGGCTGAAAAACAGAAAATTCTGAAGTCCGCCCGGCTGCATTTCGAGGAGGCGCAGAAACTGGACGGCGAGATCTCCCCGGGCGGTAAAGGCCGGATCCTGCCGGAAGCCCGGGAGAGGCTGGCCCGGTTCACCTCCCGGGAAGGCGAGGAAGACCTTCAGCAAGGCGATTACCCGGCGGCTTTTCTCCGCTTCCGGGAAGCCCTCCGCCTCCTGCCCGAGCTGGCCCCGGCCCGCAACGGGCTGGCGCTGCTCGCGGAAAAAGCCCAGGTCCTCTTCCGGGAGGCCTACCAGCTGGAATCAGCCAACCGGGAGGAAGCCCGGGGTAAATACCGTCTGATCATGCAGATGCTCCCCCCGGAAGACGAATACTACCAGAAGGCCTCGCGCCGGCTGGAGGCGGGGCCGTGAAGCTTCCCTTCCGCCTGGGACATTACGTGCTCACCGAGCTGGTCGCCTCGGGCGGGATGGCCCAGGTCTTCCGGGGCAAAGCCCTGGGGCCGGGCGGATTTGAAAAAACCGTCGCGGTGAAAATGATCCATCCCCACCTCTCCGCCGACCGGGACTTCATCGACATGCTGATCGACGAGGCCAAGTTGACCGCCGGCCTTACCCACCCGAACATCGCCCAGACCATTGATTTCCTGGAGGATGAAAACCGCTATTTCCTGGTGATGGAATACATCGACGGGCAGAATCTCCGGGGGATCCTGAAAAGGGCCGAGGAACTCGGCCGGCCCCTCGCCTTTCCGGACGCTGCCTTCATCGCCCTGGGCGCGGCGTCCGGGCTCGGGTTCGCCCATTCCCGGATGGACGAGGACGACCGCCACCTGGGGATCATCCACCGGGACGTGAGCCCGCAGAACATCCTGGTTTCCTACGAGGGAGATGTGAAACTGGTGGATTTCGGCGTGGCCAAGGCCGCCGGGCGCCTTTCCGTCACCCAGACCGGGGTCCTGAAGGGCAAGTTCGCCTACATGTCCCCCGAGCAGGCCGACGGCCAGGCCCTCGACCACCGCTCCGATATCTTCTCTCTCGGGGTGGTGATGTACGAACTTTTCACCGGCAACCGCCTCTTCCAGGGCGACAGTGACATCTCCACGCTCCGCCGGGTGCGCGAGGCCCGGGTGGAACCGCCCCGGAAAACCTGCCCCGAAATCCCGGAGGAGCTCGAGGTCATCACCCTGCGCTGCCTGGCCCGCGAACCCGGCGGGCGCTACCAGGCCGCGGCCCGGCTCCGGGACGACCTCCAGCTCTTTCTTTCCCGCGCCGGGTATTTTCAGTCTTCCCAGACCCTCAGCCGTTACCTGCGGGAGGCCTTTTCCGAAGAGCGGAAAAAAAACCGGAAAGAGGAGGAAAAGGAGTTTAAAAAAATATTAACTGAATCAGGATCGGAATCCGCCTCCTCCTCCAGCCTGATCGGGACCACCCCGCTCCTGCTTCCCGAAAGCGACGAAAAGGATGCCACCAGAAAACTGGCGGGAAAGCCGCCGGCCCCCTGGCTCAGGGTGATTTTCGCCGGGGTCTTGATATTGATGCTCGCGGCCGCCGGCTTCTGGGTTTACCCGCGCCTGGTGAAAACCGGATCAAGCCCGGCCGCGGTCGTTGTCCCTCCGGCCGCGCCCGCAGTCTTACCGGCCAATCCTTCCGCGCCGCCCCCTCCGATCGCCCCGGCGCCCGCGGAGCGGGAACAACCCCGGATGGTTTCGACCGGGGAAGCGGAGAGGAAAATACCGGCTCCGCCGCCCGAGAGAAAAACCCTCCCGCCGACGGTCTTCCCCCCGGCCCCCGCCCCGAAACCGATCGAAGTGGTCCAACCCCAGCCGGACGTGGTCCTGCCCTCGGAGGATCTCAGTCCCGAGGTCAAGCCCCGGACCGCCGTAAAAACCCTGGTGGTGGTAACCCCCGCCCGAAGCGAGGTTCCGGTCCCCGCCAGGGCGCCCGCGGAGCCGGGGATTCTCGCCCTGAACGTCCTGCCCTGGGCCATGGTTTTTATCGATGGGGAAAAGAAAGGCCGGAACACCCCGATCATCAGCCTGGAGCTCGCCCCGGGATATCACTCGGTCCGAATCATCAATACCGAGCTGAAGGTCGACCGGACGGTCCCGTTCGAGATCAAGACGGGGGAAACCACCCGCCAGATCATCAAATTAACTTCTGATTAGTTGTTTTTCGTAGGTAGCCGCAACCTTTAGGTTGCGCCATTTTCGCAGGCTTCCCTCGTCCATAATGCCTCGGGATCTGATCGTTAAGCCTACGGACTTTTTTATTTCTTACGACACTATGGACACGATGGACACTACGAACTCAATGGACGCCTTCCGTCTTACCTTTGACCTTTGAGCTTTCAGCTTTGAGCTCTTTGCTCTTTGCCCTCTGCGACTAGGCCTCGATCTTCGTTCCCTTCGTTTCCGGGAAGGTCCAGATCCAGGCCCCGGTCAGGAGGGCGAAAATCGCCGCCAGGGAGATTCCGCCGGAAAGACCGTAAGTCGAGGCGACCGCGATGATGATCACCGGGGTGAAAAACTGGATCCCGCGGGCCAGGTTGAAGGCCGATCCCATCGCGGTGTTCCGGATTTCGGTGGGGAACAGCTCCGCGAAGAGCGGGCCGTAACCGCTGAACATCCCCGTCCCGAACCCGACCAGGAACATGAAGCTCAGGATCAGGGGCGGGTATTCGGCCACCAGGCCCCAGCAGAGCGTGATCATGACCAGCCCCAAGGCCCTGATCACCGCGTAAACCGAGTAGGCCGGCCTGCGACCGAACCGGTCGGCCGCGAACCCGAAGCTCAGGTAACCCAACAACCCCCCGGCCTGGTTAACCAGCATCCAGACCGCCGATTTCGTCATCGAAAATCCCCGTTGCTCGTGGAGATAGCCCGGAAGCCAGGAATAAGTGAACCAGTAGGCGGACATGTCGAAGATCGCCAGGATCAGGGATTGGATGAAGAGCCTCCGGTATGTGTGTGAGAACAACATGAAAAATTTATTGCCGCCTTCCTTCTCCGGGGATTTGACCGGGGCCACCCCCGCGGCGACCAGCCGTTTCCGTTCCAGCCAGATGTCGGATTCCGGAAGCTGTTTCCGGATGTATATCACCAGCAGGGCGGGCAGAAAGGAGATGAAAAAGCACCAGCGCCAGCCGATTTCCGGAGCGAGGAACCCGCCGATGATGGAAGCCAGGACGATCCCGAAGGGGGCGCCGGTCTGCATGAAGGCGCCGTAGCGGCCCCGAACCCGGGCCGGGAAGGTCTCCCCCACATAGGTCTGGCCGGTGGCCCATTCCCCCCCGACCCCGAGGCCGGTGATGACCCGGAAAATCAGCAGCACCGCCAGGTTGGGGGCGAACCCGCAGAGAAAAGTCCCGAGGCTGTAGGTGACAATCGTCCACTGCAGAACCCGCTTCCGGCCGAAATGGTCGGAGAGGATTCCGAAAATCACCCCGCCCAGCGCGGTCGCGGCCAGGGAAGCGCCCATGACGTAGGAAAGCGCCTGGTGGGAAAGGCCGAGTTCCTTGCCGATCGGCATGAGCAGAAAAGTGAACAGGATGAGATCGTAGAAATCAAAGACCCATCCCGCCCAGCTCATCATGAGAATTTTATGATGTTCCCGGGTGGGCTTTTCGTACTCGTTAAGAAATTTGGCCATTTTCCGTCCCCCCATTTAGGTCATAGGTGATAGGTTAAAACCCAACACCCAATACCCATCGTGTCTATTGTGTCGTCGTGTTCCTTGTGTCTATTGGGTCGAATTATCCAATTATATTCTGACGCTACGGATTTATCCCGAAGGGTTTATCTGAGGGACTCTATGAACCCTAAGAACACAATGGATCATTATTTCGACACTATGGACACTATGGACACTATGAACTCAATGGACGCCTTCCGTCTTACCTTTGACCTTTGAGCTTTGACCTATTACTTATTTCTCCTTCCTCTGCTCCCTGACCTTCTTGACGATGAAGCGGTTGGCCCAGATATAGGCCCCGGGGAAGATGCGGTAATTGTGCCACATCAGCCAGGAGTCCCAACCCACCACGATGATCGCCTTATTTCTCTCCACCCCCCGGAGAATTATCCGGGCGCATTTATCCGGCGCCATACCCTGAAACGGCAGTGCCTGCAGGGCCTTCTCCCGGTCGATGTTCACGTATTTCATCGAGGAAAAGATCTGGGTATTGATGAACCCCGGGCAGACCACACTGACCTTCACCCCGTAGGTCTCCGCCTCCGAACGAAGCGAGGTGGAGAGCCCAACCACCGCATGCTTGGTGGTCGTATAAGGCACCACCGTAGGCCAAGGGGCCAGTCCGGAGCTCGAGCCGGTATTGACGATGTGACCGTGCCCCTGCCTGATCATCAGGGGGTAAACCGCCTGGACGCCGTTGATCACCCCCCAGAGGTTCACCTCGATCACCCGCCGCCAGTCCGGGAGGGCCATGTCCTTGACGTCCCCGGTGATCGCGATCCCGGCGTTGTTGAACATGTAATCGACCCGCCCGCGGCTTTGGACCGTCCCGTCCGCCAGGTCCTGCACCGCCTGCGCGTCCGCGACGTCGAGAAAGACCGCCTGGACCCGGCCGCCGGAGCCGGAGAGCTCCTGCGCCTTTTCCTCCACCAGGTCCCGGTTGATATCAGCCATGATCACCTGCGCTTTCCGGCGGGAAAGTTCGGTCGAGAGACCCAGGCCGATCCCGGAGGCCGCGCCGGTCACGATGGCGACTTTGTCCGCAAATATATTCATCTCACCTTTCCATTTATAGGTTATGGGTCATAGGTTATGGGCGAAACGCATCACCCATTACCTGTTATTTGCTACCTGCTACCTGCTTTCTTTTTCTTTCCTTTCTATCAGAAATCACGGTTTCTGCAAATATATTGATTACCCGGCGATTTAATGAAAAAATATGCTGGTCCCCAACAATGATTGAATATTCCGGTCGTCTTCCATCCCGGGAAGGTTGGGGCCGAGGGAGGAAAAATGCCGAGGAAGAGAACCATGCCGAAAAAGTTTGACGTGGCGGTGGTGGGCGCCGGGATCTCGGGTCTCACCTGCGCCAATTACCTCGCCCGGGGAGGCAAAAAGGTGGTCCTGCTGGAGCAAAACCACCAGGCCGGCGGCTGCATGTCGGGTTTCTGGCGGAAGGATTTTTATTTTGACGGCGGTGACCAGTCCTTCGAGAGCACGGGGATCGTCTTTCCCATTCTGAAGGAACTCGGAGTCTACGACGAGCACGACTGGCACCAGGTGCACTACCGGGCCAAGACCCCCGACTGGGATTTTGTCGTCACCTCCCTCGAGGACACCCGCGACCGGATCATGGCGGCCTTCCCCGGCGAGCCCGGGGTCAAAGCCATTTTCGCGGAGGTGGAAAGATGCACGGATTTCCTTTCCGGTCTGTGCGATCCCTGGCATTTCCCTCTCCTGGAAAAGCCCAAACCCCGGGACATCCTCTACCTGATCAAGTGGCTCCCCGAAATCCAGCGCTGGAGCGACTACAGCTTCAAGGAGCGGCTCTGCGCCCAGATCCGGCAGGAGGACCTGCGCAACTGGTTCCTAAACGCTGGTTATTACAAGATGCCCTTTATGCTTTTCGGCGGCTTCTGGTATGCCTGGGTCAAGGATTACTGGTACCCGGCCGGCGGGCTCCAGAGCCTGATGGACAGCCTGGTCAGGAAATTCGAAGGACTGGGCGGGGTGGCCCGCTTTAAGACCCCGGTCAAGAAGATCCTGGTCGCGGACGGCGAGGCTTCCGGCATCCTGACCGGCGAAGGAGAGAAGATCGAAGCCGAATACGTGGTCTACGCCGGGGATTACAAGCGGCTGGTTTCCCAGGTGCTGGGGTCAAAATACTTCGATCTGGATTTCGTCCAGAAGGTCGAGCGGAGCCGGCTGACCGAGAGTTTGGTCGCGGTCTACTTGGGACTCGATATCCCCCCCGAGGAAATGAAACGGCATCTCCAGACCCATCACGTGATTTACACTCCGAACCTCGACGTGATCTTCCCCGGCCGGGACTCGGAGCGCGAGGTGCATCAGAAGATGTGGATGGAGCTTTCCTCCCCGAGCGTGGAAAACCCCGCCCTCGCCCCTCCCGGAAAATCCTCCCTCGTCCTCCAGACTTTCAGCCACGCGGAGTGGCAGGATCACTGGAACAACCGGGGCGAGAGCCGGGAAAGAACCTCCGAATACCGCGATTTAAAGAAGGCGGTGGGGATGGAGCTGGCCAAGAATGCCGAGGCGGTCATCCCCGGCCTCACCGAAAAGATCGCTTATATGGACGTGGGCACCCCCCTCTCCTCCGCCCGCTTCACCATGAACAGCGGGGGCGCCTCCGCGGGCTGGACCTACAGCCTCACGGACCTGCCGATCGCGAGTAAGTACGGGTTCACCAGTTTCCGCACCCCCGTGCGGAAGCTCTACACCATCGGCCATTACTCCTTCTGGCCCGGGGGAGTTCCCAACTCGGCCTTGAGCGGCAAGATCGTGGCCGGGTTTATTCTGAAGAACCCGCTTCTCGGCCGCCTCGACCGGGCGATCGAACTCATCCAGAAACTGAGGCAGAGCCCCCTGGTCAACGCGTTCCGAAGCTGAAATTGACTAGGTTTTAGGTGATGGGTGTTAACCTATGACCTATCATCGATTATCTTGAATAACTCCTCGTTTTTCGGGATGTCGCTCATGCTCCTGCTGTAGTAGGAGTATTGAACCTTTCCGTCCTTGCCGATCACGAAAAGCGCGGGCATCCGGCCGAGCCTGATCAGGTGGACCTTCTGTTGGTAGAGGCCCGCCACCAAGCCATCGTCGTCGGGCAGGCCGATATAGTTCAGGCTTTTTTTCTTCCACATCCGGGCAAATTCATCCGGGGTATGCTGGCCCACCACCAGGATCTCCGCCTCCCGGGATTTGAATTTCTCGTAATCGGCCTGGAGCACCTCCAGGTGCCGTCGGGCAAAAGGTCAGCCGAAGCCGCGCAACAGGACCAGCACCACGATCTTTTTTCCGAGATAATCGGAAAGTTTCACTTCCCGGCCCTGGTAATCCTTCAGGGTGAAATCCGGGGCTTTTGTCCCCGCCGTGATGTCGCTCATCATGGTCTCCTTTTCGAATAATTAGGTGATCGGTTGTAGGTCATAGGTTATAGGTTATGGGTTAAGGAAAACCCAACCCCCGGGCTTCTTTAAAACCCAAGAAACCCAACGGACCGTTTTTGTTCTTTCGACACTATAGACACAATGGACACTATGAACTCTATGAACGCCTAACCTCTTACGCCTCACATCTCACGCTTAGCGGCCTTCTGTCTACCGTCTACCGTCTACCTTCTGCCGTCTACCTTCTAACTTTTTTCAGCATCCTGGCCGTCTTGGCCAGCTCCGCCGGGTCCCGCATCCGGACGAGTTCCCCCGGGGCTTCCTGGATCTTCTCCAGGGCGTTGAAAAAACGGTCTAGGAGATCCCCGCTATAAGTCGGGATCAGGAAAATATGCACATGCGGGATCCTCCGGCCCCGGGCATACATGCAGACAAAATCCGGTTTCAGCGTCTTGCTGATCTTGCGGGCCACCGTCCGGGCCGTCCGGAAAAGATCCATCGTCTCTTCCTCCGAAAGATCGTGCCACCAGACCACGTGCCGCTTCGAGATCACCAGGCAATGCCCCTGGGCGAAGGGGAAAATGTCCAGGATCGCGAGGGAATGTTTGCCCTCGTGAACCCGGTGGGCCCGGGCTTTCCCCGCGACGATATCGCAAAAAGCGCATTTCTTACCGTGGGTTGCCGCCATAATTTTTCCTTTCCTCCCGGTTACTTTCATCCGCGCCTGAATCTGACTTATGGTTCCAATTTAAAAGAATAACCCGAAAAACCTTTTGGTTGAAGATTATCCGAACCAGGTGTAACATGGAGGAAATTTCAAACCCTTATTTTGAGAATAACATTATGAAGAGGAAAATTTTATCCTGGAAAAATCCCTTCAATTTTCTTCGGATCAGCGTCATCCTGGGCGTTTTTCTTTTCGTCGCGCCCGGCTCTCCCGCCCTGGCCGCCGCCTCCCCGGCCAAGATTTATGAAATCCGGATGGGAACCCTGGCCCCGGCCGGGACCCCCTGGACCGTGGCCGTCGGCTTGATCGCGCCGATTATCCGGGATTATACCGGGGGCCGGATCAAGATCATCCCCCTCACCTCCGGATTGATGGGAAACGATCTCGAGGTCCTGGAAAAAATCCGGCAGGACCAGCTGGAAGGCTGCGGCTGCAACGCCGCCGGGCTCTTCGAGGTCGCCCCTGAGCTCTCCGTCTTCTCCCTTCCTTTTCTCTTCTCTTCCTTCGATGAGGTGGAATACGTGCTCAATCACCTCCGGCCCGAAATCGACCGGATCCTGGAGAGCAAGGGCTTCGCCCGGGGAGCTTTCGTGGACGCGGGGTTTTACTTTTTTTACTCCCGGCTGGATCCTTCCTCCCTCGACAAAATCCGCCGGCAGAGAACCGGCAGCTTCTGGGGCAGCTTTGAGCTCATCACCCTGAAGGCAATCGGTATCGATCCGATCCCCCTCAACCTGGCCGAGATCACCGCCGACATCCAGGGGAAGAAGTTCGACGGCACCCTCGCCCCCGCCTCGGGGGTCCTCGGGGTCCAGGCCTACCCCTTCTTCAGATACTTCGTGGAGCAGCCCTTTTACTACACGCCCTGTGCGGCGATTTTTTCCCGGAAAACCTTCGAGCGCATCGAATCCGGCCTCCGGAAAGACCCCGGGGAATTCCAGCGCCTGAAGACCGATTTCGAGAATTTCAAAAGGCTCACCAGCCCGGACGACTACCTCCGCCACCAGGGGGTCACGGACAAGTCGATCTGGCAGATGGGAGAAGAAGTATTCTCCTGGCTCCAGGGGCAGGAATTGAAATCCCCCGGGGACCTGGCCCCCCTGGTTCTGAACACCACCCGCATGGCCGAGAAAAACTGGGGCAGCCTCCTCCGCACCTTCGAAGAGCAGACCCAGCAGGGTTTCGTCCGGAGGGGGATGAAACCGGTCCGGCTCAGCGACGCCGACATGAAAAGCTTCCAGGAGCTCTCCCGGAAGCTCCAGGATGACCTGGCCGGGAAGCGCTATCCCCGGGAACTGCTGGAAAAAATCCTCCAGCTCAAGAAGGAATTCAACGAGAAAGCCCTGCAGGAGATTTACTAAAGGTAGACGGTAGACGGCAGACCCTAGACGGGGAAAACCTGAGCCCGGTTCCGGGTTTAAAGTTCACGGTTCAAAGTTAAATTGATGTCATCCTGAGCCCGCCCCCGGCGGGAGAAGGATCTCGCTTTTATCTTTTCGGTTCTTTGTCTTCGACCCTATCTCCTATCTCCGATCTCCTATCTTCCTACTCAAGTATCGCCCCCTTCGCGGCGGAGCTGACCATCCGGACATATCTCTGCATGTAGCCGGCCGGCAACTTTTTCGGTTTCGGTTTCCAGTCCTTCAATCGCTCCCGGATTTCATCATCGGTCAGCCTGACCTCCAGGGTCCTTCCGGGAATGTCGATCGCGATTTTATCGCCTTCCCGCACGGCGGCAATGGGGCCGCCCACGCAGGCCTCGGGAGAAACGTGCCCGACGCAGGGTCCGGAGGTGGCCCCGGAAAACCTCCCGTCCGTCACCAGCGCCACCCGCTTGAACCCGGCGAGGTCCAGGCCCATCGTTACCGCCAGGGTCTCCGGCATCCCCGGCCCGCCCCGGGGGCCCTCGTTGCGGATCACGATCACGTCCCCGTCATTGATGTTCCCCTCGCGGATCGCCGCCAGGCAATCGGCTTCCGCCTCGAAAACCCGCGCCCGGCCGACAAACCGGTGCATTTCCGGGTCGACCGCTGACTGCTTGATCACCGCCCCTTCCGGGGCCAGGTTCCCGAACAGCACCACCAGGCCCCCCTCCGGGTAAAAGGGCTTGTTCCGGGGACGGATCACGTTCTCGTCCAGCACGCTGGCCCGGTTCAAAACGTCGCCCAGCTTTTCCCCCGTCACGGTCCGGGCGTCCAGGAAGAGATCGTCGGCCAGCACCTTCATCACCGCGAGGACTCCACCGGCCTGGTAGAGGTCTTGGAGCCCATGGGGACCGCAGGGCGAGATTCCGCACAGGGTGGGGATCTCCCGGTTCAGCTCGTTGATTTTGGCCAGGGGCAGATCGACCCCGATTTCGTGGGCGATCGCCGGCAGGTGCAGGATAGAATTGGTGGAGCCCCCGATCGCCAGGTCCACCGAGAGGGCATTGTCGATCGCCTTCCAGGAAAGGATCTTCCGGGCCGTAAGCCCCTCTTCCACCATCTCCACGATCCGTTTGCCCGTCCTCCGGGCCCAGAGCAGCTTGTCGGCGTGAAAAGCGGGAACATTGGCGGAACCCGGGAGCGAAAGCCCGAGGGCCTCGACCAAGCACTGGAAGGTGTTGGCGGTCCCCATCACCTCGCAGGATCCGCAGGTGGCGCAGGTGGCCACCGCCATTTTGTCCCGGAGATCTTCGTAATCACGGTGGGAGATGCTGCCCTTCATCCGGGGGCTGAACCGGATCTGGAAGGAACCCGGTCCGCCGGTCAGGAAAATCGTGGCCAGGTCCAGGCGGGCCGCGGCCATGATCATTCCCGGGATGATTTTGTCGCAGGAGGCAATCATCACCATCCCGTCGAAAAGCATGCTTCGGGTGTGGATCTCGATCATATCGGCGATCAGTTCCCGCTGGGGCAGGACAAAGCGCATCCCCTCGTTCCCTTCCGTGAGGCCGTCGCAGGGGGCGGGCACGTTGAATTCAAAGGGAATGCCCCCGGCGGCCTGGATCCCCTCTTTGACCCTCTCGGCCAGCTGCCGGAGGTGCATATGCCCGGGGTTAAACTCGGTCTGGGAATTCGCCACCGCGATAATCGGCTTTTCCGCCAGTTCTTCGACGTCCACCCCCGTTCCCTTCAGGATGGAAAGCCGAACCGCGCTGATGGGGAAATCGCCGGTATCAAAGATCGGCCCGCTCTTGGGTTTCTTCATAATTTCTCCTCTTCAGATAAAAACAGGCCAAACGTCTTGGTCGAGTTCAAAGTTCACGGTTCAAGGTTCAAGAATCGTAGGGGAGGGCCTCGTGCCCTCCCAAATAATCTTTTTTTTCAGGCGGGGATAAACCCCGCCCCTACATAATTAAAATTTCAAACCTTGAACTGTGAACCTGGAACGTTGAACCTCTATTCCTTTGATTTTACAACTGTTTCACAAATACCGCCGTTTCGATCAACGCCACCAGGTTGATGAACGCGTGCATCATGATCGGCAGATAAACCGATCCGCTCCGGAACCGGGCCCAGCCCAGCATGATCCCGAAAGCAAAAATGGTGATCATCCCGTACAAATCATATTGGAAATGAATCACCGCCCAGGCCAGGGCGCAAAACACCACTGCTCCCCCGGGGCCGAGCCGGGAATGCCTGATTCCCTGGAAAAGGAACCCCCGGAAAAATACCTCCTCGAAAAACGGCGCGGCCACAACAAGAACAAAGGCCAGCAGGGGCCAGAAACGCGCGGTTTTATAAACATTCACCATGAAATCCGCGACCTGGGAACTGAAGCAATAAAGAAAAACATCCGAGGCCACGATCGCCGCCGCCGTGATCACCAGCCATTTGATCAGGTCCCAGGGCGCCGGCCTGACCAGGCCGAGATAATCCCTGACCGGAAAATCCCGGCGGAGCCGGGCGAATACAAATATCAGCGCGGAGGCCAGCGGGACGGAAACAACCTCCGCCAGCGAAAAAAAATACCCCATCCAGGGAAAATTTTTCGGGTCCAGCGCTCTCCAGCCGTCCGGGTAATATTTTTCCGCGAGGCCGAAGTTGACCAGGACCTGCGCCAGGGAATAAACCGCCATTACCGCCAGGGAAAAACCCAGCGTCGCCCACAATCCCCAGGGACCCGGTTTTTTCACTTCCGGGATGTCGATTGATTCATTCATTAAAGTGCGGATCAATGGCCCCTTAATTATTTTTCGTCTTTCGTTATGGATACGCGGCTATTCTTTTTCCAACCACCCAGCCACCCAACCACCAAGCCACCTTCTTTTTTTGTTCTCTGTGCCTGGTTATTTGTATGTATTTAAATACCCCTGGATGTAACGCCGGACCGATTCGGCCGGCTGGTAGATTCCGAAATGGCCCTCGCAGAGGATATCCGGCTTCAATTCGAGGATTTTCTGCATGCTGGCCCTCCAGGCGTTGAGATCGGAACGGAAGCTCAGGTCAAAGGGCCCGTGGATGTCCTGCCCGAAAAGAATCTTTTTGCCTCCGGTCTCCAGCAGGGCTACCATCGAACCGGGGGTATGGCCGGGGGTGTGAATCAGCTCCAGCTCCCCCCCGGCGAACTTGAGCTTCTCCCTCTCGCCGATGACCACCTTGTCCAGCTTAATTTTTTTCAGTTTAATTCCGTACCAGCTGGAAGCCGTGAAAGCCGGATCCCCGCTCTCGATGAACGGGGCGTCTTCAGCGTGCGCCACCAGCCGGCAGCCGGATTCCTCCTTAACCTGGCGGGCGGCCCCGATATGGTCCACGTGGCCGTGGGTCAGGATGACAGTGTGAATATGGTCAGGATTAAATCCGGCGGCGAGGATATTGTCCCGGATCCGGGGCCAGCCCGGCCCCGCCCCGCAATCCACCAGGACCAGATCCCCGAGGTCGGCCAGGTAAACCAGGCAGTCCCGGTCGTCGGAAAGGTCGCTCCCCCCCACCAGGTAAACCCCTTCGCAAACCTTGCTGGACATGGATTTTTATTATATCAAATACCTGCGGGGGATGGCTCAATTTTCGCTTTTAGAATAAAATTTAAACCATATACAAATGTCTAAAATCGACTCAACTCTATCCAGACTGAAGGCGGAATACCCCGAACTCACGCCCGGGCATATCCGGCTGATGCAGTTTTACTCCAACCCCGCCCTGGCCGGTCCGCGGATCACCCCCGAGCTCGCCGCCCTGGTCCGCCACCTTTTTACCGACGAGGAAGCCGAGGTCGCCCAGCATCTGGAAATCGGCCGGGGCCGGGACACGGGCTACGTCGCCCGGCACGCCCACCGGCCTCTGGACGAGGTCGAAAAGATTCTTGCCCGCCTGGCGGACGAGAAACGCGCCCTCCTCTCCCTGGAGCCTGAGAATAAGCCTAAAAACTACCGGCTCATGCCCCTGATGCCGGGCACGTTCGAGATGGCCCTGATGGAAGGCAAGGAAGACGAATGGCACAAGGAATTCGGCCGGCTGTACGACGTCCTCTACAACACCGGCTACATCAAGGAGGTCCTGAACGTCCCGGTTCCCTTCGCCCGTTTCATCCCGGTGGAGCAGACCATCGAAGCCGCGCCCATGGCCATCCCCTCCGACCGCCTGGCGGAAATGATCAAGAGCACCAAGAGCCTGGCCCTGGGTGTCTGCGTCTGCCGCCAGGCCCGGAACTGGGAAGGGCACGACCAGGACCTGCCGCGTGAAACCTGCCTGACGCTCGGGAGCCTGGCCGAGTTCATGATCACCCGGGGCATCATGCGCCGGACCGACCAGTCGGAGGCCATCGAGATCAAGCGGCGGGCCAACGAGGCGGGGCTCGCCACCCTCTCCATCAACGTCAACTTCGATAACCCCAATTTCAGCTGTTCCTGCTGCGGGGACTGCTGCGTCGCCCTCCGCTCCCTCACCCAGTTCAACACCCCCGGCATCGTCGCCCCGCCCCATTTCCTCCCGATCCGCGAGGTAAAAACCTGCACCCAGTGCCAGAAATGCGTCAAACGCTGCCCCACGAAAGCCCACGTCCTTTCCGATAAGAAATGGACTTTCAAGAAAGAGAGATGCATCGGCTGCGGCCTCTGCGCCTCCTCCTGCCCGACCAAATCCATGACCATGCAGCCGGTGAAAAACTACCGCCGTCCCCCGGCCGACTATCTCCGCTTCGGCCTCAACCTCGGCCGCCACATTTTTCCGGGTTACATCAAGTATGTCCTGAGGGAAAAGAAACTGACGTTCCGGTAGCAACCAGTAGCAGGTAGCCGAAGACCAGTAACAGGTAACATCTTTCCGGACAGGCGGGAGCGCGCCAAAACATCTTTAAGTTGTAGGTGAAAACAGGTAGCCGCAGCCTTTAGGCTGCGTGTAGTGGTCAAACCTAATCGATTCAATAAATAAGAGGCATGCATCTAGCCTGATAATAGGCAACAACAGGAGTCAGAATGATTGAAATATTAATATTTATAAGCACATTTACGCTGGATTATATCCTTAAAGCAATTTTTGTCGGGATTTCATTCTTTGCCATATTCGGCCATAGGATAAAAACCCCGTTTAGCCGAAAAGCATTTTTCATTCTCATAATAATTTTCGCTTTACTCGATTTATATGGACTTCCCGCTATCATTTGCCTAGACGCAACAATGACTATTAATAATGCAAATATCGCGAATATTCTTCATATAAATGGACCTGTGGGCATGGGAGAGTTTTTTTCTCCCGGCTGGTTTGATTTTTTCGTCTGGGTTATTCAAGCCTTGATCGGACATTATGCAGGAACCCGTGTTTATCAAAAACTCCGCGGAAAATTTCAAGAAGCTAATACTTGAATCCATTTTCGCTGAAGAAGCTTTTACAGATTTTGAACTTTGCTCTGTCATTTTGATCTTTGATTTTTAATATTCGAATTTATGTCTAATCGCTTAGCCGCCGAGAAAAGCCCCTACCTGCTCCAACACGCGGACAATCCCGTGGACTGGCACCCCTGGGGCCCCGAGGCTTTCGACCGGGCCCGCGTGGAAGACAAGCCGGTCTTTCTCTCCATCGGCTACTCCACCTGCCACTGGTGCCACGTGATGGAGCGCGAGTCCTTCCAGGACCCGGAAACCGCCGGCCTGATCAACGAGGTTTTTATCCCGGTCAAGGTGGACCGGGAGGAACGGCCGGACCTCGACAATATTTACATGACCGTCTGCCAGATGATGACCGGCCAGGGCGGCTGGCCCCTGACGATTTTCCTGACCCCGGACAGAAAGCCCTTTTTCGCCGGCACCTACATTCCCCGGAAAAAAACCTTCGGACGGATGGGCCTCTCCGAACTTATCCCGCGGATCCGGGAGCTCTGGAAAAACCGGCGCCCGGAGCTGGTCTCCTCCGCGGAAGAATTGGTCTCCCTGCTGAAAGAAGCCGGCCGCGATGAAAAGGGCGAGGATCTGGACGGATCTATCCTGGAACTCGCCTACCGGGCCCTGGCCCAGGATTTCGACGACGAGTTCGGCGGGTTCGGAAAAGCCCCCAAATTCCCCACCTCCCACAACCTCTTCTTTCTCCTCCGTTACAACCAGCGCTCCGGGAAAACCTTCGCCCTGGAAAAGGTTGAAAAAACCCTGCAGGCCATGCGGCGGGGCGGGATTTACGATCACGTGGGTTTCGGCTTCCACCGCTATTCCACCGACCAAAAATGGCTGGTTCCCCATTTTGAAAAGATGCTGTATGACCAGGCCCTGCTGGCCCTGGCCTATACCGAGGGTTACCTGGCGGCCGGGAACGAAGAATACCGGCGCACGGCCGAAGAAATATTCGCTTACGTCCTGAGAGACCTGGCCGATCCGGCCGGCGGTTTTTATTCCGCCGAAGACGCGGACAGTGAAGGGAAGGAAGGTAAATATTATCTCTGGACCGAGGAGGAAATTCGCCGGGCCCTGGACCCCGCCGAAGCCGATTTTGTCCTCCGGACTTTCAACCTGGAAAAAGACGGCAATTTCATTGATCCGCTCATCGGGGAGAAAAACGGGAAAAATATCCTCCATCTCAGGGGCCTGCTTTCCGAACCGGCATATCGGGAAAGGTGGGAAAAGGCCCGGATCACGCTCTTTAATTCCCGGGCCCGGCGGGTCCGCCCTTTCCGGGACGATAAAATCCTCACCGACTGGAACGGCCTGATGATCGCCGCCCTGGCCCGGGGGGCTCAGGCCTTCGGACTTCCGGTTTATGCGGAGGCCGGGAAAAAAGCGGCGGATTTCATTCTGAAAAATCTCCGGGACCCGGCCGGCCGCCTCCTCCACCGCTACCGGGACGGCCAGGCGGCGATTCCCGCCCAGCTTGATGATTACGCCTTCCTGATCCTGGGGCTTTACGAACTTTACGAAGCCACTTTTGAGGTCCGCTTCCTGGAAAAAGCCCTGGAGCTCTGCGGCCGGGCCATTGAATACTTCTGGGATGACCACTCCGGCGGGTTCTTCCTGACCGCGGGGGACGGGGAAGATCTGCTGATCAGGCCCAAGGAGTTTTCCGACGGCGCCATCCCCTCCGGTAATTCGGTGATGGCCCTGAACCTCCTCCGCCTGGGACGGGTCACCGCCAATCCCGATTTCGAGACCCGGGCCCAGGCCATCGGACGGGCGCTTTCCCGCGAAGCCCGGCAATCCCCCTCCGCTTTCACCTTTCTCATGACGGCGCTGGATTATGCCGTCGGACCCACGCTCGAAATCGTGATCGCCGGAAACCCCGGGCGGGAAGATACCCGGGAAATGCTCCAGGCGCTCCGGAATGAGTATCTCCCCAGCGCGGTGATCATTCTCCGTCCCACCGACGAGGATGCTCCCGGGATCGTCCGCCTGGCCGGGTTTACCCGCGAGC
Organism: bacterium; assembly: GCA_028713675.1. Classification (GTDB taxonomy): domain Bacteria; phylum Desulfobacterota; class JAPLJL01; order JAPLJL01; family JAPLJL01; genus JAPLJL01. Next base: position 30,691 of record JAQTNV010000011.1, read on the forward strand.
TTAAAAGCCAGGGGGGCCGGGCCACGGTTTATTTCTGCCAGAACTGCCGCTGCGAGCTTCCCACGACCGACCCCCGGAAGGTGCGGGAGCTGCTTTCGATCTTCAACAAAGACACCGGCCCCGCCTGCAAGTCCCCCGGGCCGAAGGATCCCGCGTAAAAAACACCGGTTTTCCGAAATAACTTCATAGGCAAAGCACCCAATTGCCGATCAGTCCCCTGACGGCCACACTTACCTTGGAGAAACACCTTAAGGAGAAAAAATGGAAGATAGATCTTGCCCTAATGTCAATGAATGCACCGCCAACAGGCATTTTCACACTAAATCCATCAGGGATGTCTTCACCACTCTCTACTGCGAAGGAAATTTTGTTAAATGCGCCCGGAAAAAACTCAAGGATAGCGGGAACCTGATTCCGGAAAAGCTCCTGCCCAACGGGCAATATGCTTCTTGAATTTTCCAGTCAAGCTTCCTGAGTAACCAGCCCAAGGTCATTTTAAATAATTTTCATTTCACGTCTTGAGTTGTCTTGACTTCGGACATCGGACTGAAGACTTAGGACCGTTAGGTAATTTTCTTGACAACCGGTTCGGCCCGGTGACATCATCGTTTATATAACAAATAAATTTTCCAGAGGATGGTAACCATGAAAAAACGGTTTGTTCTTCTTTCTGTTCTCTTGGCTCTCGGCTCTCTGCTCTTGGCTTTTTCCCTGCCTTCCTGCTTCCGCGGCGACCCCAACGCCATCCTTTTCAGCCCTATCGGCGTACAGGGCCAGGACCGGGACAATCAGCCCCTCCGGCCTTATTACTACCATTCCAACAATCCCGGGGAAGCCCTGGTGGCGGCCCTTTTCTTCCTGCCCGAGTGGAAAGAAACTGTCGCCTGCCACGGCAAGGTCCAGGATGAAGACGGGAATCCCGTGACCCGGACCTTGGTGGTGTTCAAGCGCAAGGACTGGAACGGGGCTTTCAAGGTCTCGGTGATCGAGCCGGATCCCGCCGGGAGATTCTCCTTTACCCTCGAGTCCCGCTGTAAAAACTGGGAGATTTCGGTGATCGGGCCCAACCTCGGCGGGGTGAAGCGGACGCTGGGAGCGAGCTCTCAATGCCCTTCCTTCGATTTCGTGGTCAGGGTGCTCAAGGATCCCGAAGAAATCAAGGTTTTCCAGGCCCAGTGGCAGGAGCCCTACATCAAGTCGCTCCTCGATCTCGGTCTCGAGGCCATGAGCGAAGATGAGAAGAACAAACTGGCCGGTTTGTTGAATCCCTAATATCAGGGAGAAAATATGAAAGCCAGATCAATCATTCCGCTTTTATCTCTCGGGATGCTTTTGAACGGCTGCCTGATGGCGGGTAATTACCAAAGCGCCAGGACCCTGGAGCCGCGCGAATCAAGTTTCGGGATGACCTTCAGCCTGAATGAGATATCCATTTCCGGTCATAGGTATACCGTCCCCAATGTGATTCCGGAGTTGGCTTATCATGTCGGGGTCGCGAAAAACTGGGAGGTCGGGGGCCGGGTTGCTCTGGGTTCACTCGGCTTCGAGATGGACACCAAGTATCGCTTCCTCCATCAAGGCGGCCTGCATCTGGCCGTGGCCCCGGCAGTGGCCTACCAGGCTTTTTTTGACATCCGCGGGGTGTCGGTCCGTCTCCCGGTCATCCTCTCTTACGATTTTAACGATATTGTCGGGATTAACGCCGCCGTCCTGGGAGGATTTTCCGGCTTCGACGCCAGCGATAGTAATAATGACAATGATGATGATTATATTGGATATTATGATGGTCCGACTATATTCTACGGGGCTTCATTCGGGCCGGAGCTCCGGGGATCGGTTTTCTTCGCCCGGCCGGCGATTGAGTTTGTCCGCTATCAGACCAACCTGGGATCTGACGATAATTCCGGCTGGAGACCGTTCAACAGCATCAATTTCCTGGTTCATTTCGGCTGGGTCTTCGGGCGCGAGAAACAGCAGCTTGACCGGATCGAAAATAAGCTCGATAAAGCCCTGGAGGAGAAATAAAAAAGGGAGCCCGCCAGGGGCTCCCCTACGTTTCATATCTGACTTTTAAAGGTTTTTTTCTTAATTCTTTGCCCTTTGCTCTCTGCCCTTTGCTCTTTGCCTATTTTTTGGCCGGGTCCACGTCCGGATCCAGGTAGGGCAGGAAAGCCTTCAGCTTCCCCTTCTCCTCTAAAATTTTCATCGCCATGTCCCGGTTGGTGGGAGCGACTTCCTTGGCTCTTTTCGACCGGACCATCTTAAACGCCTGCTCCGGGCACCCGGTCACGCACAGCCCGCAGCCGATGCAGCGCTTCGGGTCCAGCACCGGCCGGTCCTTTTTCATCGTGAGCGCTTTCATCGGGCAGCGTTTTTCCACGCAGATCCCGCAGCCGGTGCAGGCTTTCCGGTCGAGCTTGGGGACGAATCCCGAATTGGAGAGCACATTGGGGTTCCCGTGATGGGTCATGGCCCGGAGGAGGCCGCAGCAGCAGGTGCAGCAGTTGCAGATGAAGGTCAGCTTGTCCTGGGCGTTGTTCACCTGGCGCACGAGGCCCAGGTCGTCAAATTTCTTGAGCATCTGCTTCATCTCGTCCTTGGTCAGGTAGCGCCCGTATCCCCTCTCCACCAGGAAGGTGCAGGTATCGTCGAACATCATGCAGGACTCGGTGGGGTTGTCGCATTTCCGCATCGCGCTCCGGCAGGCGCAATGCGCCACCCCCACCACCTTGGCCCGGTCGATCATTTCGTAGACCTTTTCGTAGGGCAGGGTCCCCTGTTCGCTCGCGACCTCTTCCCCGACCGGGATGATCCGGGAGAACGGCATGGACTTGGAGCCGAACTCCTTGCAGGCTTTCGAGAGGTATTTCTGCCAGAGCGCGGCCAGGCGGTCGATGGTGGGGTTTCTCTCCCCCTTCATGAAAGGAAATTCAAATACCCCGGGCATGATCGGGACCAGGGCGTACTGTTTCTCCCCTTCCCTCTCCTTGTAGAAGACCATCCCTTTGTCGGCAAGGGATTCGAGCCGTTTCACGGCTTCCTCCGCCTTGACCCCCGCCCGGCGGGCGACCGCCTTCACCGGGAAAGGCCGGAACCCGAGGCCGAGGGCCACCTTGGCCTCCTCCGGGGTGAAGAGGATTTTCAGGATCTCGATGATCTCAGGGGCCGGCGGACAGCCGGCGGGGTGCTTGTCCAGAAGCTCTCGCAAACCTTCATAAGCGTCCATACGACCTCCTCCTTTTTAACTGAAAGCTCCGCTCCCTGTTCTTCGCTAATTGTTTCCCGACCTTATAGGCACATAGATTATAATGTCTAAAAAGAGAAAAGTTATATGCCAAGATTCGCAATCAAATCGGTTGTTATTCTTATCGCCTTCCTGGCCGGTTGCGGAGGGGGCGGGACGAAGGATTACGGGCCGATCGAAAACTACGCTGATCTTTATAACGGAGTCAGCCAATATCTGACCGGCCAGGTCATCTGCGCCGCCTGCTCGGACTACCAGAGCGGCGATGTTATTCCCGATGAAGGGGATTCCAATGCCTATTACCCGGCCCTGGTTTATTCCCTCTCGCTCGAAGGGCGCGCCTCGAAGCCGGAGTTGGCCGTCGCGGCCGAGATGGCGGCCCGGGAAATCACCCTGATCGACAGCTTTTCCGAGTCCGGTATCATTTCCTCTCTGGACGACCCGACCAAGCTTTCCGAAGTTTACATCGGGATCGCCGGCCTACTCAAAGCCTATGAAGCCGTCCGGAAGCCGGAATATCTCGAGGCCATCCGCAAGTATTTCACTATCTTCGCCCCCATGATTGATGACTCCTCCAGCCCCCTGAAAATGGAATCCCTGATGAGCATCAACATCCCCTGGTATGGACCCGCCACCATCTTCGGGGGCCTGGCGGGATTTTTCCTCCAGTACCCGCTTTCCATCCCGAAGGCCGAAGACCGCGGAAGCATTTCCGGCACCGGGATCGCCATCCTCTCCAAGCTGGATGACCTCGTTTACGACCCGGCGCGGAAAAATTACCGCTACATGACCGATTCGGAGGATTTTCTTTACCTTTATTCCAGCGTCTGCGCCGTCCAGGGTCTGCTCCGCGCCCACCTGGTCACGCAAGAACCCGGATACCTGGACCAAGCCCGGGCGGTGATGGAATCCATGGAGAACCTTTTCGACTCTGAATCCGGGGGTTACCTCGCCGCCGAATACGATTCCCGCTACTTCGCCGCTTACGAGGAACTCGGCCAGACCCGGTATTTCCAGAAATACATTCCCCTCTCCGGGGCCAATTACCTGACTTACACCGACCTTTTGCTTTACCAGATCACCGGGGAGGAAATTTACCTGACCCGGGCCGCCCGCATCCTCGATTTCATCCAGGCAAAGCTTTACGTAAACGGCCAGGCCCACCACCACCTGCTGAACGGCTCCCTGGAAACCGGGGAATACTGCGCCGGCTGCAATTTCCAACTGCTCTACAACATCTACCTTTATGATCGCTTGAAAAAAGGCGGGAAAGTCCTATAAAAATTGCAGATTGCGGAATTTTAAAGCGGTTTCGAGTTTCGGGTTTCTAGTTTCTGGTTAAACCAATCAAGAATGTTAATTAGATTTAACTCGAAACCCGAAACTATAAACTCGAAACTATCTTACTTCTCACCTTTTACTTCTCACTTTTTGACGAGTTTTCCTTCATTTTTCGGCCCCAGTTCCAGCCCAGGAGCATGCCCTTTACCCCTTCCGACACCCAGCTCCGGTCCTTCCCCGCCCCGATCAGAACCATTATTTCCTGCCCCACCGATACCGCGACCAGGATCCGCGCCAGCACCTCCGGCAGATAATCCAGGTTAATCCGGCCCTCCTCCGCGGACTCCCGGATATCCTGCGAAATCAGGTTGACAATCTCTTCCATGAAGTCCCGCATGGCGGCCTGAATATCCGGGTCATTCACGCTGATGGCGTTCAGCCAGATTTTGGAAACGTTCGCGTTAACCTCGGCCGTATACTGGTAATAAGTATCGAATACCCTGCCGTATCGCTCCCGCATATCGCCGCCCTGGTTCAAAATATGCGAAGTGGTCACTATGATGAACCGGCGCACGTCCTTTATTACCTCGAGAAACAAGGCCTTCTTGCTCGGAAAATGCAGGTAGATCGTCGGCTCCGTCACCCCCGCCGCCCGGGCGATCTTGGCGGTAGTAGCCCCGTGATAGGTCTCCGCGGCGAAAACCCGCTGGGCGGTCCGGAGGATCAGCTTCCGCCGATCTTCCCCCTTCATCCTTTTTACCTTGGTACTGGTTTTCCTGACCAATCTTTTCTTCCTGTTCATTCCCTGCTCCTTACTAATGTCCCAATTTTTAATCACTAATTAACATTATTTTCAGGCCGAACACAACACCAGGACGTTTCCTCCCTGTTTCCGGTCCGCAACCTGACGGCACCCCGGTTCCCGGACCGGTCCGGCCTTGGAGCCGGCCGCCGCACAACGACAGCCGTCCGCAGACCGCCGACCGCCGCAAATGCAATTCGTTAGGAACGTTTAAAGCGTCTGTCTGGTCTGTCTGGTTTCTTCTGTTTACTGCCTACTGCCTACTGCTTACCCTCCGGGCCGGAGGCTGCCTACTCCCTGCGCTTTGTCCTTTGCACTATGCCCTATGCTCTTTGTTATCCCTTGATCACCCCCATCGGCTTTAGCCGTGCGACCTTCCGGGCGATCCCGGCCGCCTGGACGCAGTCCACCACATTGGCCACTTCCTTGTAGGCCTCGGGCATCTCCTCGGACAGGGTCTCCCGGCTCGAAGCCATGACCACAATGTTCAGATCCTCCAGCTCCCGGGCGATGGAGCGCCCCCGGGCCCTTCTGATCGCCTCGGTGCGGGACATGACCCGCCCGGCCCCGTGGCAGGCGGAGCCCCAGGATTCCGCCATCGCCCGAGGCGTGCCGACCAGGACGAAGCTCTCCCGGCCCATGTCCCCCGGGATCAGGACCGGCTGGCCGGCCTGGCGGTAGTCCTCCGGGACCGCGGGATGCCCCGCCGGGAAGGCCCGGGTCGCCCCCTTGCGGTGGACGCAGACCTTCCGTTCTTTTCCGTCGACGAGGTGGGTTTCGATCTTGGCGATGTTGTGGGCCACGTCGTAAACCAGCTGGAGACCGATTTTCCCCGGCGCCTGCCCGAGCGCCCGGGAAAAGGACTCGCGGACCCAGTGGGTAATGATCTGGCGGTTGGCGAAGGCGTAGTTGACCGCCGCCGCCATCGCCCCCAGGTATTCCCGGCCCTCCTTCGAATCGATCGGGGCGCAGCAGAGCTGGCGGTCGGGGAGCTCGATCTTGTAGCGGCGGGCGGCCTCGGAGAGGATCCGGATGTAATCGTCGCAGACCTGGTGCCCCAGCCCCCGGGACCCAGTGTGGACCTGGATGACGACCTGGTCCTTAAATAACCCGAAAACCCGGGCCACCGTCTCGTCATAAATTTCCGCCACGTAATCGATCTCGACAAAGTGGTTCCCGGAGCCGAGCGTGCCGAGCTGGGGCCGGCCCCGTTCCTTGGCCCTGGGGCTGACCACCTCCGGGTTCGCCCCTCCCATCTTCCCGCTTTCCTCGATGTGGGCCAGGTCCTCCTTTTCGCCGAAACCCTGGCTGACCGCCCAGGCCGCCCCCTGGGAGAGGACGTCCCGCTCCTCGTGCGCGGAAAGCCTGATCGGGCCCTTGGATCCCACCCCGGAGGGAATGGCGGAAAAAAGGGCGGAAACAATCTCGGCCACCCGGCCCTCAAGATCCTTCTTTTCCAGTTCCGATCGGATCAGCCGCACCCCGCAGTTGATGTCGTAGCCCACCCCGCCGGGGGAAACCACCCCCTCGGAAAGGTCGAAGGCCGCCACCCCGCCGATCGGGAAACCGTAGCCCCAGTGGATGTCCGGCATCGCCAGGGAATACTTGATGATTCCCGGGAGCTGGGCCACGTTGGCCACCTGCACCGGGCTTTCGTCCCCGGCCACACCCTTCATGATGGTTTCGTCGGCGTAGATGATCCCGTCCACCCGCATCTTCCCCTGCTTCGGGATGCGGACATGAGACTCATCCATCCGGACGAATTCAAAATCCGACGCTTTGGTCATATTTTGCCCCTGTTTTTTCAGTATGAGGTAGGCTCTCCGACGAATCAAGCACTATAATAGGAAAGAGCCAAGAGGCGAGAGACAAGCGACAAGAGCCTAAGAGTTAGGAAGCCTAAAAGCCAAAATACGTTTTCTGATTTTTGATAAAACTCTATGCTCTATGCCCTATGCTCTATGCCGAGATAGATAAACATGTTTCTTCCTACTACACCGGATGAACTGAAAAAGCTGGGCTGGGATGGACTGGATATCATCCTGGTTACCGGCGACGCCTACATCGACAGCCCCTTCATCGGCGTGGCCGTGATCGGGAAGGTCCTCCTGAATGCCGGCTACCGGGTGGGCATCATCGCCCAGCCCGACTGGCAGAGCAACCGGGACATCACCCGCCTGGGCGAACCCCGGCTTTTCTGGGGGGTAACCGCCGGGTGCGTGGACTCGATGGTGGCCAACTACACCCCGGTGAATATGCCCCGCCGGAAAGATGATTACACCCCGGGCGGGAGAAACACCCGGCGGCCCGACCGCGCTTCAATTGTTTACACCAATCTGATCCGCCGTTTCTTTAAAAACGGCCGGCCCATCGTCCTGGGGGGGATCGAAGTAAGCCTCCGCCGCGTCCCCCACTACGATTACTGGGACGATGCCGTCCGCCGCTCCATCCTCTTCGACGCCAAGGCCGACTACCTGGTCTACGGGATGGGGGAAAAAACCGTCCTGGAACTCGCGCAAAAGCTGAAAAAGGGCGAAACGGCCGAGAAAATCCGCGGGCTCTGCTACATCTCCGGCCAGCCCCGCCCCGGCTACCTTCACCTCCCTTCCTATTCCGAGGTCAGGGCGGACAAGCAGAAATTCATCGAGATGTTTCATCTCTTTTCCCAGAACAACGACCCGGTCACGGCCAAGGGACTTTGCCAGCTCCAGGACACCCGCTACCTGATTCAAAATCCCCCGGCACCTTACCTGGACGAGGCCGAACTCGACGCCGTTTATGACCTGGATTACGAAAGGGATGTTCATCCTTTTGACAAAAAGAACGGGCCGGTCCTGGCCCTGGAAACAATCAGGTTCTCAATCACCAGCCACCAGGGCTGCTTCGGGGGATGCAATTTCTGCGGAATCTCGGTCCACCAGGGCCGGACGGTCCGCTCCCGAAGCGAGGCCTCGATCCTGAAGGAAGCCCGGGCGCTTACCCGGCTTCCGGATTTCAAGGGTTATATTCTGGATGTGGGTGGCCCCACCGCCAACATGTACGGGATGGAATGTGAAAACCAGCTGAAGCTCGGTTCCTGCCGGAGCAAGGGCTGTCTGTTCCCGAAGGTCTGCCGGAACCGGAAGATCAGCCACGCCCGGCAGATCCGGCTCCTGAAAAAACTCGGAGAGATCCCGGGGGTAAAAAAGGCTTTCGTGGCTTCCGGGATCAGGCACGATCTGGTCCTGGCCGACGAAATCGCCGGGACGCCCTATCTCCGCGAAGTGGTGGAAAGCCATGTCTCCGGCCAGCTCAAGGTGGCCCCCGAGCACAGCGAGGAAAAGGTCCTGAACCTGATGGGGAAGCCGGGCCCCCAGGCCCTGGTGGATTTCAAGAACCTCTTTGACCGGCAGAACCGGGAAGCGGGGAAGAAACAGTTCCTGACCTATTACCTGATGGTCGCCCATCCGGGATGCGAAAAGGCGGAGATGACCGGTTTGAAGGAATTCGTCGCGCGGAAACTGAAAATGTCCCCCGAGCAGGTCCAGATCTTCACCCCCCTGCCCTCCACTTATTCGGCTCTAATGTATTACACCGGGGTTGATCCCTGGACCGGGCAGCCGGTTTTCGTGGAAAAAGATCAGAAGCGGAAAGAAGAACAGAAAAAGATAATAGTCGCAGGTAGCAGGTAGCAAAAAACAGGGGAAAAACGGTTGCTGGGTGGTTAGGTTGTTAGGTGGTTCAAAAAACGAAATAAACGATCTAAACGTTCTGAGCGCTTTGCGCTTTGTTCTTTACCTATCACCTATGACCTATCACCCATGACCTTTTTTCCCGGCATCACGCTTTCTCGTAAATTCCGTGGTAAACGACCGCGTTTTGGCCTTCCACCTTTTCCTGGGTGATTGAAAACTCCAGCGCTTTTCCGTTGGAAATCTCGATCAGGCCCTCGATCCACCCCCCCATCATGTAGGCGAAGGGGATAAAAATGGGTTCATTCCCGGGATCCAGATACCTGGCCTCTATATGTCCGGGTTTTTCGACGGTCACCTTGAACCAGGGCGAATCGACAAAGGAAGGAAAAATCTCGCGGAAGCTTTTCAGGGTTTCAAAGGTATCCATTTCCGTAAAGGTCTTGTAGGCGACCGGAACGATCGTCAAGGCGGAAAACCTGCCCCACTGCCGGGCGACTTCTGGGTTTTTCTTGGCAATCATCTCGAAAATCACCTGGATGAGATGGCGGCCGGGCACGCCAGAATACCAGGTGGAGAAAACTACGCGCTCTTCCAAAATCTTGCGATCCGCTTCAGTAAAATGCGCTTCCAGATTCTTATCCTTGTTGGATTTAATCAGCTTGACGACTCCAACAAGCAAAGTTCCTTTAATCTTGGTAAAAAGCGGCGCCATATTTTTCAATTTTATTGTTGTTATATTTTTATATTAACAAAATGGATCTTATGGGCATATAGAGTAAACCCCTCAATATGTCATCCTAATTCCGCTTATTATCTCTAATGTCATCCTGAGTCCGCTCACCATACTTTAATGTCTGAGTCCGCTCACCATACTTTAATGTCATCCTGAGCCCGCCTCTGGCGGGAGAAGGATCTGCTTTTTGGGATTTCTTTAGAGGATAGGTCGACTCAGATGCCGTCCGGGGTTTAACTCGAAACCCGAAACCAGAAACTCGAAACTTTTTTCCTAGGTTCTTTTCTTCCTTTCCAGCCTGATCGTGACCGGATGTTTGGGGTCGGGGCAGGTTAGTTCGATAACATCCCCCTTCCACCAGGGCAGATTACCCCCGAACTGAAAGGTTTGCAGAGCGGGGAAAATATTATGGTAAAACCAACCGCACAAGCCGGCCGGGTTGTGACAGCTGATCTCGAAAGTATCGCCTTCCTGGTGGCCGGCGCCGCATTTTCCCTTCACTTCTTTAACGGTCGCCGTCACCTGATAGCCCATTCCCGGGTCTTTCGCCATTGTTAATCCTCCTTAAACTTTAATAACAATGCTTTATTGTGTTTTTTTGTTGGCATCCCTGTACCTTTTTTTGTCATCCCTGTACCTTTTTTTGTCATCCCTGCGAAAGCAGGGATCCAGACAAATTAAAAATACTGGATTCCGCATCAAGTGCGGAATGACGAAATAAGGCGAATACAAAACCACAAGGAAATTCAAGTTCAGCGCTGTCTATCCACCACCTTCGCCTCAATTACCACTCGGCCCCAGCCGCCGCAGTCTATCCCCACGTCTTCGCATTGGGAGAATTTGAACGAAGGCACCGGGTCCAGGCCCTCGTAAATCCTCTCCTGGATCACCCAAACCAGCCGGGACATGGCCGGCAGAATGAAGGGGCAAACCTTCTTCGGCCCCTTGTGGGCAAGCATGTAACCCTCCGCGCCGAAATAGAACTTGTCTCCGACCTTGTGCTCGATGTTGCAGCCGTGGGATTTGACCACCTCGAAAATGATGGTCTTGTTCATCAGGGCCTCGGCCGCCTTCATCACCTTGACGTTCCGGGGGTTGTTTTTAAATTTCTTGGCCTCCTCTTCCGTATATCCCAGCTTGTCCTGCATTATTTTCCAAACCGCTTCATTCAATTCATTCTTCGCCATGATCTTCTCCTTTGATAATAACCTTTCTCGCGTTTCTCGCCTTTCCCGCCTTTCTCGCTTTTATTACTTTACCGACCATATAACATATCCATAGGCCGGGAGGGTAAGTGAGTAGGAAGTGGCATTCGCGGGGTTTAGTTTCGGGGGCATTTCGGAATAAAGTTCCGACTTGGCCGTGCTTGTTACATATTTCGACAGGTCCAGCATCACATTTTGGGATTGTTCGGAGAAATTCAACGCCACAATCGCCTTCCCTTTTTCACCCACCCGGGCATAAACCAGTAGGCCCGGGCCCGCTCCGGTCGCTGAAATCGCTTCAAACGTGCCCGTTCCGAACAAATCCAGTTTGTTGTGAAGGGAAATCAGCTTCCGGTACAGGTTCAGGAACGATTCGGGATCATCTTCCTCGGATGCCACGTTGGCCGTATCGGACCCGGGAGAAGGATCGAGCCAAGGTGTCCCGGTGGTGAAACCGACCCCGGGGCCGGACGTCCAGGGCATGGGTGTCCGGAACTGGTCCCGGACATCCACGATCTCGTCGGTTCCGTTGGCCAGGCCGACCTCGTCGCCGTAATAGACGAAGGGTGTGCCGGGAAGCGAGAACAGCATCACCGCGGCCAGGGTTGCCCGGCGCGGGTCGTTGTTGGCGCGCCCCATCACCCGGCCGAAATCGTGGTTGGAAAGAAAGATGCCGTACTGGGCGTTCGGTGGGAGGGGGGCGGAGCTTTCCTGGATCGCGGTGGGGACCAACTCTGCGCCGTTGGAGAGCACCGTGCCCTGGAACGCCAGCGTGAGCGTCAGGCTGAAAGTCTCGTGGAAACCATTGGAACCGTTTCCGAAGTAGTTTGCCGTCGTGACCGGGTCAGCCCAGATCTCGGCGACCGAAGCGCGGTCCGGGTATTCGTCCAGGACGGTCCTGATCCGTTTGACATACTCATAGACCAGCGGGTGGTCCAGGCAAATAAAATCTGGCGCCGGGTTGCTTGTCCCCTCGTCCTCGAACATCGTGTCGATGGCGTCGAACCGGAAACCGTCCACCCCACGGTCAAGCCAGAAGCGCAGGACATCGAGCATCGCCTCCTGGACTTCGGGATTACGGTAATTGAGATCGGGTTGTTCGGGGTAGAAATGATGGAAGTAATACTCCCCGGTCGTGGCATCATAGGTCCAGGCGCTTTCTCCGAAAGGCGGGCTCGGGACGCAGGGGATGTTTGGGACCGCGGCCCAGACATACCAGTCGCGCTTCGGGTTTGTCTTGCTGGAGCGTGATTCCTTGAACCAGGCGTGTTCGATCGAGGTATGGTTCATTACCATATCGGTAAAAACCCGGAGGCCCCGCTGGTGAGCTTCCGCCAGTAACTCGTCGAAATCCGCCAGCGTGCCGTAATCGGGGTTGATCGCCGTGTAATCGGCAACATCGTAACCGGAGTCGAAATAGGGGGTGGGATAGAACGGCGAGATCCATATCCCACCGATTCCGAGGGATTGGATGTAATCGAGTTTCCGGGTGATCCCCGGGAGGTCGCCGATGCCGTCGCCGTTGGTATCGAGAAAGCTCCGGACCCAGATGTGGTAAAAGACAACATGCTTGTACCAGTTCGGCCCATTGAAGTCGGGCTTGACCAGCTTATCTTTTGAACCGGAAGAACAGGCGAAGGCAATGAAAACCGACAGAAATAAAGCAATCGTTGTTAATATGGTCCGGGGACGACTCGGTCCTGGTTTTAGCACTGGGTATTTCAACTAAAATGCATAGCCGACATTTAATCGACACTCACCTTTATTAATCGACGGAAGAATAAACACCTTCTGCATCCCTATTTTTTTATTATATCGACCAGCCGCCAGAGGAGCATCAATCATTTCGTATGAATAAATTGTTCCCAACCCGACAAATCCTATAATCATCATGAGTTTATATTTAAATGATTTATCATAACGATTATTACAATGTTCTGATTCATAATCACCAATACACGAAATACCTTCGCCAACGTCATAAAATAACATTCCATACATAATTATAGAAGGAACTGCCCAAGAAGCAGCCTTAGCTCCCACCAACCCCCAGGTTTTACCCGGATGGTCCCTGACATAATAATGATTAGGAATGGTCAGATAAGTTAAAGGCGCGAAAATTGTTAACGAAGAAATATACCAGAATCTGGCCAGATCACTGCCAACATTTTCCTGGAACCCTGTTCTTTCCAACCCCCATGTTAACAACCCGCTCACAATCGCCGGCATGATTGCCAGGCCAAAGGCTATTTCTGGTGACTTTGGTTTATCAATTATATTGGTATCACCAGGAATGGATGTAATCCCGCTCGAATAAGTTTCCCCGTTACCGGCCGCCAATCTCAGCTCATTGGGGAGCAAGCTATATCCATATGAATTACCGGAATAAATTAAGAGTATCGTGCAGAAAATAAAAAAGGACTTTTCTCTCATTATATTAAGCATTTGAAATCCTGATTTGTTCAGCGCGGGATAAACTCTAGCAGGAATCCAGATTGAAAATACTGGATTCCGGGTCAAGCCCGGAATGACAATCAAAACAAATGAAATCTTTGCTTACCACACAATGAAAATACTTTTTCTTTAATATTTTAATTGCTTTCTGGGAAGTTTCCGTCAGAAAGACTTTATAACTCATCCCAAACCTCTTTCCATCCCTTAACTTTTCCTTCCCGGATTTCTTTCAAGCCCCGGCTGACGATTTTTTTGAATTCCTTGGACCGGGAAAGAATTTTCGCTTCCCGTTGATCCGCCAACTCGGAAAGAAGAGATAATAATTTCTTGTATTCTTCCACCGGAAGAATCACCGCCTTGGGCTTGCCTTTATCGTCGATAATGTACTGCGCAGCTTCTTCTTTGATTAAATATTTCATCCTTTTCCCTCCAAATTCAAAGACATTATATATATAAAATATCTTCGGCCGGAAAATATAGATTGTCAAATTTGGGCAGAGGGACGGTAGACCACGGATGTTATATCGGGAAATAGCGAGATCCTTCGCTCCGCTCAGGATGACAGAAAAAAATGATCAGAATAACAGAAAAAATGATCAGAATGACAATCTAAATAATTATTTTTCGAGGGCGCGGTGGACGGAAGACCAGCTTTTCGGGTCGATCAGGTAGCTCAGGTGGGTAAAGGGTGAGGCATCGACCTGCTCGGCCCCTTCCAGGACGGCGGACTCGGGCGGGATGATCATCAGATCATTCCTGCTCCAGAATGTTACAACCCTGATACCACTTGGGATTTTCCCGCGGTTTATCTTTTTGATGAGCTCGCTGTCCGGTCTTAAGCCCCTGGTCAGCTTGGTTCCGGCATAACGCGCCGAGTAAGTTCCCTGATGCGGGGCGCCGAGGGTTATCAGCGTGTTAACGGAACTCCCCAGCCGGTGCCCGGTGATCGCCATCCGGGCAATCAGGCCGCCCATGCTATGGGCCACGATTTCGACTTTTTTCTCCCCCGTGACCTTTTTCAGCTCCCGGATGAACCGGGCCAGGGCCTCGGCCATCTGCTCCATGGAGTGATTGGGGTTGAACTGGACCCGGTAGCTGCGTTTCCGGCCCATGAGCCACATATACCACGACATCGGGAGGAAATTCCCCCGGTTCCCTCCCAGCCCGTGGACAAAAACCAGGGGAAAATAACCGTCGGGTTCCAGGGGTTCGATCTTCTGGGTCTTTGAGGTGAGGAGCGAGTAAGAAAGGAGCGGCAGCTGCAGCAGGTGGCGGGCCACGTCCGGGTCGAATTTATTGTAAAGATCCTTCACCTGCCAGGCCAGGAACTTCCCGCCCACCACGACGGCGCTCACCGTGATTTTCAGGGCGTCTTTAATCGCGTCGGATTTTTTGTTTTTTGTGGGCATAAGACAAATAACGACTCTCCCCCAACCCCTCCCTTACCAGGGAGGGGGAAACATTTGTGATTTTCAAAATCTTAACACCCCTCTTTATCAAAGAGGGGAAAGGGGAGATTGATTAAACTGCTTAGCCGCCCGATAAATCGGGTAACTACAAAAAGGATAGCATAACTGGATTCCGGCTTCCGCCGGAATGACGGAATACGCTTTAAATAACGCAACCTAAAGGTTGCGGCTACCAAATACAAGCTGACAGCCGATCAAACTGTGAGCCGGTGCTGGCCCGTGCCGTCCTCGGCCTTGTCCTCCCGCCGGGCCCCCTCCACCCGGTTCCGGCCCTGGTTCTTGGCCCGGTAAAGGGCGAGATCGGCGGCGTGGATCAGCCGGGCCGCGTTGTCTCCGTCCTCGGGATAGCAGCTGAAGCCGATGCTCACGGTCAGTTTTCCTCCCGGCTGGTTTTCCTCCAGGGGAAAAGCGTAAGTCTCCACTTCCTTGCGGATCTTCTCGGCCACCACCTCCGCCCCAGCCTTGCTCGTACGGGGCAGAACCGCCAGGAATTCCTCGCCCCCGAAGCGGCCCACGGTATCTATCTCCCGGACGTTCTCCGTGAAGATCTGGGCAAGTCTTTTCAGAATCTCGTCGCCGGCCAGGTGCCCGTTCCGGTCGTTGTAATGCTTGAAATGATCGATATCGATAATCATGAGGGCCAGCTCGTGGTTGAAGCGCTCGGCCCGTTTCCACTCCTTCTCAAAAACCTCGAGGAAATGGCGGCGGTTCCAGAGCTGGGTCAGGTCATCCAGCACCGAAAGCCGCTGGACCTTCTCAAAGAGCCGGGCTTTTTCCACGGCCGCCGCGGCCTGGTTGGCCACGGTGGTCAAAAGCCGCATCTCCGGAACGCTGAAACCGTCCACCTGCGGGCGGAAAAAATTGAAAACCCCCTGGACCTTTCCCCGGCTTTTCCCCGGGACGGAAAGGAAGGAGCCGTCCTCCGGTTTCTGGCCCTTGTAGTGCAGGTAACGCTCGTCCTTGCTCGTGTCCCGGATCAGGATCCGCTTCCCGGTTTTCGCCACCACCCCGCTCACCCCTTCCCCCAGCGTGAACCGCATCCCCTCCAGCCGGGCGGAACGGGGGATCCCGAAAGTGGCCTTGATCGTGAGGCCCTCGCCGTCCTCGTCCGTCAGCAGCACCACGAATTCCTTGTAGCCCATGGTTTTGCCGACCACGTTGGTAATGCTCTTCAGGATCTCGTCCAGGCTCAGGCCCGAGTTGACCGTCTGGCTGATCTCGTTCAGGAGGTAAAGCTCCCGGAGCCGGTCGGCCAGTTCCTGGCTGGTCTTCTCCGCCAGGGCGCTCTTGTCCGCCAGGCCGACCCGGAGCTCGTGCTCCCGCTTTTCCACCTCCTGGATCTGCTCCCAGTCGGCTTCCCTGGCCTTGAGCTCGGTCATCTCCCGGAAAACCCGGTTGAAGGCCTGGCGGATCCGGTCGAGGCCGTCGTCCTTCCGCTCTTCGAGGCGGGGAAGGAAATCGGATTCGATCACGTGATTGATCTCCTGGTCCAATTCCTTGACCGGGATCTGGAAAAAACGGCGGATCAGGAAATAAACGACGAATCCGAGAATCAGGGACGTGAAAAAGGAGAAGATACCGAAGAGGATGACCCGCTCGTGGATCCGGGGCACCAGGATCCCGGAAAGCCAAAGGAAGGAAAGCCAGCCGATCGCCGAGAAGAAAGCGATGAAAAAGGCGCGGCGCCTGTCCTCCCTGCTGATGATCCGGGTGGGTCTCATGAATCAAACACCAATTACCACATTCCAAAAGCCATTTATATGGCCCCCTCTCCCCGCCCTCCCCCTCGAGGGGGGAGGGATAGGGTGAGGGTGAATAAATTAATTTAGGCAGTTATGATTGCCAATCTTGTTTTATTTTGCTTGGTCATGGCCTGACTTGCAGGACCTGAGCGGAGCGAAAAAGGTGCTTGGTTATCAGAATCTGCCGGTGACACCGTCTTAGCTCAGTTTTTTCAACGCGGCTTCGATCCGGTTCATGCCTTCCTCGATCAGTTTCATCGAGGTGGCGTAGGAAAGCCGGATATGCTGGTCCGAACCGAACTCCACCCCGGCCACCACCGCCACGTGGGCCTTTTCCAGAAGATAGGTGGCGAGGTCGTTGGAGCCCAGGATTTTCTTCCCCTGGTCGGACTTGCCGAAGAGGGCCGCCACGTTGGGGAAAGCGTAGAAAGCGCCCTGGGGCTTCCGGCAGGTCACTCCCGGCATCGCGTTGAGCCGGCCCACGATGTAATCGCGGCGGCGGGAGAACTCCTCCCGCATTTTCCCGATGAAATCCTGCGGGCCCGTCAGGGCCTCCACGGCGCCTTTCTGGGCAAAAGAGGTGGGGTTCGAAGTGGATTGGCCCTGGATGTTGTTCATGGCGGCGATAATCTCGGACGGTCCGGCGGCGTACCCGATCCGCCAGCCGGTCATCGAGTAGCTCTTGGAAACCCCGTCCACGATCACCGCGCTCTTCCGGATTTTTTCCGAGAGGGAGCCGGTCGAAACAAAATGGAAGCCGTCGTAAACCAGTTTCCCGTAGATCTCGTCGGAAACGATCAGGAGGCCGGCCTCGACCGCCAGCTCGGCCAGGGCCCGGAGCTCTTTTTCCTCGTAGGCCGCGCCGGTGGGATTGGAAGGGCTGTTGATGATGAGAAGGCGGGTTTTCTTCGTGATCCGGCCTTTCAGATCCTTCGGGCTGATCCGGAAATTATCCTTTTCCGCGCCCGGGATCAGGACCGGGACGGCGTCGGCCAGCTGAACCATGTCCGGGTAGGAAACCCAGCAGGGCGAGGGAATGAGGGCCTCGTCCCCCGGGTTCAGCACGGCCATGAAAAGGTTGTAAAGCGAATGCTTGGCCCCGCAGGAAACGATGATTTGTTTCCGGTCATAGGAGATCCCGCTGTCCTGCCGGAACCGCTCAATGATGGCGTCTTTAAGCGCGTCTATTCCACCCACGGGGGTGTACTTGGTGAATCCCTCGCGCAGGGCCTTGCAGGCGGCTTCCTTGATCGGGTCAGGGGTATCGAAGTCCGGTTCCCCGGCCCCGAAACCGATCACGTCCACGCCCTGGGCCTTGAGCGCGTTGGCCCGGGCGGTCACCGCCAGGGTGGCGGAAGGCCTGATTCTTTTCGCCCGTTCAGCCAGCCAGTCCATTTCAGCGTCCCCGCTTGACCGCCGCGCGCTCGGCCCGGAGTTTTTCCCGGAGTTTCTTCTCGACCAGGGGCGGGACCATTCCCCGCGCCGAGCCGCCCAGGGCCACGATTTCCTTGATAATCGAGGAGCTGATGTAGGAATATTCTCCCTCGGTAATCATGAACAGGGTTTCCACCTCCTGGGCCAGTTTCTTGTTTCCCATCGCCATCTGGAATTCGTACTCGAAATCCGAGAAGGTCCGGAGGCCCCGGAGAATGGTGCGGATGCCCCGCCGGGACATGTAGTTGACCAGGAGTCCCCGGAAAGAAACCACTTCCACCCCCTTGACCCCGCGGAAAAGCTCCTTGATGATGTCCGCCCTCTCGTCGATGGTGAAGGTGGTGTTCTTGGACATGTTCCCGGCCACCGCCACCACCACCCGGTCAAAAATCTTCCGGCCCCGGTTGATGATGTTGATGTGCCCGTAGGTGAGCGGGTCGAAAGAACCCGGATAAATCGCGCTTTTCATTTTTCGATTTTCTTTTTCGCTCATTATTAATTGCTCCGGTTGAATTCGGAAATCATTTTCGATCCATATCGCTTTTCCCACCCGCGCTCCAGAGAACCATAGCGCGGCTGGATTTTTTCCCTGGCTCCGTGTTCAAAAATTACTATCCCCTCCGACCTCAAAATAACCGAACGGGAAAGCCAAGTCAAAACCGGCCCGGCGAGATCCTGCTCGTAGGGCGGGTCCAGGAAAACCAGGTCGAATCTCCCCTCCTCCCGTTCGAGTTTCCGGAGGGCCCGGACCACTTCCAGGACCAGGACCCGGGCACGCCCGGAAAGCCCGAGAATCTCCAGGTTCCCCCGGATGATCCGGGCCGCCCGGGGGTCGGCTTCCACAAACACCGCCTCCCGCGCCCCCCGGGAGAGGGCCTCGATCCCCAGGCTCCCCACCCCCGCGAAAAGATCCAGGACCGTTTTATCTTCCACCGTCCGGCCCAGAACCCCGAAGAGCGATTCCCGCACGTTGTCCCCGGTCGGCCGGACCGGCAATTTCCCGGGTCCGGAAAACCTCCGCCCGGAAAGCTCGCCGCCGATCACCCGCATCCTTGTCGCTCCGCGCCAAACAAGTTCAACGCTCAAAATCCAAATGACAAAGGAATGTCAAAATCCAAAGGTCCAAGAATCTTGAACTTGATTTGAACTTTGGATTTTGGACTTTGGATTTCTGCTATGTTCCTTCCTCCCAGGCGGAAAGATACTTCTCCTGCGCCGGGGTCAGGCGGTCGATGTCGATCCCCATGGAGGCCAGCTTGGTCCGGGCGATTTCCCGGTCCAGGTCGGCGGGAACATTGTAGACCTGGGGCTTCAGACGGCCCCGGTTCTTGACCAGGTATTCCGCCGCCAGCGCCTGGTTGGCGAAGCTCATGTCCATCACCATCGCCGGATGGCCCTCGGCCACCGCCAGGTTCACCAGCCGACCCTCCCCCAGGAGGTACACCCGCCGCCCGCCGGGGAGGGTGTATTCCTCGAGAAAGTCCCGGAGTTTGCGCTTCCGCTTGCTCATTTTTTCCAGCGCCGGGATGTCGATCTCGACGTTGAAGTGCCCGGAGTTGGCGATGATGGCCCCGTCCTTGATCCGCTTGAAGTGCTCCGCCCCGATCACGGTGGTGTTGCCCGTGACGGTGCAGAAGATGTCCCCTTCTTGGGCCGCCTTGGTCAGGGGCATGACCCGGTAGCCGTCCATCACCGCCTCCAGGGCCCGGATGGGATTCACCTCGGTCACGATCACGTTCGCCCCCATCCCGCTGGCCCGCAGGGCCAGGCCTTTGCCGCACCATCCGTAACCGCAGACCACGAAGGTGGAGCCGGCCAGGAGCCGGTTGGTGGCCCGGATGATCCCGTCGATGGTGGACTGCCCGGTCCCGTAGCGGTTGTCGAAAAAGTGCTTGGTCTCCGCTTCGTTCACGGCGATGATCGGAAAGAGAAGCGCCCGGTGCTCCGCCATCGCCTTGAGCCGGATCACCCCGGTCGTGGTTTCCTCCGTCCCCCCGATGATCCCCTTGATCAGGTCTTTCCGCTGGGAATGGATGGTGGAAACCAGGTCGGCCCCGTCGTCCATGGTCAGCACCGGCTTCGAATCGAGGACGGCGTTGATATGCTGGTAATAGGTCTTCCGGCCCTCCCCCTTGATCGCGAAGGTGGGAATCTTGAGCCGGCCGGCCATGAAGGCCGCCACTTCGTCCTGGGTGGAGAGGGGGTTGGAGGCGCAGACGGAAACCTGCGCTCCGCCGGCCGCCAGGGTCCGGACCAGGACCGCGGTCTCGGTGGTGACATGCAGGCAGGCCCCGATCCTGATCCCCTTCAGGGGTTTCTCGACCTCGAACCTCTCTTTGATCAGGTTCAGGACCGGCATCGACTGGGAGGCCCACTCGACCTTCAGTTCCCCCCGGGGGGCTAATTTTTTATCCTTGATATCGCTTTTCATTTTTACCTCACCGCTTTCTGCAGCGCCTTGACCCGGTCGGTATGTTCCCAGGTAAATTCCGGCTCGGTCCGTCCGAAGTGTCCGTAGGCTGCGGTCGGCCGATAAATCGGCCGCAGGAGTTTGAGTTCCTTGATGATCTCGGCCGGCTTCAGCGAAAAAACCTGGTGGATGGCCGCTTCGATCTCGTTTTCCGGGATCTTCCCGGTCCCAAAGGTATTGGCGGAGACGTGGATGGGTTCCGCCCGCCCGATGACGTAGGCGAACTGGACCTCGACCCGCTCGGCCAGGCCGGCGGCCACCACATTCTTGGCGATGTAGCGGGCCATATAGGAAGCGCTCCGGTCCACCTTGGAGGGATCCTTGCCCGAGAAGGCGCCGCCCCCGTGGTGGGCGTGTCCGCCGTAGGTGTCCACGATGATCTTGCGCCCGGTCAGCCCCGTGTCCCCATGAGGGCCGCCGACCACAAACCGCCCGGTGTGATTGATCAGAATCGGAATCTTGCTGTCCCAGAGGCTCGGAGGGATGACCTTCTTGACCACCTCCTCGATCACTAATTCCTTGAGCACGTTGTTCTTCACTGTCGGGGTATGCTGGACCGCCATGACCACCGCTTCCATCTTGACCGGCTTCCCCTCCCGATAGCGGATGCTCACCTGGGACTTGCCGTCGGGCCGGAGGAAATCCACCACCTTCCGCTTCCGCACCTGGGCCAAACGCCGAACCAGGCGGTGGGCCAACATGATCGGAAGAGGCATCAGTTCCGGGGTTTCCCGGCAGGCGAATCCGAACATCATCCCCTGGTCGCCGGCCCCCTGTTCCTTCCCGGCCTTGGTGTCCACCCCCTGGGCGATATCGGGCGACTGCCGCCCCAGGGTCCGGACCACCGCGCAGCTCTTATAGTCAAAACCGATTTCCGGATCGTCGTACCCGATTTCGCGGATGGTCTGACGCGCCACTTGATCGTAATCCGGCTCGCAGCGGGTCGTGACCTCGCCCGCCAGGACGACCAGCCCGGTGGTCACCAGGGTCTCGCAGGCCACCCGCGCGGTGGGGTCTTCCCGGAGAATCGCGTCTACGACCGCATCCGAGATCTGGTCGGAAACCTTATCCGGATGTCCTTCGGCCACTGATTCCGATGTGAGTATCGTGCTCCGCATCCTTCACTCCTTTCGTTAGTTCATCATCTAGACCGGTTTTGTAAAATACCTGATCCGAGCGGAAGTCCGGAAACCATTCCTCCATTTTTTTGGTCAGGATACTGGCGATTTCCGAACCGGTGGGAACCCCCAGAAGCCGGTCGGCCAGGTTCCGGGCCTCCCCCTGATCGATCATTCGGATCATGCGCTTGATCCGGGGAATAGAATAAGGGCTCATGCTCAATTCTTCCAGTCCCAGCCCCAGGAGCACGGCGGTGTAGAAAGGGTCCCCCGCCATTTCCCCGCAGATGGCGACCTTGATCTGCTGGGCCCGTCCCGCGTCCGCTACCGAGCGGATCATCCGGAGCACCCCGGGGTGGAGCGGCTCGTAAAGATAGGAAACCGCCGCGTTGGCCCGGTCAATGGCCAGGGAATACTGAATCAGGTCGTTGGTGCCGATGCTGAAAAAATCCACCTCCCGGGCCAGGAGATCGGCCGCCGCCACCGCCGAGGGGGTTTCCACCATGATTCCGATCGGGATCCCGGCGGCGAAACGGGCGCGGTCCTTTTTCAATTCCGCCTGGGCCTCCTCGATGATCTCCCGGGAGGCCCGCACCTCCTCCACCCCCGAGATCATCGGGATCATGATCTTCAGGTTCCCGAGTTCCCCCGCCCGGAGGATGCCCTTGAGCTGGGTTTTGAAAATCTTGGGCTCCTTCAGACAGAAGCGGATGGCGCGCAGGCCCATGGCCGGGTTGAGTTCGGGGGCCAGTTCCAGCTGGGAGATGAACTTGTCCCCCCCGATATCCAGGGTCCGGATCACCGCCGGCCGGGGGAAAACCGCTTCCGCCACCTTCCGGTAATTCTGGTAATGCTCCTCCTCGGTGGGCAGGTCCTTCCGGTTCATGAAGAGAAACTCGGTCCGGTAGAGCCCGACGCCCTCGGCCCCGTAGCGCTTGACCGCCCCCAGTTCCTCCAGGAGCTCGATGTTGGCCAGGAGCCGGACCGGGTTTCCGTCCAGCGTCACCGCCGGCAGCCTCCGGTAGCGGGGCAGCTGGGTCTGGTAGGAGCGGAAGCTCTTCTTCAGTTCCGCGAACCGCTGCCGGGTGGCGGCGTCCGGGTTGATCACGACCTCGCCGCTGAAGCCGTCGATCGCGACCATGTCCCCGGTTTTCACCAGCTGGCTCACGTTTTTCAGGCCCACCACCGCCGGGATTTCCAGCGAGCGGGCCATGATCGCGGTGTGGGAGCTCTTGCTCCCCATATCGGTGATGAAGCCGATCACCCGGGAGTGCACCATCTGGGCGGTGTCGGCGGGGGACAGGTCCCGGGCCGCCACGATCATGTTCCCCTTGACGTCCTCGATGCTCTCGGCCCGCCGCTTGAGCAGGCTCCGGAGGAGGCGCTCCACCGCGTAGTCGACGTCGCTCCGGCGCTCCCGGAAATACTCGTCCCCCAGGTGTTCGAAAACCGTTTTGATCCGGTCCCGGACCAGTTCCAAGGCCCACTCCGCGTTCAGCCCCTGCCGGATCCCGTCCTCGGTCCCCTGGAGGAGAAGCGCATCCTTCAGGATCAGGACCTGGGCGTCGATGATGTACTGGAGGTCCCGGCTTTCCTCGGTCTGGATCCTTTTCTTGATCAGTTCGAGCTGACGCTGGGTCGCGGTCAGGGCTTTCTTGAAGCGCGCGAGTTCGGCCTCGGCTCCCTCGGGCGGGATCCGAGAATGGGGCGCCGCCACCCGCTCCCGGTCCAAGAGATAGATCTGCCCGACGGCTACGCCCTCGCTCACCCCCAGGCCCTTGAGCTGGACCAGGTCTTTCTTCGTCTCTTCCCCGGGCACCTTATTCCTCCCCGAATTTTCCCATGATCAGGCTCCCGAGCAGGGCCATGGCCTCTTTCTCGTCGGGTCCTTCCACGGTCAGGACGATCAGGCTCCCCTGGACCGCGGCCAGGGTCAGGATGCCCATGATGCTCTTCCCGTTCACCTCCCGGTCACCGCTCTTGACCCGGATCTCGGAGGTGAAGCGGTTCGCGGTCTTCACCATCTGGGCGGCCGCCCGGGCGTGCAGGCCCAGGCGGTTGGCAATCGTGTACTGCGCTGTGACCAAGCAGAGCCTCCTTTCACTTTTTCTGGCCCCGGTCCAGAATCTCGCTGGCCAGGGAAATATTCCGCTGTCCGCTTTCCCGGACTTCCTGGGCGTAAGCCTGGAGGTTGATTCCCTCCCGGTTCCCGATCAGCTTCAAAACCATCGGCAGGTTCATGCCGGAAATCACCTCCACCTTCCCCGGCTCCATGAAGCTCAGGCTCAAGTTCGAGGGCGTCCCCCCGAACATGTCGGTCAGCACCAGCACCCCTTCCGCTCCCGCGACCTGCCGGATCGCTTCCTTGATCTTTTTCTGGAGCGCCTCCAGGGGCTCTTCCTGGTTGACCCGGACCGCCACCACCCTTTCCATTTTTCCGGCGATGAATTCCGCGGTCCGCATCATTTCTTCCGCCAGGCTCCCATGCCCGACCAGCACTACTCCCACCATGATTCTCCTCCCCTCCCTAGCCGGAATCCCGGTGGGAGACGTTGACCCGGTATCCTCCCTCACGCAGTAAATTCCCGACCCGCTCGGCCACCGCCACCGAGCGGTGCTGGCCGCCGGTGCAGCCGAAGGCAATGGTGCAGAACGGCCGCCCCTCCTTCTGGTAGCAGGGCAGCAGGAAATTCAGGAAATCCCGGACCAGCCGGACAAATTCGGCCCCCTCGGGCCGGGAAAATATATATTCCTGGACCCGCGGGTCCGTGCCGTTCAGGGTCCGGAGTTCCTCCACGAAAAAGGGGTTGGGCAGGAAACGCACGTCCAGGACCAGGTCGGCGTTGAAGGGAATCCCGGCCTTGTACCCGAAGGAAAGCAGCTTGACGGCGAAGGGCTCCCCCGCCGTGCTGGCGGCAAAATAGTCCCGGACCGCCCGGCGGAACTGGGGGATTGAATAAAGAGTGGTGTCCCAGATTTTGTCCGCGAGTTCCCGGATCGGCCGGAGTTCCTCCCTTTCGCGGGCCACTCCGGCCAGGAGATCGGCGCCCTCCGCCAGCGGATGCCGGCGGCGGGTCTCGGAAAACCGCCGGGCCAGGACGGTATCCTCACATTCCAGGAAAAGCAGCTCGGGAATCACCTCCGCCTTCAGGGCCCGGTACATCTCGGGAAAATCCGGCAGGGACTCGCGCGCCCGGATGTCGATGACCAGGGCCACCTTGGTGATCTCCGCCCGGGAGAGGGAAAGCATTTCCACGAACTTGGGCAGGAAAGCGATCGGAAGATTGTCCACGCAGTAAAACCCGAGGTCCTCGAGCTCATGCATGGCCGAGGTCTTTCCCGATCCGGAAAGCCCGGAGAGAATCACCATCCGCAGGTTAGGTTTTGTCACGCTTCCGGTCCTCCTTGACCGCCTCCGGGGCGCTGCGCCGGCTCAAAACCTGGTCCAGGCGCCGGGCCGAATAATGCCCCATGTTTTTCAACAGCTGGTTGCGCGCCGCCACCTCGATGATCGTGGCGATGTTCCGTCCCGGGCTGACCGGGATCCGCACGTAGGGGATCGGCGCCCCCAGGATTTCCTTGTACTTGTCGTCCAGGCCCAGGCGGTCGTAGTCCCCCTCCGGCTCCCAGTCCACCAGTTCGATGATCAGGTCGATTTCCTTCTCCTCCCGGATGGCGGAAACCCCGAACAGGTCCTGGATGTTGATGATCCCCACCCCCCGGATTTCCATGTGATACTTGATCGGGCTCGCCGCCCGCCCCCGCAGGGCCCCGCGGTGGTAATAGCGGATCTCGACCAGGTCGTCGGCCACCAGGCGGTGGCCCCGGTTGACCAGGTCCAGGGCGCTTTCGCTCTTGCCGATCCCGCTCCGGCCCATGACCAGGACCCCGAGTTCGAGGATCTCGAGCAGCACCCCGTGCAGGTTGGTCTTTTCGGAGAGGTGCTCCTCCAGGAACTCGGAGAGGGTCGCGATCACCTCCCGGCTCTTTCCCTGGCAGAAAAATACCGGGACCCCCGCAAGCTCGAAGAGCTCTTTCCAGACGGGGGGAAATTCCACCCGCTCCTGGGTGGCCACCATCACCGCCGGCACCCCCAGGGAAAGCATCCGCGCCAGGGCCGGTTTCTGCTGTTCCTCCGGAAGGGAGAAAAGGTAATCGATCTCGGTCCGGCCGATCACCTGGATCCGGTCGGGGTGAAAGTTTTCCATGAATCCGGCCAGGGCCACTCCCGGGCGCTGGACCAGGGAAGAGGTGATCTTCCGGGAGAGACCCGCCTCCCCGGCCAGGAGGACCAGCGGGAAGGGAAAGCTGGAGGCGCGGCCGGAAAGCTCTTCGACCGTGATAAAAAGCTGGGGTTGCGGATCGCTCAGGGTTCCTCCTCCTCTGCCGGGATTTCCGTCTCCTCCGGCTCGGCCGGCTCCTCCGGCGGCAGTTCCGGGAACGCGCGCGGGCCTTCTTCCCCGGCCTCCGCCCTGTCCCGGTCCTTCAGAAAATAGGCCTGCTGTCTCTCCTGGGCCGCCGGGATCTTCAGGACCTTCCGGTACTTGGTCACCGTCCGGCGGGAGATCCGGACCCCCTCCCGCTGGAGGGCATCCGCCAGTTCCTGGTCGGTCAGGGGCTCCCGTCGGTTCTCGGCCTCCACGATTTTGCGCAGCTGCTTCCGGACGTTGCCCGAGGCCACCATCCCCCCGTGCTCATCCTCGATCCCGCGGTTGAAAAAAGTCTTGAAGGCAAAAAGACCGTGGGGGGTGTGGACGTACTTGTTGGCCACCGCCCGGCTCACCGTGGACTCGTGGACCCCCACCTGCTCCGCGATATCCTTCAGGGCCAGGGGACGGAAAAAGCCCGGCCCCCGGTCAAAGAAATCCGGCTGCAGTTTCACCAGGGCCTCGGCCACCCGGTAAAGCGTGTGCCGCCTCTGGTTCACCGCCCGGATCAGCCAGACCGCCTTGCGCATCCGCTCCTGGAAATACTGCTTGTCCCCGGAGCCGAGGCTCCCGCCCGAAAGCAGGCCCTGGCAGTAATTCGAGATCCGCAGCTTGGGCAGGCCGTCCTCGTTCAGGAGCACGCTGTAACCGGATTGTTCGTCCATCTTGAAAATGAAAACGTCCGGGACCAGGTAGACCGGATCGACCGGGTTGAAGGAGCGCCCCGGCCGGGGATCCAGCTCGGAGAGAAACTGGATGGCCCGCTTGACCGCCGGGCGGCCGGCCCCGGTCTCGCGGGCGATTTTCTCGCTGTCCCCGTTCTCCAGCTCGGGCAGGTACCGGCGGAGAATCAGCTCGGCCAGGGGGTCCTTGAGCTTGCGTTCCCGGAGCTGGATCCGCAGGCATTCCTCCAGGTTCCGCGCCGCCACCCCCGGCGGGTCGAACCCCTGCAGGAGCTGGATCATCTCTCGGACCCGTTCCGGTTCCGCCCCGGTTTCCCCCGCGATTTCCTCCTCGGAGCTCCGGAGATACCCGTCCTCATCGATAAGCCCGATCAGATAATTCCCCAGTTCGAACCGCTCCGGGTCCAGGGGGGAAAGCTTCAGCTGCCAGGAGAGGTGCTCGGCCAGGCCCTCGGGCCGGGAGTAATTCTCGTTCGGGAGCGGGGTGTAATACTCCTTGGTCCTCCGGGAAGCTTCCCCCTCCCGGTAATGTCCGTCCCAGTATTCCTCCCAGTTCACTTCCGAGCCGCAGGTGGTCGGGGGTTCCTTTTCCTCCCCGGGGACCGCGGGCGCTTCTTCTTCGCCCAGGGACTCTTCCAGGACCGGGTTTTCCTCGAGTTCCTTCCTGACCATGGTGATCAGCTCCAGGCGCGAGACCTGCAGGAGCTCGATCGCCTGCTTCAGGGCGGGGGTAATGACCAGCTGGGTCTGGAGCCGGGGGCTCTGTTTGAGTTCGATCGCCATCGGATTAAAGCCGGAAACGCTCCCCCAGGTAGACCTCCCGGACCTGGGGGTGCTCCACGATCTCCGCCGGGGTCCCCCCGGTCAGGATCACCCCGTCGTTCAGGATATAGGCCCGGTCGCAGACCCAGAGGGTTTCCCGCACGTTGTGATCGGAGATCAGCACCCCGATCCCCCGGGCTTTCAATTTTTTGATCATTTCCTGCAGTTCGGCCACCGCGATCGGGTCGACCCCGGTAAAGGGTTCATCGAGGAGGAGAAAAACGGGATTAAGGGCCAGGGCCCGGGCCACCTCGACCCGGCGCCTCTCCCCCCCGGAGAGGGTGTCGGCCCGCTGTTTCCGGAGCTTATCCACCTCCAGCTCCCGGAGCAGGGTTTCGATCCGCTCCTCCCGCTCCGCGGGCGGAATCTCCTGGTATTCCAGCACCGCCCGGAGGTTGTCCTCCACCGACAGCCGGCGGAAAATCGAGGGTTCCTGGGCCAGGAAGCTGATGCCCATCCGGGCCCGTTCCGCCACCGGTTTCCGGGTGATGTCCTGCTCCCGGAACCAGACCCGGCCCCGCTCGGGATGCACCAGGCCCATCACCATGTAAAAGGTCGTGGTCTTGCCGGCGCCGTTGGGCCCCAGGAATCCCACCACCTCTCCCGGCGAGAGGGAGAGCGAAACCCCCCTGACCACCTCGCGGCGGCGGTAGGATTTATGCAGATCCTCCGCCCGCAGGTTGCCGTCGGCGGCCGCGGACGCGGGGCTGGCTGTTTCCGTCATCAGGGCTTGACCTCTTTTTCTTTCCCCTTCGCCGGGGATTTTTTTTCCTTCATCTGCTTCAGGCGCTGGCTGCCCACCCGGGCCCGGGCGGAGTCCACCTCGTAACGGTTCTTGGCCAGGTCCACCCGGATGCGTTCCCCCTCCACCTGGTCTTCCCCCTGGATGAGGCGGGGAGACCCGGTGAGCACCATCATTTCTCCCGGCACATCGTATTCCGCCTTGTCCCCCACGGCGATCCGGTCCCCCTGGCTCATCTTGACGTTCCCGGTCGCCGTGATCCGGGTGACCTCCCGGTTCTGGGGGTTGAAATAGGCTTCCACCCGGTCGGTCGAGAGGGTCAGGTCCCCCTGCCGGAGGACCACCGAGCCGGTGAAAATCAGGACCCCCGCCTGGTTGTCCGCCTCCAGCCGTTCGGACTGGATCCGCACCGGCTTGTCGCTCTTCCCGAGAAACCGGCTGATCCCCGCGGGACTCGTCCCGGAGGTATTTACTCCGGAGGGATTCTGGGCGGAAGCGGCGCCGGCCAGGAAAATTCCCAGCAGGGCCGGGATTATATTTAGCAAAAATCGTTCCTTGTTCATGTTCGTAACCCTATAAATTTTTCCAGACTGGCGGGATAAGTCAAGGAATGCTGCTGGCGGAGAGATAATTGGCCACGGTCCCCAGGTCCTCCCATCTCCCCGCGGCGACCTCCCCGAACACCGGCCGGCCCGCGGCGGCCATCCGCAGAAAAGCCGGGATCACCGACGACGGTTGCGGGTCAAGCCAGGGGAAAACCGCGGGTTCGAGGATGGAGATCCCGGTGAAAAGGTGGGGTTTTCCGCCCCCCGTCTTCCCCCGGTCGGGAGGCAGGATCCGCCCGTCCGGGTCGAGGTAAATCCCCCCGTAGAGGAAAGTGTCCATCCCGGCCTTCAGCACCAGGGTCACTTCCGCCTTCCGTTCCCGGTGGTTCTGCACCAGCCGCGCCAGCGGCAGTTCAAAATACACGTCGGAATTGACGGTGAGAAAAGTCCCTTCCCGGAAAAATCCCTCCACCCGCTTCAATCCTCCCCCCGTGCCCAGGAGTTCCGTTTCGGGGGAGTAGCTGATCCGGAGGCCCCGGGTGCCGCCGTCCCCGAGATAGGCGCGGATTTTTTCCCCCCGGTGATGGAGATTGATAATCACTTCGTCCACCCCGGCTTCCCGGAGCCGGAGGAGGGTCCAGTCGATCGCCCGCCGGCCCCGGAGGGGCAGGAGGGCCTTGGGCAGGGTCCGGCTGAACGGCTCGAGCCGGGTTCCCTTCCCGGCGGCGAAAATCATGGCTTTCATAATCGCAGCATACTTCCTGGTGACGGGTTAATGGATCATGTGTGATGGCGGTGATTGCAATTTTGGTCGTCATACTGAGATCCAGCGAAGGATCTCACCATAGTCTTTTTCTTTTTTTTGGGGGGAAGGTTTTTTATCCTGATGAGCAGCACTGCTGCGAAGAATGGACGCTCCCCCTTCGACAGAGCTCAGGGTAAACCTCACAATAGGTACCGTACCGCAAATTAGGCAGGCTGACCCGCAGGGTCTAGCCAGTACCGAAAAATAATTTATCGTCGAGTTCATCGTGGCCTGATTTCCGAAGAGTTCGTGTCGCGCCCCTCTGGGGTTCTCGTCCTGAGGACCCCATCGGGGTCGAAGGAAGAACCTTACCCCCGGGCTTTCATAAAACCCATGACCTATGACCCAATGCCTATCACCTGATTCCACCTGCTTACTGCCTACTTATCAATTTTCAATTCCCTGTCGATGATTTTCTCCAGGCCCGCGAGTTCCGGGAAAAGGGCGAAGCGGGGACGGATCCTCCGGAGGACGCCCGGGATGAAGGGGAGAAACTTCGGGTTGTCTTTTACCCGCTTGATATAGGCGAACCGGCCGGCCGCCTTCAGACCCCGCTGGACCCCGGCCAGGTAAAACATCCGGCGGAAGGGTTCACGCCCGTCCGGTTTCCCCCCCGCCTTTTCCCAGGCGGAAAGATAGTAATCGAGAAGTTCTTCGACCAGGTCGGGGGTAAAATCCACGTACGCGTCAAAGAGAAGCGAGGCCAGGTCATACTGGCGGAGGGCCAGGAGAGCGTCCTGGAAATCGATGATCTTGATCCCGCCGTCCTGGACCAGGAGGTTCCGGCTGTGATAATCCCGGTGGCAGAAATACCCCCGTTCCTCCGCGAGTTCCCGGGCGAGTTTCCGGAACCCCCGCTCGAGTTCGGGGGCCTCGGGAAGCCCGGAGGGCAGGAGCTCCTCCCGGAAGTGCTGAAACTCCCATTCGAAAAGTCCGGCGTCGAACCGGCGGTGAAAGGCCAGGCAATCCGGGTCGGGCCGCCGCTCGGCCCTAAGCTGGAGCTCGACCAGGAGTTCCAGCGCCTGGTGATACAAACTCAGTTCCGCCCGCGGGCCGGCCGGGAGGGCCAGGTCGTAGAGCAGGGTGTCGCCCAGGTCCTCGAGGTAAATAATCCCCCGTTTGAGATCGTGATAAACAACCCGGGGGACCGGCAGTCCCAGTTTTTCCAGGTAGCGCTGGAGATTGAGAAAGGGAATTTCGTCGCGGGGTTTTTCCCCGGCGGTGATCTCTTCCGCCGGCTGGCGGTGGGGATCGGCGTCGGCCAGCACCATCAGGATCAGGGATTTCGCCCCCGCCCCGGAAACCCGGTAGTAACTCCGGTTGGAGGCGTCCCCGGGCAGGCGGATCACCCCGGGATTTTCCGGAAGCCTGATCCCCTCCGGCAGGGCCCGGAAAGCCGCGGGGAAAAACCCCGGTTCCTGCGCCCGGTCCCGGGATCGGCCTCCGTTTTCCATCAGACTTCGAACGGATCCCGGATCACGACGGTCTGCCCGCGCTCCGCTCCCAGGGAAAGGATAAGGACCGGGATCCCGGTCAATTCCTCCACCCGCGCGAGATAGCGCCGCACCGCCGGAGGAAGGTCGGAAATCCGGCGCACCGCGCCCAGGTCCTCCCGCCAGCCCGGGAGATCCTCGTACTCCGGCTGGCACTCGGAAAGGATTTTCAGGTCGGCCGGGAACTCGGTCAACCGTTCCCCTTTGTAACGGTAAGCCACCGCCAGGCGGATCGGGTCGAGCCCGGAGAGGACGTCGATCTTGGTCAGGGCCAGCCCGCCCAGGCCGTTGAGCCGGCTGGCGTAGTTCAGGGCCACCAGGTCCAGCCAGCCCGTCCGCCGCCGCCGCCCGGTGGTGGCGCCGAATTCCCCGCCCGCCTCCACCAGCCGGTCTCCGGTCTTATCGAAAAGCTCGGTGGGAAAGGGGCCGGCACCGACCCGGGTGGTGTAGGCCTTGGTCACCCCCACCATCAGGAGGGAGAGCCGGCCGTAGCCCAGGCCCGACCCGGAAAAGATGCCCCCGGAGGTGGTCACCGACGAGGTGACGAACGGATAGGTTCCGTGATCGAGGTCGAGCATGCTCCCCTGGGCGCCTTCGAAAAGGATCCGGCTGCCTTTCTTGATTTCCTGGTCCAGGATCCGGGAGGTGTCCGCGATCAGGCCCCGGATTTTGCTCCCGAAATCCAGGAAGGGCTCGAGGATCTCACCCAGGGTGAAGCCTTTTCCCCCCAGGACTTTTTCAATGTAGGCGTTGTTTTCCTCCAGGTTGACGGCGAGCTTCTTTTTGAATTCCTCTGGATCGAGCAGGTCCCCCACCCGGAGCCCGGACCGCCGGGCCTTGTCCTCGTAGGCGGGGCCGATGCCTCGGCCGGTGGTCCCGATTTTCGCCGCCCCCCGGCGCTCCTCCCGGAGCACGTCGATCCGCTGGTGGTAGGGCATGATCAGGTGGGCCCGGTCGCTGAGGCGGATCCGGTCTTCGTTTTCCAGAAAGCCGGAGCTCTTCAGGCGGGCGATCTCCTCCACCAGGACCTGGGGATTAACCACCACCCCGTTCCCGATCAGGCAGAGCCGCCCCGGGCGGAGAATTCCGGAGGGGACGAGGTGGAGAACAATCTTCTGGTTCCCGATCACGCAGGTGTGTCCCGCGTTGTTCCCGCCCTGGTAGCGCACCACCACGGGGGCCTTCTCGGTCAGGAAGTCCACCACCCGGCCCTTGCCTTCGTCGCCCCACTGCGCGCCGAGAATTCCGACTCCTTGCATTATCCCGTCCTCCTTTTTCCCGGATCTGGGTGCATCTTTAAAAAACTCCCCCGGATCAGTTATATTAATAACGGCTCAAAATAATTCTGGCGTTCAATGAATAAAATTCCGGTCTATTTTCTTCCCGCCTATTCTAACTCATCCCGGGGTCTGGTAAAAAGCTTGACCCCCCTCCTCGAGCAATCAGATCTCTCCCGGACCATCGCTGAGAAGGACCTGGTCGCGGTCAAGGTTCATTTCGGCGAACCGGGCAACCAGACCTTCCTCCGCCCCGAGTTCGTCCGCCGGATCGCGGATTTCCTGGTCGCCCGGAAAGCCCGGCCTTTTCTCACCGATACCAATACCCTGTACGTGGGGGCGCGGACCAACTCGGCCCAGCACCTGGTCACCGCCCTCCGTCACGGCTTCGACTTCAGCGCCGCCGGCGCCCCCCTGGTGATCGCCGATGGCCTGCGCGGGAACGCCGGGATCAAGGTCAGCCTCCCTCCCCCCGTCCGGAACCGGGAAGTCACCGTCGCCCCGGAGATCTACTCCGCCGACGCCCTGGTCCTGGCCACCCACTTCAAGGGCCATGAGGCCTTCGGCTTCGGGGGCAGTCTCAAGAACCTGGGGATGGGCTGCACCAACCGGGCAGGCAAGCTTTTCATCCATGCCACCATCGCGCCCAGCGTGTTTTCCTCCGCCTGCGTCGGGTGCGGAACCTGTCTGAAATGGTGCGGCTACCAGGCGATCTCGGTGCGGAAGAAAAAGGCCCAGATCGACGCCGCCCGCTGTGTCGGCTGCGCCGAATGCATCTCCGCCTGCCCGCATGGGGCGGTCGAAATCAACTGGGCGGCCGACTCCCCGTCGGAATCCCAGAAGAGGCTCGCGGAGGTGGCCCGGGGCGTGGCCCTGAACAAGGGCGGCAAGCTTTTCTGCCTGAATTTCCTGATCAATATTACCCCCAACTGTGATTGCTTCCCTTTCAGCGAGCCCCCGATCGTGTCGGACCTGGGCGTCCTGGCCTCGACCGATCCGGTCGCGATTGACCAGGCCTCGATCGACCTGGTCAACCGGGCGGAAGCCCTGCCCGGCTCCGGTCTCAAATCCGGGCGGGAATCCGGGGGGGATAAATTCCGGGGACTCCATCCCCGGGTTCCCTACGAACTCCAGCTCGAATGGGCGGAAAAAATCGGTCTCGGCCAGCGGGCTTACCAGCTGATCAAGGTAAAGGAATCCCCCAATCCCTGAAAACAATTGCAGATTGACGATTGACGAATGACGATTGAAGGAAAAACCCCTTTTGTTAATTTTTTGTATTTTGTCAATTAAAATGAACCTTGGAAAATTAATATATCTAAATGGATCCTTTGTTTCATTCTTCAATCCACAATCGTCAATCGTCAATTCCCATGATCCCCAAGATCTTCCTTGACCGTGAGGGCAACTGGTTCTGCGACGGGGAGGAGATCACCCATTCCCGGACCTGTGAGCTTTTCAGCCGGAGTCTCCGGAAATGCCCGGACGGGAGTTACGAGCTCTCCATCGGGAAGGAAAACTGCCCGGTGGAGATCGAGGACACCCCCTACCAGGTCCGCCAGGTTGATTTCGGCTCCGGCGGTGTGACCGTCACCCTGAATGACGAAACGGAGGAGCCGCTGGCCCTGGACAGTCTCGAGGTCGGGGAAAACGAGGTGCTTTATTGCCGGGTCAAGCAGAAAGTCCACGCGGCCCGCTTCCTCCGCAAGGCTTACTACCAGCTGGCCCAGCAAATTGATTATAATGATGAGTATGGCTTTCATTTGCGGATAAACGGAAAGGATTTCCCGATCCGGGCCAGAAGCAAAGAGCAGAGGGCATAGAGCTCAAAGGTCAAAGGTGAACGGTAAGGCGTAAGAAATAAGATGAAAAGCGTAAAAATAAAAATTCGGTCTGTTTGCCTTTTTAATTATCATTTTTCACCTTGCATCTTTCACCTTTCACCTTTCACCCGCTTTTGATATGCGACATCCTTTATCTGACCTGCAGAACCAGATGGTGGAGGTCCGGTCCCAGAATGACGTGGTCTACCGCGGCATCCTGATTGAGGCTTCCGATTCCGCGGTAATGCTCCGCACCGAAAACAGCTGGGTTGAGATCCCGACCGAGAAGGTGGTCTCGATCAGCAAATATATTCCCAAAACCTTTAAAAACTGATCCCCCTTGAATACTTGACACTTTTTCAGGTGGGTGATTATACTGGTTTGATTATGAAGACGTGGATACCAAAGACTGAAGAGCTGGACAAGAAATGGTACCTGGTGGACGCCGAGGGAAAAGTCCTGGGGCGTCTGGCCAGCCGGATCGCCGCGATCATCCGGGGGAAGACCAAGACGAGCTACACCCCTCACCTCGACACCGGCGATTTCGTGGTCGTGATCAACGCCGCCAAGATCAAGCTGACCGGGAAAAAGCTTACCGATAAGGTCTACTACCGCAACACCCTCTGGCCGGGCGGATTGCGCTCGACCACCCCGGAAAAGATGTTGGCCAAGTTTCCCGAGCGGATCCTGGAGCTGGCGGTGAAACGGATGCTCCCCAACACGCCCCTCGGCCGCAAGATGTTCACCAAGGTAAAGATTTATCCGGGCCCGGATCATCCGCACGAGGCCCAGAAACCCGAACCCCTGGAGTTGCATTAAGATGGAAACCCCCGATCGTTTCTACGCCACGGGCAAGCGCAAAACCTCGGTCGCCCGGGTCTCGATGTTCCCCGGCACCGGAGAAATCACTGTCAATAAACGGAAAATCGATGACTATTTCGGGAGAGGCGTTCTCCGGATGGTCATCCGCCAGCCCCTGGAGCTCACCGGGACCCAGGCGAATTTCGACATCCGGGTCAACGTGCACGGGGGCGGTCTTTCCGGACAAGCCGGGGCGATCCGCCACGGCATCTCACGGGCATTGCTCACGGTCAAGCCGGAATACCGGGCGACCCTGAAGAAAAACGGTTTCCTGACCCGGGACTCCCGGGTGGTGGAACGGAAGAAGTACGGCAAGCCCAAGGCTCGCAAGAGCTTCCAGTGGACCAAGCGCTAGGCCGGCTCTAAAAAAAATCCCATGGACGTTGCCATTATCGGGGCCGCGGGTTACACCGGGGTCGAGCTCTGTCGCCTTCTGGCTTTCCATCCCCAGGCCAAGATCACCGGGCTTTTCGAAGCCCGTTTCCTGGGCAAGCCCATCTCCGAGCTTTTCCCGCATCTGCGCGGGCAGGTCGACCTCCCGCTCCGGCCCTTTTCCCTGGCGGACGTGACCCGGGAAGCCCAGGCGGTTTTTTGCGGCCTCCCCCACGGGAAATCCCTGGAGGTCGTGCCC
Source organism: bacterium (assembly GCA_028713675.1). GTDB lineage: Bacteria > Desulfobacterota > JAPLJL01 > JAPLJL01 > JAPLJL01 > JAPLJL01. The sequence goes on from JAQTNV010000011.1 coordinate 66,426, forward strand.
CCGCTGATCGAGGCCGGCCTGAAGGTCATTGACCTCTCCGCCGATTTCCGCTTCGCCGACCCGCAGGTTTACGCCACCTGGTATCAGAACCACACCGCCCCCGGGCTCCTGGCCCAGGCGGCTTACGGTCTCCCCGAGATTTTCCGGGAGAAAATCCGCCCGGCCCGGCTGGTGGCCAATCCCGGCTGTTACCCGACTTCCGTCCTGCTCCCCCTGATTCCCCTGGCGCGCCGGGGCCTGATCCAGGCCGATTCCGTCATCGCCAATTCCCTTTCCGGCACTTCCGGGGCGGGCCGCACCCCCAACCCCGAGCTGCTCTTCTGCGAGGTGACCGGAGGGCTGAAAGCCTACGCCGTGGGCACCCACCGCCACGCCCCGGAAATCGAGACCTATCTGAGCTGTTTCAGCCCCGCCCCGGTCAAGGTCCTCTTCGTTCCCCATCTGATGCCCATTCCCCGGGGTATTCTCTCCACCATTTATTTCCAGACTACCCGGACGGTCAGCGACCAGGATATTTACCAGTTTCTCCAGGAGGATTATCAGAAGGAACCCTTTGTCCGGGTTCTTCCCCCCGGTCTGCTCCCGAACACCCGGAACGTGGTCGGCTCCAACGTGGTGGAAATCGGCATCAAGCATGACCCCCGGACGGGAAAAACCGTCCTGGTTTCCGCCCTCGACAACCTGATCAAGGGCGCGGCCGGCCAGGCGGTGCAGAACCTGAACATCATCTTCGGGCTTCCCGAAACCACCGGCCTCCGCCTGCCGGTTGTCTTTCCCTAGATTTAAGATTCACCCGTCATATATAATTAATCCTTGGTGGAGTTGACCGGTTGCGGTTGCGCAGCTCGTTTCGGTTGGGTCATCCGGTTGCGGATTAAAAACGCTGAACGCCGCCCGTTACCAACGAACTGACGATCACCGCCCCTGGCGGGATTCCGCCAAAGGCGGAAGCAGCCCAACCTATCAACGCATCCTGAGGGCTTTGAATTTGTCACCCGCAATTAAAAATATCCGATTTTCCCTGGTCCGGGCCGCGGCCCCGATCCTCTTGATGACGATTTCCTTCTGGGCCTGCGGCGCGGAGGAAAAATCCGTCCCCGCTTCCGGCCCCTGTCTTTCCCTGACCGATCTTTTTACCTTCACCGATTCGGATTATCGCTTCCACGTCACCGGCAAGGTCAAGAACTTCTCTCCCGAGAACGCGGACGGGGTGGTCGTAACCGCCGATTTGTTTTCCGACCCTGATCACCAGATTCCCATTTCCAGCGGGTCCCAATCCCTGCCGCCGATCCCGGGGCAGGAAGGTTTTCGCACCTTCGACATCTGGTCCCCCGCAATCAGGCTCCTGCCCGGGACCGCCGGCTTCCCGGCGGTCTTTTTCGAAACCCTGCTCCAGGGAACCGCGGCCGGCAACGAACCCATCCCCGTGCCGGAGCTCAAGCTGGACGATGCCGGCATCCAGACCGACGTGTACGGCCGTTATCATATCCAGGCCAAGATCACCAACGTCGGCCCGGTCACGGTGGAGATGGTCTACCTGACCGCTTTTTTCTTCCGGGACGAGGCCCAGACCGGACTGATCGCCCGCCTCCGCAAGGGGTTCGGGCGTTTCCTGAAAACCCCCGATCCCACCGCCGACAATCCCAACCCCGGCTCCCCCGTTTACCTCGTGGATCTCTGGCACCCGGAGATTAACCAGGACAAATATCCCACTATCTTCTACCGCCTCGAACTCTCGCAATAAATACAGGCTTTGGGTCAGAGGTGATGGGTGTTGGACTACGGCGTCCATCGAGTCCATTGTGTCCATCGTGTCTATTGGGTCTAATTAATCAATCTTCTTTTGACACTACGAACTCTATGAACACTACGAACGCTTTTTATTGAAGAGCGGGACCTCCCCCCAAAAAGAAAAAAAGGCCGCGGGTAAAGGTTGCTAGTCTCCACTTTTCTTCCGTTTTCCCCACTTTTTCTCCGGGAATTTCATTTGACGTTGCAATCCATTTTTTTTTGATATAAATTATTTATCTACGCTTTTCAACAAGGAGGGTAAGGATGACTAAGATCCTTTTGGTTGATGACATCCGGAATTTTTTAGACTTGGAAATATCCTTTTTAAAAAGGGCGGACTGCCGGATCTTCACCGCTTCCACCGGAGCCGAGGCCCTGAAACTCGCCAAGCAGGAAAAACCCGACATCATTCTCCTCGACCTGGTCATGCCGGAGATGGGTGGAATTGAAACCACCCGGATCCTGAAAGCCGACCCGGAATTGAAAAAGATCCCGGTAATCATCGTCACCTCCACCAACAAGCGCGATGAAAGCCTGAAAGCCGGGGCCGACGACTTCGTCCAGAAGCCGATCAACGAGCGCGGCCTGCTCAACGAAATCAAGAAATTCATCTCGATCAAGGAGCGGGAGGAAGAGCGGGTTCCCATCGGCCTGGAAGTTAAATACCGCTACATGGGGATCGACCGGGTGAATTACTCGCGGGACATCTCCAGCAAGGGAATCTTCCTGATCACGGAAAAACCGGTTCCCATCGGGGTGGAACTGGAGCTCGAGTTTGATCTGCCTGAGGACGGCAAGTCCGGCCGTTTTAAAATCAAGGCGGCGGTCGTCCGCGAGGAGCGGGAAGAACGCGAGGGTCGGATCATCACCGGGATGGGACTCGAATTCCGGGATTTCTCCGAAGAAAAAGACAGAAAGATCTCCCAGTTCATTTCCCGGCAGATGAAATGAAACCGATCCGGATCGGATCGGTGGGGCTTGCCGCCCTGCCTCCCCGGATCGCGGTTCCCCTCGTCGAGCCCCTGTCGGCGCATTCCCTTCTCCGCCTGCGGGGACAGGGAGCCGATATTCTGGAACTCAGATTAGATCTTTTTCCCCGCCAGGATGAAAAATACCTTCAGGACGCGGTCAGGAAGATCCGGGCCGCGGCCCGCCTGCCCCTGATCGCCACCATCCGGAGGGACATCGCTCATCCCTGGCCCGGGCCGGAAACCCGGCGGGAAAAACTTTTTCTTTCCCTCCTTCCTTTCGTGGATGGGGTCGACCTGGAACTCGAGTCGGCCCTGGCCGGCCGGGTGGCCCGCGCGGCCCGGGTTCGGGGCCGGACGGTGATCCTTTCCCATCATGACTACCTCCGGGCCCTGTCGCCGGCCGAGCTCAGCCTGTTGGTCCGCCGCTTCCGGCGCCTGCCGGGAAACATCCTGAAAATCGCGGTCCTCGCCCGGAATCCCGCCGAGATGATCGAGCTTCTTTTTTTCACCCGGGAGCGGACTTTCCCGCTCATCACCGCCGTGATGGGAAAATGGGCCCGGCTCTACCGGGCTCTGGCCCCGCTTTTCGGCTCGCGCCTGACCTATGCTTATTACCGCAAGCCCACCGCCCCGGGGCAGCCTTCGCTCCGCGAAATGCGGGAGCTCTTCTCAAGGCTGTATCCTTCTTGAGTATCACGACCGCCGACGCCCGTTATCGTCTGTCATTCTGCGGCCGCCTCTGGCGGGGGAAGAATCTTTCCTTTGCCCTCGCTTTTTCTTTTTTGGGGGGTTGGTTTCGCTCTTCTCAAAAAGGTTAGACGTTAGAAGTTAGACGGTAGACGAAGGGAAAAATAAATAAATAAATTAATCAAACAAAATAACCTTCTTACTTCTCACGTCTTACGTCTCACGTTGTTTTGTGTCGCGCCCCTCTGGGGTTCTCGTCCTGAGGACCCCATCGGGGTCGAAGGAAGAACCAACCCCCCGGGCTTCTTTTAAACCAAGAAAAACCGTCCTCGCTTCCCAGCGTTCTATTGCTCTTACCTTTTAGCTTTCTGCTCTATGCCCTATGCGCTTTGCCCTTTGCTCTCTGCTGCCCGTCCCTCAAAAAAGAACGGGCTTTGATTGATTTCTTGACAGGGATTGGTGCAAATGCCGATAATAGCTAGGGATTTCAAGGGTTTGAATTAATAAAAATTGAATCGTAAAATTTCCTTCCCGAAACCCGGGATTCTGCATGATTTCTCCGACGAGAAAGGAGCCTAGATGATTCTGGACTCAGTGATCGGTTACTTCTCCAACGACCTCTCCATCGACTTGGGGACGGCCAACACCCTGGTCTTTCTGAAAGGGAAGGGAATCGTCGCCAATGAGCCATCAGTGGTGGCCGTCCACAAGGACGCCCGGGGTTCCCGCCGGGTGCTCGCCGTCGGCGAGGAAGCCAAGAAGATGCTGGGCCGGACCCCGGGATCCATCGTGGCCATCCGGCCGATGCGCGACGGGGTAATCGCCGATTTTGAAATCACCGAAGCCATGCTCCGCTATTTCATCCGCAAGGCCCACAAGCGCAAAACCCTGCTCCGCCCCCGGATCATTATCTGCGTCCCCTTCGGGGTCACCGAGGTGGAAAAGCGGGCGGTGCGGGAATCGGCGGAGTCCGCCGGGGCCCGCGAGGTTTATTTGATCGAGGAACCGATGGCGGCGGCTATCGGGGCCGGGCTTCCGGTCACCGAGCCCACCGGCAACATGATCGTCGATATCGGCGGGGGCACCACCGAAGTGGCGGTCATCTCCCTGGCCGGGATTGTCTACTCGCGGTCCATCCGGATCGCCGGGGACAAAATGGACGAGGCCATCCTCCAGTACATCAAGCGCAAATATAATCTCCTGATCGGCGAATCCTCCGCCGAAAGAATCAAGATCCAGATCGGCAACGCCTACCCGACCGGGGAAAACCGGACCATGGAGGTGCGGGGTCGGGACCTGGTGGTCGGGATCCCCAAGTCGGTCGAGATTCACGAAGACGAGATCCGGGAGGCCCTGGCCGAACCGGTGGCGGCCATCGTCGAGGCGGTAAAAATGACCCTGGAACGCACCCCCCCCGAACTGGCCGCGGACATCGCCGACAAGGGCATCGTCCTCTCCGGCGGCGGCTCGCTTTTGCGCAGCCTGGACATTCTGATCCGGGAGGAGACCGGTCTCCCGGTGATCATCGCGGACGATCCCATGTGCGCGGTGGTCCTCGGCTCCGGCAAGGTTCTGGATGAAATCGACCTTCTGAAACTAGTCGCCATCAAGTAGATGTGGAAAATATGGGACTTCATCAAGGAACGTCGCAAGCTGTTCGGGGGCATCGTTCTCCTGGCCTGGGCCTTCAGCCTGTTCAGCGCCGGGGAATCCCCGCGGGTTTCCCCCGGACCCCTGGCTAAGGTTCTCCTCGCCCTGGTTTATTACCCCGGGCGCACCATCACCTACACCCTGGAAGGCCTGGCCGGAATCGGCCGCAGCTATTTCCTCCTGGTGGGGGTCGAGGCCGAGAACCAGAAGCTGAAGCAAAACCTCCAAAAACTGGAAGAGTCCAGATTTCGATGCCGGGAAACCCAGGCGGAAAACGTCCGCCTGAAGACCCTGATGCAATACAGCCAGGCCAACACTTACACGGCCGTCCCGGCCCAGGTGATCGGCCGGAGCCAGAACGGCGGCTATTTTTCCCTGACCCTGAACCAGGGGCAGCGGGCCGGGCTCCGTCCCGGGCTCCCGGTCGCCACCAGCCAGGGCCTGGTGGGCCGGATTTCCGAGGTGGGCTTCCAGGAGTCCAAGGTCATTCTGCTCACCGACCGCAATTCCGCCGTGCCCATTTTAATGGAAAAAAACCGGTCCCAGGGCATCGCCCGGGGAACCGGGGACGGCAAGCTTGAGATCCGCTACTTTTCGCGCCTCGAGGATGTCGGAGTCGGAGACCTGGCCCTGACCTCCGGGATGGAGGGCATTTATCCCAAGGGCATCCGGGTCGGACAAGTCCTGGATGTCCGCCGGAAAAACTTCGGACTGTTTCAGGATATCTGGGCCGAGCCCAGCGTGGACTTTTCCCGCCTGGAGGAAGTCCTGGTCATTTTCATGGAGGAGCCGAAATGAGGTCGATTCTGCTTTATCTGGGCTGGGGGTGGCTGTTCATCGTTCTCCAGGTTTCCCTCTTCGCCTTCCTGCCCCTGGGGGAAGCCCGTCCCGACCTGCTTTTCTTCCTGGTCCTTTACCTCGGCATCGAATTCGGAACCCTGGGCGGGGCCATTCTGGTTTTCTTTCTCGGCTATGTCCTCGACCTGGTCTCTTCCTCCTTCTTCGGCCTGAACTCGCTGCTCGCCCTCCTGCTCTTTTTCGGGGTGAGCTGGGTTTCCCGCCGGGTTGATCCCCGCCACCCGCCTTTCTGGGCCGTGGCCATCGCGGTTTTCAGCGTGGGGGAAATCCTCTTTTTCTGGTTCTGGCCCTGGCTCCTGAATCCCGGAGCTAAACTGCCCGCGGGCCTGTTTTCCGCCCTCGTGCTCCGCACCGTGGGCAACTTGGTTGTCGGCCTGCCGGTCCTGAAGCTCTTGTACCTGGCCGATAATCGGAGGGGAAGGGAATCGGCCCCTCAACTGTAATCCATTCCGAGGGGGGAGAGAGTTTCGGCCCCCATTTCCGGATTGCCGCCATCTTGGTGGGAGCGCTTTTCCTCGTGCTCCTGTTCAAGTTCTGGTATCTGCAGGTTTACCACTGTCCTACCCTGCGGGACCTTTCCGAGAAGAACCGGATCCGCACCCGGGTCCTGCCGGCCCCCCGGGGCACCATCCTGGACCGGTCCGGCCAGATCATCGCCGACAACCGCCCCGCCTACCGGCTCTACCTGGTCCCGGAGGACACCCCCGACCCGGAAAAAACCCTCTCGACCATTTCCCGCCTGCTCGAGCTCGACCCGGAAACCCTGGAAAACATCCGGGAGGAAATTGACAGCAGTCCTCCCTTCGTCCCCATCCTGATCCATCCCGATCTTCCCTTCCCGGTCCTGGGCCGGATCGAGAGCGAAAAATTCTGGCTGCCCGGGATCCTGATCGAGGCCAGCCCCACCCGCTGGTACGTCGAGCACGACCGGGCGG